>JBKQNE010000172.1:0-66921 GCA_052146355.1 Binataceae bacterium (SeqCode) | reverse complement strand
GAGGTAGTAGGAGTTCTTGAAACCGAGGACGGAAACGCGGAGGTCTACTTCGGACCGGTGCGGCTTGGGAGCATCGATGGCGTCACTCTGAAACTGCTGTGCGCCAATCGAACTCAGCATTCACCGGCGCGGCGAGGGGGGCAGCCCCCCGCGCTCTCCTCCCAGCAAAACTACGAAAAAGTGTTACCTATGTTGCCGGTCTAAAGTGTTACCTATGTCTCCGGTCGCTCAGCGCGCTGCGCGCCGGATGAGGGGGTCGATCAACCTTAGAATGACCGCGCTTTTCACTCCGTGTGCCCGCGGACGAACTCGCCGATTCTGTCGATCGCCTGCTGGCCCTCCGGCAGAATCTTCGCAAATACGTGCCACACGTGAACCATCTCCGGCCACACCTCGAGCGTTACGTCGACCCCCGCGGCCTTGGCGCGCTCTGCGATCCGCGTGGAGTCGTCGAGAAGAATCTCGGCATCGCCAACGTGAATCAAAAGCGGCGGCAGGCCGTGCAAGTCCGCATAAAGCGGCGAAATCAGCGGAGTCTTGGGATCGTTGGATCCGGTGTAGTGCTTCGCCATCGGCGCCAGCCCGTCTCGCCCGACCATCGGATCAGCCGCGGCGCGTGAAACAATAGATGCTCCAGTGGCGGCAAGATCGGTCCACGGCGAGATCGGCGCTGCCGCTGCGGGGAGCGGCGTTTCCGAATCGCGCAGCGCGATGAGGGCCGAAAACGTCAGCCCTCCTCCCGCGGAGTCCCCGCTGATCGCGATCTTGGCGGGCTTGTAGCCCTGCTTCAGCAGCCACTTGTATGCCGCCGTCGCATCGTTGACCGCCGCCGGGAACGGATTCTCCGGCGCCAGCGCGTAGTCGATCGCGAGCACCCTGGCCTGCGCGGCCCGGCTGATTCGCGCGATCATCGCGCGATGGGTATTCACCGAGCCCATCACGTAGCCGCCGCCGTGCAGATACAGAATCGCGCGATCCGGCGCCGCATCCGGCGCGACGATCCATTCGCCTGCGACGCCGCCCGCATCCACCGGCTCGCATTTGATATCCGGTGCGACCCGCTCTGCCAGCTTTTCCATTCCCGCGCGCATCTTCTCGACGCTCGCGTTCGGATTCGAAGGCTGCGACCTGACTATCTCCAGGACCTTGGCAAGCTGCTGACTAGCCATCTTTTTCTATCTCTCCGTATTGCGATCTCAAAAAACTGAAACGGGAGCGGCAGATGTCGCTCCCGTTTTCCCCCGACTAACCCGCTACGATCAAGCGTGGCCGTGGCGTAACAGCTTGCCCGGCGTCGCGCCCGTGCACGTATCCTCCGTAAACGTTTCGACTCCGTTCACGATAATCGATCGATAGCCGCGGGCGCGCTGCACCCGGCGCCATTCACCACCCGGCAGATCGTGCGTAACTTCGCCGATCCAGTCCGGTTCGATATCGAGATGCTTGAGGTCGTACACCACGACGTCGGCCGCCGCGCCTTCGCGCAGAATGCCGCGATCGCGGAACCCTGCCGCATGCGCCGGCAGAGCGGACAAGCGATAGTGCGCCTCTTCGAGCGAAACCCGCTGCTCGTCCCGGACCATCCAACGCAGGAAGTCGGTCGTGAATGCGCCGCCGGTGAAGAACTTGGTGTGCGCGCCGCCGTCGGAAACGCCGGGGAAAGTGTACATCGAGCTGTTGATAATCTCCGCGTTGTACTCGGCGTTGAACTGCGGTTCCGGCTGCAGGAACTCCGCCTTTAGGTCGGTTGCGAGCGACAGTTCGATCATCACGTCGACCGGATGCCGGTTTTCTTCCTGTCCAATCTGTCCCAGCGATTTGCCGACGTACTTCTCCAGCTCAGGTTTGTTCTCGACCCACTGCACGATGAGCTTTACCAGCCGCCCGCCGATTCCCGGCGCGTTCTTATCGAGCGCGTACATCGAGCGGTCGCTCTTCACCGCCTCGCGAATCGCGGGGTCGTGCATCTTGGCGATTTTTTCTTCCTTGGTCCCGGTTAGCATGTCGCGCCACGCCGGCGCCATGTCGTACAGGTTCCAGTGCTCCAGCGTGAATGCGAAGCCGCTGCGAACCGTTCCGCCCTGCCCGAAGATGGGCAGTCCCTTGTCGCGCGCCTTGTGCAGCCAATCGAGGCTCTTGCGATGGATATCGGGGTTGCGCGTGCTGGCGGTGATCGCCTGGAACAGAATCGGACGGCGCGCGGTGCTGGCCAGCGTTTCGACGAATTTCAGATCCTCTTTGATGTGTCCTGTTGCCTGCGTGATTTCGATAAAGCCCTCGTCGCGCTCGGCGAGCACGCGCGCGAGATTCAGGATGTCCTCATCGCACATCGTGTCGGTAACCATCGGCGAGCCGTCGAAGTCCGCTTGCGCCGAATGCTTGCCGAGCCGCTGAATCGAGAAGCCGCACAGCCCCGCATCCATGCCTTCATTGAGCAGGCGGCGCATCTCCGTGCGCTCCGCGTCGGTGGCAGGACGGGTCTTGGCGGCATCGAGGCCCATCACGTACGTCATCAGCGATGCGGTCGGCATATACTGGATGCAATTGACGCCCTTGGGCGCGCGCTCGAGCGAATCGAGATATTGGGGGATCGTCTCCCAGTCCCAGGGCATGCCCACCTTCATCGATTCGTAGGGAATCGCTTCGGTGCGCGTCATCGTGAGCATCGATCGGTCGCGGAAATCGGGCTTCACCGGCGCGAAGCCGAAGCCGCAATTGCCCAGCACCACCGAGGTAACGCCGTGCCATCCGGAAATCGTGCACCACGGGTCCCATCGGATTTGCGCATCGTAATGCGTGTGCAGATCGACAAATCCCGGCGCGACCACCAGACGTCCCGCATCGATAACCTTTTTCGCGAAGCCAGGCGCGCGGCCGCCGATCTGCGCGATCTTGCCGTCTTTGATCCAGACGTCGGCGCGATAACGCGGCACCCGCGTGCCGTCTACTACGGTTCCGCCTTTGATTTGAATGTCGAGATCGGCCATGTCTTGTTCCCTCCTGCAACGGTAAGGACTTCTCGGCCGCGGCCCCGCCAAATGATGGTGCAGCCGCCTAATCGCATGTGACAGATTTTCTTATACAAGACCTATGAAATGACGACAACCGCTGGGAGCCGATCTTCCGGCCCGATAAGGCGCAGCACCCTCACCCGCGCGTCATAGTCGCTTGCAAAAAAGAGCAAGCGCCACGCCGCTAATCCCCTCCCGCAACCAAGCGGGCAAGGGGCTCGAACCCACGGTCCATAGTCCACAAATCATTTCCGCCCGCGCTCTTCCGTCCCTCGCCCGCTCAGTTGCGGGAGAGGGCGAGCGGTGCGGCTCTTGCGGTCCTTTTCGCAAGAGCCGTGACGCGCGGGTGAGGGTTCTGCTTCCACCCCGCCACGCAGGCCATGAATCTACATCCCCTTGAGCGATTCCGCGGTGGCGCGCTGCAGCGCCGCCTTGGCGACCAAGATCGACAAGAAAGCGCTTTCAGCGGATTTGCCGGGCGGTGGCCTGGATGCGATCCATCCAGAACACCAGCCTGGGAGTGTATTCGTGGGGAACGCAGTGGCCGCAGATGTCTTCCGCCAAACGCACCACATTGCTGATCGCAATTTCCAGCGCCTGCGATCTGGTAAATCCTGAAGGAAGGCAGGCGAGCAGTTGTCGCAGCCCCTCCAGTGCTAGCGACAGATTCGCCAGAATCGACGACAACACTCCTTCCTGCACCATCAACCGCGGTTGATGCAGCAGACCGTGCGTCGTGCGCAACTCTGCCAGGAACAACAGCACTGCGCTTTCGAGCCGCGTCGCGATGTGTTGCACGGGCTGGCTCTCCGCTTCGCAACTGGATGTGAGCGTGGTCAGCTCGGAAACCACCAGGTACAAATTGCTCTGCACCCGATCGAGCCGTTCGTCAAAGGTCACCTGATGGATTTCGCGTACCAGCTCGTCCTGGCGATGCGACACGAACTTTGCCACCACCGCGCCAAAGATCAGCAACGCGGCGACCGACTCCATGACTGCGAGCACGCGCGCAAAACCAATCGGCACGATGTCGCCATACCCAACCGAGGTCGCCGTCACGAAGCTGAAGTAGAGCGCATCGACCAGGCCGTTCAAGTCTCCGCCGAGCGCAACGCCGCGCTCCACCAGGCCGTGCTCTCCGATTACCGCGCCCAGCCAGTAGCCGAAACTGGCAATCAGAACCGCGCCAATCCAGATCAGGAACAGCCGCAGCGTCGACATCCGCCCGATCAGGTCCAGCACGCCGTCGTTCCATCGCTGCGCGCTCGTCAGGCGCGCCGATCCTGTGCCCGCGAGTGCGCCTTCAGACAATAGCGGCGGTCCTACCGTCGGCTGAGCCGGTGATTCAGTTCCAGTTTCGGCTACGCTGGTGGTTTCCAGCGGTTCACCCGATCCAGCCCACTCCGCCAGACCTCCGCGGTAGTCGCGCACATTCGAGTAGCCCATATCGAGGAGCAGGCCGACGGCCTCCGCTGCGCGGTGTCAGGTGAATTTCCCGCAGTAAACGACGATTTCCGCGTTACGGTCCGGAAGCAGTTCCGGAGCGCGGCTCAGAACTTGCTCCAACGGAAGACTGACCGCACCGGGAATATGGCCCGTGGCATACGACTCCGGCGACAAAACGTCCACCAGAGTAGCCGCCCCGCTTTTCAATCGCTTGCGCAGCTCCTGGAGCGATATCTCGGGAACCTCAGGCAATCTGACGGCAATATCGACTTGCGACGACATGGTTCGAAAAACCAAACGCCAAAAGCGTCTCCACAAACCACCATTCTGCATTTCCCGTCGCCAGGCAAGATCACGCCGATCTGGCAGATCTGTCGTCCGCAAAAAATCCAACGACAGTCACGTCCAGAGAGACGGAGCCGCTCGGGAAGAGCCGTGACGCGCGGGTGAGGGTTCTGCTTCCACCTCGACATGCCGTCAGTGGGCCGCAACAACCGCGATTGCGGAACCCATGAGGACTATCGGAATCCATTCCTTGATTCCGTGTGCGACCGCACCCTCTGCACAAGGACTCCCGTTCAAAAGGTCGACTCGCCAAACGTCGTGGCCAGACTGTTGTCCAGTGCATGGGATATATCGTCTTGCGATACTTCCCCGCCGGCGTTGAGCCGCACCATCACTTCTTGCACCTGGCCCGCCTTGCGGCTGTAAAAGTGGTCGAGACTCGGAGCGGAACGCGTATAGGCAGTCGAACTGTCGCGATCGAACTTGTAGGCTTTTTCCAGACGCTGTAGCAGCTCCTCCTTCGATAATGTCGGGGTTGGTTGCGGAGCAGACGCGGTGCTGCATCCCGCAAGCGCGAGCAGCATCATTCCGATCAATGGAATTAAGAATCGTGAGAGCTTCATTGTAAGATCCTCTTTTCTCGCTACCTGAATACGAGCGAAATTCTGTCAACGCACGACGCAGAACGTCAGTTTCTGCGTCCTGAATCAGCCCGGTCTGCCGATGGTACTTAAGCGAAAAGGTCGGAATGTCCGGTTCGAGCCCGCGGTACTTTGAACCGCGATCGAAGTCGCACGGGAGGAACGCGCGTCCAGGATGTCTCACGCACGAACGCGAAACGATCGATTATGATCGGTAGCTGCCTAACGACGACGCTCGGCCTCTGACAGTCGCGTCGCGCATGATTCTCGGAGCTCGCCCTGAGCGAGGTATGCCGCACGGTGGAATCTGCCACCCGAACCAATCTGTAGACCGGCGTGAAAGTTTTCGCGCGCAGAGCGGGAAACGATAAAACCATCAGCAGCGCGATGCCGACGAGCGAAAATGCCGCCGGATTCGACGCCAGAGAGTATTCCCGCCGGGTTCGAAGCATGATTACTCGAATATCTATCGCCACCCGGCACGTGCGGCAAGTTGCGCCGAATGCCGGGTAGTGTCCTAATTTGACTTCCAGCCGCCTTTTGCGCCGTCGAATTGGCGCATGCGCGCATGCGCCAGGACCTCCGGAGTCATCAGCCGCGCATTTACGCCCATGCGGTCGTACGTTTTGTCCACCGCTTCCCAGTGGGTAACGCAGCCGCATCGCTTGCAGCGATGAAATTCTAAGATCCTCCGACCCCATATGTAGATGTCGGTCGCGTCTTTCGTTACTTGCACTTCTTTGGGCGAATAGTAGGCCCAGAATGCGCCGTAGCGTCGGCAGATGGTGCAATTGCAATCCGTCACCTCTTTCGGAGCGCAATTAATCTCAAAACGCACTGCGCCGCAATGGCATGAGGCCTCAATCATATCGTTAGCCACTTTTTAGTCTCCCTTCACTTCGCGAGCATCCTTCTGCAATCAATTCCTCGACCGACCATAGCCGAATGCCGGCGCTCTCTGAAGGTTAGCTCCAATCGTCACATCCCATTCAGCGACTCGGCGGTGGCTCGCTGGAGGGCGGCTTTAGCCGCCGAGTAGTCGTAGAGCGAGTTCACGTACGCGGCCGAGTCGTCGGTCAGGCGGCGTTGCGCATCGTCGAGTTCGATCACCGAACTGAGCCCCTCCTTATAACGTTCGTCGGCCAGACGCAGTTCCTCGCGTGATGCGTTCAGGGTCTGCTCGGCCTTCTTGATAACTGCAACCGAAGCCTGCCAGTTGAGAAACGCTGTGTGCACTTCCTCGATTACCTGCTGGCGCAAATCCGCGATCGCATATTCAGCGGCGCGTTGATGTTCTCTTGCCTCCGCCACCTGTTCCTCGGTTCGGAACCCGTTGAAGAGCGGCCAGGTAACTACCAATCCGGCGTAATAGTTATTCGCCGCCGGCAGTCCGGTCGACATGGCGACGTATCCGGCTTGCGCATTCGCGGTGGGAAAGTAGTCGCTTTTCGCTTCCCGTATTTGTGCGCCTGCCGCGAGCGCCTCGTCCATCAGCGCTTTCAGGTCGGGCCGCAATCGCAGCGCGGTCTCCTGAACGCTCTCAACGGTGATGGTCACCGGCTCGTAGGTGAGAGTGCCGGTCACATGATAGGGTGGCGCCTCTCCCGCCAGACCCATCGCCGCATCCAGCGCGACTTTCGCGTCGTCGGCGCCGTTGACTGCCTGAATCTGATTCATCTCGGCGCGCGAAAGATCGGCTTGGGTCACTGACACATCAAGGGCCGGCCGCAAATCCGCCTGTGCCATCACCTGTGCCTGATGCAGATGGGCGCTGCGTTGCACGATCGCTTCATCGTAAACCTTCACGATCTGCTGCGCGGCCAGCAGGCCATAGTATCGTTCCGCCACCTCGTAAATGAGATTCAGATCGGTGAGCTTGAGGCGGGCCTCGGCCGCGTCGCGATTGGCGCGCTGCTCATCGACCATTCCCCGCATCTTCCCGAAGTCGAAAAGAAATTGATCGAGCGAGATGCCTCCTCCCCAGTTGTTCTCCGAACTGAAAGACTGCGAAAAGTCGCCCGTAGCAAGGTTATGATTTATTCCCGTCAGGCGGGGGAACAGGTTCTCGTTGAAAAAACTGGTGTTGCCGATGCCATTGTTGGTTGATCGCAGGTACTCGCCCAGCCCGTAAGCCTGCGGCAGAAGATTTGCGTTCGCCTCGCCCACGCGAGCCTGTGCAACGCCGACCTCCGATTGCGATTCCATTCTGCGCGGATGCAGCTTCAGCGCGATTTCGGTGGCTTGCTGCAAAGTAAGCTCGGAATTTGGCGCGATCGGAACGTCAGCAGCGCGGGCCAATCCGCAAACGCACGTGGCGATGCCGAAAGCCAGCACCGCTGAAAGTCGTAAGTGAGACCATTTTCGCATGGTAGTCGACCGTTTCACTGAAATTTCAGTCCGCGCTCGCGGACGCCTGCGGGCTTTGAGCCCCCGGCGTCTCATCGAGGGTGCGCACCGCATCTCCCGCTGTCAGCGAGGCATTCAGCGTGCTCACCACTGTCTCGCCGCCGCCGAGCCCCGAAGTAATCTCGACGTTGGTGCCGTCGCTGATACCGGTGGTCACGGCAGTCTTTTGCAGATGGCTATTCACGACCGTGAAGAGCCATGTATCCGGCTCTCCGAATCCGTAAACGGCGCCCCGTGGCACTTCGATCGCGTTGGGATGATCGATCAGGACCAGCGCTACATCCGCATACATGCGCGGGTAGAGGCGATGGTCAGGGTTGGGAATGTCGAGCTCGGTAAGCATCGTGCGCGTTGCGAGGTCGAGCGATGACGCGAAGCGCGTTACCGTCACGGGAAATTTCTGGCCGGGGAAAGCGCGCAGCGTGATAGTCGCGGGCTGGCCAACCTTCACGTACCCCGCCTCGCTCTCCGGCACGTAGATATAGACGCGCAGCTTGTCGATTCGCGCCTCGCTCAGTATCGGGCCGCCGCCCGTCAGGTGGCCGCCCGCACCTTCCAGTGCCGCTGCGCTGACGTTGACGCCGCTGCCCGAAATTCCCAGGTCGCCCCCGCCCGCGCGAATCAGCGCGCCCGGGTCGGCGAAACGCCCCGTTATAACGCCATCGAACGGCGCGATGATCTGCGTGTAGCCGACCATCGTTTCCAGTTCGCCGGTGGAAGCTTTTGCCTCCATGTATTTCGAATAGGCGATGTCGACGTCTTCTTTCGCCACCAGCTTCGGATCGCTGGTCCGCACGCGATCGAGCCGTTCCCAGGTGATCCTGGCGATGTCCAGTTGCGCGCGTGCCCGCGCGAGATTCTGATCGAGTTCGGGTACCTCGATGGTCGCGAGCACCTGGCCTTGCTTGACCCAGTCGCCTTTGTCGACATCGATCTTGCGCAGGTAGCCGGTGACTTTAGAATGCAGCGCCGCCTCGTAAAAGCCGACTAGGTCTCCGGGCAGCGTGATCGATTGCACCACGTCCCTGCGTTGGGATTGAACCACCGCGACCGTGCGCGCCTCGCTGCCGGAATCCTGCGGCGTCGCGGCGCTGCCACCGCATCCCGCGGTGATTGTCACGCAAACAATTGGGAGCAGGGTACGTAGGCGAATCAATGGTTGCCCCTCCACGAGTAGAA
The DNA here is from genome assembly GCA_052146355.1 of Binataceae bacterium (SeqCode). Classification (GTDB taxonomy): domain Bacteria; phylum Desulfobacterota; class Binatia; order Binatales; family Binataceae; genus JAFAHS01. Next base: position 57,953 of record JBKQNE010000172.1, on the reverse strand, counting down.
GAGTTCGTAGACCGATGGCACGAGGATGAGCGTGAAGCCGGTCGACACGACCAGTCCGCCCACTGCGGCGCGCGCCAGCGGCGCGGAGGCCTCGGACCCGGCGCCCAGTTCGAGCGCGATCGGCATTAGCCCGGCGACGGTCGCCAGCGCCGTCATTAGGATCGGGCGCATGCGGATTCGCGCCGATTCGACCACCGCGCGGCGTAGTTCCTGGCCTTCGCGGCGGCGCTGGTTGGCGAAATCGACCAGCAGAATCGAGTTGGACACCACGATTCCCACCATCACGATAATTCCCATGAACGATTCGATATTGAGGGTTGTACCGGTGAGCCATAGCGTCCAGATGACGCCGATCAGCCCCATCGGCACCGCGAACAAAATGATGAACGGATCGAGAAACGATGCGAACTGCGCGACCATCACCAGGTAGAGCAGCAGCACCGCCATGCCCAATCCCAGCCCGAAGCTGGAAAACGATTTCTGCATGGCGGCCACCGCGCCGCGATAGTTTATCTGCACGTTGGGCGGCAGCTTTATCTTGTCGAGCCGTTGCTCGATTGCCGTCTGCGTGCCGCCAAGGTTGGAGGTCGCCGGGTCGACCAGCACATCAACCACGCGCTGGATATTGTAGTGGTCCGCCTCCGAGGGGAACTTTTCCGGCACGATAGTCGCGACGTTGCGCAGCAGGATCGATTGCTCATGCGCGCCGCGATCGTCGTTAATGTGATGCACCGGAATGTCCTGCAGTGTCTCGATCGAGTCGATCGCCTTCTCGCGGTATTGCGCGGTGAGGAAATAATCGTTGCCTGTGCTGCGATCGATCCAGATCGATGGCTTGATCATCTGGTTCGAGGTCAGCGCGGTAATGATGTTCGTCACCACGTCCTTCTCGGTTAATCCGAGCCGGGCCGCGCGCACGCGGTCGATCTCGACATCGAGCGTTGGATAGTCGGCTTCCTGCGGAATGAACGCCTGCGCTACGTCGGGCAACTCCTTGAGATCGTGCGTGATGCGCTGGGCGACCTCGAATAGCGGCCCGTAGTCGGGACCGCTCACCTGGATATCGATCGGCGCGGGCAAACCGAAGTTGAGCACCGCGTCGATGATGCTGCCGGACGAGAAGAATGCCGTCACCTCCGGCACCTTGCGGGGCAGTTCGCGCTTCAGAATATCCATGTAGTGGAAAGTCGAGCCCTGATGCCCGGCCTGGAGAGTGGTCATGATCTCGCCCGTGTCCTCGCCCGAGTTGGACGAATAGATCGCCGAGATGCTGGGGGCGAGGCCCAGGTTTTCCACCACGGTGCCGATTTCGTTCGGTGGAATTACTTCGCGAATTACCCGCTCGACCCGCTGCGCGAGCGCCTGCGTCACCTCGATACGCGTGCCGGCGGGCGAGCGCATATGAATGATAAACTTGCCCGCGTCGGTGGTCGGGAAAAGCTGCGTACCAAGCAGCGGGTAGATGGTCAGCGAGCCCAGGAACACCACGGCCACGAATCCGATCACGTACAGCTTGCGGTCCAGGGCCCGTTCGAGGAATTTTTCGTAGCGCGCCGCGAAACGCTCGTAGCGATGGTTGAACGCGGCGAACAGGCGATCGAACAGTCCCGTGCTTTCGTTCTCCCCGGTCTCCGCCTTCAGGAATCGAGCGCAGTAGATCGGAATTACCGACATCGCCACCACATACGACCCCATCATCGCCAGCACCACCGCCAGCGCCAGCGCACTGAACAGGTACTTGGCGACCCCGAACAGAAACATCACGGGAAAGAACACGATGATCGTCGTGATGGTCGAGGCCAGCACCGGCAGAGCGACTTCCTCCGCGCCCTCGCGCGCCGCGATCGCCGGTTGTTTTCCTTCTTCCAGGTGCCGGTTGATGTTTTCGAGCACGACGACCGAGTCGTCCACCAAACGCCCGATCGCCAGGGCGAAGCCGCCCAGCGTCATGATGTTGATGGTCGAACCGTTGAGGAACAGGCCGAACGTAGCCGCGAGAATCGACAGCGGAATCGAAAGATAGATCGCGAACGTGGAGCGGAAGCTGCCCAGGAAGATCAGGATCATCAGCGAGGCGAGCACCGACCCCGACACCGCTTCATGTTCGAGCGAATGGACCGCGTCGAGGATATAGTCCGACTGGTTGAAAATCGCATCGAGCTTCAGCCCCTTGGGCATCCCGATGATCTTCGGCAGCAAATCGTGGATTCCGTTCACCACGTCGATCGTGTTGGCGCCGCCCTGCTTGAGCACCGGGATATAAACCGACGGCTGCCCGTTGATGAGCACGACGTTGTATTGAATCGCGGTGGAATCCTCGGCGCGGCCCACGTCGCCCAGCCGCACGGGCGCCTGGTCGCTGCCGATTTTCACCGGGACTTCGTTCAGACTCTCGGGATGGTTAATCAGAGCGTTGGAGTAGATGTAGTAGTCGGTGTTGCCGATTTTCGCGTCGCCCGCGGGCAGGATCAGATTAGTCTCGTTGAGGGCGTCCACTATGGAGTTGAGTGTAAGGCCGCGCGCCTGGAGTGCCTGGCGATCGACGTACGCCATGATCTGCCGAATCTTCCCGCCGAACGGCATCGGTACCGACGCGCCCGATACTGTCGCGAGCTGATTGCGGATGTTGTAACGGGCCTGGTCCTCGATATCGGCCTGCGAGAAACCTTTCCCTTCCACCGTGACCAGCGTCACCGGCAGCGACGACGCATCGAATTTCAGCACCAGCGGCGGCAGCGTGCCGGGCGGGAGCACGCCCAGGTCCGCCATCGCGAGCGTGGCGAGCTGCGCCGCCGCCGCATCGACGTCAACGCCGCTGTGCAGATAGACGGTGATCATGCTGACGCCTGGCAGCGACCGCGACGAAATATGTTCGATACCGCTGCCGAGCGTAAAGAAACGCTCGTACCGGGTCGTAATGTCGCGCTCCATGTCCAGCGGCGGCATGCCCGGATAGAAGGTTGCGACCACCACCGCGGGAATTTTCAAATTCGGGAACACGTCGACCGGCATTTGCGCGAAGGCGGTCATGCCCAGGATCGTGACGATCAATGCTCCCACTATCACCGTGAACGGGTTGCGCAGAGCGAAACTCGGCACGTTGGTACACCTCGTAGATCAGGCCGGGACACGCTTTATCTTGTCCCGCAAAATGAGACTCAACCGCGATGAAGCTTAATCAGCGCGGACCATTACCGAAAGCACGAAAACTACGCCGGGATTGGCAGGTCGGGAGCGCGGCCGGAGCCGAGTCGCAATCTCTTCAGTACAAACGAGAGTCGCAGCGGTGTCGCCGGCACGGTGGCTGGCGGCGATGTGATCGTCAGCGCGATCGCGGGCGGCAGAATCGGATCCGGCGACGGTTCATGCGCGATCCGCTCGATTCCTGAATCGATCCGATCTTCGTTAAGGTCGAGCGAACAGTGCCGCGCGGCAGCTTGGGAGATCTCGACTGGTCTGTACGCTGAGAAAAAGTGATGGGTACGGAGCGCGGGCAGGATGAGCACGACGGCGAGAGCCGTCAGCGATCCGATAATTCCGGCAAGGGTTGCCGGCGTCGCGTGATTTCCACGACCAGAGCGCATCGTCAAAGCTTAGTGGCGTCCGAAATGGCGTTCAAGTGCACGCCGGCTAATCGCCGCAAGACAGCAGCACGCGCCCCGTGTATGCTCGCGCGTGATGATCGCAGGAACACACCGCGCCACTTGGCGCTCCCTTAATCTTGCCGTAATAATTCTCGGCGCGGTTTTCGCGATGCCGATGGAAGCTGCCGCTCAGAACTATCAGATCGATCAGTTCGGGAGCGATCGAGTCACCCATTATTTGCATCGTCATGATCTGCCGCTGGTTGGCGCACAGATCATCGACAACAACGACGGCAGCCGCGAACTTCATCTGTTCGGATACGTGGGGACGACGTACGGCATGCAGGACGCGCAGACCAAGGCGCTCGAATATCTCGGCGATCCCACCATCAAAGTGGTGAACGCCATCCAGATCAATCCGTCGATCGAGCAGATGAGGCCGCTCAATTCGCCGCTTCCCGCCGCCGCCAACACCCCCGTGGCTCCGACCGTCAACTCGGACGCGCAATGGAACAAGGCGATCGACAACATCTACAAAAACGGTGCCCAGCCGCTGCCCCAACCAAGCGGCCCCCTGGTGCCGTAAAAAGCCCGAAAAGATTTCCGGATGTCCGAGTGGCGCCGGCGTCCCGCCGGCGTTTTTTCAGTGGATCCCCTCCCCGCCGTCCAGGGGAGGGTTAAGAAGACCGCCGCCGTGATAGAATCACTCCCCCGTGGCGGACAAGGTCATTTACCTGCGCGACAAGGCGTCGGCGGTCGACGAGAGCAGGTTCAAAATAAAATATTCCGAGCTTCTCAACGAAGCTCAGCTTGCCGCCGTGACTCATCGCGAAGGTCCGCTGCTGGTGGTCGCCGGCGCCGGCTCGGGCAAGACCCGCACGCTCATCTATCGCGTCGCGCGGCTCATCGAAAGCGGCGTGCCGCCGGGCGCGATTCTGCTGATGACCTTCACGCGGCGCGCCGCGCAGGAGATGCTCGATCGCGTCGAGCGGCTGGTCGGCAATACCTCGCGCTCCGTTGCGGGCGGCACCTTTCATTCGTTCGCCAATACCATCCTGCGCCGCTACGGCGCGCCGATCGGACTCAAGCCCAACTTCACGATCCTGGACCGCTCCGATATGGAGGACGTGCTGAACCTGCTGCGCACGCGGATGGGACTGGCGTCGCGCGAGCGGCGATTTCCGAAAAAGAGCACGCTTGCCGAGGTCATCAGCATGGCGCGCAACAAGCGGCGCGAACTGCCGGAGGAAATCGATTTCGACTTCAGCCATCTCGCGGAGCACGAGGCCGAAATCGTCGAGCTCGGCGCCCGCTATGAAGCCTACAAGCGCGAACGCGGACTGCTCGACTACGACGACCTCCTGTATCGGCTCCTGGAGCTGCTGCAACAGCACGAATCTGTCCGCCATCTTCTGTCGGGCTCGTATCGCTACATCATGATCGACGAATACCAGGACACCAACCTGATTCAGGCGGATCTGGTGCGGATGCTCGCGGCGACTCATCAGAACGTGATGGCGGTGGGCGATGACGCGCAATCGATCTATTCCTTTCGCGGCGCCAACTTCCGCAACATCATGGACTTCCCCACCATTTTCCCGGGCGCGCGCGTAATCAAGCTCGAGGAAAATTACCGGTCGCTGCAGGGAATTCTCGACGTCGCCAACGAGGTCATCTCGCGCGCAGCGGAAAAGTACACCAAGGCGCTCCACACCGAGCGGCGTGGAGAATTTCGTCCACTGCTGGTGCGCGCGCAGGACGAGCACATGCAGTCGCGCTTCGTCGCCCAGCGCATCCTCGAATTGCGCGAGGAAGGCGTGGAGCTGTCCGAAATCGCAATCCTGTTCCGGTCGAGCTTCCATTCGTTCGACCTGGAACTGGAGCTGCAGCGCCGCGACATCCCATTCATCAAACGCGGCGGCTTCAAGTTCATCGAGACCGCACATATCAAGGACTCGCTCGCCCATCTGCGGATAATCGCCAACCCCGCGGATGCGGTCTCATGGCTGCGCGCATTGACGATCGTCCCCGGCGTCGGTCATCGCACCGCCGAACGCGCGATCGAGACGCTCGTCAGCGCGGAGCATCCGGGAAAGGAACTCGCCCGGCTCGCGCGCGAGGGTGCATCGCGCAGCGCCACGGGATTCGCGCGGCTGGCGGAACTAATCGCTGCCCTGGGAGGAGAAGGCAAGCGGCCGGCCGAGCAGCTCGCGATGGTGCTGGAGTATTACCTGCCGCTGATGCGCGAAGCGTACCCGGACGATTTTCCCAAGCGCGAACGCGACCTGGAGCATTTCCAGAACATCACCGAGCGCTACCGAAGCCTGGAGTCGATGCTGGCCGATATGGCGCTGGAGCCGCCCAGCGATTCGCTTGATGGCGTCCTGACGACGGAAGAGGAAGAAGGCTACGTGACGCTGAGCACCATTCATTCCGCGAAGGGTCTCGAGTGGAGAGTCGTGTTTCTGATTTGGGCTGCCGATGGCCGATTTCCCGGCCCGATGAGCGTGGGCGTGGAGGAAATCGAAGAAGAGCGCCGCCTGATGTACGTGGCGGGCACGCGCGCGCGCGACGAGCTGTACCTGATTTATCCTATCCATATGTTCGACCGCGCGAATGGCTTCACGATGGGCCGCGCATCGCGCTTTCTCGAAGACCTGCCGACGGAAATTTTACCCACCGCAACGCTTCAGGAATCCGAGGACCGGTCTTGAGCGGGTTACGGAACCCGGGTCCCGGCACATAAAAGATGACCCATTCGAATTCTGACGAAAAGGCCTTCTCGCCCAAGAAAGAGGCGTCGACCTTTTACTTCTGCACTTCGAATTTCGCGTAGCTGGGGTCGGGCTCGTCCATATGCATCGGCAGCGAGACTTCGCGCAGCACCGGAACTTTCTCCGTGATCGTTCCGGTCGCGGGCGCATCGCGCGGAACCGTGATCACGCGCGTGCCTGTGAAGCGCACCACCATCGGCAGCATCCTGCCCATTTCGAGGTAGTGCGTATGCGTAGCTTCGAAAAGCGTGTCGGTCTTGAACAATTTGGATCCCGCGCGAATGAGGTATTCATTGTTGCCGAGCGGACGCACCGCGATCGATTCGCTCATCACGTAGATATGTCCGACCGTCGGCCGCAGAAAGCCGGGATATAGCGGATTGATTCCCAGCCAGAACGGGATGATAACCCCGCGCCCTGGCGCCCAATCGCTAAGCCGCACGTGCGCCTGCTTGTCGTCATCGCGCAGCGTGAAATCGCGGCCCTCGAAATCGTGCAGGATGTCGCGGCTCAACTGATCTTCCGGCGGGGTGCCGATTTCGCCGGTCGGCCCAAAGTCGAGCGCCTTGTCCGGGCTACATGCCGCGATGCCCGTGATCGCCACGGCGATCATGGCTACGAACATGAACTGCCGATGCGTCATTCGATTCGATAGCGGGCGTAGCTGGCAGGTATGCCGCCACCGAGCGTCCACTTCATCGGCAGCGAGACTTCGCGCACGATCGGAATCTCGACCTGCTTGCCGTCGGGCCGGACGAACGGGCGCTTGCCCATGTATTGCACTATCATCGGCAGCAGTTTGCCTCCCGTCACGTAACGGGTTCGGCTCGTCTGCAGGATCGTTTCCTGCTTGATAAGCGAGCTGCCGGCCTCGATCATCCATTCGCCCGGCGCATCGAGCGGCTTTCCGAGCTGCGCTTCGCTGATCACGTAGTAGTCGCCTTCCTTGGGCTGCTGCACTCCGGGAACCAGGATGTTCACGCCGAACCAGAACGGCAGCTTCAGCCATCGATCCTTGTCCCAATCGAGCGGGCGCACCAGCGCGATGGTGTTGTCGTCGCCGAGCACGAACGGTTTGCCACGGAAGTTTTCCTCGACCTGCTCTGCGCTCGCATAGATCGAACGCGGCGCGGCGGCAGGCGGTGCCGGCTTGGAGCAGCCAACTGCCGCGAACGCGATCGCGGCGAGAACGGCGGCGATAATACGAACGGCAGGCTCAGGACGCACGCGCATACTGTGAAGCAATTTCGCGTCCGACCAGCTCGATTTGATGCGGCCACGATTCCGGATCGGCGATGGGCCACAGCACGAACTTGTCCAACCCCTGCGCGACGTATTCGCTCAGGCGGCCGATCACATCTTCGGGCGAGCCGAAGACGCTGCGTTCCAGGAATTGTTCCGCGCCGCGGCCCATCGCCGAGATCATCGGCCGCATCTCATCGAGCGCCTTTTCGCGCGACCCGGCGATACGGCACAGCAGGATCAGCCCCGACTCGATGCGTGCGTTGGCGCGGCCGTACTCAGCGGCGTAAGCGCGGATTTTCGCCATGCTTGCGCCGAACTCCGCCGGCGTCTGAAACGAGGCGAAGTAGCCGTCGGCCAGCCGCGCGGTGCGCTTGAGCACGGCGTCGGAGCGCCCTCCCACCCAGATGTCCATCGTGCCGGAGTCGTTATTGGTCCGTGCAACCGGGCGCGGTTCGATAGTCACGTCATCGAAGTTGAAGAAGCGCCCGTGGTAGCTGGCTTTGCGATTCGACCATACCGATCGCAGCACTTCGATTCCTTCGTCCAGCCGCCGCCCGCGCGCTTCGGTGGGGATGCCGCATGCGGCGTAATCCGCAAGATTGGCGCCCGTGCCGACCGCCATCACCATCCTGCCGTTTGACAGGTAGTCCAGCGACGCGAACGCCTTCGCGACCATCAGCGGGTGCCGCAAGTTCAAGAGCAGCACACTGGGCCCCAGCTTCATCTTCGTGGTGCGCGATGCGAGCAGCGACAAGGTCGCGACCACGTCGAGTTCGGGTGAGGGCGCGAGCAGATGATCCGAGAGCCAGAACGAATCGAGGCCCCAGTCTTCGGCGCGCTCCGCAACTCGCGCGATAGTTTCCGCCGAGGGCATCCCGAGCCGCCACAGTCCGAATCCAGCACCGATTTTAATCTGTTTCATGAATAGGATTTCGCGATTTGCGCAGACGTAGTGATGATACTAGCATGAGGGCCGTTTTAATGAATTCCAGCAGCGCGTCATCCGGCGGCAAGCCGGTGAACGTGACCGTACTCGGTTCCGGGGACGCGTTCGCGAGCGCCGGACGATCGCAATCTGGCTATTTTATCAAGGCCGGAAGCACCCATATCCTCCTGGAAGCCGGGCCCGAGCTTCTGGGGTCGCTCAAGCGCAAGGGACTCGACCCCGCCGACATCGATATCATCGTTATCAGCCATCTGCACGGCGACCATTTCGGCGGCCTTCCGTTCCTGATGCTCGAATATATGTGGGAAGGCCGGCCACGGCGTCCGGTTCGGATCATCGGCCCGCGCCATTTGGAATCGCGATGCTGGAAGATGATGAAGATCGCGTATCCGCACTTCGACCTCGCCGCTATTCGGCCTTGGCTGCGTTTCATCGAGCTTGCACCCGAGCATCACGTCCGCACCGGCGCTCTCAAGGTAAGCGCGATTCGCAGCCCGCATACCAATCCCGACGTCTCGCTCTCGGTGAAGCTCGAGATCGCCGGAAGGACGATCGTTTTTTCGGGCGACTCGGGATGGAACGAGGAACTGGTGAGCTTCGCCAGGGGTGCTAATCTCTTCATCTGCGAATGCACTTACTATGAAAGTTCGCATCTGACCTTCCATATGAACTATCCGCAACTCGAGGCCAATCGAGATCGCTTCAAAGTCGACCGGATGATATTGACGCATCTCGGCCGCGAAGTTCTCAACCATCAGAAGGAAGTGACGATGGAACTCGCTTCCGATGGGCTTAAAATAGCGGTGTGAATCCGCCCGCGAGGCCGGAGTTCGAACGACCGGGGCACGATTGAAGGACAACGATGGGAATTGCAAAAGGTAAACGGGCGCTGGTAGTCGGCGTGGCGAACGAAAAGAGCCTCGCGTGGGCGATTGCACAACAGCTCCATGCGGCGGGCGCCGAGGTCGCGATGACCTACCAGGGCGAAGTTCTGGAGAAGCGCGTTCGTCCGTTGGCGGCGCAGATCGAAGCGGACGTGGTCGGCGAACTCGACGTCACCGACGACGATCAGATCGCTGCGGTTTTCGGAACGCTCAAGGAAAAATGGGGCGGACTCGACATGCTGGTACATGCGGTCGCTTTCGCCGAGCGCGAGGACTTGCGCGACCGCTTTCTCAACGTCAACCGCAAGAACTTTGGGCGCTCCTTGGAAATCAGCGCATATTCGCTGGTCGCGCTCGCACGCGCGGCCGAACCGCTGATGGAAGCGCGCGGGAGTGGATCGATCGTAACGCTCAGCTACCTGGGCGCGGTCCGCGCGGTTCCCAACTACAACGTGATGGGCGTGGCCAAAGCCGCGCTGGAAGCGTGCGTGCGCTACCTGGCGATCGATCTTGGATCGAAGAATATTCGCATCAATGCGATCAGCGCGGGCCCGGCGCGCACCCTCTCGTCTTCGGCGATCCGCGACTTCCACACGATGGCGCATGAAGTGGAACAGCGCTCCCCATTGCGCCGCGGCATAGATGTCGACGAGCCTGCCAAGATGGCGGTGGCGCTGCTGAGCGACCTCGCCAGTGGCGTCACGGGGCAGACGGTATACGTGGACGCAGGCTACAATATCGTCGGGTTTTGAGCCCCGCGCCCGCACAGGAGTATCAGCGATGGCGGTTTTCATCGTCCCGCAACTTTCCGACAATTTCGCATACCTGGTGACCGGCGACGGAAGTAACGAATGCGCCGTCGTCGATTGCGCCGAGGCCGACAAGGTCATCGCCGCCGCGCGCCAGCACGGTCTGAAGCTGACTTCGGTCCTCACGACGCATTGGCATCCCGATCACAGTGGTGGCAACGAAGAGATTGCGGCCAAGGTCCCGGGCATTCTCATCTACGGTGCGCGTGCCGAGAACGGACGGATTCCGGCTCTGACGAATCCGGTCGAAGACGGCGGCACGGTGAAGATCGGCAAGCTCGAAGGCCGCGTGATTGGCATCCCGGCGCATACCAACGGCCACGTCGCGTACTACTTTCCGTCGCTAGGCGCGGTGTTCACCGGAGATACGATGTTCGTCGGCGGATGCGGCCGCGTGTTCGAAGGGAAGGCCGCGACGATGGTCGAATCGCTCGGCCGGCTCGCTGCGCTCCCCGATTGTACGGCGGTCTACTGCGGGCACGAGTATACGGAAAAAAATCTGCGCTTTGCGCTTACGCTCGAGCCTCACAATGCGGCCCTCAAAGCCAAACACGAGGCGGCGGTGAAAGCTCGCGCCGAAGGCAAGTGGACGGTTCCCTCGACGATCGGCGACGAGAAGCAAATCAATCCGTTTTTGCGCACCGACAGCATTGAACTTCGCGCAAGCCTGAAGAAAATCGATCCATCGCTCCCCGATGATCGCGTCGCCATTTTTGCCAAGGCGCGCGAACTGAAGGATCGCTACTAGGTCCTTGAAAAAGGATGTCGGCGCCACTCAGCCCAAGGCACCCATGACGACATCGCTCAGACGGTTGGCGCTGCTGATCGCAATCATCACCAGTTGCGTCGGATGCGACCAGGCGACCAAGGTGGTGGCGCGCGGCTACCTGGCGTCGGCGCCTCCGATGTCATTTTTCGGTGACCTGTTCAGGCTCCAGTACGTGGAAAATCCTGGCGCGTTCTGAGCCTCGGCGCCAACCTTCCTGTGCATCTGCGAGCCGCGTTGATGGTCGTGGGAGGCGGTATCGGCCTGTTCATCCTCGCCCTGGTTCTGGTTACACGAAAGATGTCCGCTGCGCGCTTCGCGGCTTTTTCTTTGATGGTGGCCGGCGGCGCGGGCAATCTGCTCGACCGTATCTTCAATCACAATCAGGTCGTCGACTTCATGAATATCGGCATCGGCCGCGTTCGCACGGGAATTTTTAACGTAGCTGACGTCGCGCTGATGCTGGGCATCGGCATGATCGCGATTTCGTCGCTGGCGCATCGCGATCGACCGCAATCGCGAAATGCCTAAGCACATCGGAATCGTCGCCGGTAGCGCGGAGGGCGCGGCGTTGTGCTACCGAACCATCTGCGCCGAGGGTGCTGCGGTTTTGGGCCGCCACAATCATCCCGAAATAACCATGCATACATTCCCGCTCGCGCTGCATATGCGCTTGATCGATGCCGGCCGATGGGAAGATGAAGGGCAGCTTCTGCTTGAATCGGCGCACAAGGTCGCCGCCGCGGGCGCGGACTTTCTGATCTGTCCCGACAACACGCTGCATCAGGCTGTCGATTTGATCAGAGAGCGATCGCCGCGACCATGGCTGCATATCGCCGAGGAAGTCGCATCAACCGCATCGCAGCGCGGCTTCGCATCGGTCGGCATTCTCGGCACGCGCTACCTGATGGAGGGTCCGGTTTATCCCAAGCGGCTCGCTGCGATGGGCATCACCGGTATGATTCCGGACCAGGACGATCGCAGGCGAATCAATGAAATCATTTTCGACGAACTGGTCTGCGGCCGATTTGAAGATCGCGCGCGCTCGGAGTTCGTGCGGATAATCGAGAAGCTCAAGCAAAGCGGCTGCGACGCGGTCGCGCTGTCATGCACCGAAATTCCACTGTTGATCGACGACGCGGTTTCTCCGCTGCCGACCCTGGACTCGACCAGAATCCTGGCGCGCGCCGCGCTCAGAGAAGCGACGAAGGAATAGATCCAGAAATCCGCTGATTGCGCCGATTTCACAGATTCAGAAAATCTGCCCGACAATCTGCGAAATCTGCGGATTCCCTCTTCGGGATTCAGAACGGCTTCAGCATTGCCAGCAACAGGATCGCCAGCACCAGCAGGCTAACGATTCCGTGCGCCATCCGGAATTCGCCGCCCGACGATTGGCTCGGATTCTCTTCGAGCTGGCGAATTCGCCGATACAGCCGCCATTGGTAGAAAAGAATGATCGCTATCAGCAGCAGCTTGGTATGCAGCCATCCCTGCCGCATCACCTCGGGCTGCATCAGGATAAGAATGATGCCGAGCACGATAGTGATCGCCGCGCCGATATTGACCGCGCTTTTGTAGGTAGTGCGCACCGCGCCCAGCAGGCGCTCGCGCGGCAGGCCGACTTCTTCGCCCACGCGCCCCAGGATGCTCGCGAGCGCCAGGAGTCCGCCGATCCACATAATCGCCCCGAACAGATGAAGCGCGATCACCGTTCCAAATAGAATCAATTCGGTCTCTCCTGCCCGATTCCGTTTGCGAGCATCAACGCGCCCACCGCGACGATCGCGCCGCCGACGTAAGGCGCCGCCGGTCCCATCATTCCATAGATCGCCCCGCCCGCGATGGGGCCGAAGATCCTGGCCAGTGACAGCGCGGACTGATTCACGCCCAACACTTCCCCCTGCTTGTGCTGCCCCGTGCGGCGCGAAATCAGGCTCGCAACCGATGGGCTCGCCAGTCCATAGCCGATCGACACCATCGCGAGCAGGATCAGCAGCGCATCAACGTTCTTGACTATCCCCATGGGGAACAAGCCAATCGCGAGTGCGACCAGGCCCGCTTGCACCAGCATCGGCTCTCCCACGCGCCGCACGATTTTACCGAGCAGCCAGCCCTGCGCGATCGCCTGCGTAAGTCCCGCAAAGCCAAGCAGCAGGCCGACGCCCATCGCGCCATAGCCATACAACGCCGGTACCATCAGGGCGAAGGTAGCCTCCAGGCCTGCCAGGGCGAACGTAAGCAAAAACGCCACCCAGAAAAGCCGCGCGAGATGATGGCCGATCAATTGCCGGGGCAATGAAATCAGCGGCGCCACCAGCGCGGCCGCGTCGATGCGCGCACCCGGCTCAGGCTGATGCGATTCGGGCAGGCACTTTGCGGCGAAAATCAAATTCGCAAACGTGAGTGCGCTGGCGAAGAACACCGGCACCTTGAGACTGGCGTGGCCGAGCACGCCGCCGATTCCGGGGCCGAGCACGAATCCAAGCCCGAAGGCCGCGCCGATCAGCCCCATCCCGCGCGCGCGGCCTTCCTCGCTGGTCGTGTCGGCAATATAAGCCTGCGCCGTGGGAACCGTCGCCGCGCACGCGCCATGAATCGCGCGCGACAACAGCAGCACCGCGAACGAATGGGCAAACCCGTAGAGAAAGTAGCTGATCGAAGAGCCGAGCAGACCGATCATGATGATGGGGCGGCGTCCGACTCGATCCGAAATTCGCCCGAGGATCGGCGCAAACAACAGTTGCGCGAGAGAGTAGATTGCGAGGATCCATCCGATGCCGAACGCGCTGACGCCCAACTGGCGCGCGAACATCGGCAGGAACGGAATCACGATGCCGAAACCCAGCAGGTCGATGAAGACCGTCAGGAACAGCACCAGTTGCGATGAGCGGTTGGGCGCAGGTGCGGACTGCGCTTGCGGGGATGGCTGATTAGTTGGCATTGATGATGACTGCGCGCGATGAAGAAAATCCTAAGCGGTTTTCGCAGTCAAGCCGAATAAGCCGTCGCGAGGGAACCGATGTCCACGTCATATCAGGCGGAACTCAAACGCAAAACCGTCAGCGCCGAGGAAGCGGCCGCGATCGTCAAGCCGGGCGATTGGGTCGAGTATGGTTTCGGCCTCGGGCAGCCAGATGCATTCGATCGCGCTTTCGCCGCGCGCGTGCCAACCCTCGACCGGATCAACGTGCGCGGATGCCTTGCGCTCGCGCCTCGCGCCGCGGTCGAAGCCGACCCGCAAGGGCGCCGCGTGGCCTATTCCTCCTGGTACTTCTCCGGCTTGGAGCGGAAGATGCACGACCGCGGCTTGTGCAGCCACATTCCGATGAACTTTGGCGAAGCGCCCGATTATTATCGCCGGTTCGTTGAAGTCGACGTCGCGATCCTGCGTTGCGCGCCGATGGACGAGCACGGCTACTTCAACTTTGGTCCGTCCGTCACCTACCACAAGGCGATCACCGAAAAAGCGCGCAAGGTGATTATCGAGACCGACGCGAGCATTCCCTACGTGTTCGGAATCGAATGCGGCGTCCACATCGATGACGTCGACTACGTGATCGATGGGGGCGCGAGCAGGCTTCCGGAACTGAAGAATCCCGCCGACGGGCCGATCGATCGCAAAGTCGCCGAGCTGATCGCTCCGCACATCGAAGACGGCGCATGCGTGCAGATCGGAATCGGCGCGATGCCCAACGCGGTCTGCGAGCTGCTGACCCATTCGCCGGTAAAGGAACTCGGCGTGCACACCGAGATGTTCGTCGACTCGCTCGTCTCGCTCTACGAATCGGGCAAGGTCACCGGCGCGCACAAGGCGTTCAATCGCTACCAGATGACGTATTGCTTCGCTGCGGGATCGGCGCGGATGTATGAATTTTTGAATCGCAATCCCGCATGCTTCGCCGGCCCGGTCGATTATACCAATCTGCCTCAGCACATCATGCAAAACGACAAAGCGGTCGCCATCTGCAACGCGGCGCAGATCGATCTGAGCGGGCAGGTGTGTTCGGAATCGGCTGGCACCCGCCAGATCAGCGGCACCGGCGGGCAGCTCCAGTTCATCCGCGGCGCGTACGCATCGCGCGGCGGCAAGGCGATTCTGTGCCTCGCCTCAACCTATGAACGCGAGGGCAGACGCGCCAGCCGCATCGTTGCGCGCATCGATGAATGCAATATCGTCACGACGCCGCGCACCGATGTGATGTACGTCGTCACTGAGTACGGCGTCGCGAACCTGAAGGGCAAGTCGGTGCCGGAACGCGCCCGCGCGTTGATCGGTTTGGCGCATCCCGATTTTCGCGACGATCTCGAACGCCAGGCGCGCGAGTACCGGCTGATTGGAAAATCGATCTTCTGAAGAACCGCGCCGGCGGTTTTTTATTGACCGCCGTTCGGCGCGGAGCCTGTGTACTTGTAGACGAGTTCGTTGGCGCGCGCGAAGCCGAGTTCGCGCCGAATCAGGTGTTCGATGTAACGATCGTCGGAGGTCAGCTTCTGAACGCTTGTTCTGAGCGATGCGTTGCGGGCGAGTAGTTCTTCCCGTTTCGCTTCGAGCGTTTTGCGATGGCCGCGTAGGGCGATCAGATCGCGCGGGCCCAATGGACCGGCAAACAGGCTCACCGCGAAGACGGCGAGGATTAGCCCAAGGACTACTGACAGCCACTCGCGGCGAATATAACTGCTTAACCGGAACATCCCACCAATCGTAATTGAGTGCATGGTCTCACTTCAAGTCTTCTTATCGTTAACGACATTCTAAACAGTTGAAAGTGTCGTCAATCTATACCTTCTTACCTGTTTATAATTTCTTTCTAAACGTGCGGTGATCCTATTGCATTCAGAAGAACACGTTTCTATAATCACGCGCGAAGGGTGGAGGAGAACAGGCCACTCATTAGTTTAGATGCTCAGTCAGCAGCGGCCAAAGTAGAGGAGGTATCTATGCCAGTACGAATGAAGGCCCGTAAAAAGGCCACCAAATCCAGACCTAAAATAAAGAGTCATATGGCAGCCAAGAAGAAAAAGGCAGTTAAGAAAAAGAAGAAGTAACCACAAGTTTCCCCCAAGGAATAAACCTTGGGGCTGGCTGCGATGCCACGCTAGCTGCTGAACTGAGCCGAGGCGCCAACGCCTCGTAAACCGAGAGAGCCCCCTTGAAAAAGGGGGCTCTTTCTTTTTCATCGATCGCGCTTGCCTGCGCGCGCCGCCGACCCTAAAGATGAAACCGGCCGCTCCGCCATGACAAACTCTGCCCAGGCTTTCGATGTGATCATCGTTGGCGCCCGCGTTGCGGGCAGCGCCGCCGCGATCATGCTCGCGCGCAGCGGGCTTCGCGTACTCATCGTCGACAAAGCACAATTTCCGTCGGACACCATCTCCACCCATATCGTTCTCGCCGGCGGCACCCAGGTGCTCGCCCGTATGGGCGCGCTCGATCGCCTCGAACGCGAGGGCGGCATCAGGTTCGCGCGCATGCGCACGGTTGGTCCCGGCTTTGATTACAGCGCCGAACTGAGGACCGAAGGCGAGGATCTGCGCGGCCTCTGCCTGGGGCGTGCGCGCATGGACGCGGCGATGCTCGATCTCGCGCGCAGTTTCGACCTCGTCACGGTTCGCGAAAACTTCCGCGTCGTCGATCTTATTCTCGAGAACGGCGCGATATTGGGAATTCGCGGCGAGGATCACACTGGCGCGCATGAGTTTCCCGCGCCGCTCGTGGTCGGGGCCGATGGGATGCGCAGCACGGTGGCAAAAATTGCCGAGCAGCGCATCGGCGCGTTCCCGCGCACCGATGTGCCCTGTGCTCGCGCTTACTATTATTCGTACTACGAGGGCGTTCGTGCCGATCGGATCGGCGACGAGCTGATCACCGAGTTTGAAGCATCGCCCGGCGCGGGAGACCTGGTCTGCCGGTGCGAGGACGGGCGGGTGGTCGCGGCGGTCGCTTTCGATGCGAACGAGATGCAATCCTTCCGCACCGATCTCGCCGCGAATCTCACTAGCCATCTGGCCGAATCGATCGCGGTGGGCGGCCTGCTCAAGGACGCGACGATGATCGGCAAGGTCTTTTCCTCCGGACTGCTCCTCAATACCTACCGTGTTCCAGTCACCGATGGAGTATTGCTGTTGGGCGACGCCGGGCTGCATGTCGATCCGCTTTTCGGACAGGGTCATTCGCTCGCGTTGATGAGCGCCGAAATTTTTGCCCGGCTTGCCCCCGACTGGTTCGCCGCGCGCGATGGAAACACGATCAGCGCCGCCGCGATGGCCCCGTTTACCGAGCGACGCGACGCGGCGCTGATGCAATACTACCGCGCCAGCGAGCGCGCCTCCGCGGAATTGATACTGGATCGCGACACACTGCTCGCGCATCGCGCGGCGAATCATCAGCAATGGGCGGCGGACGAGATGGTTCGTTTTGCGCAGATGGCGCCGCAGCGCAAATTTCCCTCTCTGCGCTTCGCACGGTTGATGGCTCTGGAAGCACGCGCCGCCTGATTCGCGTTCCAGCACCTCGAGCCATGGAAGAAAAGCTCGGAAGATTCATCACCCAGGTCGAACGGCCCGAACCGCTCAAATTCGCGTGGCCCATCGTCCTGCTGCCCGAGCTTTTCACCACCACCCGGCACCTGGCCGCACTGCTCGGCTATCTCGCGACAATCGGATGGGAGGTCTATGCCCCCGATCTGCGTGCGATGATCGGCCAGGGTGCAACGCCGCCGCTCGAACGGTTCTCCTTCAATGATCTCGTCGCGCTTGCAGGCGAGGCGCTCGATGCGCTCGGCCGCGAATCTATCGTGCTCGGACACGGTGCCGGTGGATTGGTCGCGATGAAGCTGGGCGACCGCGCCGGCGTGAAAGCGTCGGTGGCATATGCACCGCTGATCCCTGGATTTCAGTCGCCTATCGTCGGCGGTCTCTCCGCGCGCCTCGCGCGATGGCGCAGCCGCACGCTGAGCCTGCCCACTGGGCGGACGATGTTCGAATTCGTGTCGGATGCGGAACCGTACATGCGAGAGGCTGCGATTCGCGCGATGGTTCCCGACAGCGCGCATCTGGCCTTCGAAATCGCGCGCGGCGAAATCGAGTTGCCGCCCGCTACAAATGCCGCACCGCGGCTGATAGTTGTAGGCGACTCGGATATTTTTGCGCCCATCGATCGAATGGAACCGTTTGCGCAATCGCTCGGCGCGAAGCTGGTGCGCATCAGCGGTCGCGGCCATTGGATCATCGGCGGACGAGCTCTCGAGCGCGCGATCGGCGAGACGCAGCGTTTCCTGGTGCGCGCACTCGGCCAGGACTTGCTCCTGCTCTACCCCGAAGAGTGGAAGACCTCTGAGCCCGATGAATGAGACAACCGGACGCGCGGGCTAAAGCCGTGTTCTCGCCTACCCTGCGATAAGCCGCCCAACCCAGCTCACGGCTAGCCCCACGAACAGCGCGACCAGCGGCCACGCGCGCTGATTGTTGAGCCTGCGGATCTGCGGCAACACGTCGGAAGTCGCAACGGCGAGAAACGTTCCCGCCGAGAGCGCGATCGCCGCGCCGACGATCGCGTTGTTCGCATCCGTCAGCGCAAGCCAGGTCAGGATCGCGCCGACCGGAGTCGAGAATGCGAACAGCGTCATGTATCCAACGATCGCCCGCGGCGACCATCGGTCGAGCAGCAGCAGACTCGCCAGCGCGAACGCATCGGGAATCTTATGGAACAGCACCGCGAGCAGCACGACGCCGCCGAGGTCGGGGCGATTGTATGTCGAGCTGATCGCGAGCCCATCGAGCAGGCTGTGAAACGAAAGCCCCGCGTAAGCTGTTATGCCGAGATGAATATGATGCGCATGGCCGTGCTCGCCGGCGTGTTCGGGATATGGATGCACGAGCACGAAGCGCTCGAGAATGAAGATGGTGAGAAAGCCCGCCAGGAGCGGCCAGCCGAGCCACTTGCCCAACAGCGGCGCACTTTCCGGAATCATGTCGAAGAATGCGGCGCCGAGCAAAATGCCGCCCGAAAAACTCACCGGGATGAGCAGCGTGTGGCGCGACCAATTGCCGGCAAGCGGCAGCAATCCGCCGACGAACGAGCCGGCGAGGATTACGGCGAGATATAGAAGCAGGCTCGCGCTCATCGGAACCAGTCTCGCTAACACAGGGCCTCCGGTCTGCCAACCCATGCATCGCGAAGATTGCCCGCGCTCGCGCGTCGCGCCTACAGTTGAATCAGTTTTGGAGGTCCCGCCATGAGCGATCGCAACCTGCTAATCGAACGCGAAGAAGGGCTGACGACGATCACGATGAACCGGCCCGAGAAGCGCAATGCGCTCTCGACCGCGATGATGTCGGAGCTGATTGCGGCGCTGCGTGAAATCGGCGCGCAGAAGGATGTCCGTGCGGTCGTCATCGCGGGCGCGGGGCCGGCGTTCAGCGCGGGTCACGATCTCGAGGAATTGCGCGATCGCGACCTGGCGTTTTATCGGCATGAATTCGACCTGTGCGCCGAGTTGATGCGCACTGTGCAGTCGATCGGACAGCCGGTGATTGCTCGCGTGCATGCGATCGCCACTGCCGCCGGATGCCAGCTGGCCGCGACGTGCGATCTGGTGGTGGCGGGAGAAGGTGCGCGGTTTGCGACGCCGGGAGTGCGTATCGGGCTCTTCTGCTCGACGCCGATGGTCGCACTCACGCGCGCGATTGGCAGAAAGCGCGCGATGGAGATGCTGCTCTCGGGCGAGCCAATCGATGCGCACACCGCTGCCGAATGGGGCCTCGTCAATCGCGTGGTGCCCGACGCCGAGCTGGTGGCCGAGACGCGCAAGCTTGCGATGCGAATCGTGGAGACAAGTCCGCTGACGGTCGCGATCGGCAAGCAGGCCTTCTATGCGCAGATCGATCTCGATCAAGCGCGCGCCTACGACTACACCAAAGAAGTGATGAGCCTGAACGCGATGGCGGGCGACGCCCAGGAGGGCATCGGCGCGTTCCTCGAAAAACGCAAACCAACCTGGTCCGGAACCTGATTCGTTCTTTTCTGAAGTGGCGCGGGCGTCCCGCCCGCGGATCGAGGAGCGAACGCGAAGACCGTGTCCGACCGGGTGAGGGTGCTGCGTCGATCGCAACGAAGCCATCTACATGCGACGCTATGCGTCCGCGGTCAGGACTAACTTTCTATTATTGTTTCAGTACCTGCTCGATCTCGAACGTCAGCGCCGCCGGGCCTTTCAGGTACGCGGCGCGCACGCCATAGGGCTTGTCGTCCGGCGCGCTTATCACCGCGGCGCCGAGTTTCACCAGCCGTTCGAATTCGACGTCGCAATCATCGACTACGTACCCGATAGTCGCGCGCGAGTCCCCGTCTGACTGATCGAGGAATAAATGGACGGTGCCGAACGGCAGGATCGCCATGTTCGCGGGTATCTGAAACACGGGCCTGGTGTTCCAGACCCGCTCGAGCCATTCGAGCGCGCCGGCCAGATCGGTCACCGCAAGATGAATGTGCGACGCTTTCATCCAAAGCCCTCCTCGCCGCGAATTCTAGCTGCGCGCTGGAACCGCGGGCGGGTGATTCTTGCGATAAGCGGCGGGGCCCATTCCGAACCGCCGCGCAAACACGGTGCGGAAGTGCTTCATATCGCTAAAGCCGTAGTCCATCGCCAGCTCGATCAAAGGCAGCGTGGCGCCGTCGCGCAGTGCGTTTGCAACGCTGTCCAATCGATGCGCCCGTGCGTATTGCAGAGGAGACTTGCCCGTTACGCTTTTGAACCGGCGCTGCAGATGAAACGGCGCAAGCCCGACGCTTCGGCCGAGTTCCTCAAGCGATGGAGTCTCCGCGCTTCGCTCCAAAATTTGAATCGCATCGGCGACAATCGGATCGGGACAGGTATCGCCCGCCGGCAGGCGCGGCGCCGATGCGATCGACCGGATGAATTCCGGCAGTATCGATAGTGGAATGAAGTTCTGCGGGATGGCCGCATACCGCATCATCTTGAACGCGGCGCGAAGAAAGGCGAGCGATCCAGGCGGCATCGCCACCGCGCCCGGTTCCCGCCCGCTCAAAGTGCGATGGCGCGCCGACAGAAGCAGAACCAGAAAACGAACGCCTGCGGGATTGTTCGCGATGCCCGACTCATGTCTGAGATCCGCCGGGATCAGTCCTGCCTCGCCCGGAACGAGGGTGCGCGACCATGAACCAATACGAACCCAATAGCGGCCTTCCAGCGGAACGATAGCTTCGTCCCATCGATCATGATGATGGTCCGATGGTTGAAACAGCGCATGCGAGCGGACGCGTTCGTCGACCAGAGTGCCCCATTCTCGTCCCGCCCGCTCGATGTTGAAAACCCAGGCGTCGCCGCGCGCCTCGGGCCTGCGCACTTGTGTAACTTTGACCGACCACTTGGTGTTCATGGCGGAAACCAATCTTGGCAGCACGCCGATGTTTTTGCCAATGATGGCGGAGGGGCATTGATTCCAAGGGCGCGGGCTGTTACCTAAAGATATGGCGCCTCTGCACTTCAAGGACGCGCTTCACCATACACAACCGGTTGAAAGCCCGCAGGACACCTGGGGGTTTTTTGCTTAAGGAGGATTCGCGATGCCTCTTTCGGAGCTGCGTGAAGGTTTAACTTTTGACGATGTTCTCTTATTGCCGCAATTCTCCGACCTGCTGCCCACCAGTTGCGACGTCACCACCCAATTGACGCCGAAAATCCGCCTGCGGATACCGCTGGTCTCCAGCCCGATGGATACGGTTACCGAGTCGCGCACTGCGATTGCGATCGCGCAGATGGGCGGCATCGGCTTTATCCATCGTAACCTGCCGATCGAGCGGCAGGCCGCCGAGGTCGAGACCGTCAAGAAATACGAGAGCGGGATGATCACCGACCCGGTCACCGTGAACCCCGATCAGCGAATCGGCGATGCGCTTGCGATCATGGAGCGCCATCACATTTCCGGCGTTCCGGTCGTTGCCGACGATCGCCTGGTCGGAATTCTGACCAGCCGCGATCTTCGCTTCGAAAAGCGGCTGGACAGAACCGTGCGCGACGTGATGACCAAGAACGTCATCACCGCGAGTCCCGGCATCATGCTGGAGGCGGCCAAGGAAATCCTGCAAAAGCATCGAATCGAGAAGTTGCCCCTCGTCGACGATCATCAGCGCCTGCGCGGCCTGATCACCGTCAAGGACATGGACAAGGCCACGCGCCATCCGCATTCCAGCAAGGACACCTTCGGCCGCCTGCGCGTCGGCGCAGCGATCGGCGTCGGCCCCGAGCGCGAGGCGCGCGCTGCCGCATTACGGCGCGCCGGAGTCGACGTGCTCTGCATCGACACCGCGCATGGTCATACCCACAACGTGCTGGAAGCGATCCAGGCGACCAGGCGCGAATGCCCCGATATCGAAATCGTCGCCGGCAATATCGCGACGTCCGAAGGCGCCAAGGCGCTGATCGAGGCGGGCGCCGATGCGCTCCGCGTCGGCATGGGCCCCGGATCGATATGCACCACGCGCGTAATCTCGGGCGTCGGCGTACCGCAGATAACGGCGATTATGGATGTGGTCGCGATCGCGGAACCGCGCGGCATCCCCGTCGTCGCCGACGGCGGAATCCGCTTCTCCGGCGACATTACGAAAGCGATCGCGGCGGGCGCCACGACTGTAATGATCGGCGGGCTGTTTGCGGGCACCGAGGAAAGCCCGGGCGAGACCATTCTTTACCAGGGACGCACTTACAAGCTGTACCGCGGCATGGGCTCGCTCGGCGCGATGACCGAGCGCACGCTCGACCGCTACGGATTGCAGGAAGCCGGCGAGTCCAAGCACGTACCCGAAGGCATTGAGGGACGCGTGCCGCACC
Organism: Binataceae bacterium (SeqCode); assembly: GCA_052146355.1. GTDB lineage: Bacteria > Desulfobacterota > Binatia > Binatales > Binataceae > JAFAHS01. Next base: position 35,093 of record JBKQNE010000172.1, on the reverse strand, counting down.
GTGGTTCGCTCGCATCGAATATCGAGCAGTTGGTGGGAGGCTTGCAGTCGGGGATGGGCTACGTGGGCGCCGCGAATCTGGCGGAGCTTCGCCGCCGCGCGCGCTTCATCCGCGTGACCGACGCCGGCAATCGCGAAGGCCACGTGCACGACGTGTTTATTACGAAGGAAGCACCTAACTACCGGCAATAACCGTCTTCCGACAAAAGAAACCAGACTACAAAGGCACCAGGTTCTTGGTGCCTTTGTCTTTCATTAGGTGGATTCCTTGAGGGCACCCGAAGCAGGCGAGCGGCGTGGACTGGTCTTGTTCGACCTCGATGGAACGATCCTGCGCGGGCCGAGCGTCTGCGAGTTGCTCGCCGCGCCGCTCGGGCATCTCGACGAGATGAAGGCGTTCGAGAAGCTGAAGACCGAGCGGGACATAAGCTGGGCGCGCATCGAAATGACGCGCTGGTACGATGGGATCCCGCGCGATCGATTGATCGGCTTTCTTCGAGCGGCGCAGCTGGCGCCCGGAGCGAAGGAAGGAATCGCGCTCCTGAGGGCGGCCGGCGTCGAAGTCGGCATTGCCTCAATCACCTGGGATTTCGCGGTCGATTGGTTTGCGCGCCGGCTCGGCGTGAATCATGTTCTCGGCACCGTGATCAGTGACGATGGAACCATCGACGACGCGTGGCCTCGCCACAAAGCCGCCTGGCTAAGAAAATTGGCGTCGCAACTGGAAATTCCTGCGGAGCGAACCGCTGCGGTCGGGGACTCCGCCGGCGACACGGAAATGCTGGAAGCCGCGGCGATGCGGTTCTTCGTGGGAGCGGAGCCTCCTCACGGTTTGGATTGCGTTCACATGTTTGACGGCGACATTCTCGAAGTGGCACGAACCATAATCCAACACTGGCCGCCGGCATGACCGCCGCCGGGAACATCCGCGACACGATCGCCGGATTGGTAAGTGCGATCGCGGCGCACGACGCCACGGAAGCGAGCCACAAGGCGCGCGTGTTGGATTGGATCGCTTCGGGAGCGCCGCTGTTCAGAATCCAAAAGCCGGATGTACCGAAGCAACATCTCGTCAGCTATTTCGTTCTCGCCGACCTGAAGCATCGCAAGATTCTGCTCGTCGACCACAAGAGCGCCGGCTTATGGCTCCCGAGCGGCGGCCACGTCGAGCCCGACGAGGATCCCGAAGCGACGGTACATCGGGAACTGGCAGAGGAGCTGAGACTCGCCGCGTCTTTTATCTGCAAGGGACCATTCTTCTTGACCATCACAAGGACGATCGGCATCGATGCCGGACACGACGACGTGTCACTGTGGTACGTCCTGTCCGGCGACTCCGAAAGCCGCATCTGGTTTGACGAAAATGAGTTCAACGCCATCCGATGGTTCAGCTTCGACGAAATCCCATTCGATCGCTCCGATCCGCAGCTGCGAAGATTCATGGACAAGCTCGAGGCACACCTCGGACGTCACGTCTAAAAGAGACCCGGAGCCTGCCCTTAGCTACTAGGTTCGAATTTGGTCGCGTGGCGAGAGGAATTTGTCTTCAGGCGTCGCTCGCCAGTGTCTTGTGTCGCGTGAGAGATCCTTCAACGACCGTCGGAAAGTGGTGTCTTTTCGAGGTTCTTTTCCGAGAAATCCCGTGGGTGGGAGAACCTTTGAACTCGATCGCCGAGACAGCCTCTTTGTTTTTCGGCCGCAAGCCCGCGCTGAGAGTCTGTGAAGAAATCGGATTTCGCTCAGTGTGTCATCCCGACCCGAGGCTGCCGGAGTGGAGGGATCGCGGCGCGTCTGCGCGCCGCAACCACGGCTCTCTCAACCAGCACAAAAGTCTCGTCTTTCCCCCGCACGACGCGACGTAACTCCGCTGTCAATGCGCCGCTTCTACGTCTACCGTCCACCGCGGTCGGGAAGAAGCCCGGGAACGTACTTCCGCCCCCCGCTCGAACCTGCCGCGCTATCGTGCAAAAATCTCTCACCAATGGATGAGATCAAGAAAGTCCGCGTTGGCGTGTTGTTTGGCGGGCGCTCCAGCGAGCACGAAATTTCGCTGCGCTCCGCGCTGACGATCATGTCGGCGATGGATCCTGAGCGGTACGAGATCGTGCCGATTGGAATCGATCACGACGGCAAATGGTATCTCGAAAACGATGCGCTCAAAGTGCTCGCGGATGCGACACCGCATCTCGCGGCGTTGTCGGCCGGCGACACGCCCGTCACTCTCTTGCCCCATCCGGATAGTCATTCGCTGGTAATCGCTCCGTCGCCGTCGGCTGGCAACTTGGCAGCTATGGCGCGGACGGGAGGAGTGGCGAGCGGCCCCATCGATGTATTCTTTCCGGTTTTGCACGGAACGTTTGGCGAGGATGGTACCGTGCAAGGCTTGCTGGAGCTGGCCGGCGTCCCATACGTCGGCGCCGGCGTGCTCGCGTCGGCGATTGGGATGGACAAGGACGTTCAGAAGCGTCTGCTGCGCGCGGCGCGCGTGCCCGTGGTGGACTATTACGCTATTGAGCGCGCGGAATGGCGCGAGCATCCCGCCGTCGCGCGCGGCCTCGCGCGTGATCTCGGCTTTCCCGTCTTCGTCAAGCCAAACGCGATCGGCTCGTCGATTGGCGTCAGCAAGGTCAGACGCGCGGCGGATCTGGATGCGGCGCTCGAAGATGCCTTTCAATACGATCGCAAGGCGCTGATCGAAGCCTCATGCGCCGGCCGCGAGTTCGAAGTCGCAGTTCTCGGCAATGACTACCCCGAAGCCACGCTCCCGGGCGAGGTCATCGTGAAGGGCGGCCACGACTTCTACAGCTACGAATCCAAGTACGTCGACCCCAACGGATCGGAAACGAAAATTCCCGCCGCGATACCGCGTGCGATTGCGAAAAAGATCAGCACGATTGCGGCACGCGCATTCAGGGCCCTCTCGCTGCGGGGGATGGCGCGGGTCGACTTTCTCGCCAGCCGCGACCTCAAACGCGTTTACGTTAACGAGGTCAACACGATCCCCGGCTTCACCTCCATCAGCATGTATCCAAAACTCTGGGAGGCTTCGGGTCTGCCGCTCCCCAAATTGATCGAACGGCTGATCGACCTCGCGCTTGAAGAGCATCGCGAGCGTGCCACGCTGAAGACCAGCTACAGTCCGAAGCCCCGCGACGCGCGACGGAAACCATGACGAGATTGCTGATCGCGACCAGCAATCCGGCGAAGCTTGCCGAATATCGGCTGCTCCTTCGCGACTTCGCTCTGGAGCCAATCTCTCTGGCCGACGCCGGCATCCGGGAGCATCCGGTGGAAGACGGTGCGACGTTCACCGACAACGCGCTCAAGAAAGCCCGCTTCTACTTCGAACGCGCCGGAATTCCGACCCTTGCGGATGATGGCGGGCTCGAGATCGATGCGCTCGGAGGCGAGCCGGGCGTGAGGTCGCATCGATGGCTGGGTAGTGGCGGCGAAGACTCCGATGTGGTCCTGGTCGCGGAGGTGATTCGTCGCATGCAGGGCGTCGAAGATTCGCGGCGAAGCGCGCGGCTCCGAGCGGTAGCCGTGCTGACTTACTTTTCCGATGGCCACAGACGCGAACGCGTTGCCGAAGCCGCCATGGAGGGCGTAATTGCGCATCACACCTGGCCGAAAATCCGCGTCGGCTTTCCCTACCGCAGTGTGCTCTATCTGCCCGAACGGCGATGCTTTGTGGCGGAGCTGGGCGATGAGGAAGAGGCGCGCATCAGCCAGCGGCGCGTCGCCCTGAGCCAACTCGCCCATGACCTCCGCCTGCTTGCCGCACATAGCTAGTGGGGTGCCTGTTCATCGCGGTCCGCGCGCAGTAAGATCGCGGGCCATCAAGGTGGATAGCAAGCGCAAGGACAGAATTGTCGCTCAGGGAGCCGCCGGCGCAATCGAGGCCATCAACGGCGACTATGATCGCCAGGCGCGCACGGCGAGCGCGATCGCTGAAGAGTATTTCTCCGCGGAGAAACTGCTCGACCCTTTAGCGGAGGCGATCGGAGCATAGGCGATGGACGCGACTCCGCTTCAGCACGTTCTCGGTATGCGCCTGGTGCGCCAGGAGTTTCGCGTCGCCGTGCAGGGCATCCTGATGATCGCGGCGCTGCTGGTCGCATTCGCCATCCGGCGCCGGCGCTTTGCACTGAGCGCGACGACCTTCGTCTTGATCGCGTCGGGCCTGCTGCTCGACATCGTATCGATCGCCCTGCCAAACGCCGACGCACTGATTGCGCAAAAGGTGGCGGCGGCCTCCGTGGTGCTCTTCATGTTCGGCGTCATTCGCCTCGTGCTCGAGGCGATGGATGCCGCGACCCGGCGCGGCCAATCGCAGTTTTCCACCATCTTCAAAGACCTGGTGATGTTCTCTCTGTGGGCCATCGTGGTCGGCGTGGTGCTCTATACCGACTTCGGCGTGCAGCCGCTTTCGATTCTAACCACCACGACCGTAGTTGCCGCTGTGGTCGGACTCGCGCTCCAGGAGACGCTCAGTAACATCTTCAGCGGCCTGATGATGCAGCTCAGCAAACCGTTCGAGCGGGGCGATTGGGTGCGGTCCGGCAACCACATCGGCCGCGTCCTGGGCATCGGATGGCGCTCGACCGTCTTGATGACGCGGGCCCATGAGCGGCTCGATGTTCCCAACACCCTCATCGGCAAGGACGTGCTCATCAACTACGCCGGTGAAGCGATCGCGGACGAAGTGTCGGTCGGCATCAGCTATGACGTGCCGCCAAATCGGGTGCGCGAGGTAATCACCAGGGTGCTGCACGATTTGCCGCACGTGAAACAAAAGCCCGCGCCTGAAATTCTGCCGTGGGAGTATGGCGACTCGGCGATTCGCTACCGCATCAAATTCTGGATTTCCGATTACGGCTTGGAGGAACAGGTGCACGCCGACGTGGTGTCCAACCTCTGGTACGCGTTGCGCCGCCATCACATCGAGATTCCGTTTCCGATTCGCACCCTGGAGATGCGTCATGTGCGCCGCAGCCAGACTGCCGAATCGGAATATGAGCGCGACATCACCAATGAGTTGCGCAAAATCGACTTTCTGCGCGATCTCGACGAAAGCGCGTTGCGCGTGATTGTGCCTACCGTGCAGGTGCATCAATTTGGCGCGCGCGAAACTCTGATGCGCCAGGGCGACCCGGGCGAGACGTTATACATTATTCGTCATGGAACAGTAGAGGTTGTGGCGCATTCGGAAGACGGCCCCGAGCGGCACCTTGCGAATCTGGGCAGCTCGCAGATCATCGGCGAAGCAGCGCTGTTCACTGGGGAGCCGCGCAACGCAACCATTCGGGCGCTGAGTGACGTCGAAGTGCTGGAGGTCGGCCGCGAGGGCTTCACTCAGTTGTTCAGACAGAATGAGCAGGCCGCGCACGCTATCAGCGAGATCGTGTCTACGCGCCTCAGTGAACGGCAGGCATTGTTCGCGGAGAGTATGGAGGGCGAGGGCAAGGTCGGCCGGCGGCGATGGCTGTACGGCAAGATGCGCGAAATCCTCGATTTCTGATCGCGCGGCCTATCACAGTGCCTTCCCTCAGCAAACAGCGAGCAGCGCGCGCTGGAGTTCCTGCAGGTTGCCGGAAGGATACAGTGCCGTGACCGCGCGACGGTACTGATCGATCGCACTGTCGCCCGAACCCCAGCGGGCGGGTTCTTCAGGATTAAGCCATATCACCGCGCGAACGGTGCGCCCGATTTCCCGCAGCAGGTCGGCGCGCGCGGCGCGGCGATTATTACGGCCGTCGCCGAGAATCACGATCAGCGTCTGACGATTCAACAACTCCGCCCGGCGATTCCAAAGCTCCGTAAGCACTCGGCCAAAGTCGGATCGCGCATACATATCGAGCGGCGGCGAAGTCACCAGATGTCCCTGCTCGAAGCCGGCCTCGGCCAGCCGATCGATATAAACGAAGCTCGCAACCCGGCGGAAACAAGTCCGCGCGCCCGCCACCAATTCAAGCATCAACTCGGCCGCATAACGCACCGAGCCGGAGACGTCGGCCAGGATCAGCAAATCGACATGGCGCGGACGGCGGGCACGAAAGCGGAGATCGGCCAATGCGCCGCCATGCTGAATCGCGGCGCGTATCGTACGGCGAAAGTCGATTCTTCCGGTGCGCGCGAGATGAAGCCGGCGGCCGAGCCGAATCCGGAATCGGCGCTCGAGCGGCTTGAGCGCATCGCGAGCCTGATCGTATTCGAGATCGGTGTAGCCGCTGAATGGAAGGCGTTCGATCGCACGCAGTTGCGCCAGCCGCGCTCCTTCGATGCCGGGTTGCTCGGCAACAGTCTGCTCGCTTCGCAAAGAATGGTGGGGCGGGACTGCCCCCGTCGATTCGCGGGACCAGACGGACGCGCCACGTATTTTGTCGCTATCCTTTTCGGCTTTCGGTTCGTCGTGGGAACGATCAGGCTGGTTGCGATCGATCTTCGCATCGGCGCGCGGCGTTTGAGACTTGCGTGCCTGATGCTCCTTGGGGTTCGGGCTCGGATTTTCGCCAGGCTTGCCCTGTCCCGTTGCCGCGGATACTGACACCCCCGGATGATCGGGATGTTTTCGGCCCGATGCGCGGTGCGGTGGTGCTGCGAAGAAGCGGCCGAAGGTGTCATCGAAGATTGCGCGATCGGCTTCATCCTTGATCAGCGTTGCCGCCAGCGCCTCGCGCATCCGGTCGCGTTCGAGCCCGGCCGATGCAACCGCGTTCATTGCATCGATCGATTCGGCCACTGAAATACGGATGCCTGCCGTGCGCAGCTCGGCGATAAACCTGCCCAACTGCTCGCGAAGCGGAGTCATCGCGGACGGGCGGCCAAAGTCGATGCGCGAGATTCGACCTTGGCCCGATCGTCTTCATGTTTTAGAAGCACGCCGAGCGTCGAGCGAATCGCGGCGGTATCGAGTTCCTTGAGCCCCAGATGAACCAGCGCGCGCGCCCAATCCAGCGTCTCAGCAATCGACGGCGGCTTGCGAAGTCCCAGCCTGCGGATCGCGCTGACAAAACGCGCGGCTTCGGTGGCAAGGCGCGCATCGAGGTCGGGCACCTTGAGTTCGATTATGCGGCGTTCCTGTTCTGCCCCCGGAAAGTCGATGAACAGATGCAGGCAGCGGCGGCGCAATGCCTCCGAGAGTTCGCGCGCGCGGTTGGAAGTCAGGACGACGACCGGATGCTCGCGGGCGCGGATGGTGCCGAGTTCCGGAATGCTCACCTGGAAGTCCGACAGCAGCTCGAGCAGAAAGGCCTCGAACTCTTCATCGGCTTTGTCGATCTCGTCGATCAACAGGACGATTCGATGCGGCGACGTGATCGCCTTCAGCAGCGGCCGTTCGAGCAGATAGTCGCGCGAGAAAATATGCTCCGAGAGATCTTCCCATCTAAGACCCCGCGCTTCGTCCGCCTGCAGGCGCAGAAGCTGCTTCTGGTAGTTCCATTCGTAAAGAGCGCGCGCCTCGTCCAGGCCCTCGTAGCATTGGAGCCGCACGAGGTCGGTTTGGAGCAGTTCCGCCAGAACCTTAGCGACCTCGGTTTTTCCCGCGCCCGCAGGTCCCTCGATTAGCAGCGGCTTCTCGAGCGACAGCGCGAGAAAGATGGCCATCTCGACGCGCTCGTTGGTGATGTAGCGCGCCTTCCTGAGGCCTTCAGCTACGAATTCCGGGGTTACGTCCATCGACTATTCGATCAGGATCGCGAGCCGCGACCGCACAGTCAAACTGCGAGGGCCGCTCGCTGGGCGGCGACAACCCGCGCGAGACGCCTGAAGTCCTGCCGGTAACGCCGCACGGAATAGGCGCCGCGGTTGATGTACGCAGGATGGTACATTGGGTAGACGATCGTGCCATCGATACGCATGGGCTCGGGATGGGCAGGATCGAACGGAGAGGCGCGGCCGGCGAGTTCGCGCCATGCAATCTGCCCAAGGCATGCGACGACGCGCGGTCTGGCGATTGCCAGTTCGCTTCGCAAATGATCGCGGCAATTCGCGATCTCATCGGTGCCGGGGTCGCGATTTCGTCCCTGCGTATCGCGCGGATTACATCGCACCAGGTTGGTGATGAACACGCGGTCGAGTCCGGCCCGCGCGATCATCTCGCGAAGCAGTTTTCCTGATCGATCGCCGCTGAAGGGAGTCCCCGTGCGGTCGCCGCCAAATCGCCCCGGCGCAATTCCGACGAATGCGACCGTGGCTGGGATTGCGCCCGCACCCGGTACGGCCTGCGTGCGGCATCGCACCAGCGCATCGCAGCGGGTGCACGCGCGGATGCGCTCCTGCAGATGAGTGAGAGAAGTCATTTCGCACGGTTTATTTTCGGCGCGCGCCGGCGTTCGAGAAAAATTCGCGCCCGATGCTTCAACCCCTCACGTTGATCGCGTGGGGACGCGCGGACTTCTTCGGTAAAGGCGGAAATTTCATCAAACAGCCGTTCGGTATCGATTCCGCCGCGCGCAGGCTTCATGTCGTCGAGCGAGAGCATCGCCTGCGACAACAGATTGATCGCCGCCTGGCGGCCTCCGCGCTCGAACCGCAGATGCATCGCCGCCGCAACCCGATTCAGCGCCGAAACCAGGTCCTTCAATTCGGGCTCGCTCGCCGCAAGCGCCTGTTCAAACTTCTCCGCGGCATCGAAGTAGTCGCCACGATTGAACGCGGTGATCGCATCGTCGAGAGCCGGGGAGAAGGATCGCTCTGCAACCATCGAGCAATCACCGTTATCCGGCAGGTGTCCAGAATGGACTTGGCGCCGGAGCATTTGACTGGGGATCGATTAGTGGACGGCCGTCGCGACCGAACAAGATCGCCGCCGGGCGCCGATCGGAACGCAAGTATTCCGCGATCCGGGGCCGCTTGGCGATCCGGTTCCTGAATTCAAGCAATGCCCCGAACTTCGAGAGAGTGTCAGGGAAGATTGCGCGAACCTCGTCTAGATATGCGAATGCAAGAAGGTCCACAAAAGTAATCGACTTGCCAGACCAGAATTGAGCCTCTAACGTGTTCCGCTGAAAGAATTTCTGCAGACACCCTAGAGTCGTTGACATCCCTTCTTGCGCGAACCTGGCAGGGTCTTTTTCCGGGAACAGGCCGTTCAGAAACCACCAGATTTGGTCTTGCGCCTCCGCGATAGCTTCCTCAACGATGTCGCAGGCTATGCGTTCGGTCTCGGAATGCCCGTAGAGATCGTGGGTTCGAGCTAGGTGACGATAAATCGCGTGACTCTGCACAATGACCAAATCACCGTCCTGATAGGTGGGTACTTGAAGGAACGGTAATCGTGGCTTCAGCGCCAGCCATTCATCCAGTGATCTTACGTGATGCTCGTCATATTTGATTCCCAGTTCTTCGAGAATCAGTCGAATCGGCTCGGCTCGGCCGCGAGTCGGGGTGTACGTGATGACGGGTCTGCTCAGAGCAGTGCCTCCCTTGGTAGTCTGTTTCACAAATACGACGACGTATTTCCGCCCCTCGCCCGCTCCTTTGCGGGAGAGGGCAAGTGGCCGCGGCTCTTGAGTCTTTTTTCAAGAGCCGTGACGCGCGGGTGAGGGTGCTGAAGCGCGGCAGTAATCTCCAGATGCAAGAGAGGGGCATACGTCTTCGTATTTGTGCAACGGAGTACTTGGACTACAGCAGCTCTTTCTCCTCGACCGCTTTGAACTCCGCCTCGCTCAGCGGTTCCGACTTGCGCGAGCCGTAGCGCTCGTACATTTCGAACAGCGATGCCTTGTGCGGCCGCACCTTGCCGAGCGGGCACTTCTGCCAGTCTTCGAGCGACTCGTCGCAGTAGCCCATGCGGTTTTCGCCGCACTTCGGTTGCAGGAAGATCGCGATTTCCGGCAGCACCCGCCTTATCTCCGCGCGCATCATCGCAACCATCCGCCGTATCTCCCATTGCGCGCGCAGGCACAGCCGCAAATCGCAGATGTGCAGCATTTCGGCGAAATTCACCATCACGTGAAAATTCGTCGGCGCCGCGTTGGGCAGAATGAAGCGCGCGTCCTCTGCCGGAATTCCGGCTTTGAGCGCCTTCTCATAAAGCTCCGATGTCCGCGCGAGCAATTCACGGAAGTCGTCGTCAAGGTTCGCCCGCTCCCACGATTGCGGCAGCACGAACGCGAGCTTGTCTTCCTTGAACTTCACATAGCGCTGGCTCTGCTGTTCGAAACTGATTCCGATGCGATGGCGCACGAACTGATGTGACAGGGAGCGCGAAACGCCGGAAATGCCGAACCAGAACACGACCTGCTCGAGCGGAGATGCGTGGCCGGTCTTGAGCCGCTCGCTGATAAAGGCGCGGATCTTTTCGTGGCTTATTTTTTCGCTCTTGATCTTCTGCCAGATTTCGATCGGACTTTCTGGCGAGTAGCAGGTGCGAAAGGCCGCGTAGAGTTTCTCGAGCGGCTCCTGCGCGAAATCGATGAGCTTAACCTGCATTTTTGCCTGACTATTCACCGCGTCTTCCCGCCCTCCGCGAATTTCCGGCGATCGCATCGCCGCCCGCGGCCCCATCTTATGCCATGCGCCCCGCGAGATGTAGCTGCGCGATGCGCGGGTTATCGACATGACGCGGATTGAATCCGGACAGCGTCGTTGCGAAAGTGCCGGTCGGGCCTGCTCCATTGATTATCGACGCGTTCTATAAGCTCTGGAAACCTCTCTTGTTCCAACTCGATGCTGAAACGGCGCATCGGCTGACGCTGGCCCTCCTGTCGTCGTGGCCGATTTTGCCGGCATCAGCCGCGCCGCCCGAGCTGAAAACGCGGGTTTTCGGGCTTGATTTTGCCAATCCGGTCGGACTTGCCGCCGGGATGGACAAGGACGCGATCGCCGTCGGCGCCTGGCAGTCGCTTGGGTTCGGCTTCGCCGAGGTCGGGACGGTCACGCCGCGGGCGCAACCCGGCAATCCCAGGCCGCGCGTGTGGCGGATGCCGGATCGCGGCGCACTGATAAATCGCCTTGGCTTTCCGAGCAACGGCATGAATACGGTCGCGCGGCGGATCGAACGACTGCGCAGTCGAAAGCTCAGACTGCGGCTGGCAATCAATATCGGCCCGAACAAAGACACCCCGGCTGAGAAAGTGGCGCCGGATTATGCCGCCCTGGTCCGCGAACTCGGCTGGCTGTCCGATTTCATCGTGATCAATCTGAGTTCGCCGAACACCCCCGGACTGCGCGCGTGGCAATCGCCCGAGCGCCTGCGCGAGATTCATCGCGCGCTCGCTGATTCATCCGCGCCGGCCCCGCCGCCGCCGTTTCTCATCAAGCTCTCGCCGGATATCGATGCTGCCGAACTCGGTCCGATCTGCGATGCTATCGTGCAATTGGGCTTTGCCGGCATCGTGGCCACCAACACCACGCTCGCGCGCGCCGAAGTCGGTATAGCTTCGAATCATGAAGGCGGCCTCAGCGGACATCCGCTCTTAGAGCGGTCGCGAGCGACAATCCGCGCCATTCGCCGTCAAGTCGGCGACCGCATTCCGATTATCGGCGTCGGCGGAATCGCTAGCGCCGAGGACGCCTATCAGCACATTCGCGCGGGTGCGAGTCTGGTCGAGCTTTACACCGGTCTTATCTACCAGGGTCCCGCGGTCGTGGGCTCGATCAATGCCGGTCTTGCCGCCTTGCTCCGGCGCGACGGATTTCGCTCTATTAGCGAGGCGGTCGGCACCGCGGAATAACGCAAAGCCGGCCTCGAGAGGATGGCCTGATGGCCGCAAAAGTATCGCCGCCCAAATCACTGGTGGACGCAAAATGGTTTCGCGCCCATCGTCGCGATCGCAACGTCGTGTTCATCGACACCCGGTCGGCCGACGATTATTGGAAGGGCCATATCCGCGGCGCCCGCCATTTCGATCCCTTCCCGTTTCATTACTACGACACCGCCGAGCGCGGCACGGGCGAATTCCGCGCGCAGCTCGAATGGATCTTCTCCACTCTCGGCATCACCGGGCGCGAAACGGTCGTCTTCTACGAGAACGACTCGGGGATGCGCGCGGCCCGCGGCCTATGGCTGCTCGAATGGATGGGCCATCAGCGGGTCAGGATGCTTGATGGCGGCCTGGGAGCGATCGCCGGCGAGAAGCTTACCGGCGTTGCGCACGTGCTTAAACCGTCGCGCTTCAAGAGCAAGCCGCGCGAGGAAATCGGCGCATCGTATTCGCATATCGTCGAGAGGCTGGGCCGGCCCGAGGTGGAGATTTTCGACGTTCGCAGTGACGAGGAATATTTCGGCGAACGCGTTCGCGCCAAACGCGGCGGCGCAATTCCCGGCGCGGTCCATCGCGATTGGACCGCGAGCAATGCCCCCGACGGGCGCCTTAAGCCGGCCGCGCAACTGCGCGCCGAATTTGAAGCGCTGGGATTGCGTCCCGATGCGGAGGTCATTCCGTACTGCCAGGGCGGTTATCGCGCTGCGCATGCGTACGTTGCGCTCAGGCTCGCTGGCTATCCGCGCGTGCGCAACTATTGGGGTTCGTGGGCGGAGTGGGGCAATCGCGAAGACGCTCCGATCGAGCATCCCACGCGCTAAAGCTGACGGACGGACACTCGCATGCCGCCGATTTTCCTCCTGACCGGCTTCCAGCCATTTCGCGGCGAACGCATCAACCCCTCATGGGAGGTGGCGCGCCGGCTCGACACCGAAGAGATCGGCGGGATGCGCATCAAGGCGGTCAAGGTGCCGGTCGGATGCGCCAAGGCTGTCCATCGGATTACTGCCGCCGTCCTGCGCTACCGGCCGCGCGCGATTCTGGGGCTGGGTGAAGCGGGCGGCCGAACGGCGATCTCGATCGAAAAGGTCGCGGTCAATCTGGCTGACGAGCGGGGCGCAAATAATTCGAACTTCGGTATCGATGCCAGGCCGGTAATTCCCGGGGGCCCGGAGGCATACTTCACGCGGCTTCCCGTCGGCGACATCCTGCGCGCGCTTCGCAAGCGCGAAATTCCCGTGCAGGTGTCGCTGACCGCCGGAGCATACGCGTGCAACGCCCTGATGTATGCGAGCCTTCATCTGATGCGCCGCCGCCAGAACGTTCCGGTCGGATTTGTTCATCTGCCCTACGATGCGCGCCAGGGCGCACGCCATCCCGAGAAGCCGAGCATGGCCGTCGACACGATGGAGCAGGCGATCCGCGCCGCGATTACCCTCATCGCGCGCGCAGCATAATCACTGCACAAGCGGCTTGCGCTATGGCGTGACACAATTGTATGGTCATGGCATACACGCTCTGGGATTAGGTGTCATCCTGAGCGAAGTAAGCTGCCGACGAGCTAGCGAGGAGTCCTGAGGAACGCACGTGACGAAGGAGCTTCTGCACGAAGTCGACATGGCTTCTGGCCTCCGGACAAGCGACGAGCTAGCGAGGAGTCCTTAGGACCAACGGGACGAAGGATCCTCTGCGCGCAAGCGAACCCGGTACCGGTTCCGCGTTCACGAAGCGCTCCTAAGTTTTGCAATGCTTTTCGTGGGAGGGTATGCAATGAGTAAAATTCAAAGCAAGGTTTGGAGCGGCATGGCGGCGGCATCGCTCGCCGGCGTACTCATGGCATTTGCCGCGAGCACTTCATTTTGCACCGATACTCCTCTGGCCGCGGGCGTTGCTTCCGCCCAGCCACCGACTATCCACGCGGGCGATACGTGGACTGATCAGTTGTCGTCGGGAGACAAGGACTACAAAGTTGCATCGGTGAACTCTGACGGCGTCTCGTTCACGCAATGGGGGGCCGAGATGCAGAGCGATAGCCAGTGGAACCCGATCGTAACGCGATCGTTCACCGAGGACGAATCCCCACCCCAGAATTACGAAAAGCCGCTGCTGCTTTTTCCTTTCCCGCTTACTCCCGGAAAAACCTGGACCGCCGAGTCGAAATGGAAAATACCCGACATACAGCAGGCCGGGCGAAGCGACGTCGACGGAAAGGTCGGAGATTGGGAACAGGTCACGGTTCCGGCGGGGACGTACCGCGCGCTAAAGGTTGACGTGACCATCCGGCTGATCGGCCGGCTGGGCTTCAACAACACCACGACCATCACTTACTGGTACGTGCCCGAAGTAAATCGCTACGTGAAGTTCCACTACCAGGACGAGTCACAGGGGATCGTCGACGCCGCGATGGTTTCATACACGCCCGTGAAACAGTGATTGCTGGGCAGCATCGATCGCGTGTAAGCGCGCGTGATCGAAGCTCCGCCATGAGGTGGCAGAATACCTTCCTGGCGCTCGTCACAGTGCAGGCGTTGCACTCGATCGAAGAGTACATCGGACGGCTCTACGATGTGTTTCCCCCGGCGCGTTTCGTAAGCGGGCTGATCTCTGAGAATCTGCGGCACGGCTTCGTCATCTTCAACGTAGCGCTCGTCGGCTTCGGATTCTGGGGTTTTTTATGGCCAGTTCGTCGCGGCTGGCCATCGGCCACGTCCTTCGCCTGGGTCTGGATCGGCATCGAACTGATCAACGGAATCGGTCATCCACTGTGGAGCGTTTCGGTACTTGGATACACACCGGGTGTCGCAACGGCTCCTTTTCTCCTGCTGCTAGCCTTGTATCTCGCCTGGCAACTCGGCAGAGCTAACCCGCAAAGCACCTTCCGGTAATCTCGCGAACGCTCTCGAAATTACCCCACAGGTAATTGCTTCCTCGGCCTCGTGGTTGTCGAGTCATACATCCTGTTGGTGGAGAGGAAGCTCGATGGAGAGGCGAGACGTCGTTAAATCAATCGCGGTTGCGGCCGCGGGCGTTGGACTGCTGACCGCTGGTGGAGCAAGTTCGGCCGATGCGGCTGCGAAGGAAGCCTCGATCGCCAAGGCGCCCTTTATTGTCACCCGCGATGGCGCCAACCTGTTCTACAAGGACTGGGGTAGGGGCAAGCCGGTTGTGCCGCTCGCGGCCTGGTGCCTCAACTCCGATGCCTGGGATTATCAAACGAATTACCTGACCGAAAAGGGCCTCCGCTGTGTCGCTTACGATCGGCGCGGTCACGGACGCTCCAGCCAGCCCGGCGGCGGATACGACGACGACACGCTGGCCGCGGATCTCGCGGCCGTAATCGATCAGCTCGATCTTCACGAGGTCACCTTGGTCGGTCATTCGATGGGCGCGTGCGAAGTGGTCCGATATCTGACGCGCCACGGCCAGAGCCGCGTCACTCGAATCGCGCTCGTAGCGCCTGCACTGCCATTCTTGATGAAGACTGCGGACAATCCCGATGGAATCGACCGAGCGAATTTCGAACGGTTTCGCGCTGCATTGAGTAAAGACTTTCCGGGATTTCTCTGGGCCAATTGGCCGCCATTCTTTGTGCTGGCCACCTCGCACGAGATGATGGCATGGGCTGCCTCGCTGATGCTTCAGTGTCCGCTCAAGGTCGCGCTGGATTGCAACTGCACGTTGACCGAGACCGACTTTCGGCCCGAACTGCCCAAAGTCACGGTGCCGACCCTAATCATTCAAGGCACCGCGGATATGTCCACGCCAATTGATTTGACCGGGCGGAGGGCCGCGAAGTTAATACCCGGCTGCGAACTCAAAGTATATGAAGGCGCCCCGCACGGCCTGATATTCACCCACATGGACCGCCTGAACCCCGACTTGCTCGAATTCATTCAGGGCTAACTCGCGACGAAGCGCGGTATACCGATCGCAAGATTCGGCATTGCGCCGGACGAAAACATCAGATGGCGCCGAGCGTCCCCTCGGGTCGCTACCTTCACGCTCACGCCGCAGAGGACGTTCGATGAACCGGAATTTGTTCAAGCTCCGAGCGGAGCTTACGCTCAGCGTGCCAGAGGTCATAGGCTTGCTGCGTCCGCAACCACAATCCAGGCCCATTGCCGCAGAACCGGCCCAGCCGTGCGGCCATCTCGGGCGTGATCGACACCTTCTCGGCCATGATCCGATGAAGCGTCTGGCGCGTTACGCCAAGCTGCCGCGCTGTCTCGCTCACCGAGAGACCGAGCGCCGGAAGAACGTCCTCGCGCAGGATAGCGCCAGGATGCGTCGGCCGTCTGTCGGCACCATTTTTCACTGTTCGCTTGGTGATCATTAGTTGGCCCGATACCTGCCGCTTGATACTCAATCGTCGCACCACGATAAGGCAGTGTCGTCTGGAGAAAGTTGGATCATTGTCTCAACCGGCTATGCCCAAAGCTCAATGGTACTGCTCCAGGTCAACATTCAACGCATCTCCGTCGCGCCATTCGAACGTGATACACCAAGGACCATTCACATGAAGGCTGTAGCGCTGCGGCAAGCCCTTCAGAGGATAGAAATCGAAGCCGGGGATGTTGAGATCGCGCAATGTCGCAGCCCCTTCCATAGCATCCAGTCTGCGAAGCGCCCTGGTTTGCAGGTTCGCCGCCACTCTGCGGCTTCGGCCCTTGCGAAACAGCTCCTCTAGCCCTTTGTGGCGGAAGCTCCTTACCACCGAAAAAGCGTAACATCCCCGGTTACACGTGTAAACCGTTCGGTTACATACCGTTCGTTACTCCCTGTCGAAACTATGAGTGGTCTCTCGCCGCCCCTCTATTTAATCGCCACCGCGTTGGGCGGGGTGGCGATTCCGCCTTCGAGATTGATCGGCACCGACACCAGCATGAATTCGTAGCGCTTGTCGGCGGCGCAATCCGCTGCGAGATCATCGAGGACGAATTGCTCGCCGATCGGCAGTCCCAGCAACGACAGCGTCCGATAGTGCAGCGCGCCTTCGTCCTTGAAATCCCACGGCCACGGCTCCACGGCGGGGCAATCCGTCCCGACCGCTGCGAAGCGATTGTCCCAGAACCATTCCACCATCGCGCTGGTCGGTTCGATTCCGCACGATGCGAGCTTCTCCAGCGGCGCCATCGCTTTTTTCTGTTCGTCCGACGCGGCCAGATATGAACGCAACCAGCCGGTGCGAATCAGCAGGATTGATCCCGGCTTGATGGGCGTGCCCTGCGCCTTCAGCGCACCCTGGATGTCCTTGAGCGTGTACTGCGCCGAGCTCAGCGGATCGATGGGGCGTTTCTGATCCTCCAGAAATTTGCATACGTCGATGAGCACTCCGCGCCCCACGAATCGATTCGCCCATTTGTGGATGCTGAGCTTGCCGCCCAGTCCGTCCTTTATCTTGTCGTCGGTCACGCCGTTGTAGAACGCGCGATGGCGCACGTGGCCGACGTGCGCGAGTCCGTCCCACTGGCTGCCTTCCTGCGTGTTGTAGTTGTCGAGCGAGTCGTCGTGGCCGAGCAATCCATATTGCTCGAAGCTCAGGATCGTGTGCTTCGCGGGATTGCGATTGAAGAGCGGCGGCTTGGCGTAGTTGATGGGCGTGTCGAGGCGGAACACCTTGCCCTTCTGGACCATCCGCGCCGCCTCGATGATCCCCTCGGGCGTCAGGAAATTGAGGCAGCCGAGTTCATCGTCGTCGCCGAACACGCCCCACGATGACTCTGCCGGCGCGTTTTTCCTGACCGGCAGCTCCTTGAAGCGCGGAACCTTGTTGAAATCGATCGTTGCCATCGTCTTTGCCTCCAGGCTCAGTCTATTTTCCGGTAACGGCTAATCTTGTCGCCGGTCACGAATCCCGTCACGCGGCCGTCCGCCTCGAATTCGAAGATAAGCGGCTCGCCCGCAATTCTTCCCGCACTCACGATGAACACGTTGGGTTTGTCGGTGGCAGTCAGCGGTGCCGGCGGCATCGGTATCATGAACAGATCGATCGGAGTCGCGAGCTGCAACGCGCCGCCGCGCCATTCGATATGAAAGATCACGCCGAAGGCCGGCATTCCCACGTATCTGCCCAGCAAAGGCTTCAGGTTGTCGGGCACGGGGACCGGTGCGGGAGTCCGCACTTCCTTCTTCGCCTCGCCCGTCAGCATCTCGAGCGCTTCGAACGCGATCGTGCCCGACGCGATGTGCCCCTGCTTGTTGGTCAGCACGATGACGCCGAGGCGATGAAGCTTGCTGAACGCGATCATCGTCAGGAAGCCGGGCACCGATCCGCCGTGATGCAGGTAGATATTCTCGCCGAGCCGCGTCGCCATCCAGGTGAGCGCGTAGCCCGCCACCCAATCGTGTTCGACGAAGGTCACGCGATGCATTTCGCTGAGCGATTTCCCGCTCAGCACCTGCGCACCTGCGCGGTCGCCGCTCTTGGTGCGGAATTGCAACGCCAGCCACTTTGATAGGTCGGTGACCGACGATCGCAGGCCCGCGGCCCCCAAGTAACCATTCATCGATGGATCCGCGGAGACCGCGGGGATGTCCTGGTAGCGCTCCGGCATGTAGCCCGTCGCGTTGCGCGGATTCTCGATTGCGAATCCGCTCGATTCCATTCCAAGCGGTTCAAGAATCTGTCTGCGAACGTATTCGCGATAGGAGCGCCGCGAGACCCGTGCAACAACCTCGCTCAGCAGCGCGAAAGCCAGGTTGTTGTATTTGAAGGCGGAGTCCGGCTCGATCACTATTTCGACCCGCGACAGCATCGCGAGTATTTCCGCCATCGATGGAAAATTCAGGTTCGACCAATGGCCGCTGGGCGCCTCGCCGACGAGACCCGATCGATGCGTGAGCAGGCGGCGCAGCGTCAAATCCCTTAGGCTGCCGAAACGCGGGCGCACTTTTTTGATCTCGGGGATGTACTTGCTGACGGGATCGTCCAGTCCGAGTCGGCCCTTGTCGCGCAGCTGCACGATAGCGGTCGCCGTGAACGTCTTGGTGATCGAAGCGACGCCGAAGATCGTGTCGGCGTCCATCGGCCGCGTCGATGCCATATCCGCATGACCGAACCCTTGCGACCAGGCCAGCTCCTGATCGCGCACGATGCCGAGTGCAACTCCAGGCACCCCCTGTTGCGCCATCAGCTGATGGACCCGGTCGGTGAGTTTTGGAATGACGCTGTCGACTCGATCGGGCACGGTCTGCGCTCCTCGGAAGGCTCCGAGCGGCAACTATCGTTCAGTCGCGCGGCGATGTCTATTGGCGGAAATCAAATGCCGGTGAAACCAAATGCGCGCGCGCACGTCTTATCTGGGTCGGAAGCTCTTGTAATTCGTGTGGAATCAGGGGTTTCTATAGACTTCGTTTTCGAAGCGCGGCAAACTGAGCCGCGGAGCAAGGAGCCGTTGTGTCCAAGCTTTCGCCGATACTGAAGATCGTCGCGTTTCTTCCGCCAATTCTCCTGCTGCTCGGAACTATCGGCACCATGTCCTGTGGGGGGAAGGGGTTTTTCCCAACGGTAACGGCCACCAACACCTCGAGTCCGACGGCCACCGCGACGACAGGCGCGTTCGCATTTGCCACTAATTTCAACGACGGCAAGATCTCGGAGTTCACGCGCAACACCACAACTGGCAACCTTACCCTGGTCGGCACCGTTGCGGCGGGGTCGAGTCTGGGTCCGAAAGGGCTCGCAACGTTCGGCAGCTTTCTTTATGCGACGAACTTCAAGGACAATACGGTTCTTCAGTACACGATAGGTTCAGGCGCAATTCTGACCCCGAGCGGGAGCGTCAGTGACGGTTCCGGAAGCGGTCCGGAACAGGTGGTGATCAATCCCGCCGGCACGTATTTGTGGGCTTCGAATTTCAGCAACGGAACGATCAGCGGATGGGGGATCACTTCGGGGACCGGTGCGCTGACCGCGACCAGCACGGTTTCGGGATTGTCGGGTCCCTTCGGGATGGCTGTAAATTCAGCAGGGACGATCCTCTACGTAGCGGACAATAAAGCAGGACTTATCTATACATTCTCGATTAATACTTCCACCGGCGCGCTTGCTCAGGTTGCCGGTTCGCCGGTGCTAAGTCTTGGCGTCTCGAACGGATCACCTGGCTTGATGGTTATCGATCCGACCGGCCTGTATCTCTACGTCGATGATCTGACCAATGGCGTTGTTTCGATGTTCAGCATAAACACCACCACCGGCTTACCGGTGTTCGGAAGCATCCAACCGACCACCTTCACGAGCAACGTGCCGGTCGGTATAGGCATTGCGGCAATCTCGTCGGGGACATTCGTGCTGACGGCGAATCAGAGCGCGGGCAACCTGTGGTATTTTCAAGAGCTGAATAGTGGAATTTTGTCCACACCAATCGCGTACGGAACTCTCAGCAGCCCGACCGGACTGACCGTCGATCCGCAGAACGCGTTCGTGTACACCGCAAATCAGGGCAGCAGCAGCATCGGAATCTTCCAGCTCAATATCGCCTGTCCGACCACGGTTCAGGTTCTCTGCCAGATTGCGTCGGTCGCGACCGAAAAGAGCCCTCCTTCAGGCGGCAGCGGTCCATACGCCGTAATTCTGGGCAACTAGAGACGCGGCGCAGCTACAAGCGCAGGCACGATTCGGCGGCGAGGTCGAACAGCAGCCGCCGCACCTTGTGCCGGTTCCAAGCGCGATGGTCCCAGTCGTCGCTGCCTAGATCGTCGCCGCCATAAAGAATCTGGCCGAACTGTACGCGCCGGAATTTCGCGACCGCGAAAAACGCCGCCGCTTCCATCTCGACGACGACGCACCCCTGTTCGCGGCGCAGATTCACTTTGGCCCGCGTCTCGCGATAGAGCCCGTCGGTAGTCCACGTCTTGCCGACCAGGTATTCCAGGCCATTGCTCCTGAGCGTCTCTTTGATTGCGCGCAGCGCCCGCGGATGCGGCTTCACCTCGTGCGATGGAGGCAGGTAGTGATACGAGGTGCCCTCGTCGCGAATCGCCGCCGTCGGCACCACCAGATGGCCCACCGCGATCGATGAGGTCAGAACGCCCGCGCCGCCGCATGCGATAAACTTGCGCGCGCCTAATGCGATCGCGCCCTCAAGGCTCGCCGCGGCGACCGAAGCTCCGATACGCGGATGCGCAACCATCAGGCGCCGGCCCCGAAAATCGATTTCATACACCGGATGCTCGCCCATCTCGGAATGACGGCGATGGATTTCGCGCGCACCGTTCGCCGCAATTTCATCGATCACGTCGGGAAAAAAGCAGAACACGCAATGCTGCGGAACGTCGGCCCGCTTAACGATGTGATGCGGCTCCAGAACCGCGACCCGTGAAGTGTCGCGGTCCAGAATCGGAATGCGGTTGGGCTTGAGAGCCGAAGGTTTGCGCCGGCCGCGGGCCATAGACGCCTAAGCTAGCGACTTGGACTCGGCGTGTCAGCTTGCACGCCGTGAGACCTTGCATAACTCCGGGGCTCGCGACCTGGGTTCTGATTGCTCAATCGCCCAACGCATTCTATGCGCGCCCCCGAGCAACTATGGGCGAGGGGCAGTCACCGAAGCGCCGCGCGCTCAGCGCACTCTAGCCCTCGGACTTGGGGGCTGGCGCGGCGGAAGATTTCGCGACTTGGGCTTTTTGCCGCAGCTGCGCCAGGAGCTGGCGCAGCTTGGCTGGATTGATTGGCTTCTTGAACAGCGCGCCCTCGAGTCCCCGCAGCCGCGCGCGCTTCATGATGTGATCCTTGTCGTAGTAGAACGCGGTCATCAGGATCACGGGCAGCGACGGCATCTCTTCCTTCACGCGCAGGTAAAATTCGTAGCCATCCATCTCGGGCATCACGACGTCTGAAATGACCGCGTCGACCTTGACGTTGCGCAGGATTCCGAGCGCCGCCGATGGCCGCGTCGCGCAATGCACGACGCATCCGTCCGTGCGCAGCAGTTCTCCCAGCGAGTTCACGACCGTGAGGTCGTCGTCGAGCACCAGAATCGACATCCCCGCCAGCGGCGATCCGCTCTTAACGGCCTGCGCCGGCTTGGGTCCGGCGGCTGCCTGGTCCGCTCGCGGATCTTCGCGCGGCGAAAGGTCCGCCATCTTCTTGCCAGCCAGGTAGTCGCGCGTTTCGTAGACGCCCTTGCGTGTCATCTCGTCCAGGCGCCGCACGATTCCCTGCACGCGCTCCAGGCTTAAGCGAATCGAATCGAGGCGCTCGTTCTCGACCACCTTTTCCGATTCCGACAGGTTCGGTTCGACGCATCGCGCCAGCAGCTCGAGATTGTTGGTTATCGATTCCAGCGGATTGTTGATCTCGTGCGCGAGGCTGACCGCTATTTCGCCTGCGGTCGCGAGCTGTTCCCGCTGCAAAAGGCGGCGGATGTCGCGAGCGAAGCCGATCGATCCGATTTCAACGCCGTTGTCGTCATGAATCAGCGACCCCGAGATCGCGATCGGAATGATATCGCCGTTCTTGTTGAGGAACTGCGTCTCGAAGTTCGAGACTCGCCCCGGCGTCGATGCTTCGCGCATCGCCCTCATAACGCGGCGTGCCTCGTCTTGCGTCGGATAGATCCGCGTGCACGGCTGTCCGATGATCTCCTCGGAGCTAAAGCCAAGGTTCTGCCGCGCGCCGTCGTTGTAATAGATAATCGTTCCTTCGCGATCGACCGCGATTATTATGTCCGGCGAGCTTTCAACCAGCCGTTGCAGATATTTCGGGTCAAGCGGAAGCATCAAATCTGATTATCGATCCTGAGAATATTCTGGCTTGGGATTACTCTGACCTGAAGCGAAAAGCGTCAGCCGCGCGCGCGGGGCCGGAACTTCGGCAGCATCACCTCGTCGCTCATTCTTTCGAAGGTCACTTCGACCGGCATTCCAATCTTGATCTCGTCGGGCTTGATGCCGACCAGGTTGGAAACGTATTTCGGTCCTTCCTCCAGCTTCACCACCACTACCGCGTACGGCACCTCGCCGGCGAACGCGGGATGATAGACCTGATGCATCACGTTGTAGCTGTAAATTTCCCCGCGGCCGCTGACCGGAACCCACGAGGCTCGCGTCGAGAGGCAATGCGAGCATAGCGTATGCGCGGGAAAATGCAGGTCGCCGCAGCCCTCGCACTTTTGGACCATCAATTGTCCCCGGCGCGCGCCGGCGAAAAATTCGGCCATGTCGGGAGTGATCGCGGGAATCGGTTTTGTAACTGATGCCATAGTGGTTCGCGTTCCAGGATGGAAAGGGGCTCGCTTGCAGACGCAGGCTTTAGCCGATGTCCTATTAGACTAGGCGTTGGCTCCCAGCACCAGCGTGGAATGAGTGGACAGAATACCGCCGTTGCCGGACACCAGGCCGATATCGCGCTTCGGCACCTGTCTTCGGCCGCCTTCGCCACGCATCTGCACGATACCCTCCGCGATCGGCGTCATTCCCCACATATAAAATGCGCTCAGCTCGCCGCCGCCGGTGTTGACCGGCAGGGTACCGCTGGGACCGATTCGCCCGCCTTCGACATACGGTCCGCCTTCGCCCTTTTTGCAGAAGCCATAGTCTTCCAGCGTCACGAGGACCGTGAATGTGTAGCAATCGTAAATTTCGGCGAAATTGACGTCACCCAGTTCGATGCCCGCCATTTTAAAAGCGATTTCCTTCGCCAGCGGCGCGCCTGACATCAGCGTGTCCACGGGATCTCCCCCCGGATGGCCCTGGCCCATTCCCAGCACGTATACCGGCGGATGCTTCAGGCTCTTCGCCCGTTCCGCTGACGTCACGATCACCGCGAGCCCGCCGTTGGAAACCAGGCAGCAATCGAACAGATGGAACGGTTCCACCACCCATCGCGATGCGTGGTAGTCGGCCATCGTCATCGGCGTATCGTGGAACTGCGCGTCAGGATTCAGGTTTGCCCATTGGCGTTGCGACACCGCGATCTCGCCGAGATGGTCCTGCTTGGTGCCGTAGAGATGCATGTGGCGTTGCGCCACGAAGGCGTAGGCGGCATTCACGCCGAATTGGCCATAGGCGGCGTTCAAGCCCCGCGCGAACCCGTAGGCCGCCGCGGATCCCGTTTTGGCCTTGTCGGGCGCGGGCGGTTTGAGAGGCGCGTCGGCAAACACGCAGGCGACAACATTTGCCATGCCGGCCGCGATCGAATGGACCGCATGCATGATCATCGCCGCCGCCGTCGCCCCGCCGATATTCATGGTGGCGCTCAGGGTCAGGTTCTCGAGGCCCATCGCCTGCTGGAGCGAGAACGAGGCCATCGTGGAGTCGGGCCAGGTCAGGCCGGGGTTGACGAGCAGGCCGTCCAGATCCGTGCGCTTCAGACCCGCGTCTTCGAGCGCTAGTTCGACGGCCTGAACCGCAAATCCCGTCGCATTGGAATGGTCGAAATTCCGGCCCATCCGGGTCTGCCCCAGGCCGGCGATCGCGCACTTGGCTCTCAGGTCGGTGCTCATCATGCTCTCCGTCGTCTCTGGCCCGAGGCCAGGCACGAACTCAAATCATAGCCCAAGCGTTCCGGTGGGCCAAAATGCCCGTAACGGACGGCGTAGCCTCTTGCCGGTCACTTTCGTACTGTATTCGGTTAGTTGCCAACTCCCAAAGGATGCACTTACAATTGGCAACGGGAGATTTAACCAGATGCCGCAGCCAGTCAGCTTCGAGGCACTTACCAGCAGCCAATATGTCTTGTCGAGCGCGGAAAACTTCGTGCTTTACGTGCTCCTTGAGGCAGTGGCACGCGGCAAAGGCGGCGGACGGCTGCCACTCAACCTCGGTGTGGTAATCGACCGGTCCGGCTCGATGTATGACGAGCAGCGGCTCGAATACGTGGTCGAAGCGGTAAAATTTCTGTCCGACAGCCTCGCACCCGAAGACAAAGTCTCCATCGTGGTCTTTGCCGACAAGGCCAAACTCATCGTGACGCCCGAAGAAGTACACAACCGCGATGCGGTGCGGCGCGCGATCGATGATATCGATATGCTCGAAATCGGCGGCGGCACCCAGATGGCGCTTGGAATGCGCGCGGCGATTGACGAGGTCAAGAAGCATTTCGATTCGTCGCGACTGAACCGCGTGCTCGTTCTCACCGACGGTCAGACCTACGAAGAGACTGCCTGCATCGACTTGGTCCAGCAGAATCGCGATCAGATTTCTTTCTCGACGATGGGCGTCGGCGTCGAGTTCAACGAAAAGTTGCTGATGCGCCTGGCGCAGGATTCCAACGGCAAATATCACTTCATCGGAAATTCCGCCGAGATTCCAAATATCTTCGAAGACGAATTGCAAGGCCTGCGTTCGGTGACGGTCCGCAACGGCCGAATCGATGTGACCCTCTCGCAGGGTGTGCAGGTGCGCGAGTCGTTTCGCGCCTCGCCCGAAATTTACGCGATGGGATCGCCCCTGGTCGGCGACGATCGCAAGATCAGCTACGATATCGGCGATCTCGAAGCCGGCGTGCCGGGCTCTGTGCTGCTGACCCTGGTATTGCCGCCGCGCAAACCAGGTACGGTGCGAATTCTGCAGAGCACGTTCCACTTCGAAGTTCCCGGCACCGGCGATGCCGAAACGAATTGCGATCTGACGGTCGAGTACACCCTCGACCGCACGCTGACCAGCAAGCGCAGCGGCCGCGTGATGAGCCTGGTCGACCAGGTATCGATCGCAAAGCTGCAAGCGAAGGCGGAAGAGGAACTCAAGGCGGGCAACATCGATCGTGCCACCCGGCTGCTCGGCAACGCGATTCAGGGGACGCAGCGCTTGGGCAACACCAAGGCGACACAGGCGCTTGCGGGTCTGCTCGACCAGGTAAAGAAGACGCAGACACTGGGGACCAAGGCTGCCAAGACCACCCTGCTCGAAGCGCAGGCCGTGGTACGCAAAACACAAATGCTCGATCCGGATGCATTGAAGAACTTCGGCAAATCTGAATAGCGAAACGAGCCAGATGGGGACCGATCGCGCGAGAATCCCGCGCCAGAGGATGAAGGACTAAACCGATGATCAAGTGCAGCGAATGCGGCTACGAAAACATGGATGGTCTCGACTACTGCGACGGATGCGGCGCGAAACTGGCCGCCGCTGATGCTTCGGCCGCAAGCGCTGCGCCCGCAGCCCCGGCGGAAGCTCCCGCGCCGGCGCCTGAGCCTGAGCCCGAAAAACCGGCCGAGGCCGCGGCTCCGGCGGAAGAGGCCAAGGCCTCCGAAGCTCCGACTGGCGAGATCAAGGCGCCTGAAGCGCCTAAACCTGCCGAGGCTCCCGCCGCTCCGGCGGCTGCGATGGCGGCATTCAAAGCGAATCTCAAAGTCGTGCGCGGCGGACGCAAGGACCAGGAGTTTCCTCTCGAAGACGGGAACAACCTGGTCGGCAGATGGGACCCCGAAACCGGATCGTTCCCGGAAGTCGACCTCGATGCGGACGATCCTGAGGCCAAGATCTCGCGCAAGCACGCGCTGATCAGAATCGCCGATGGCAAGATTACGGTTGAAGACATTGGAAGCTTGAACGGCACCTACGTGAACCGCGGCGCCCGCCTGCAGCCAGGCAGCCCCGTGGAACTCAAGACGGGTGACGAGATCATAATCGGGAAAACATTTCTAAAGCTGACGATAAATCCGATCTCCTGAGCGCCGTCTGGATATGCAGCGGCGCGCCGGACGGTCTTTTTTCGCAGAGCCGCCGCCGGGGATCGACAGTGATAAATGAATCCGGGTGAGCCGCTTTCCGAGGGCCATCTCCTCGATAGTCGTTACCGCGTCAGGAAGGTCCTCGGCGTGGGCGGCATGGGCAGGGTCTACCTGTCCAACGATACCCGTTTGGCCAATCGCCCCGTCGCGGTCAAGGAGATGATCCTCGGCGACGGTATCGCGGAAAAAAAGGCGATCGAAGATTTCACCCGCGAGGCGACCGTGCTCGCACGCCTGTCGCATCCGGGCATTCCCACGCTCATCGACCATTTCGCCGAGAATGGGCGCCATTACCTGGTGATGGAGTTTGTCGCGGGCGGCGACCTCGACAAGCTCATTGCGCAGTCGGGCGGCAAGCTCCCGGAAGATCGAACGATCCGGTGGGCGCGGCAAATTCTCTCCGTCCTCGACTTTCTGCACGCGCAAACGCCGCCCATCGTCTATCGCGATCTCAAGCCCGGCAACATCATGATCGACAAGGACGGCCGCGCGATGCTGATCGACTTCGGCATCGCCCGCTTCCTTCCCAAGGGTGGGCGCGCCACCCAGATCGGATCGCCCGGCTATGCACCGCCGGAACAATATGTTGGCAACGTCGAGCCGCGCTCGGATCTCTATTCGATCGCCGCGACGATGCATCATCTGCTGACCGGGCGCGACCCCACCATCGAGCCGCCGTTCAGCTTTCCTCCGGTCAGACAGTTGGCGCCCGAGGTTTCCAACGCGACCGCATCTGCCGTCGATCGCGCGCTCAGCCACGAGATAGTCAAGCGATTCGCATCCGCGCGCGAGATGCTCAATGCGCTGCCGGAGCCTCCCCCCGAAGATCGGTTGCGTAACGGGGCCCAGGCTGGAGCACAGAGCGGGTCGCTGGGTGCGATGCAGACCGTCGTGCTCTCCAAGCCGACCCCCGCACCAGCGGCGCAGCGCCCGAGCGCTCCCACGCCGCGCCAAATGACGCCGACACCTCGCGCAACGCCGCTACCGTCGTCGCTGACCAACATGCCCACTGTCGTGCTGACCACGCCGACGCCGTCGCGGCTGCCGGATCCGCCGGCATCGATTCCGGAAGCGTCGCCGTCAACCGTGTCAAAGGCGCTCAGGCCGCCGGTCAAGAAAGCGATCGAACTTGGCGTTCGTGCCAAAGCGCTTATCGAGCGCGGACTGCGATCGAAGCTGGTGTCGTCGGTGATCCAGCCTTCTACTCCTGCCCCAGAAGTCTCTTCGACGGCCAAGACCAAAGAGCTGCGCAAGCCGGGGAGCGCGCCTCCCGCCGCGGCCGCATCTACCGCCGACTCCTCTCCGGCGCGCACCGGATCGCGCCAGTCGGCGTTGACGCCCTCACGCTCCTCGGCGCCTTCGACGCCGCGGCTTTTTCCGGACAGCAGCGCCCAGGAACCTTCTGGCGCCCCTGCGAAGTTGATCGTACGCGGCGATGAGACCGAGTTTTCGTTGAAGCTCGCGCGGACCGTCGTGGGACGATCGCAGGATTCGTCCGACACGCCCGATATCGACCTTGCGGTGGTCAAGCGCGGTGTCGATCGCGTGTCGCGCAAGCACGCGGAGATTATTCGCCGCGGCTCTGATTTCTTTATTCGTGATTTGGGCAGCATGAACGGAACTTTTATCGCGGGACTCGGGAAACTGGGACGCGATCAGCTTTACAAATTGAAAGATCGCGACCAGGTCATTCTGGGCGGTGCTATATTGCAATTTAGAAGAGGCTAGCGGCGCATGATCACGTGTCCTGAATGCGGTGAACTTGCCCCGGATAACGCGAAGTTCTGCGATCGATGTGGTCAGGGGCTGGGCCGCGCCGCCGCGCCCGCTCCATCGCCGTCCAAGCCCGAGCCGCTCGCCGTTGGCGCATGGTTCAAAGGCGGATTCGAGATCGTCGAAGTGCTGGCAGGCACTTCGATCGAAAATCGTTATCGCGCACATCGCAGGCGCGATGGCGAGACCACATCGTACATCGTGCGCGAGCGATTCGGCGAAAAGCGCGACGAGCCCGCCGAGGAAGCTGACCCCACGCCCGTAACTGTCGCTGAGGAAGATCCTAACGGCCCCAGGGCGAAAACTGCCGAGCTGAAAGCGGTGGCGGCCGAGGCCGAGAGTACCGGCGGACTCGAAGAGGCGACCGCGGAAGGATTGCAGACCGAATCCGCTCCGGCGCCGGAGGAACCGGACAGCGCCCCGCCTGCCGCCAGCAATGGCGCCGTTGCGGATCAGCAGATCGATACTGCCGAGAGTGTATCACCCGACGAAGCAGCCGCAGGTTCCGTGCCCGAGACCGTTCCCGCCGAATCTCCCGATGATCTCGGCGAAGTCTTCGGCCGCGTGCTGGCGCTTTCGTTCACGCTGACGCATCCGGCGTTTCAGCGCGCGATTGAAGGACTCGCCGGAGATGGCCGCGTCTACCTGGTCTATGCGGATGAAGACCTGGCCCCGGTCTCTCGCGGTTCCGCAAAGATGAACGAATCCGACGCGATCGCCGCCGCGATTCAGGTCTGCCAGGCGATCGCTTTTGTGCATCGCCGCGGTCTTCGCTTGAACGACATCTGCCCGCAGTCGGTGGCCGTCACGAAGGCTGGCCGAATCAAGATGACGGGCCTCGATTACGTAACCAACGACAACGAGCTGGAATCGGAGCCGATTTTCAACGACGGCTACACCGCGCCCGAGATTTACCGCAGCAAGCCCGTCGACAAGCGTGCCGACGTGTTCTCTGCCGGCGCCCTCCTCTACACCTGGCTTACCGGCGAGCGTCTTGAAAGCGAGAGCTGGCGCGAAGAAGCCGGCCGCGTCCGTTTCTATCCGCCGCACGTGGTCTCTCCGGACCTGGAACAGACCGTGCGGCGCGCATTGCTTTTCGAGCCGAAGGATCGCTGGGTCACGATCGATGAGCTCAAAACCGAATTGACGAAGCTGCTCGGCGAAATCCGGGTGCGTGCCGCCGTGCTCACCGATGTCGGCATGGTGCGCGATCACAATGAGGATGCCGTAATGGCCCTCGAATATACCCGCGACTCGCTTGTGGAACCGGCGCAGAATTACCTCTATGCGGTGTGCGACGGGATGGGCGGTGCGGAGGCGGGTGAGGTCGCTGCCGCAATTGCCGTATCGACGCTTCGTGGCTATGTTCAGGAACGACTTGCGGGCGCCGATATGCAGGACCCTTGCAAGCTCATGACGGCCGCGCTCGAAGCAGCGAATTCGAAGATAATCGAGTACCAGACTGCCCATCCTGAATCGCGCGGAATGGGTTCGACCGGCGTGACGGTCCTTATCAAGCCGCCCGATGCCGCAGTCGCATGGGTTGGTGACAGCCGTGCCTACCTTCTGGAAAACGGCGCCCTTCGGCAGGTCACTAAGGATCATTCTCTCGTGCAGCGGCTGGTGGAAATCGGCCAGATAACCGCGGAGGAAGCCAAGACGCACGAGCACAAGAACGTCATCACGCGGTCGCTCGGCGCGCGGCAGAGCGGTCCGGCGGGTGCCGAGGGCGTGGCGCTGCGGCTCAAGCGCGGAGATCGCCTCTTACTATGCAGCGACGGACTGACCGCGCATGTCGACGATCCCGATATAGCCCGCATTTTGCGGCGCTACGATGATCCCGACGATGCCGCGCGCGAACTCGTAGTTGCCGCCAACGCGGGCGGCGGAACCGACAACGTCTCGGTGGTGGTGGTATTCGCAAGCTAGATGGCTGATACGGCAAATCCGGTTACCGGCCCGCTTCAGGCCGGGACCAATCTTCAGAATCGCTACCTGATCGAGCGACTGATCGGCGGCGGCGGGATGGGAATGGTTTACCTGGCGCGCGACCAGCGCCTTGCCAACCGTCCCTGCGCGATTAAGGAGATGGTCGATCACTTCATCGATCCCGCCCAGCGCATCGAGGCCAACGAATATTTCGCGCGCGAAGCCGACACCCTCGCCCAGTTGAAGCATCAGGCGATCCCCGCGATCACCGACCGCTTTGATGATCAGAACCGCCACTACCTTGTGATGGAGTATGTGGAGGGACGCAACCTCGAGGAGGAGATGGCCGCGCGCGGCGGTCCCCTTCCCGAGGGCCTCGTCATCGACGTCGCGCGGCAGCTCTGCGACGTGCTCGGCTATCTGCACGGGCACGAGCCCCCGATCGTCTACCGCGACATGAAGCCTTCGAACGTGATGCTGATGCCGAAGGGACGCGTCGTGTTGATCGATTTCGGAATCGCGCGGCTCTTCAAGGGCGCCAGCAAAGGCACGATGATCGGGACGCTCGGATTTGCGCCGCCCGAGCAGTATCAGGGCAACGTCGATCCGCGCAGCGACATCTACTCGCTGGGCGCCGCGCTGCATTTTGTGCTGACCGGGCGCGACCCGGAGAAATTTCCGCCGTTCAATTTCCCCAAAGTCAGGGAACTCCGTCCGGACGTTTCGGCAAATCTCGCCAGAGCCATCGACACCGCCCTGAGCTACGACGCCAATCAGCGGCCCGCGACGATTCAGCAGTTCCGCGACATGATGCTCTACGGGACCGGTCTTCCGGTTGTCGGCAGCGCCGCGGTCAGCGCGAAGAGCGGTACCGCGGACTTGAGCTTTCTGGCGGACGAAATACCTCCGACCACTATTTTGCGGCCCCGCAAGCCCAAAAGCGTGGCACGCAGGGCGATTTCGTTTCTGATCTTCTGCGCCATCCTGGGCGGCATCGCTTTCGGCTCGACCTACATCTATTCGGACCCCCAGCTTCAAGACCGGCTCGGCATCAAGACCTTCATCGACGGATTGCCCTGGAAGCATGAGGAGGCGGTGGCCAAAGCGCGAACTCATCCTCTTGATTTCGAGCAGATGACGCTGGCGCTCTCGACCCGCGATGGAACCGCGATCGCGCCGCCCCAGGCATCGTTCAACGATACCGACCTGACCAACACGCGCTATCTCAAGTGGACCGCGAGCTTCACGAACGAGATGGCGGGTCTCGAGGGACGCTCCGACAAAATCGATGCGCGCTTCTTCGATCCCAACGGACTTCAGGTCGCAACCAGTTCAGCGGACATGTACGTAGGCCCTTCGCAAAAGACCGCGGAGTTCTCCGGCGTGGCCCTGATGCCCGCGATGACTGACGCGTCGTCGTACGGGCAATACAAGGTCGCGCTGTATATGGACGACGACATGCTTGCGGAGAACGCCTTCTCCGTCACGCAGGATGTCGCCGCGCGCAAGAAGGCCGAGGCCGAGGCGGCAGCGGCTGCAACCGCCGAGAAAGCTGAAGAGGAAAAACGCAAGGAGGAGGCGCGCAAGCTTGCGATGATCGACGAGCGCCGGCTCAAGCCCCTGGAGCTTCGCGAGATCGAGTTTCTGAACACCACCAAGACCGGGACCCCGCTTTCCGGCGCATCAACCGCCTTCGATGTGTCCAAGGTCCTGTTCGTCGGATGGCAAGTCACGTTTGACAATCGCCTCTTCGGGCTCGAGCCGAGCCAATATCGGGTCGATGCTGCATACGTGGCGCCGGATGGGCATACACTCGGAAGTGTCAACGACTGGCAGAATGTTTCCGCCAATCAGAAGCTGGCGACTTTCAGCGGGCGCGTCGGCAATTCTCATGGCGGGGCATTTGTGCCCGGCACCTACACCGTCAACTTCTATCTGAACGGGCAATATTTCGGGCAGCGGAAATTCCGCGTGGCCGACAACGCTTCATATTCGGGCATCCCAGGCGGCGGTTCTTCGGGAGGCGGTTATAGCGGTAGTGGTGGAGGATACAGCTCCGCCAGCCCCGACGCGTTTGGCGTCACGGTCGCAACCGGCAGCATCAGCGGCCTGCCCGGCGGCGGAAGCCCCGAACTCGAATTGCGGCTGCGTCCGGAGCCGAATAATTTCCTGCACGGCGAGATGGTGATTCATCAGGACGGATTCGGGTCGACTCCAATCGAGGGATTCATCCGTGGTGACAGTCTGCAGTTTCAGGTTCCCTACGGCACCGAGACCTACTATTTCGAAGGCAAGCGCAACAGCGATACCCTCAGCGGCACCTTCGAATCGTCCCCCTCCGGCGGCCGCGGCACCTGGACCGCCCGCGCCAACTAAGTTCCAAGCAAGGTACGCGAAGGCGCAACGAAGGATCCTCTGCGCGCCAGCGAACCCGGTACCGGTTCCGCGTTCGCGAAGCGTTCCTTAAAGAACCCTTTCCTCCTGCGCAAAAGCCCTGCACTCCCGAGAGGGTACACTTTTATGACCCCTTTGCTCGCGGAAAAGAGTAAGAGCGAATAGAGCAAGAGCCCTCAAAGGAGACTGCCTAATGAGTGCAAAAGACATCACGCTGGATCTCATCATCCGGTACGGATTCCAAATCCTTGGCGCGGCGATCATTCTCATAGTCGGCTTTCTTCTGGCCCGCTGGGTTGCGAACCTCACCGATCGTGGCCTCCAAACTCGGGTGAAGGAGCCGCCGACTCGCCTGCTGATCGTCCGGTGCGCGCGAATTCTGGTCCTGATGCTCACGTTGTTGGTGGCGATCGACAAGCTCGGGTTCCAGATTGCGCCGCTGGTCGCTGCGATCGGCGTCGCAGGCGTGGGCTTGGGATTTGCCTTTCATGGCGTCCTGGCAAATATCATCGCCGGACTGTCGATCGTTTTTACCAGACCCTATCGAGTTGGAGAGTATATCGAGCTGCTCGGCGTTCATGGGCAGGTGCTCACGATCGAGCTCTTCTCGACGACTCTCGTGCAGCTCGATCAATCGCGCGTCATCATTCCGAATCACAAGGTCGTCGGCGAGATACTCCATAACTACGGCACGATTAAGCAGCTCGAGCTGAAGGTTGGGATTGCTTACGGCGCGAATCTGGAGGAGGCGCTGGATGTTGCCAAACAGGTTGTCGCCGCCGACCCCCGCGTCCTGAAGGAACCTGCCGCTCTGATCGGAATCAGCGAGCTTGCCGATTCGTCGGTGACGCTTTCTATTCTGCCGTGGGTAGCGGTCGCGGACATGATCGCCGCAAGAGCGGGGCTGTATCAGGCCATCGTCGAGCGCTTCCGTGCGAGCAAGATCGACATCCCCTTTCCGGTAAGAGAAGTCCACCTCTCCGCGACTTCATGAGAACGACGAGGATGCTCGATTGATCCGCGTCGACGCTGATCGAAGCCGTGCCGGTTTAGCCGTGCGTGCTCCAAACCTAGCGGCCGCCGTGGCTGGCTGTCGCGGGGCTCAGGCTCAGCCGTCCGCGGCCGGTTTCCGGGACCATGAAGAATCCGCCGATCGCCAACAGCGCGAATACCAGCGAACCCTGCATCACGGTGGCCAGTCCAAATCTTGCCGCCATCGCTCCGCAAATTACCGGCGAAAGAAATGCGCCCGCGTAGCCTGCCGCCCAAACCGCGCCCAGCCCGGCTCCGGCCTTGGTGGGAGTCATGCCCGGCAGTTCCATCACCACGGTTAACAGGGTTGGCAGCAGCGCCGCCGAGCCGACGCCGATTAGGATCAGCGAAATGCGGATCGCCTCGACATTCGTAAACGTGACCGCCCCGAGGCACCCGGCGGCAAACAGAACCTGGGTCGGGTACATAAAAGGCCTGCGCAGACCGCTCCAGCTGCTGGCCGTGCCGGAGCCTGCGGCGGCGAAAATGCCGATGAACGGAATCAATGCCGTCAGACTGCCCGAGCGCTCCAGCGTCATCCCGCGAACGGTGTGGAAAAATATCGGCAGAAAGGTGCTGTAGAGCTGGAACACCCACAGGCCGCAGAACAACGCGACCGCTATCACCCGTATGTCCCGCATCCTCAGCACTTCAGGCAGCGCGCCGGCATCTGCTGCGTGCGCTTCGGAGGTGCGCACATGGGAAGGATGGGTGCGGCCGAGCAGGCTCCATAGCAGAGCGATCGCGCCAACGAAGACTCCATACACGACCATGACACTGCGCCATTGCCTGCCCAGCGCGATAAAGACCGGTCCGGTCAACGCGAATGCCGCGGTGAGACCGAGAAACGGCGCCACCGCATTGAGCGTGTTCATGTAAGGCCATTCGCTCTCGCCGAACCATTGCATCACCAACGTGGCGGGCGGCGAGATCATCAGGCCGAAGCCGATTCCCTCGATTACGCGGCACCCGAGCAGCAGCAGAAAATTGGGCACGTAGCCGCTCAGCACGCTGCCTATGGCAAGCAGCCACACGCCGATGATGAGTGAGCGCAGCGCGCCGAATTTTTGAGTGACCAGCGCGCCGGCGAGAGCAAAAATCGCGATGCACAGCGCGATGATCGAAATCATCAGGCCGGCAGAGGCCAGATCGATGCCGAGGTCCTTGATGATCGGGCTCAGGATCGGAGCAGGTGCGAACCAGATCAGCGTTTGGGAAAGAAGGGCGAACAGCAGGAGTGCTTCTATTACCCATCGGTACGGCGAGCCGTTCGTGGTATCCATACTGAAACCGCCCTGTAAGGATGTGATTCCCTACGCTGGAGAATTCCCCGCGATATTTCAAGCGCCTTTATTGTCGAACAAATACGGCGCGGCGACCTCGCCGCGCTTACCTTGAGCGACCGGAGACATAGGTAACACTTTAGACCGGCAACATAGGGAACACTTTTTCGTAGTTGTGCTGGGAGGAGAGCGAGGGGGGCTGCCCCCCTCGCCGCTCCGGTGAATGCTGAGTTCGATTGGCGCACAGCAGTTTCAGAGTGACGCCATCGATGCTCCCAAGCCGCACCGGTCCGAAGTAGACCT
>JBKQNE010000171.1:0-8773 GCA_052146355.1 Binataceae bacterium (SeqCode) | reverse complement strand
GGCTTGTAGCGATTAATCGACTGTGGAACTGCCATCCTGACACTGCCCTCCAAACCTGGGGTGTTTTTCAAAGAGACCGATTGCGTCTGAACCTTTTTCCCAGCGCCTTTTCCGAAGATCATGAGGGTGCGATCGAAAAATACTGCCCGAAGGTTGCCTTCGTATCTCTTGGTTCGCCGTGTGAGTGAACTTTATCCTAAAGCCAGCTTCAGCTCAAATGGAACGCAGAATGCGAAGCTCTTCGAAGCTAAGGATAAGCAAGAGGTGTGCCCTTGAGATCGCGATTGTGGGTGAAACCTTTTGGAAAGGCGGCAGCCTTCGCATTTTTAATTGGCAAGATCTTGCTTAAGTTGTGGACGGTGTCGCGGTTCACCTGGCATAATCAGCCGCTATTTTTGTGGAGAATGCGCGAAGTATTCGGTCAAAATTCCCACAATCGTCGGGGCATTTTTCCCTAATCGTTTGCATTGCGGTTCCTGCTGAAGGTGATCGATGGGCAGGGCGCTGGTAGGTCAGGGACGCAAGGTTCAGATGCTCCCGAAATTGGGTTTTGGGAAATTTCCTACCGATAGTCCCTTCTGCTTCGGTTGACTCCGAAATTATCGTCCAAGGCTCGATTGTTTCGCCGTAGCGCTTAGCTGCTTCTGCCCGGGGAGCTCTTCCTTGCGGCATCGCATGATGAGCTCGCTGCGAACCACATAGGCTACTTGCTCGACCGCGAAGCCGTGGCGCGAGAGGATCTCGCTGAGCTTTTCGCGGGTATAGTGCGTGATGTGTTCATCGGCGTAGCCGCCCGGCATTAGGAATCCGTAGGTCGGTTCGATGATGCGCCATTCAATTGTTGCATAGTCGGGCGTGCCAATTATCAGCGTCCCGCCCGGCCGCAGCACCCGTTGCATTTCCGAGAACAGGACCTCGTCATAGGGGATATGTTCAATGACCTGCGAGCTGATTACGCAGTCGAAGCTGGCATCCTTGAACGGCAGCGTGAACGCCGACCCGCGCACCAGCGGTATTCCGTGGCGGCGCAGAAACCGCAGCTTGCTGAAATTGAATTCCATGCCTACGGCATTGTTGAGGCTTTGGACGATCAGGCTCGAACCGCAGCCGGCATCCAGTATTCGGTCAGCCCCGCGCGCCCACGAAACCGTGATGTGATGGCGGCGGCGCTGCCAATAGCGCTGGAACGGAATGATGCTGTAGTAGGCGCGCTCGTCGTAGTCCGCTGACTCGAGCGAGTTGCGCAGCTTCCACATCCGGGCCGCCGATCGCAATTGATCCATCCCGAAGCGAAACAGCCGCACGTGGGAGCGGCCAGCCTCGCGGGGAAAATAGGTGAAGGGGACTTCGACGACGCGGTAACCCATCGCATAGACACGAACCAGGATTTCCTCCAAGACCTCGAAGTTGGTCGATTTGAATTTGAGCCCCTCCAGCGCGGATCGGCGGTATAGACGGTAGCCGCTGGAAAGATCGCGCACCGGCAGCGAGAGTACCAGGTGCAGGAAAGCATTCAAAAACCAGCTCAGGAACCCGCGAAAGGCGCCGGTGTAAGCGACGCCGCCGCGAGCGTAGCGCGAGGCGATCACGATGTCGCCGCTTTCGCGCGCCCGCCACATCTTGGCGACAAAGTCGGGGTCGTGCGAGAGATCTGCGTCCAGGGTCAGCACCCAATCACCTCGCGCTTCTTCGAATCCGGTCGCGATTGCCGCCGCGTATCCTTTGCCGCGCTCGGGCACGACTCGCGCCCCCAGAGCAGCCGCGGCTTCACGGGTCCCGTCGTTCGAGCCGCCATCTACCACCAGGATTTCGGCCTGAAGCCGCGCGTTGTCGAGCAGCGTCATCAGGCGCGGGATGAGAATCTCGAGGTTTTCCCGCTCGTTCACGACGGGAAGGATGACCGAAATATCCATGCGGTGACTATGTGATCCAGACTTCATTCTCACTTCTTCATAGTGCACGTGTGGCTAGAAGCCAAACTTTCAGCATGCGATTGTTTTGGTTTTTCGAGGATGTCGTTTTTTCTCAAGCGCGGCTGCGATGCGAACGATCCGGGTCGATCACGCCCCTCTTTGACTCTTGCAAAAAGACTATGCCGCTGGCGCGAAGGTTTCAGGCCCGGCAACCGTGTCGAACATCAGGCGCTCGTCGCGCCCCAAGATTTCGCTCTGGCCGCAAAATCCGGCGGCTGTCACCGCCGTGGACAACGCCGCCTTCACCCCCTTGGCGTGCCTGAGCGGCCTTTTCCGATCGGACATTCTTGGCACCGTGCGGGCACCGATAGCATAAGTTCTGAAGAAAATGGCTTTCCGGTCTGTCCTGATCGGCAATCAATCGCCAGGTAGCTTGCACATCGCGCCAGCGGCGCCCATTTCACGTGGGCCAGTGGCACTTCCTCCGGTGGGATTTACCGATGAGGAGGAACTCATGGTCGCGTTCGGAATCGACGATTGCAACGGTGCGATAGAGGCGCCGTTGCATTCAGACACAGGCCGGCGCATGTCTGCCCGCACAAGGAGTATGAAAAACAACATCGCGAGTGCCAACAGTCCAATCCGAAGCAGTGCTGCCGTGACGACGGTCAGTGCGTTTTTTCGTCCGACTTGGACGAGCACCCACGGGAGACCTGTGCCGCGAATTTTGGTGCCTCCGACTTTTTCCGCCCCACCCATCTTGGACCAGTACCTTGGCACTGACTTTATTACCCGTCCCGGCAGGCCCGTTTCAAGTGGCGTTGCGTCTTTCGCCAAAACGAGTGCGCATTTGGCGAAATTTTCAAAGCTTGGAAAATGTTGCCGAGTCGTTAAGCGTCAACCTGTTTATGATGACCCGGACGGAGAGAACCTCGCATAGCATCTGTTCAGAGGCAGGTCGCACAAAATCGTGCCGCTGCAATCTCCTACTGGGCAGCAGTTCGTTGGACGCGGCAGATTTCGGTTGCGAGATTGCAGGGCGGGGTGACGAGCGTACGACGAGGCTGCTGAAAAACACCAGTTCTGTCGTGAAGGGAGGCGAGGCGAACCGGCCTGCTCGGTTACGCCGAGACCCGTGCGGCGCTGGCCCGGAAATATCGCTTGCAGCAGATCGACGCTGCGGGCTTTCAGGGGAGCAAAGCCGACTTCGAATCTGATTGGAGGGGCTTCATCAGAATGCCGGCGGACCCTGAGACCGTGCGCCGAGTGGGCGACTTTGACGAGCAATTCAGGCTTCGTGCTTACAACGCGATTCACCTGGCGACCGCCTGTACCGTGAGACCCACACCCGGGTCGCATTTGCATGCTTCGACGGCGTCCGTCGATCGCGCCGCGTCGACCCTGGGGTTGATTTTGGTCGCGAGGTAACCGTAACCCAGATCTCTACACCGTTGAATATCACCCCGGTGCACTGAAAAACACCGTGTGGGTATTGAAGTCGTAGAAGTACCGACTAGTGCCTGAGTAGTAATACAAAAACGATCCCAAGCTGTAATCGTAGAAATAGGGGAAAAAGCTGGGGTTGGTGTAAAGATACGCATGCAGCCCGAAATCGTAGAAGAATACTCCACCTGCCCCGTCGTTCGCGTCGTATACGTACTCCCACCCCAGGCCGTAGTGGTAGAGGTACGGGTAGTCTGGGAGGTAGTAGTACCCAAAGAAAGTTTTGTCCGGAAATTCCAGATAATACAATCCGTTTCCAACAGACACCTGGCGGTTGAAAAACGCAGGATACGCAGAGGAGCACGAGAACGTGGCGCCGGGGTCGCTCTCCTTGAACCAAATCGCCGGCGACGTCCCGCCGGTGGCACAGCAGGTGGTCGCCAAGGTGGTGCTGTTCGTCTCGGCCGTGAAGCCCTCGTCCACGCAGGAGGGGGCGTTCGTGTTCCCGTCTTCCACGCGCGTCCTGACAACGATCGTCGATCCTACGTTGAAGTTGGCCTCGGATGAACAACAGTCGCCAACGATGTTGAACTCGGCGTCCGTCCAGCCTTGTGCCAGATTGACGACATTGTCCTCACCCGACGCCGAGTACAAAGTGCCATCCGCCGAAAAAACGACCGAATCCCCGCCCGAGGCGGCATTGCCGGTCACGCTTAGCTGGCCCAGGTTCGCGATTGTCTGGACGGGGACCGTCGGGGTGGAGCTGTTTTTCCAGCAATCTTTCCCTGACGTGTTCCACTGCGCCGGGCAGATCGGATTAACCGGAGAACTAATGTAGTTGATCAGCCAGTACTGCATGAATACGAAGCCCGCGTTGGAGAAGATGAACTGCTGCCAGCCCTGGCAACCAGACACTCCATTGCAGACCGAGGTGCTGAAGAAGTTCGTGTTGAGCTGGAGCGAGAAGGTGTTGGCGACCTGTGGCGGTTTCCCGTTGACTTCTCCACTCTCGCTAGTCACGCCGGTGACGCTGTCGAAAGACCCTTCCGCTGAGGATATAGAGCCCGACACCCGTGCCGAGTTGTCGGTGCCGTTACCCACGATATTGGGACGGCGCCCGCGCGCCGGCGGATACGGACGTTGCGGTGCAGTCGTGCACGGAACCTCCTGCCACTGGGTGTTCGGATACGTGGCCTTGAAGCACCCCTTGCTCGGCTTGGGGGTCCGCAACATGGACGCACGCCAAGCCTTCAACTGTGCTTGCAACGGTTGTGTGGTCGTCAGCGGGGCAGGAAGCGATTGCGACGTGGGCGCAGGCGGCGGCGTGGAAGTCGGCATCTGCGCCCATGTTACGCGGCTCGAAAAGAGCCCCGACAGCAGACTCGCGACGACCATGATGCGAAGGATTCCAGTGAAGCGTCCGCACGCTGAGCTAGACGATTTCATGGGCTGCCCTCCGACGAATGATTCGAGTGAACTTGGGAACGCGACCTTGCTAACGCCGGTGCACCGCGAGTTGCCGTCGGTGCTCTCATCAGTCTTCCGGTAAAGTGAGATAGCCCGGGTATTCTCGTCTTCCAGCCGAAATGTGACGGCTCAGATTTCAAAATTACGACCATAGGGCTAATTTTAGTGCAAGGTCAGCGCTTATATATCAACGCAATAGGTCTAATACAACCAGGAATGATTAACGCAAACGGAAGGGTAGCCGTTCGAATTTTGCACAGTCTTATCTGGCATACGCTGGCAACTCGGGCGACGATGGCGCCGTCAAGTAGACTGGACCCGAGCCGGTCGTTTCGACTTCCGTCTCACAGATTCGCTCACCGGTGCTCGGTCTCACTCGCAGCCTCTGCATCGCGGACCGGATTCAGCTGCGAAGATCTGTCCGCGGCGGACGGCTTGTTGGAGAACTCAAAAGCTCATGCTGCGATGCGGCTGCACGCCCAGTGCGAATAGCTTGCTGCCCTGCTTTGTTTCCGCGGCCCCCGAGCGCATGCTCCTTTGAGTCGCAGCCTTCGACTCACGGTGCGGCAACAGAGCCGCCGCCCGGTCATGCGGCTTCGCGCTCGCAGCCTCCGCTATTGGCTCGCGCCAGGCTGGTGCTGTGAGCGGCGCCGGCGAAAGCAACCTCAGCATCGTGCACAGCGGGTAGGCTGGAGAATGCCGACCGTAGGCAATTGCGCCTACTGTAGCCGTTTTTCTGCAAACCCCATTTTTTTACACGTACACGCTTGAATCTCAACCCGGCGCATTGAAACAACAGCCCGGCAACCTCGAAGGTGTCGATATTCTCTCGGTCATCGCCGTAGTGGGCGGTGAACTTCGCGCCGCAGTTTAAGCAGGACCGATTGCATAGAATCAGCCTTTCCGGTAAAGGACCCATGGCTGGCACAGAACGCTTTTATATCGGACTTGAGAAAAGGGCCGGCGGGCTAATGGTGCACGAAGGGCACCATTCGCTTTGGGAGGAGGAGCGTCCAAAACCATCGCGGCCCGCCGGTCCTGTCCTGACTCGAATATGCGGCGCAGGCCTTACGTTGGCCCGCACGTCTTCGACGCAGCCCGCAATTGTCCGAGGAAGGCTCGACCGTCAAAACTGTCGTCGTCTACATGGTCAGCCATGCCCGCAATAAGTCCTGCGGCAACTTCAATTCCGGTCTGGGCTGCATGCTCGATTAAAGCTTCGGCGGGGAGGGGAACGGGCGTCCGCGAGAGCCGCTGCGATGGCAGACTCCAGCTCGGTATGTTCGTATTTTCCGCCCAGAGAATAGCTGAGTCAATGCTGGTCCCTTGTCTGTGGCGAATTGTTGATTTTGTTTGAAAATGAACAATTCGCTACAGACAGGATACCTATCGCGCGGTCTACACGGTCCGATTCGCTGAGGCGATCTACGTGCTCCACTGCTTCCAGAAGAAATCGCGCAGAGGAATGGCCACGGACCGGCGCGATGTCGACCTGATCAAAGGGCGGCTGGCGCGAGCGGAAGAATTGCACCGACAGCGGATCGTCTA
Source organism: Binataceae bacterium (SeqCode) (assembly GCA_052146355.1). GTDB lineage: Bacteria > Desulfobacterota > Binatia > Binatales > Binataceae > JAFAHS01. The sequence continues at coordinate 2,402 of JBKQNE010000171.1, read as the reverse complement.
GTTTCCTGGTTTTGGGGGTTCAGACGCGTATGAGCAGAGACTATGAAATTGGCAGCGGGAATATTTTCAGAGATCTCGGACTCCCCGACGCCGAAGAACTCGACATCAAAGCCAATCTCGCGATCGAGATTGGCCAAATGATTAGGCGACGGCGGCTGACCCAGAGCCGGGCCGCTTCCGTGCTTGGCGTCGATCAGCCCCGGGTTTCAGCTCTTATGCGCGGTCGTCTCGAGAAATTCTCGATGGAAAAACTTTGTGACTATCTCCGGGCACTCGGATGTGATGTCGACATTCGCATCCGGGAAAAGAGAACGGCCCCAGCCGGAAGACAAGGAAAGCTCACAGTCAGCGTTTCGTAAACTGGAGGAGGCAAAAAAGCGCTGGGGCGAATACAAAACACTCGATCTTCTTTGATCCGGGCGGGCGAGTCTGCGGCCGACCATCAGGCGCGCCAGAAACGGGAAGTTTCATCGCAGGAAACCCTGTCGATCCCGGCGCGTTTCTACCGTTCGACGATGACGCCCAGGGAGCTGTCTGAGTTCGCCCAATTGGGTGCATCGGTTGCCGAGTATCAGGATCAAATCATCGAACTCGACTGAGACGGTGGGTGGGATCACCGGCTCGAACCCAAGCAGCCTGCGGAATAGGAGGGTGGTAGTCACCGCTAGAGCGTACGCTATCCTCATGATTGCGAAGGTAGAAGGCTGCTTCAGCAAATCGAGCGGGATTGAATCCAGCCCGCTCACTTCACCCGCAGATATACTCCGCGCGCCTTCTTCTTAACGGAGCCCGAGTCCAATCCAGCGTGTAACGGCCGCAAAGAGTTCGGACGGACGCTTGGTCTTGAGACCTCTCACCTTTCTGATGTCCGATGCCTTTAATTCCTTCGGGAGCTTGGCGAGGATCTCGCTCCAATTGATGCGGCCGCCCGCCTTGCGGCTCCCTTGCCGCCTGGTGCGCCGCCGCGAAGACCCGCCAGCCCTGTAAGGCTTTTGAATTACTGTTCCAGCAAAGTGATGTTCCGACTTCAGGCACCGGGACGATCCGGAGCAACTCGACGCTGACCACTCATACCTCCCAAACTGCTCCAATCGCCGCAGACTCATGCGCATTCTTGGGCAGCGAGCGAGATTAGATGCCGGTCGACGCTGGCACGCACGGGAAACTCTCCTGCGCCAACGGGCCAAGACTCAGGGTACGTGCTGTATGGTGCGCACGAGGTGCTCGGCTACGCACCGTCCGCTGCGAGACGGCGCCCGCGAAGCGCCTTCCAACCGCAGTGCAGATGCGACGTCCGCCTGGTCATCCAGGTGCTTCCTCAGAGCGGCGGGCTCGCGTAAAACCGTCGCCAGTCAGGTGGACCAAGCTTTGAGCAGCGACAACCGAGCGATACCGATATTTGCCGAGGGTCCCCACAAAAGTCCCCACAGCGAAGACCCCTTGGAGATACCCCTCGGGAGCTTAGTCGCAATGGCTGAATCGCTCGCAAGAGCGCGGCAGGGCGATGGCAAAATGACAAAGGCAAAACACACCTGCACCATACTTGAAAAACGTTTCTACGGCCCGTAGCTTTGGTAATTGTAGAGGTTGGTGCGGGGAGGTGTGGTTGTGATGCTTCCGAATTGCCTGCAGCGACGGTTGCGTAACGCTGTCTACATTCGAATACTAGCTGGGTTTCTCATCCTAACCGGGGCGAGTTGTTGGGATGTCAAGCCTCCGTCACCCGAGCAGACCGATGCAAGCCGAGCGGTTGCTGCCTCGACCCCTCAGCTTGCGTCTGCCGAACTTTCCGATTCGCCGGCGCACGCAGCAAGTCCAACCTCTACCCCACCCGCCACGGTTCCTTCTCATCGGACCGCCAAGACCGCGCGTGCTCTGAAACGTCATCGGTCGCGACCGCACCATGCTCGAACAGTTGTTGCTTCCTCGCGATCACCGCGAAAGGAGAACACCAAGCTCGCCACAACCGCGGTTCGCACCACGTCCAATGTTCCCGACGATCTTCCGCCAACTTCTATCATCGCTGCGCCGTAGACGGCGTACATAGTGGAAGCACGCCTTGAGGCGGTTTTGAAGCCGAGCGCATGAAGCATTTCCGTGGGACACTGCTCTGCGTTATCTGTTGCGCGACCGTGACGCGTCTTACGGCTCGGACTTCTGCAACCGGGTCGAGGCGATGGGAATCACCGAGGTCATCGTGGCCCCGCGCTCGCCTGGCAGAATGCCTACGTTGAGCGTGCGATCGGCTCGCTCCGCCGCGAGTGTCTCGACCATAGTGTGCCACGAACATACTGAGGAGGAGGTAGGTATGAAGCTGTGCAAGAGATGAGGGTAGGCCCCTCGCATCCGGCAATCAGGAGCTGGATGCAAACCGCTGCAAGCTGCTGCTGTTAAGAGCGGTG
>JBKQNE010000170.1:0-34145 GCA_052146355.1 Binataceae bacterium (SeqCode) | reverse complement strand
AGTTTGATCTCGAATGGGCTTTTCCTCGGCATACAACCACATCCTCCCCGCAGGGAAGACTAACCGAGAAGCTGCACGCAGACAATATTTATACGTTGCCATATTTATGCGAATAGGTACTTAGACGCCGAAGCCGACCGGAACGCCGACTCCCACCAGAACGCGGACGCCCAAGCCCACTAGGACGCCGACGCCAAAGCCGACCAGGACGCCAAAGCCGACTTAAGACCTTCGCCCGGCGTATCGGTTGCAATTCGACGATCCCTCACCCGCCGCTCGATTTTCGAGACAAATCGAGCGGCGCCCTCTCCCGGCTTGCGCCCTCGGCCAGGCCGACGACGCGGGAGAGGGGCGACAGTCTCGAAGGCAGGGCGACTACCGGGCCACGCTTGCGATCACGTTCGATGATGACGAAGAGCTCGCAATAGACTGAAGATAGTCTCTCGCCTACGCCAAATTCGCCCGCTGCTCGAACCTTTCGGCGCGATCGCGCCTGAATTCATCTTGCGCTTTGACGGCGATTAACCTTAATAATCATAGCTCAGACTTGGCAAGTATCGCTGTCAAAAGGTAAGGGTTCTGAGGCTCTGATGAAAATAGCTCGCAACTGGATGCGCGAGGTTGCGATAACGGCAGCATTGTGGGGATGCATGATCGCTCCGGGGCGCGCTGCGCCTCTAACGACCGCGCCAGTTGACAACGGACAGCCCATGGAAGTGAAGATCGGCTTGTTCATCGCGAACCTCGCGGCAGTCCAGGACGCCTCGCAGACCTTCGATCTGGTTGGCTACCTGACCATGACCTGGTTGGACCCGCGGCTGGTTCGGAGTCCCAACGAAGATCAGAGACCGCGCAGCTTCAAATCGGAAGAACTGTGGACGCCAGACTACGAATTCGCCAATGCGTATGCGCCGGTGGCTATTCTGTCCACCACCTTGACCGCGCAACCCAACGGGCTGGTGATGTGGGTGCAGCACTTCTCCGCCCATCTTTCCACCGAAACGTCGCTGCGCAAATTCCCGTTCGACAAACAGCGGTTGGAGATCACAATCAAGCCGTACGCGAACGGACCGGTCGTCCGCTTCGTCTCGGACGACGGGAACACGGGGATCTCCAACGAGGGTTACGTGGGCCTGGCGGAATGGCGCATCGACCGCCTGTTCATGACCAGCGCCGACGCAGCGCTCTTCGCTCATCAGCCGCCCGTGTCGAAAGCGACGTTCCTGCTGGAAATCTCCCGCCTGCCGAACTTTTACACCTGGAAGGGATTCATTCCGATCTTCCTGATGGTGGCGATTACCTTCAGCGTCTTTTGGATCGATGACGAGCAATTCGACTGGCAGGCCAAAATCGTGATCACGATGATGCTGTCGCTGGTAGCCTTTTCGTTCGCGATGGAAAAATCGCTGCCGCGGGTGAGCTATCTTACGTTCTTTGACGGAGTATACCTGACCGGACTGGTGTTCGAATTTCTGGTGATGTGCGAGTTGGTGGTGGTCCGCACTTTGATTCGCAAGGGGTCGCGACAATGGGCGGCCAGGATTCATTGGCATGCCCGCTATGTCTATCCCGGCGTCTACCTCCTCATGCTGGGCGGTACCGTGATCCGCTTTTTCCTTGCGAGCGGCGGCACATAGCAGCGGGTTCTGTTGCCCCCTGCCCCGCGCCAATGGGTTCTGAATTCGTTCGACAACCCGATCGTCCGCAGACATCCGCCCCCCAACAGCGATCACTCAAGACTACAGGCCGGTCTTCTATTTTTGGTGGCTCTATGCTGAAAATGTTCGGTTGATTTTCGACGTCGAACTCCTGGAGGTATGATGTTACAAACTACTCAACTGAAAAGACTGGTGCCTGGCTTGTGCATCGGCATTGCGGCGCTGCTCTGCGTGGCGCACGCGATGGCGGCAGACAGCGCGCCAACTAGCGGGGCAATGGTGACGATGGATTCCGGACTGAAATATGTGGATCTCAAGGTCGGCAGCGGCGCAGTTGCGCACGCCGGCGAGCAAGTATCGGTTCATTACACGGGATGGCTGCAAAATCCCGACGGCAGCAAAGGCAAGAAATTCGATTCCAGCCTCGACCGCGGGCAACCGTTTGACTTCGGGCTTGGGCAGCAAGAGGTAATCAAAGGTTGGGATGACGGCGTGCAAGGGATGAAAGTCGGCGGCAAGCGCGAACTGATCATCCCGCCGGCGCTCGGCTATGGCTCGCGCGGCGCGGGCGGCGTGATTCCACCGAACGCCGCGCTGATCTTCGACGTGGAGTTGCTCGCCATCAAATAGATTGGCGGCAGTTCAAGCAGAATCCACAGATTTCACAGATTGCAGGCAGATTCGAGGAGACTTAACCATCAAGGCACAAAGACACCAAGATCTGAAAGGCCGCGCTATAGCACTCTGATCGAGGCGGCTCAGGATGACACCCAGTGGCAGCAGGCGCCGTTCCGCAGTTTTGCAAAGGTCTCCCGCGTCAAACTGGGCGCCTGATCTTGCGGGCGATGGGACCATTCGCATCCCAAGGGACGCAGAGAAAGAAAGTCTGTTGACTCAACTAATTTCGATGAGATCTCAGTTCCTGGCGATGTTTAGCAATCGCGCCGCCGCGGCAGCAGCCGCGGCCGAAGTAGCGCGGCTGCTCGGCAAATCAAGTGCTGGCTGATGTCGACTGCAGTTTCGTGCAGCAGGTGATTTCCCTTCAAGCGTCATCAGTTCGAGCAGCTTTGCCTCGGCGCAGTCGAGACATTTGCAGTGTGCAGACCACCCTAAGTACAAGTTCACCGGCTCAATGCCGCGCTCAAGACAGTATCGATGCCACAGCGAATGCCCGCCTCGATGTTGGTAGGCTTCGCCGTCGGCGCGATCGTCGCCGGTGAATCCAAACAGATCACAAAGCAATTGGCCGATCCGGTAACGAAGGTAGTGCGCTTGGCCGACGTAGACGACGCCCGCCTCTTTGGCGGGCATCGCTCGCCAAGCCCGTTCGGAAACGACATAGACACCTGGCGCATCAGGCGGTCTGGAATTTCGCTGCCGCACTACATGGGCAAAGTAATCGCCAATCCTGACCGGACCAACCCAGCCGTGTAGCACTGCGCTACTTCGATCCTCCGCCACGCTTACCTCAGATTGCGCCGGTCAAACCGTTCAGCCCGCTGCCATCTCGTCGGGAATCAGGAGAACCAAAGCATGCCACCGTGTCTCCTCACGTAATCGCTCATTTGTTCGGAAAGGCCACGCACACCGATCAGCCAGCTGTTGTCAAACCGCGTATGGCTCATGACCGCCTGATCGAAACAAGCTTCCCGCAGGTCGCATCCGATGAAACTCGCGCCCCGCAGGTCGGCGCCGGAAAAATCGGCGGCATTGAGGGAGGCATTAAGAAACTCTGTCTCGCGCAGATTCGCATGGGAAAAATCGACCCGGTTCAGCTCCGAGTCGCGAAACACCGTGCCGAAGAGCATGTCTTTTTCGCTCGGAGTAAAGATCTGATGCAACTTAGCCTCTGAGCACGAACCTTCGGTGCCGCGAGAGCATTCGTCGATTTCTTGAACGGATCGCTTCTTGGACATTTGATGTATTCGTTTGTAGTTTGACGTATTTTTACGTAATCTAACGTAAGTGTCAAATAGACTTCGCAAAATCAACACCGGATTAACAGATCCGATCGACAAGCTAATGACGGTCCGGCAAGTCGCCTCATATTTGAATGTCAACGAACGGACCATCCTCAAGCTTGTCGCCGAAGGAGCGTTGCCCGGAGTCAAGATCGGAAATCAATGGCGTTTCCGTAAAGCAATGTTGGATACCTGGCTCGACGATCAAATGCTCGGGGTCATCCCGCGAAGCCCTGAGGTCTCGCTCCCAGCGCCGGTAGCCCGCCGACTGCTCAGCTTGGCCAGTTGCTTTCAGCCGAACCACGTAATTCCGGATCTCCAGGCCGATTCAAAGAACGCGGTGATCGAGGAACTGGCGGCCTTGGCCAGCCATCTGGGTCTGATTCGCGACAAGACCTGGTTCGTCGGCGCACTCATCGAGCGCGAGAATGTGATGCCGAGCGCTACCGGCAACGGAGTCGCGTTCCTGCATACCATGCAGCGCCATCCCGAGCAGATCGTGAGGCCGTTCATGGTCTTGGGACGATCTCGTCAAGGCATCGATTTCGATGCTCTGGACGGCGCACCCACGTATCTTTTTTTCGCCCTGGGTCTCAAGTTTCATGAACTTCATCTTCCCTGGCTGGCCAAGCTTCCACAGATGTGTGCCCGATCCGAAACGCTCCAGACCTTGATGACAGCCCCTGGCGCCGACGCCATCTTCGCTGCGCTTGCGGACGCCGAGCGGAATCTTACGCAGACACAGGTGCCTGAGGTTCCGAAGTAGACGTCATGGCAACGCATGTCAGAGGAACATCGCTGAGGAGCCGTGCTCTCCTGGATTGGGTAAGTGAAAAAGCCCGGCTGACGAAGGCGGACCGCATCGTTTGGTGCGACGGCAGCGAGCAGGAAAGACGCCGCCTAATTGATCACGCAGTGAATACGGATGTTCTTATTCCCCTGAATCAAGCCACGCGGCCAGGGTGTCATCTGCATCGGTCGAACCCGAACGACGTGGCGCGAGCCGAAAACCTCACTTTCATTTGTGCGCCCTCTGAGGACGATGCGGGACCAACCAACAACTGGATGGCGCCCGATGACGCCTACCAGAAACTCGGTGGATGGTTCGACGGCGCGATGCGCGGGCGAACAATGTACGTCGTTCCATATGTGCTGGGCCCGGTGGGTTCGCCCTTCGCAAAAGTCGGCGTCGAACTGACCGATAGTCTGTATGTAGTTCTCAACATGGGCATCATGACGCGCATGGGCCGCGCCGCGCTCCAGATGCTCGGCGAATCTGGCGACTTCAATCGCGGATTGCACAGCACCTTGGATCTCGATCCGAAGCGCCGTCTTATCTGTCATTTCCCTCAAGATAACGCGGTCTGGTCCGCAGGAAGCGGCTATGGCGGGAACGCGCTGCTCAGTAAGAAATGTTTCGCACTTCGCATCGCAAGTCATCTCGGGCGCCGAGAGGGCTGGCTCGCTGAGCACATGCTCATCCTCGGCATCCAGAGTCCGGACGGAGAGACCACTTACGTTGCCGCCGCGTTTCCCAGCGCATGCGGTAAAACCAACCTCGCGATGCTCCAGCCTCCAGCCTCGCTGGGCGGCTGGCGCGTTTTTACCGTGGGCGACGACATCGCCTGGATGCGAGTGGCAGCCGACGGAGGCCTGTGGGCGGTCAATCCGGAAGCCGGCTATTTCGGCGTAGCACCGGGCACCAGCACGCGATCGAATCCCAACGCTATGGCGATGGTCCAGCGGGACACGATCTTCACAAACGTCGCGATGACGGCTGATGGCGACGTTTGGTGGGAGGGGATGGGAGTCGAGCCACCGCGGGGGATGGTTGATTGGCAGGGGCGGCCTTGGCCGGATGGCTCGGACCATCCGGCCGCCCATCCTAACAGCCGGTTTACCGCTCCGATGCGGAACAATCCGGCGTTTTCACCGAGCGCCGAGCATCCCTGCGGCGTGCCTATCTCAGCGATCATCTTCGGCGGGCGCCGCGCTTCGACGGTGCCACTGGTGTACGAGTCGTATGATTGGACTCACGGCGTATACCTGGGCGCGACGATGGGCTCCGAAACCACGGCAGCCGCTAATGGGAAAGTCGGTGTCGTTCGTCGGGATCCAATGGCGATGTTGCCATTCTGTGGCTACAACATTGGCGATTACTTCAATCACTGGCTCTCGATGCGCGGCAAACTGAGACATCCTCCGCGCGTCTTCATGGTCAACTGGTTCAGAAAAGATCGCGATGGCGATTTTCTGTGGCCCGGATACAGCGAGAACGCGCGCGTGCTCAAATGGATCGTCGAGAGGGTCAAGGGCCGCATCGGCGCACAAGAAACGCCAATCGGGTTACTTCCTTGGGCCCGCGACCTCGATCTCGCCGGCCTTGATATTCCCAACCAGGCGCTCAATGAGGCATTGGCCGTCAATGCCGATGAATGGCTTGCCGAATTGGACCTTCAGGAACGGTTCTTTACCGGTATCGGAGAGACTCTGCCACCCGAGCTTGAGGTGCAACTCGAAACCGTCCGCAGCGGTATAGAGCTTGGCCAAGGGGAAAACGATCGATGCACCCTCGCGAATCGCACCGCCTGAAGCCTGGTACGCCGGTCTGGATTTGGATCGTACGACTCGCCAAGGGCAGATGGTGGCCTGGCACTGTCGAAGCCCTGCGGACCATCGATGACCAGCTGCGCATAGCTGTGAAGTTCGAATGCCTACCAAGAAACGGTCGCGATAAAGCTCCGGTCATTGCGGGCGTGACCACTACCGCGATGAGATATCTGGAGCTTCGAGATATCAACATTAAGGGTATCGACCTTCCTCGTCATCCTCCGGTATCGCTATTGGAACTACCCGAAGCAGTTGAGGCCGCAAATCCACCGGCACACGTTTCCACTAAGAACGGAGACGAGACCACCGAGGTCGGCATAACCTTCCACCCAACCAACAGTAGTTACGGCCGAACATGACGACTAAGCCAGGGGCCAAAACCCAACGAAATTGGCCCTTGTTCTGACGGCGATTTGGGTCAGGTCTGAGAAACACAAAAACTTTTGAATTGATTGAGGCGTGCAGGGCATGAAAGTCGGCGGCAAGCGCGAGCTGATCATCCCGCCGGCGCTCGGCTATGGTTCGCGCGGCGCGGGCGGCGTGATTCCGCCGAACGCCACGCTGATCTTCGACGTGGAACTGCTCGCGATCAAATAGATCGGCGGCGGTTCAAGCAGAATCCACAGATTTCACAGATTGCAGGCAGATTCGGGGGAGACTTAACCACCAAGGCACCAAGGCCTGAACGCCGCGCTATAGCACTCTGATCGAGCCGGCTCAGGAGGATACCCAGTGGCAGCAGGCGCCATTCCGCAGTTTTGCAAGGGTCTTCCGCGTGAGACTGCGCACCTGATCTTGCGGGCGATCGCGATCGACGACTGGCGGGCGATTCACCGGTACATGTCCGATCCTGTGGTCACGGCCTGGCTGCCGGAAGGCCTGCTGAACGAGAAGCAGTCGCGCGCATTCGCGATCAAGAACGCCGGCGACAAAGCCGAGGCGATAGCCGTGCTCACCAAGGATTCGAATGAGCTCATCGGTCACATGGTGTTCCACGCGTGGGTGGCACCACACACTCACGTGCTCTGAGCGTCAGTAGGCCAGCACTTCGAATTCAGCTTTGCAATTCGGATTGGGGCAACTAACGGCAGCCTTCAATGGTCTCGCTATCGATCCTACCCTGAAGCATTCAGGACACGTGATTTCGGCCTTTGCGGCAGCCTGTGTGTCGGGAAATCCCTGTACTGGCAAGCCAAGATCGAGCGATGCCACGGACGCTATCCGCTTTTCCAGCACTTGGACGTCCTCCAAAGCCTGACGAATCTTAGGACGGACCGTTGTTCCCAGTCCTGCCGCGACGAAGGCGTCAAACGCTCGTAGTGCAGCCGGACGGCAGAAAATCCTCAGCTGCGTTCTGTTCTCAAGCAGCAGTTTGGTCAGCCGAAGATGTTCCTCGATCATCGGCTTGAGCTCGTCGGGTATCGGCGCCTCGTTGTGTTGGAGGTTATCGTGAAGTTCGATGAGCAGATCCATCATATCAGGGTTGTCGCCGCGCAGGGCCTCCGCCACCCGGAGCATTTGCTCGTGGTTATGAATTAGGCCACCAATTATTTTGCAGAGCTCCCCGTATATCGCGCGTCTTTCATTCCTTATCGTTTGCTCCATCCAGATTTCTTGCCCTACTCGTTTCTTGATCTCTTCGGTCTTAGCTGTAACCGCCTCGACTTGGACCACGAGCTTGTCGAGGTGCTCATATACACCTTTAAGTTCCCCGCCCTTTTTGGCGGCTTCCAGGTCGCTCATTTGTGAAAGATGACGCTGAATGACTTCGATCTCTGCTTCTTTGGTCGCAGCAACCTCCCCTCGGACGACTTTGAGCTTTAGTTCTATATTGTCTGCCAGCGCCTGTAGTCCTGCCTTCTGCTCCTCCCGTCGGATGTCGCCAGTCTGTTGCAATATCTCACGGAAGTCCTCGTGGGTAGCCAGATGCTTGCCTTTCTGTTTGACATATGCGGCTATCCAGGCCACCAGCAGAACCAGGATAACGCTGAGAATTGTCGCTGCCAGCGATAGCCACCTGCCTTCAATTGCAGCTTTAACGATCTCAGAAAAATCAGTTGTCTTCATCGCGCTCGGAAGAGCTTCCCGTAGGATCAACCACCTGCTGCCCTACGCGGTATCCTGCCCGCCGAGCCAGCGCGGCGAATACGCGTATTTCATCTCGAGAGCCTCCAGTTGGAGAAGGTCGGTTCGAGGCTCCGTTCGACGGAAGCCAAGCAGGTTCGTGTAGCAGAACTTAACTCCCTGTCTTCGCTAACACCAGCGTGCGCCGATTCGAAGCAGGAGAAATTCGAGCTTGCACCGATCCGCCGTGCGCGCCTCAACCCGCGCTTCGAGTATGCTGCCGTCCGCCAATCACGGCCTTCGCAAATCGATCCCGCCACCAATTGCGATGCGCTCATCGTGAGCCTCTAGCCGCTGCCTGCCTCGGTCCAGCGGCGAGGCACGATCTTGGTCTGAAGCATCGAATTTTGAGCACAATTCGAGAAGATTGTCAGTCCCAGGATCGCTGCGTAACATCAGTGAGATGTGTGTCGATCTACGTCCGAGTTCACCGCGGAGTCTGGGCGAAGTTGAGCGAGACACGTCTGATCGTCTCGATCCGGAATTGCGCAATCATGGTTTACTGTCTCAACGAATGTACAATCTGATCGGCGCTGTTCTGGGCCGTGCACCCAACGGACCGCTTCGCGATATCAGCCAATCAAGAAAGGTGACCACGTTTCTATTGGTTCGCCTTCAGAATGATCTTCGTTGTGCATCTCTGCTCGCGCTGCGAGGCTACCCAGATCAGGCTTGCACTTTGGTGGCTTCCATTTACGAGGCGGCCATGACGATCGGTGTCGTCGGATCGGACGATCACGCAGCTCAAGAATGGATCGACCATGACGACCCAAACAGACCGTTCCGCAACATTCAAAACATGACCGTCGAAGCTCTCCGGAAGCTCGGCGCTCCAGACGCAGAAAAGAATGCAGCTCGGAACTACACGATTTATCGTCAGCTGTGCATGCTCAAACACCTGAACCCTTTGCTCCAAAAGCAGCGCGGATATGAGATCGTGGAAAAGCGAATTTCGATTAACACCGGTCCGGACGCATCGGAAGCTACCGTCAGGATCGCTCAATTCGCTCTTGAGCGGGCCATCGGGTTCGCATTCACGGCGACCGCGATTTTCGTAAAGGAACACCTTGGCGGAATTGATATTCGCAATCTAGTCGAGCAGCTTCGCCGAGTTGACGATGAAGTGATGGCGTTGAACGACGCCGCGGCGAAGCGTTGGGGAACTGAGAACCCATATCCCGAGCGTTGGAAGATTTGAAGCATTGACAGGGAGCAAAGAGCCGAACGGTGTCAAACCTGTGCGTCGCAGTTCGCTCGAAGATTCAAACATCAGGCTTTCTCAGCCTATTAGTCTGGTAGAGTCGTCCGTCAACTTGTTGCGATTCGGCGATTTTTAAACATGGGTGCTAGAACCAAACCCATTAGTCTTAGCGGTTTCTCAAGCAACGGCGCGCGTCCGTCGAGAGCGTAACCTCGAATGATATCCGATTATCGCCGGCGCAAAGGCGCGCTTTAACGGTGCTCAGGGCCTACATTGACGACAGCGGCAATGGTTCGCCGCCAATGTTTGTGCTGGCCGGATGGGTATCAACCGATCAATTCTGGCGAACCTTTCCTGAGCAATGGCAGCAAGCTCTAGGCTCATTGCCAAGCATCCAATATTTCAAAATGCACGAAGCGCATCGACTGGAAGGGCAGTTTCTGGGCTGGGATAAGAATGTGCGCGACGCCAAGATTGATGGCCTGCTTTCCGTAATCAAGAAACATGCAATGTTCGGAGTTCATTGCGCGATCCCGTATGCACCGTATCAGGCTCTTGTAACAGACAAGCTGGCACGCCAATTGAACAGACCCTATGTCCTCGGATTCTACTTCATAATGATGGAGTTGATCGGCTTTTTGCATCTTAATAGACTGCCGGGTCCGATCGAGTTCGTTTTTGACGAACAGGGCGTCGATGCGATCTACGCTCAGAGTGCCTATGATGCGTTCGTCCGCTTCGCACCTTCCGAACTCAGGTCATTGATCGGAAGCCGACCGATTCACAGAACTGACTTCGATCTGCTGCCACTGCAGGCAGCCGATTTATTGGCCTGGCAGACTCGACGCTACTACTGGCTGCGAGAAAGCAACCAAGAATACAACGATTGGATTTGGCGACACCTGCACGAACGTTTCGGAATCGTGCAATTCGAAATTACCGAACAGCGCCTCCGAAGTTTTCTGAAAGGAGCCCACGAGTTAAACCGTGCAGAAGGAAGACGGTTTCCATATCAGATCTTTCCGCCCCCCAAGAGGCGGAGAAACCCGAGACCCTAATCTGTCAAGTCAAGTTTTGCCGGCGTTGAGGCTCAGCGACTTTTGAGGTCAAGTACCTCAGGAAGTCGTCGTACGTCCTGATTCGTAGCACAAACGCGCCGCCCTAGGCGGGCGGTGAAGAATTCAAACCAGGCAAGAACTGGAGCGGGTGATCGGTTTCGAACCGACGACCTCGTGCTTGGCAAGAACGAGGTTCAGCCTACGCGTCGCTACTCGCCTCTACCCTCTCGCCCGTATTTCCTAAGTTTTCGGCCCATACCACTACCTGTCACTACCTTGTACTACCCACGTTTTCGCAGTATTGTGTCTACACTGCGTCTACATGGCCGCCTGTGTGCTGTTTCTGTGCTGATCGAGGCGACCTTCGGACCCGGGATTTTGGGGCGACCCTGAAACCCCTGCGAACCTTGTGCTCCGAAGCACAGTTCCCTCGGTCCATGTAGGCGCCGAGGCAGCGCAAAGAGGAATCGAACCATGGCGAACATCACAAAGGCCCTAGTCGAACGCGCGAAGGCACCGCAGGCCGGGCAGGCATTTACCCGCGACGACGAGTTGACCGGCTTCGCGCTGCGCGTGACCGCGGCCGGGGTCAAATCGTTCGTGTGGGAAGGCCGCATCAAAGGGCGCGTGCGGCGCATGACTCTAGGTCAGTTCCCAGCCCTCACCGTGTTCGAAGCGCGCCGACGAGCCTTGGAAGTCAAGACGGCGGTCGCCAGCGGCGACGACCCGGCGCTCGAACGAAAGCGGGAACGCACCGAACCCACGTTCGGCGATCTGGCTGCCGCGTGGGTCGAGCGCCACGCCAAGCTGAAGCGCAAGAGCTGGGCTCGTGACGAGCGGCGCCTCGCTGTGCATTTCGAACGCTGGAATCCCCGCCGACTTTCCGACATCTCGCGTGAAGAAACCGGAAAGCTGCAACACGCGATCGCACAACGCCACGGTCAGATCGCATCCAACCGCGCGATAACCCTGCTGCGAGCGGTGTTCAATTGGGGCGCGGCTGAGGGTATTTTCACGGGCGACAATCCCGCGGTCGGGCTCAAATTTTACCGCGAGCACAAGCGTGAGCGGTTCCTCTCCCCCGACGAATTGCGCCGCGTCAACGAATCCCTCTTGCGGGAAACCGACTGGCGCTGGCGGTCATACTTCCCGCTGGTCTTGATGCTCGGATTGCGCAAGGGCGAACTGCTCGGCGCACGCTGGCAGGACGTTGACCTCGATCAGCAGACGATCACATTGCCCGAGACCAAGTCGGGCCATTCACACACTTTGCCGCTGCCAGCCGCCGCTGCCGACCTGCTGCGCTCGTTGCCCTCTCTGAGCGCCGCAGGCTGGATTTTCCCCGGCGATGGCAAGACCGGCCACCTAGTCGAGGTCAAAAGCGCGTGGCAGCGCATCCGCGCGCGCGCCGGGGTGCCAGACGTGACCGTGCATGACCTGCGGCGCACTCTCGGCTCGTGGCTGGCCGCGAGCGGTCACAGCTTGCCGCTGATCGGTCGCGCGCTCGGTCATAGCAACCCTAGCTCCACCGCGATCTACGCAAGGTTGAGCCTCGATCCGGTGCGCGCGGCTCTAGAAGCCAACGCCGAGGCGATGAGGCTGGCGCGATGAGGCAGGCTCACTACACTCCGGGCACGTTCCTGCTCACCGCGCCGCCGGGCACGCCCCACGCCGACACCATCCGTCGGGCGAAGGAACAATATTTCCGCGAGCTGCGCGAAGAGCTGGATGCTCTCGAGGCGGAGACGCGGAGTGATGTGCTGGATCGGATCGGCGCGAATCTGGAAAAGACCGCACGCCGCCGCAAACGCGAGATGACGAAACGCGAGGTTGAGAGAAAACAGGATTTGCTAAGTCTGCTATTCGCCCACCTAAAGGTTCGCGAACTGCTCAGCAGCGCACACAGTTACTTGGATCGATCCGTCATGCCGCCATCAAAGTTAATGACCTACGCGCGCATTGCGACTGAACTCTTTAGAGAATTGCGGGCAGGTTTCGCCGGCCGCGCGCTCGAAGGGATCGCCGTGGGGCAGGTTACGCAATTGCACCAACGGGTCAGGGACGTTGCTCCAATAGAACGCGAAATGAAGGCTTACCTTGCCGCCCATCCGAAGCATTCATATACAAAGGCAAGCGAAGCGGTTGGCAAGAAACTGACCCTAAAGCCCCGCTGGATTCGCGAGCTCGTGCCCAAAAACGAGATCAGCAAATAGTTCGGCGGTCACAAGTTGACCGCCTTAGTAGCGTTTCGTCATCCTCAAAATCGCTGCGAACTATCGCGGAGAGGTTTTCTAGATGTCGGAACACGACTCAATTCTCAACACGGGGGAAGCTGCCGAGTTTCTCCACGTACCGCGGCGCACCTTAGAGGGATGGAGATATCGCGGTGAGGGGCCGCCGTATGTTCGCGTGAACCACGCGTGCATCCGATATCGGCTGCGCGATCTCGTCACGTTCCTAGCGGCTAAGACCGTGACCCCACGAAATGACCGGCAGACCGCGGCGTAAAGGCACCTCGGCGTGACCACTTTCTCCAAGTTCCTGCGAACCCTATCGCCGCGACCGCGTCGAGTCGGTGGTGCTACGCGCCTGCTCATGCAACCGACGCGCGAGGAACTTCTCGCACGCGAAGCACGCCGCCGCTTGATTTGGAGGCGATTGGTTCTGACCGCGACTCGGTTGACGGCCGGTCGGCGTCGGTTGCGCAGTCAACGGCGTGTCACACTGCGCTGCCGTACAGTCAGGCGAGCCCGTCGAACCGCACGCTCGCCGGATGATCCCGACTCGGCCGGTTCAATTATCTGTTTCGTAATTCGAGGGCCCTCGTGCGCGTGTGCGAGGGCTTTTTCTTTTCAAAAAACAGGAGCGCCTTCCGTTCTTTTGCGGGACCGGAAGGCGCGAGGGCAAATATGGCAACCGGACAACTGGAATCCTTCTACGGCTTCCTACGGGTCCTTGCAAGCCGAGGCGGCCGCGTAGGCGTCGGAACCCGAATACTTCTGGCCGATCCGAAAAGGCGACCGGCTCCGTCAGGGGCGGCGCAGGAGGTCGACGCTGGCAGGCCATCGCTCGATAAGCGCGCCGCCTACTTCGCGGCCGAGTATCTGATCGAGATCGGACTGCGCCGCGGTTGGCCGCTTTATCTCGGCTATAGTCCGCCCCGCGAGCGTGTTCTCATCGGCGGCTTCGCACCGGCGCCGTGGTTCATCGATGCGGTTCGCGCACACGAAGCCGCGGTCCTGGCTTTGCTCGACGTCCGTTTCCGCGGCACGAGGGAGGCGCTCAATTGAGTACCCCTGCCGTCGACCAGCCGCCGCGTCCGTGTGCGCTCGCCCCGCGCTTTGAGAATTTCCCAGCGGAGTTGATCAGACTCCTTAAGTGGGTTCTGTGGATTTACGAACTCCGCGACAAAAAGTGGACGAAGCCCCCATTTCAGCCCAACGGTTCGCGCGCCAGCTCGACCGATCCCGCTACTTGGTCATCGTTCGCCACCGTAATGCGCGCATTTTCAACGGGGCGCTTCGATGGCGTGGGCTTTGTCCTGTCGCCCGGCGATGGCCTGGTGGGGTTTGATTTCGATCACTGTCTTGATTCCACCACGCAGCGGATTACCGACCCGAAGATTGCCGGGTATGTAGCCCGCCTGAACAGCTACACCGAGATTAGCCCCTCGGGAATGGGTTTGCGCGTGCTCGCACGGGGCACACTGCCGGAAACAAATCGCCGCCTGGGTCACTGTGAGGTCTACGATCGCGGTCGGTACCTCACCATCACCGGCAACCTCTATCCAATCGGAGCGACACCTGAATGCTGATCGCAGAGTGCCACGCAGCGATTGAAGACGTGTGTAACGACATTTTCCGCTCGCGTGTACGGCATGCGGTGCCAGATGACAGCAGCGTCCCCCATCAGAAAATCGATCTGAGCGACCGCGCGATTCTCGAACGCGCAAGCATCGGGCCGCGGGGTAGCGAGTTTCTCGCTCTGTACGCGGGTCAGTGGCAAGGGCGTTTTGCGTCGCACAGTGACGCCGACTTCGAGCTGATCTCGTGGCTGCTTGCCTGTTGCCGCGGCGATAAGACGCGCGCGGATGTCCTGTTCCGAAAGTCTGGCCTCTATCGCGAGAAATGGAACCGGAATGACTACCGCGAGCGAACCTTCGCGGTCGCGCTGCAAAGCACGCGCGAGTACCACACTGGCCCCACGTCGAATCACGCAGCAACCGCCCGGAGTCGACAGCTCAGGTCGTAGCGATGGACAAGAACCAGGACGGAAATCCCTTTAAGTCGCGCCCACTCAAGCCCAGCGCGAAGAAGCCGACCGAATCGTCTAGCAGTCCGGCTGCGGCGCCGTCCGGTAAGAAAGCTCTTGCGCGAATCCCGGTCGACGCGACCGCACCACAGAATCTCGCACGCCTAGTCATCCAACATCGCTTCACGCAGGACAACTTCAAAACCACCCTCGTGTTCGCCGGCGAACTCTACGGTTACGACGACGGTAGATACTTCAAGCTCGATCCCGATCAGGTCAAAACTATCATCTCCCGATTCATCGATCGGGAAATCCAACTAACAAGAGGTGAAGAAAAGATCGTCGCCCCAACCTCGTGGCATGTGCGCGAAACCTTCGCGGCATTGCGCGAGCAGGTCATGCTGTCGCGCAAACGCCAGCCACCGTGCTGGTTGGATAAGGGCGCGCCGCCCTGGGGCGAAGCGCGGGTCTTGAACGTCGCAAACGGAATACTCGATCCCGCAACCGACAAACTCTATCCCTCTGACCCGCGATGGTTTGCCCTCGGTGGCGTAACGGCCCGGCATGACCCCGAGGCGACCTATCCACAATGGGACAATTTTCTCAATGTGCTTTGGGCCGACGACCAAGAATCGAAAGACTGCCTCGCGGAATTTATGGGCGCCACCATCATGGGCGAAATCCGCCACCAGAAAATATTCGCGATCAAGGGTCCGTCACGCGCCGGGAAAGGAGTAATCATGAGCGTCCAAGGCGCCCTGCTCGGACCGGCCGGTACCGCCAAAATCGGACTTAGTGACCTCCAGTCACAATTCGGCCTCGAAACTATCATCGGTCGCCCCGCAGTGTTCGTCGCAGATGCGCGAATCGGAGCGAACGCCGACACCGCGGTAGCCATCGAACGACTGCTCAAAATCTCCGGCGGCGATAATCCGAGCATCCCGCGGAAATTTCTGCCCAACTATGAAGGCCCGCTCAATAGTCAGTTCTGGCTTTCGTTCAACATTCTCCCCTCGTTGCGCGACGGCGACGGCTCGGGCGCCCTGCCGAATCGCTTTCAGTTTCTGAGGCTTACCAAAAGTTTTCTCGGCCGAGAGGACCCGACCCTATTCGAAAAAAAGCTGAAGCCCGAGCTCGACGGCATTCTGCTCTACGCCCTGGCAGGTTGGCGGCGCCTCCAGGCGCGCGGACATTTCTTCACCCCCGAATCGGCGCAAGGCCTCGCCGACCAGAACGTCGAACTTAACAGCGCCTTAAGCGAGTTCATCAACGAGCGCTGCCTGCTCCATCCCCACGCCGTTTGCCCGAAGGACCCAACCACGCCAGGTCAAGACCCAGTTTTCGAAGCCTACATCGCGTGGGCCGAGAACCGCAAAATAAAGCGCCCCATGACCCGCGAGTGGTTCTACCGCCAACTCGAAAGCATCACCGGAATCGATACCAACTTCCGCCGCGACCCCGATACCGGAACCACGCGAACACCCCACGACCAGAAAACCGCCCGCCGCATTCTCGGCATCTATGGCCGCCACACAACCCCACGCCGTTGGGATGGTTCCGCAATCGTCGAGGCTTAACCCATGCACTATTTGAAATTCCCAAGGGTGTTGCACAGCGTAGCCCCACGTAGCGGCCGGGGGTCTTGTTTCTCTGGACCGGGCATTGGACCGGGCATTGGACCACCAGAAAAACCAATACTGCGTAGGCTGGACCGGGTGGACCGGGCATTTCAGAAAATACTCACTCTCACGCGCACACGCACGTATGCATCACGCCTTATGCGTAATATGCCCGGTCCACTTGGTCTTAAAGGGTTTTTGCCCGGTCCATGCTTGGTCCGTACCCGGTCCACCGCTAAATACCCGGTCCAAGGAATGAACCATACACTCGCCGGCGTGCGCCTTAATTCGCACGTACAGCCGAGGATCGAACAGCCGAGGAGGCTATGAACCATGACCGATGAGACACGACCGCAGTCCGAGATCGAACTCGGCCAGGAGTCGGGCGAGTTGGAATGCATAACCGTCGAGCGCCTGGAAACCGGCGGTGCGGTTCGCATTCGCTTCCTGCGTCCGACTCATCACGGTAACGGCGACCGCGACGACGCGACCAGCGTGACGCTGAGCAACGCCGACGTGCGGAAGCTGGTCGACGTGCTGGAGCGCGAGCAGTGGGAATTCGAACAGTGGCAGTTCGAGCAGTGGGAGCGCGAGCGAAAATAGCGGTGGACGTGACCTGTGCGTCTACATCCTGTCTACATAGCTAGGCGAGGCGACAAATGATGACGGGCAATTCAGTACTTTTAGCGAAAGACCCTGTGTTGAATCCGCACAAGGTGAGGTAAACTAACGTCAGAACGCGATGGCAACGGCGACGCGTAACCCCAGGATGATGACGATCCTCATCGACACCCGCGAACAGGTGCCGCTTGAGTTTCCCGACTTCGCCACGCAGCGCGCGACCCTCGCGGCCGGCGACTACTCCTGCGTGTGTGACGGCGTTGACTTGCGCACGGTTGTTTCGATCGAACGCAAGAGCCTCGGCGACTTGCTCGCCTGCGTTAGCAATCAGCGTGACCGTTTCGAGCGCGAGCTCGCACGCTTGGCGCAGGTTCGATTTCGCGCCTTGGTGATCGAGGCCAGCATGGCGTCGGTCGCCGCGGGCACCTGCTACTCGCAACTTACGCCGCGTCAGGTGCTCGGCAGTGTGTTGGCTTGGACGTGGAAACACAGCGTCCCGCCGATTTTCGCCAGTGACCGGCAATTCGCGGCGATGGCTGTTGCCACACTTTTGCGACACGCGGCGCGATATTCACAAGCAACCAATTTGCGTCCGACCGCGGACGCCGAGGAGTCAAAGCAAGATGGCTGACGAGAAGCGCGACTACCCAAACTCGGGAATTTTGTTCGAGAACGACCGCAAGCGCGACGAGCGCGACCGAACGCATCAAGGGAGCGCGGACGTGGATTGCCCGCATTGTGGCGTGCGGTCGCAGTTCTGGTTGTCGGCCTGGGTGAAAGAGGGCCGCAAGGGCAAGTTTCTGAGTCTCGCGTTCAAGCTCAAGCCGCCGCTGCCGGACGACGGGCGGGCTTCGGCGGCTGCGGGCGCTGACGACGATCTCGACGTGTTTGGGATTTCGCGGAGCCGGTGACGGGTGAGGCAGACGATGGAGAACCTAGCGAGTGGGGTTTCGACCCCTAATGCACGCAAAGGAAGCGCAGGGCGGCGCCAGTTTGACGCTCAGGCGGTCGCCAAGGGCCGCGCGGAGAAATACGCGAAATGGCCCGCCGAGGTTAAGCACGTGACCATGAATCAGGGCGGCCCGGTGTTCGAGGGTTATCGGGCGCTGGTACTGACCAACGGCACGCGCCTGCGCATCGACTGGCGCTCCAAAAAGGGCGTGGGCTTCTGGGTCACCGCCAAGGACTATCCGGTGTATTTCGGCAAGACCCTTCACTACGCAACCTTGCGACTGGCCGAGATCGCCGAGGCGACGATATAAGCGCGGCGCCAAGGCGCTGGCGTGAAGGAGTTAGACGACTATGGGACTTATCGATCTGGCGCGCAGCAAGTTGGGCATCGGCCCCGAGGTGCCCGACGCGACCGCTCGCGTACGGGCGCTCGACGATATCAGCGCGCGCATCGTCCGCAATCGCGCGGCAACGCAGGCGTTCAGGAACGACTTGCCAGCGGCAACTTTCCGCTCGCCTGACGCGGCGGCCAAGCAGTGCCACGAATTGACGCAGTTGGAATCGGAGCATGACGGGCTGGTCGCCACGCGCAAGGAAATCGAGCGCGAAATAGCAGAGGCGGCTGCCCGCGAACAGGCGGCCCGGAGCGAATCCGCATGGAAAGTATCGACCACGCATGGCGATGCGGTGCACGCCCGGGCAACCGCCGTCGACAATGCGGTCGCGACGCTGGCCTCGGCCATCAGGGAATTGCGCACCGATATCGTCGCGTTCGAGAACTCGTTGCCGATGCGCGCAGCTGATTACGATTCCGTGCTGCAACGCACCGGGGCATCGCTAGCGATCGACGCTTTGAAGGCGCGGCTGTTGCCGAGCCAAAGCGTGATGACCATTCCGAGCCTGCGCGCTCTCGCCGAGGTCGAAACCATGGTCGCGCTTCGGGCGCGGCCCAAACGCGGCGACGAAGCCGCATAAGGAGAGAAATCACATGGCGAACGTTTCTTTTTCTCTAAACCGCGGGGGTGATGCATTCAGCGTTGTCGAGGGCACCGACGCGCCAAGCACCGGCGACCTGGAAGTGAGCATTAACCTGTCCAACTTCGCCACCGCCGGCGGCACCCCGATCAACAACGAGATCCGCATCCTGCTCGACCACATCGCCAATTGGATCGTCGGGCACTCGGCCATCGTAACCTGAGGAGCAGCCGCATATGGACAATCAGACGCAAGGTTCACAACCGCCTGCTACGCCGGCTACGACGCCGACGTCCGGCACGCCGGAAGTCAGCCGACCGTTCGCGATACCCCCCGATATGACCGCCTCGGACGCGGCCGCCCGTCTCGCGGAATTGCGCCAAGACAAGGAATGGTTCGGGCGCTGGATGAAAAGTGGCCCCGATTCTCGCGAGGCGCGCGAGTTCGATGCGCTCACGCGTCATGCGGTCGGCCAGCGGCAGCCCGAGGCGGCCAAAGTCGACCCGACGCCGACGGAGCGCGCGCTCGAAGCACTCGGTCCGCCGCCGAAGCCCTCCGACTACAAGCTCGACAATATCCGTGACCCGCTGACGGGCCTTCAGCTGCGCCTCGATGGCGAGAGTAAGACGCTGGTCGACAAGACCCTGTTCCCCGCCGCACACGCCTTGGGTTTGTCACAGAGCGACGTCGCCGCGATAGCAATGACCGTGACCAAGCCGATGACGTATGAGCAGTGCGACGCCTACCTCCACAAGGTCTGGCCGGGCGAGGAATTCGAGAAGGGCGCCGCGGATTTTCGCGCGGCGATGAGCAACCCGCAGCATCGCGAATTGCTCGATCAGTACGAACAGCTCAGCAACTCCGGGCCGTTGATCGCGGGGATCGTCGCCGCCTACCGGCGGGCACGGAGATGATCCAACATTCTCAGAAAAGCGGCCCATTTTCGGGAGAACGAAAGAGCGGTGAAGGTGCTGGATTAAAAACCGGCGCTGGTTGTACAAGAGGCGCTGCTTGGTAGCTTCCGATTGGTGGCGAGAGAGGCATTGTTTGAAACACAGGGGCTGGTTGATTGGCTCGAATCGCGTTGGTGATTTGATCGGTCTGCTGTTGCTGCTGCATCTGGTCCATCGAGTGCATCAATATTGCATTTTCTTGGCGAACTTGATCGTTCGCGCGATCATATTCCGCTTGCGCGTCAACGAGATTCGCACGCGTTTTGAACATTTCGTCGCCCGTACATTTCGGGTTTGCGGAGCAATCGTTCCACTGCAGCTGCGCAAACTGAAGATTGGTGGCCGCCTGGTCGCGCCGTTTCTGGCCGCGAGTTTCGGCGCACGCCGCGAGGAGAATCAGCGCCATGATGGCAAGGTGGCGCTTCATAGCAACATAACCGTTAGCGTCAATCGCGACTGAAGGTCAAACCCGAGATGAGTGACGAGAATCCGACCGCAGGACCGTTGAACACGCAGATGTTGTGGCCCCTCGTGCGAAGCTTTCAGAACGCCGGGCTGCCTGAAGTAAGCCGTTGCCTGGCGCTCAACGCACTGCAACCGACGTTGTGCGCCGCCAAGCCCGCCACCCATATCCACAAGGCCGAATTTTATCTGCGTTGCCATCAACGCGGCGAGCCCGGCTCGATGCTCGAAGCCGCCATCGTGCGCCTGGTGCTTTGCGCCTTGCAATTGCAATCGACGCGTTCGGAAAAGCACGAAGAGGCAACCGTATGTCCGAACAACCACCGCGAGAGTTAAACGGCGAAGCCCCGACCGTCCGCGAACCGATGACGCCGCGTGTTCGTAAGAGCGCGCGTGAGACAAGACTCACCGTGGAAATTGGTCGCAAGATTGTCGCTGCGATCGCCGGCGGCAATTTCGTCTCGACCGCGTGTCGGCTTGCGGGAATCAGCACCGCGACGCTCGACAAATGGCTCAAGCGTGGTGAGAAAGGTGAGCAGCCGTTCAAGGATTTCGCCCAGGCGTACCGCGACGCCGAAAGCGAGTGTGAATCGGTGCTCGTCGAGAAATGGAAGGATGCGGCGCCCGAAGACTGGCGTGCGGCGAAAGAGCTGCTTGCCAAGCGCTGGCCTGAGCGTTGGTCGGATCACGCTGCGCGGTTGGCGGTACTCGGGCCCAACTACGCCGGCAATACTCAGGTGACGCTTGGAAGTTTTCAGATCAACATCCACCTAGAAGACGACCCTGAATGGCAGAGGCAGTGGGATGAGCAGGTCAGGCAGCGCACGGCGGCGCTGGAGATCGAAGCCGCCGGCCGGGCGACCAAGATCTAGGTTGAAACCGCGGCGACGTGCCGCAAAGGAAGAAAGGAAAATGCCTACCCAACATGATCTGGAAGTCCTGCAAGCGCTGAAGGATATCGGCGCAACGCTTCAGGCGCTGCTCGAACTTGCCAAACAAGCGGCCGCGGCTGACCCGAAGAAGAAGTAAAGGGTTTCTCACCGATGGCGGCACCATCAGATACCAGCCCACAAGCGCGAGCGCGGCGGCGTGGTGGACGTTCATCTGCATTTGCGGGGCGTCACCTCCTTGCGGAGACTTGAGCTGGCGCTAAGTCAGCATCGCATTGAGGTCGCTGAAAATCTTTTCAAATCGATCGAGGGCCGCGTCGAGTCCTGGCAGAGCGACTCCTAGACCCTGATGCATGAGTGCCTCGGCAGGGCGGAAATGGTCAAATTCCGCAACCTCGGGCGGCAGCGTCCGAAAGTGCGCCTCCACTTCCTTCACGACGCGTTCGGGCGTTCCTTCCGGTCGGACAGACGGCAACTTCTGGCCCGGTTCCAACTTGTAGGCCTGCACTACCAGTTCGATGTACGCTTCGCGTCCGATGACGTCTTCAATGTCCGCTTCCGTTTGCCCGGCGTACATCTCTGCCGTTAGGACGTGCCCATCCTTCAAGAGCTTCGATTCACGCACCTCGCGTATCCGCTTTTTCACTCCAGTCCCGAAATCAGTGAAAACCGCGACATGCAACCGATTACCACTAAACAGCGACAGGAATGCGGGGATTTTGTCAATTCCTCCACAGGGCGCTACGACCCAGCGATTATCCAGCGATGTGCGGCCGCTCGCTTTGAGTTTCTGCTTAAACCATTCGAAGTACAGTATTTCGGCCGGACCCTCCACCAGAATCGTGTGAGGTCCGATAAACAGGGTCTGAGTGATCTCGTAACCCAGCGCCGCTTGCAGCGGAAAGACGGTATCGGGATTGGTGCTGAGGACATCATCACCAACCTTCGTTCCGAGTGTCTGCGGCGGAGGGGGTGCCTCGCCCTCTTTCGGTTCCTTGAAGACATCCTCAACCGTCCGAACTCTCAAAAGTTTCGCGGGATCGATCATGAAAGGCGAATGCGCCGTGTAGATAACCTGATACTTGGGTGCGAGTTGCTCCTCGATGTACCTGAGAAGATCTGCTTGGGCGCGAGCGTGGAGAGTCAGACCGGGCTCGTCGAGCAATACGATGAGATTCGAGCCGTAGTTTTTCAGAGCTTGCGAAAACCACACGAGAAACGAAAAGAACCACACGAAGCCAGCACTCCGCTCGTCGAACCCAACTGTCACGAAATGTCGAGTATTCTCGATGCGAGTCCTCACTATATAGCCGGCGTTGAAGGGCGCCGGATCGCCAGGGCGTGCTTGGTCAAACCGGATACGTACAACGAGATGTCGATTCTGACTCCAGTAACGGAAGATTTGCTGACTTACGTTGTTTGACGCGGCCTCCAGTTCAGCGATCAATCGCTCAAACTTGTCGATCTTCTCAAGGTCATCGACGCTCGCCCCGATCATGTCGAGCATCGCGAGGAAAACCCGTTCCTTGTTCGTCAGCTTTGTTTTGTCGCCGATGCGTGTTTTCAGGTCAATAATCGCTACCTCTCCAGGTAGAGTGAAGTATTCGGGTATATAAACGAACTTGGGAAGGCGTGGAGCTAAGATATTGACGGCTGCTCCACATGCTCCCTCTCCCCCGAACGTCTTCTTGATGCGGTCAAGCAGCTTTTTTTCGGCTTCCGAAGATGATTCCGGCTTTTCCAGGTATCCCCGCATAGTCTTAATCGTCCGGTGTTCACGAAGCCGCTCCATCACTTCAGGATGCACTCCGGATTCGTTCAAAAGGTGCTCTACCACTAAAGCCTCGTCCGTATGGACATCCCAGTTCTTCTTCTCGTAGTAACCCTTCTTGATCTCGACTGTCTTTGAGGTCAGCCCGTTGGGGCCCAAGACCTTCGTCACTTCCGCCACATCTTCGTCTTCCAGCTCCCAGGTTGTAATTAGCGCATCAGCCGGACTCTCTTTCACACTCTGCTTGTAGGCGTTCCATTCCGACCGAGGAAACTCAAGCTCATCGAACTTCCCTTCGTCCTCGGTAATCGGGTTGAGTTTGTAAAGAGCCTGCAAAAGCGCCGTCTTTCCGGACTCGTTCTTTCCAACCAGACAGGTAACGTTCTCATCAATCTTGAACGAGCCTGAGTCCCTTACACACTTGAAGTTCTTTACGTGCCCGGTCTTGAGAATCACTGGATTAGATGTCCCTTCCTTTCGTCCTTGGGCGGTTCGCCAAACCGCCATCGGGACGGGATCTCTCGCCGAGCGTCTACACAACGTCTACTTGCGCCAGCTTCGAATCCCCGGGGTTCTAGCGTCAGCGGATAAGTCCTTGATTTCACGGGGGAAAATGGAGCGGGTGATCGGTTTCGAACCGACGACCTCGTGCTTGGCAAGCACGCGCTCTACCAACTGAGCTACACCCGCACCGGGACTAATTTGATTATCGGGCGCGTTGGGCCAAGTCAATCAGACGGCGGCGCGCTTGCCCGCGCTGCGAATCGTCTGCGGACGGAGAGCGCGCAGCACCTTGATGTAATAGTCCACGCCCGACCATACGCTGACGATCAGCGCGATCCACAGCACGAACATCCCGAACGCGAAGCAATCGACGTGCAGGTAGGTGTAATGGATCAGCAGGCCGTGAATCGCGATGACCTGCAGCGCCATCTTGTATTTCCCAAGGTCGTCCGCCGCCATCACCATCCCCTCGGCTGCGGCGACCGCGCGCAATCCGGTCACCATGATCTCGCGCACCACCAGCACCACGACCATCCAGGCGGGAACGTGCGGCGTCCGGCTCATCCCGACCAGCATGATGAGCGCGGCGGTGACGACCAGCTTATCGGCCATCGGGTCGAGGAATTTGCCCATCGAGGTGACGGAGTTGTAGCTGCGGGCGAGGTAGCCATCGAAGAAGTCGGTGATGGTGGCGAGGAAGAACACGCCCGCCGCGATCGCTGAAGGCAGCGGCCCGGTATGGCTTAGGAGCCAGATCAGGATCGGCACACTGGCCATCCTGAGCAGGGTCAGGACGTTGGGCGCTGTGAGTTCCACGCCTATCTCCACTCGCGCAGGGCTATATTGGGAGAATAAGGCAATCGGCTGGATGGCGCAATTCTTTGTCTGAGAAGGGGGGAAGCAGAATCCGCAGAATCCGCAGATTGCAGGCAGATTCGGCTTAACCACCAAAGCACCAATCGCTCATTTGCTCAGACTTCCGGTGCTGGTTGAGGGAGTCGTGGTTGCGGCACGCGGACGCGCCGCGGTCCCTCCGCTTCGGTCGGGATGACACAAGAAGCCGATTCCTCGCGCGGCAGGCGCGAAGCACGCGGCGTATCCTCGCGGGAACGACAAAGACGGAATGGCGGCGGAAGCAGAACCCTCACCCTTACCCTCTCCCGCAACCGAGCGGGCGAGGGGCAGAATTCCGGGATTCCTCGCGCGGCAGGCGCGAAGCGCACGGCGTAGCCGCGCGGGAATGATAAACACGATATGGCGGCGGTTCTGGTTGGCTGGAAAAGGTGCCGCAATGTTGCGTTCTCTGATATTTACAAGATGTGGGATACCGCGTTTGGTTGTATCGCGCGGGGACTTGAGAACCTTGAATCGCGAATTTCAGAGCGACTTTTTGGTTATCGGGGGCGGTATTGCGGGCTTGATGTTCGCGATCCGCGCGGCCGAGTTCGGCACCGTTACGGTGCTGACCAAGGCCGGCAGCACCGAAGCTAACACTGCATACGCGCAGGGCGGAATTGCGAGCGTGTGGAGCGTGCGCGACTCATTCGAGTCGCACGTGGACGATACCGTACGGGCGGGCGCGGGGCTGTGCGATCGCGACGCCGTCGAGAGTATCGTGCGCGACGGTCCCGAGGTGGTGCGCGAGCTGATCCGGCTCGGCACGCAATTTACGAAGATCGAGCACGGCGGCGAAGACGAGTACGACCTCGGCCGCGAGGGCGGCCATAGCCATCGCCGGGTCCTGCACGCGCAGGACCTGACGGGGCAGGAGATCATGCGGGCGCTGACGGAAGCGGCGCGCACGCGCAAGAAAATCCGCACGCTGGAAAATCACGTCGCGATCAACCTGCTGGTCGAGACACCATCGGGGGGCAAACCCGGGTCGTGCTGGGGCGTGTACGCATACGACCGCAAATCGCAGACGGTGAAGAAGATTCTGGCGCGGGCCACGCTGCTGGCCACCGGAGGCGCGGGCAAGGTGTATCTCTACACCACCAACCCGGATATCGCGTCGGGCGACGGCGTCGCGATGGCGTATCGCGCGGGCGCGCCGATCGCGAACCTGGAGTTCTACCAGTTCCATCCGACCTGTTTGTTCCATCCCGCGGCCAAGTCGTTCCTGATTTCGGAGGCGCTGCGCGGCGAGGGGGCGATTCTGCGCCTGCCCGACGGCACGCCGTTCATGAAGGATTACCATCCCGATGCGGAGCTGGCGCCGCGCGACGTGGTCGCGCGCGCCATCGACTCGGAGATGAAGCGGCACGGACTGGACAACGTGCTGCTCGATTTGAGCCATCGCGACGCCGATTTTATCAAGACGCGGTTCCCCAATATCTTCAAGCGATGCTTGAGCTTTGGCTTCGACCTGACCAAGGCTCCGATTCCGGTGGTGCCGGCGGCGCATTACATGTGCGGCGGCGTGCAGACCGACCTGCATGGGGCGACGGCGATTCCGCGGCTTTATGCCGCGGGCGAAGTGGCGATGACGGGGCTGCACGGCGCGAATCGGCTCGCATCGAATTCCCTGCTGGAGGCGGCGGTGATGGGCCGGCGCGCGGCGGAGGCCGCGACCGCGATGGCCAAGTCGGCGAGCGGCGCGCCGCCGGAGTTTCCGGAATGGGACCCCGGGCGGGCGACGCGCAGCGAGGAGCGCGTGCTGATAACGCAGAGCTGGGACGAGCTGCGGCGCTTGATGTGGAACTACGTCGGGATTGTGCGCAGCGATCGGCGGCTGGAGCGCGCGCTGCGCAGGATCGAGCTAATCAAGGAAGAGATTCACAGCTACTACTGGTACCACACGATAGATTCCGACCTGATCGAGCTGCGCAACCTGGCGACGGTGGCGGAGCTGATCATTCGATCGGCGAAGGCGCGCAAGGAATCGCGCGGATTACACTACAATGTGGATCATCCGGAGATGGGTGGGGCTGAGTGGTTGCATCCTACGGTGTTGCGGCGGGAGTGAGGCGGGAATCCGCAGATTTCGCCGATTTCACGGATTCGCCCCTCGCCCGCTTGGTTGCGGGAGAGGGTTAGGGTGAGGGTTCTGCTACCGCCTGCTCTGCGCCGATAGCTTCTTGAATTCGCTCGACAACCCAATCAGGTCTCTGCAGAACGTCGTGGTTCCAGAAGCGCATCACCGTGAACCCCTGCGACTGCAGGTATGCCGTACGGCGACGATCGTAGGTGGCCTTTTCTTCGTCGGCGTGCTGGCCGCCGTCGACCTCGACGATAAGCCGTGAATTGAGACAGCAGAAGTCGCCGAAATAGCTGCCGATCGGGTGCTGAAAGCGAAATTTCGCGCCGTGCAGTCTTCGGCTGTGAAGGAGTTTCCAAAGTTTGCGCTCGGCTTCCGTGCGATCGCGCCGAAGGGCACGAGCACGGGTGAGCTTTGTTTTTGGCAATAACCTCGTTGGTGGTTTGCCTTTTTCGCGCATGGTGGATCAGCGTGAGAAGATCCTGCACCCTCACCCTACCCTCTCCCGCAACTAAGCGGGCGAGGGGCGTGCTTGCCTTGGTGCCTTTGTGGTTTAAGACTTCCTGATTTACGAGACCGGGACTGGTTGTCTGGTTGGGGTTTCGGTGTAGGTGAAGGATAGTTTGTCGCCGTCGAGGTCTACGGTTACGCGGCCGCCTTTGGTTAGGCGGCCGAAGAGGACTTCGTCGGCGAGGGCGCGGGCGATTTCGTTTTCGATTAGGCGGCCTAGCGGGCGGGCGCCGAAGCGGGGATCGTAGCCGCGATCTGCGAGCCATTTTTTCGCGGCCGGGGTCGTGTCTAGCACGACCTTCTGCTTGTCGAGGCGTTCCTGAAGCTCGGCCAGGAATTTGTCGACGACGCGCTCCACGACCGGCATGCTCAGCGGCGCGAAGTCGATCGTTGCGGAAAGCCGGTTGCGGAATTCCGGACTGAACATCCGCTCGAGGATCGACTTGGAATCGCCCCCGCCTACTCCGCCATGAAAGCCGATCATGCCGCGCGCCAGTTCCTGCGCGCCCGCATTGGTGGTCATCACGAGCACGACGTTGCGGAAGTCGGCCTTGCGACCGTTGTTGTCGGTGAGGGTCGCGTGATCCATCACCTGAAGCAGGATGTTGAACAGGTCCGGATGCGCCTTTTCGATCTCATCGAGGAGCAGCACGCAGTGCGGAGTCTTGTTGATTGCATCAGTCAGCAACCCGCCCTGGTCGAAGCCGACGTAGCCGGGAGGCGCGCCGATCAGGCGCGAGACTGTATGCCGCTCCATATACTCCGACATGTCAAAGCGCAGGAACTCCACGCCCATCACCTTGGCAAGCTGGCGCGCGACTTCGGTCTTGCCGACACCGGTAGGCCCGGCAAACAGGAACGCACCGACAGGTCGGTCGGGATGGCTCAGGCCGGAGCGCGCGAGCTTGATCGAGCGGGCGACCGCCTCTATGGCCGCATCCTGGCCGAAGACCACCTGCTTGAGTTCTTCCTCGAGGCTCTGAAGCCGCGTGCGATCGGTCGCCGAAACGGTGCGCTCGGGAATTTTCGCCATCCGCGCGACGGTCCGCTCCATGTCGCGCACGCCCACGGTCACCGGCTCGGGCGCGCCCTTGCCGCGCAGATGCCCCGCGACTCCGGCTTCATCCATGACGTCGATCGCTTTGTCGGGGAGAAAGCGATCGTTGATGTAGCGCGAGGAAAGCTCGACGGCGGAGCGCAGCGCCGGGGCGGTGTAGCGGACGTTGTGATGCTTCTCGTAGTGGGACTTGAGCCCATCGAGGATTTGCACCGTCTCTTCCTGGGTCGGCTCCGCCACGTCAATACGCTGAAAGCGGCGCGCGAGCGCCTTGTCGCGATCGAACGAGCGCTTGTATTCCTGATAGGTCGTCGACCCGATGCATCGCAGGTCGCCCGACGCGAGGGCAGGCTTCAGCAGGTTGGACGCATCCATGGTCGATCCCGAAGCCGAGCCCGCGCCGACGATCGTGTGAATTTCGTCGATGAAGAGAATGCGCTTGGGATCGCCGAGGACCGCCTTGATGACGGCCTTGAGCCGCTGCTCGAAGTCGCCGCGAAAGCGGGTTCCGGCGAGCAACGCGCCCATGTCGACCGCGTAGATTTCGACGCCCTTGAGCGCGGGCGGAACCTGCCCATGATGGACGGCCAGCGCGAGGCCTTCGGCCAGCGCGGTCTTGCCGACTCCGGCCTCGCCGACGAACACGGGATTGTTTTTGCGGCGGCGCAGCAGCACGTGGATTGCGCGCTCGAGTTCGTTCTTGCGGCCGACCAGCGGATCGATTTTCCCCTGCGCGGCGCGCTCGGCCAGGTTGATGGTGTAAGCCTTGAGCGCTTTTGAGGGAGAGAGCTTGCGCTCGCCCTCTTCTTCGCCGCCGCCCGCGTGGGCATCTTCGCCGTCCCCGTCGCCTTCTTCTTCGGTGCCGCCCGCGTCATGGTCCGCGTCCGCACCGACCTTCGAGACGCCGTGCGAGATGAAATTGATGATGTCGAAGCGGGTCACGCCCTGCTCCTGCAAAAACAGGATCGCGGGCGATTCCGTTTCGTGAAACATCGCGACCAGCACGCTGGCGCCGTTGATCTCGTTGCGCCCGGCGGACTGCGAATGGAGCGCCGCGCGCTGCAACGCACGCTGCACACCCAGGGCATAGCGGGGAGCGACTTCATCGCCCTTGGGCATCCGCTCGACCTGTTCGTCGAGGTAATGCTCGAGCTTGCGCTTGAGCGCTTCGAGATTCGCGCCGCTGTGCGTGAGCACGTTGCTGGCGGTGACGTCGTGCAGGAGCGCATAGAGGAGATGCTCCAGGCAGACGTACTCGTGGCGGCGATTGACGGCCTCGGTCATCGCGAGTTGCAGCGTGACCTGAAGCTCGCGGCTGATCATCATGTTGTTGGATGGCGGCATCTGGTGTTGTGCCCTATTCCTTTTCCATCGTGCATTTCAGCGGATACTCCGCCTGGCGCGCGAGTTCCTCAACCGTACGTACTTTTGTCTCGGCGATTTCGTAGGGATACACCCCCGCCACGCCCATGCCGTTCTGATGGACATGCAGCATGATGCGCGTCGCCTCGGCGTGCGGCTTGTGAAAGACGGCCTTCAGGATTTCGACCACGAACTCCATCGGAGTGTAGTCGTCGTTGAGCAGGATAACTTTGTAGAGCGGCGGCTTTGCGGTTTTGGCTTTGGTCTTGGTGCGCCGCTCGGTGACGGCGCCGCCCTGGCCGGTGCCGTTGTCGCCGTTGTCATCATCACCGCCGCCGGCAATGCGAGCGATTATCATCGAGGGAGATACGCTGCGGCGATATGGGTCGTCCGTGCTCATCGGGTCAGTCGCCAGCCTCATCTTTAGGATAGCAGATCGGCGCGAGTCCATGGAGCACGTAATCGACAGATTTCTCGCCACCGGTTTGTTACGCCTGCGATGATTGTTAAGCTTCAGGCTCATCGATGAACGACGCCGCACAGCAATTCGAAGCGCAGATCGTGGAAGGGATCGAAAAGATCTCGCGCGAGGACTGGGATGCTCTTCTCGCGCCCGACGACTCGCCGTTCCTGGAATGGGACTGGCTGGCCGCGATGGAAAAATCGGGATCGGCGGCGCGCGCCAGCGGATGGGCCCCGTTTCATATCGTCGTTCGCGAGCGGCCCGGGCGCAGGATCGTCGCGGCGTGCCCGCTGTATTTGAAATCGCACAGCATGGGCGAGTTCGTGTTCGACCACGGATGGGCCGATGCGGCCGAGCGCGCGGGGATTCGCTATTACCCGAAGATGGTGGTCGGCGTGCCGTTCACGCCGCATACGGGGCGCCGCATCCTCACCGCGCCGGGCACGAATCGCACGATGCTCGCGACGCTGATCGCCAACGCGCTGGTGAAGCTGTGCGAGGACAACAAGCTCTCATCGGTGCACGTCAACTTCTGCGCCGAGGACGAAGCAGCATTGCTCTCGCGCGCGGGATTCCTCGAAAGGCACGGCTATCAGTACCATTGGCAGAATGCCGGGTTCGCGACCTTTGATGATTACCTGGCGCGGCTCAAGCACAAGCGGCGCACGGCGGTGCGTCACGAACGGCAGGCGGTCAGAGACGTGGGCATCACGATTCAGGTGCACGCGGGCGAAGAGATCAAAGACGCGATGTTCCCGATCATGTTCAAGGTCTACCTGGCGACGATCGAGAAGCTGTACTGGGGCCGTCAATATCTCAGCAAGGAATTTTTCGACCTGCTTCGCCAGCACTTCAAGCGTCACTTGAGGTTTGTCGCGGCGCGCGATGGGCGGGAATTCGTCGCCGGCGCGATCTGCCTGGAGAAGGCGGGCGTGCTGTATGGACGCTACTGGGGATGCTTTCGCGAGGTACGGTTTCTGCACTTCGACGTGTGCTACTACGCGGGAATCGAGCACGCGATCGCCAATGGACTAACGCGGTTCGAGCCGGGTGCTGGCGGCGAATACAAATGGCTGCGCGGCTTCGACCCGGCGCTGACGCGCAGCATGCATTACATTTCGCATCCGGGGCTGCGCAAGGCGATCGGAGATTTCGTGCGGCGCGAGCGGCATGAAGTCGAGCGATGGATCATCGCGGGCGGCGAGCGGAGTCAGTTGAAGCCGCCGCCGCCGAGTGATGAAGAGCAGGAGTAGAAGGCAGAACGAAGTTCGGGAGCGGATCTGGCGCTTCTTATGCGTGGTAGAGGCGCCCTTCTGGCGAGTTGTCTCCGGAGTTCGTTGATCGATCCGCTAACCGGCGCTCGGCGATGTTGCGGTGTGAGGCCGGCGAGACGTCGGCCCTACTCCAGAAAGATTGCGTCCCCTTCCGAGTAGCGGCGGGGGCGAGCGGAGCCAATTGAAGCCGCCGAGTGATGAAGAGCAGGAGTAGCGGCTAAGCGCGCATTCGGGGAAGCAGAACCCTCACCCTCGCCCTCTCCCGCAACTGAGCGGGCGAGGGACGTAAATATTCGGCGTTATTTGCCTTTGCCGCCTATTGCTGCGATTGGCGGGGCTTCGAGTTCGGGGACTGGTTCGCCGGTCAGATTGACGACCTGGTTGCGATACTTGGTCAGATGGCCGCGCGCTACTTCGTAGGCTTGCTGGGCGCGGCCGAGCGACTTGCCGATGTCTTCGAAGCGATCTTCGAAATAGCCGAACGCGCTTTGCGCCTTCTTTAGTTCCTCGGTCGCGCGTTCGTAGCTCTTCGCGAACTCGTACATCTTGAAGACCATCTGGATCGATTGCAGCGTCACGATCAGCGTATTGGGCGACACGGCGAACACGCGCAGCTTGTTCAGGAACTCGCTGAGATCGCCGTTGAGGACGGTCTCCATGTAGAGCGTCTCGCTGGGCAGGTACATCAGTGCCATGTCGGTCGTGCCGCACTCGGGGCGGATGTACACGGCGATGCGCCGCGCCTGCTCCTTCATCACGCGGGCGAATTCGACGCGGGCCGCATCGAGCTCCGCGGGATCGCTCGCGCCGAACAGCGGCAGGACCTGCTCGCGCGGAAATTTCGCATCGATGGGGAGATTGCGCTCGGGAAACTTGATGATCGCGTCGGCGCGGCCGGGCATGTTCACGCCCGGCGATGCCTGCAACTCGTACATGTGCGCGGGCAGAAAATCCTGGAGCAACCGCTCGAGGCTCGCCTCGCCGAACTTGCCGCGCAGATGCGGCATCTTGAGGAGGTTGTTCAGATCATTGATCGACGCGCCGATCGCGCCGACGTTGCGCAACTGCTCCTCCGCGGCCAGCAGATGCTGCTGGACCTTTTCGAATTGCGCGAAGCCTTCCTTGATATTCTGGTCGAGTTTCTCCTGCACGCGGTCGGTGATGGCGAGCAGCTTGTTGTCGATTTCCGCGCGGACGGACTCCAGGCTCTCGCGCATCTGCGAGGTCATCGCGGTGATCTCCAGCTTGAGACCACCGGCCTGTTCCTCGCGTCCGGCCTTGAGCTGGCGCTCGACCTCGTTTCTCAGCCCGATGAAGCCGTTGGTGATACGATCCGCAGTCTCCTGGCGCAGCTCGCCTTTGGTGTCGCTGAGGCGCTGCGCCATGTCCGCAGTCGCGCGCGTGAACTTTGCGTCCATTTCGTGCGCGATCGCATCGAGCTTGTCACCGAATCGGCTAATTGCATTGGCGCCCGCGCCGGAGCGCATCAGGAGGACCACTATCCCCGCGACCGCCAGCACCCCAAGGACCATCACCGCGACCATCGCAGCCTCCACCATGTCCCTACCCTTCGTCCTTGAGTTTATCCCTCGCGTTTGCGGCGGTCTAATCTCGCCGATGCGGCTTTGCACAGCGCCTGCTATGTTGGCGCACGCGACAGGCGGCGGCCCGTGAAGGATTTACTGGAAAAAGGCTCGATTGTGATCGTGCTGGGCACCGGCGGCGTGGGGAAGACCACGGTTACCGCCGCGCTCGGCATCGCGGGCGCGCAGGCGCATCTGGATACCGCGTTGATAACGGTGGACCCCGCGCGGCGACTTCGCGATGCGCTCGGGCTCAAGCGACTGGGCGGCAGCCCGGCGCGGCTCTCGCGGCGTCATCTGGCGGCGGGCGGGCTCGACCCGGCGCTCAAGCTCTCGGCCATGATGCTGGATGTGAAGGGCGCGTGGGACATGATGGCGGAGCGGTTCGCGCCCGACGCGGCCGCGCGCAAGCGAATTCTGGAGAATCCCTTTTATCAGCGGCTCACGGCGGAGTTCGCGGGCTCGGAGGCGTTCGCGGCGCTGCAACAGCTCTATGATTTGCATCAAGCGGGAGGCTTCGACATCGAGATTGTCGATACTCCTCCCGCGGCGCACGCCTTCGAATTTCTGGAGGCGCCGGCGCGCTTCACGCGCCTTTTGGATTCGCGGGCCGCGCGATGGATCTTCACGCCGTCGCTGTCGGCGGGCCGGCTCGCGGTCAAGCTGGCGAGCCAGGCGGCGCGCTTCGTGGTTAATGAACTGGAGCGGTTTGCGGGAAATCGCGTGCTGTCGATTATCTCGGACTTCTTTGCGGCGGCATCGGAAAGCGTCGACGCGGTCCTCGATCAGCTGCGCAAGACCGAAGCGCTGCTGCGATCGGACGCAGTGCGATTTGTGATGGTCACGACGCCGGAAGCGGACCGGCTTCGCCAGGCGAGCGAACTGATCGAGGAGATGAAAGCCGACGGGCTGAGGCTCTCGGCGATCCTGATAAATCGATTTCTGGACGAGCGGGTGTTGCACGCGGCCGCTGCGCATGAATCGGATGTACTTGGCTATCTGGAGGAGATTCAGTCGCTCGGTGGTCATCTCGCGGACGACATGGCGAAGCGCAAAGGGGTTGCGGCGCTGGTCGGCGACCTCGGCCGGTATCGCGAGCAGACGCTGCATTCGATCGCGCGGGTGGCGAAGTTTGCAAAGCATCTGCCGCCGGAGGTGCAGCTGGCGGTCGCGCCGGAGCTTGGGGTTGGTGGCCTGCATGATCTGGGGGCGTTGAAGCGAATCGCGGAATTTATCACGAGCGGGAGCGACTTCGTGCATTTTCTGGAGAAGGCGGCGGCAGGCGGGGGGGGGGGGGGGGGGCGCGGGGG
>JBKQNE010000169.1:0-7308 GCA_052146355.1 Binataceae bacterium (SeqCode) | reverse complement strand
ACAACTGAAGACAGGCCGTCTTCTACCGGAAATTCCCGATGATTGAGCTAAACGTGTGTGTGGCGAATTGCTGATTTTGCTTGAAAATCAACAATTCTCCACAGATAGCTTATTTCAGGTCCCAATCGCCGCCTGAATTGGAATTCGACACAGACAACTCTAATTTCTGTCCGTCCGGCTGGCGACAACTCGCTGTGGTCATCCTTACTGAAGTTACTTCAAACTCGGCACGGGCAGATCAGTGAACGTGATCGCATAACCGAGCAGATTCGTACTGCCCTGCCCCCGGCATTGGAAGGTGCTGGTGAAGTCGTCGTAGGGGTAGCTGTATGCGGTCGTGCAAGCTGCTTTCAGTATCCCAACCAGCGGCTGCACCTGCGATGCCCACGTCGAATTGTTGTTGACGCAACCAGCGCTCGCGGTCGGCCAGAGATCCGAAAGCGGATTCGATGGATCAGTGGCGCATCCACAGCATCCTGTGGTGGCTCCCGAGTTGTAACAGGAGCTGGCGTTGGCAGGATTGCCGGCTACTCCGCCTGGTGCGCCGCTGGAGAAGGTCGCGCAGTCAAGCAGGCTCGCGATATTGGTCGTGCTGCCGTCGCCATCGGTAATTCCGGCGCGGCAGTTGAGCGCCGGCATTCCGGGGGGAGGCGAACCGACGATGGTATTTACGTTTCCGCACAAGGTGTCCGCGGTCCACCATCCTTCCAGGTTGCCGCACTGCTGTAGATAGAGCTGAGACGAGTAGGTACCACTGGAATCGCCCAGGCCGGGAACCAGTTGAGTTCCGCAGAACTGCCCCGCGGCACAATCGCTCTGCGAGCTGCACTGGCAATAGGACTTCCCGTCGCCCGCCGTGAGGCAGTCCAGACCGCCGGGACATTGTGAATCGGAGGAACAAGTTTTGAAGCAGGTGCCGTTGTGCGCAGCCGCGGCACCGGAACAGGAATATGCCACGCCTTGGGGATCGACAAACGCGGGGCATCCCGCGGGCGGCTGTCCGGCATGAGGGTTGCCTGTCCCCGCCGTGCAGGGCTCCCGAGTCAGCATCAACGTGGCAGTGTAGTCGGTAGGGTGACTCACGGACGGCAGCGGAACACTCTTAGTGAACTGACCGAAGTCGTAGCTGCATCCCTGGCCCGGGGTTGTGCACCAGTATCCGGACGGAACGTTGCCGGAAGTTTGGGTCGGACCGGCAATCGGCCCGAACTGCATGCCCAGGTTCGCGCCGTTGATGATTGAAACATCGTAGTAGTCGGTTGCGGTCGATTGCCAGGTGAATTCGGCGAGGCTTGCGGGTTGGCTCCCTCCCACACCTGCCGGACAAGGCGAGTTTGGATCATTAGTGCAATCCCCGGTGAGACAACCGGTGCCATCAGGTTGACATCCGGTTCGAGCGAAGACGTTACCGCTCCACCACACCTGTCCAGATGTACTCTTGCCGTCGAATGTCACGCTCGGCTGTGAGAAGCAGAAACTGGCTGTATCGCCCGCCGCGGGTAGCTCCCAGTTCCAGGGACTCGCGGGGCTAAAGCCCGCGAAGCTGGTTGGCGTAGGCAACGAGTAAAAACACAGATGATTGGAACTGCAGCCGGCGCCGCTACCGCAATCGGAATCCTGGCTGCACGCGCAGAAAAGCTCGCTGGATTCCGGTCCCGTTGCGCTGGCTGTCCCTGGGCATTCCAGGGTCCCCCGCACCGAACCGCAAGAGCAGGAGCCGTCGGAGCTGACGCTAGTCGCCAGGCAGTCAGAAGCGCCGTTATTCACGACGCATAGCGAGCGAATTATCCCGCCACTGGCGCCAACCCAGATGGGCCGACTGCTGTTGTTGGTGATATCCAACTCGCGTTGGCCCCCGGAGCACGATGCCGCCGCGGTCGCGGCGGCGGTCGGAGTCGGTGCAGCGGTGTTGGTCGATGTCGCGCTTGCAGTCGAGGTTGCCGTTGCGGTCGAAGTCCTCGTGGAGGTCGCAGTTCGCGTCGGCGTCGCGGTGGCGGTCGGAGTCGGTGCGGCGCTGCTGGTCGATGTCGCGCTTGCAGTCGTGATTGCCGTTGCGGTCGAAGTCCTCGTGGGGGTCGCAGTTCGCGTCGGCGTTGGAGTGCGGGTCGGCGTCGATCTGCGTGTCGGAGTTGGAGTGCTGGTGCGTTTCGGAGTCCGGGTAGGCGACGCCGTTCTTGTCGGTTTGGGTGCTTTGGTAGGTGTCGGCGTCTTCGCTTTGGGTGTGCGGGTCGGCGTCGGAGTTTTTGTTGGCTTGGGCGTTCTGGTCGGCTTCGCGGTCTTCCTGGGCTTAGTCGTCTTGGTTGGGTTCGGAGTTTTGGTCGGCTTTGGGGTTCTGGTCGGTGTCGGCGTTTTGTGAGGCTTCGGACTGGTAAGTACATCCGGGGCTGTGCCGGACGCGTCGTCTCCGGAACCGACTACATCTCCAGCGGTGGACGTCCCCTCAGCTCCGAGAGCCGTCGCGGGCATAGAAGAAATGGATGAAAATGCGCAGACAACGGCGCTGATGAGCAAAAGCCAAATCGGCGATCGGCGGCGCGCTATACGCTCGGCCTTCAGGTTCGTTTCTCCCGGACTGCGGCAGCTTTCGAGCCCCCTCCGCTCGATACTAGTGACTAAAGACGTCTAGACCACTTTCTTTCTTCAATTGGCAGAAGGGTGACCTACAAGACGATCCTTGTCTCAGCAAAATTCATGAACACGCGATCGCTGCCGATCGGGAATAAATAACGA
Organism: Binataceae bacterium (SeqCode); assembly: GCA_052146355.1. Taxonomy (GTDB): domain Bacteria; phylum Desulfobacterota; class Binatia; order Binatales; family Binataceae; genus JAFAHS01. Next base: position 4,578 of record JBKQNE010000169.1, on the reverse strand, counting down.
GCGGCGCATATGCTTGGTCTTGCAGGAATGTGGAGCTTTTGTGTTTCAGAAACTCAAGTGCAACTACCACGGCTGCGGTGAACTATCCGAGCTTGACCAATTCGAGTGCATTACCTTTGTGCGCCAGGGGGCGCGCGTCAGGCAAAGGCGCCTCGAAGTTTGCCCAAAACGGTGGAGGTCCCTGTTTTTTCCCTGGTGATCAGGGAATTGCTGAACAGAGAGGAGTTAGCAGCAGACTGAGTCCTCCACCAAATTTCGCTCGTAAGTTAGAGACTTTTTCCGGGTGGTTGCACCGCTGTGGCGCCACCGAGGGGCAAACTCTCCCGTCTCGCGGCGGGGCGCTGAACGTTCAATTCCCCCTGGGAATGAACCCCGGGATGCCCGTGTTAACCACCGGATTGAGCCTGACTCGCGTAGTGATTCCCTTAGTGATCTCTTCGATGGCGTCATCGGGAAGGGCCGAGACAGCAAAATTTTCCTGGATGTAGCGGACGCTTGTAGCTGTGGTGAGAGGGGCCGTGCCGCGCTGCATCGCCCAGGCTAGTAGGACTTGAGCGGGGGTTTTGTTGACGCGCTTCGCAATGGCGGTGATCACAGGATTGTCGATCAACTTGGGTTCAATGCCATGACCCAAAGCAGCGAAGGCCTGAATCACGATGCCATTCCTCTTGCAATAGTCGAGCAGCTCCCATTCAGGGAGATATGGATGAGATTCGACCTGAACAGTAGCCGGCTTTACGCGAGCGCTATCGAACACTCCTTTCAGCTGTCCCAAATTGACGTTCGACAATCCGATCGCCTTGCACCGACCTTCGTCCACCAGGCTCTCCAGAGCCTTCCAGGTAGCCGTCAGGGTCGTCGCTTCGTCATAAAGCACATTACCGTCCTTGTCTCTCGGGTCTTGCTCGTCGCCGGGTTTGAAAGCGAATGGAGTATGGATGCTGTATAGATCGACATAGTCCAGTTGCAGTCTTTTCAGACTTGCTTCGAAGGCGGGCTTAACGCGTTCGGGACGATGATTATTGTTCCAGAGCTTCGTACCTACAAAAACGTCCTTCCGTTTTACCTTGCCCGCTTTGAACACCGCCTGCATTGCTTCGCCCACGTGTTCTTCGTTTCGGTAGCGTTCGGCGCAATCGAATTGACGAAAGCCCGCCTCCAGAGAGATCCTGACTGCCTCTTTGGTTGCGACCGGATCAGGAATCAGCGTCCCAAACCCGAGTGCCGGAATCTCATCGGAGCCGTTATTGAGCGGTATCTTTTTATAGCGAAGGGCGTCGGCGTCACTCATAAAACCATTGCCTCCGTGCAAATCGCGTTTTGAGTCGATTGTAACAAGGTCTCCGAAGAATGACGTTGCCTGGCGATGATTCGAGCTTAGCACGCTCCACAATCGTCGGTCCAAGCCGGGAGCCTGATGACCGACACGGAAAGTCTTCGCGCGCCGCGATCCTTTAGTTCTGCCGCGTCCCTCACATACTTTGCCAAGTGGTCAGGAGAATTTGCGCCTCGTCTGATGACGGGCGATGCCGAAGATTACTGCGACGTCCGCCGTAACCAATCCCGATTAACAGCATTTGACCGTCGCGACTCCCAGGAGCACTCGGGATTTGCACGATTTCGAGTCGAGAAGATAGCTTCTTAATGGAGCCACTGTATGTCTGTGTTTCTTTCCGTCTCTGCTACGTGCGACCGCGGTTGTAAAAATCGAAGCGATCGCTGAGCGAAGCGCGTGGCAGGATTCATAGAGCAACGGTTCGGCATCCAACGGCCACTCGCCTGGCTGGATCGACTCGAAGCGCTGATCACACGCGAACTTGCTCCCAGCGCCCGGAAGATCCGCGCCGCCTTACGCATCTCCACGATTGTGACAATCGCAATTGGCCTGGACGCGAGCTGTCACGTCAACACTCAGCTCGGCGCGGTAATTGTCTGGCTCCTTGCGGGCGCCGGACCAATGATGTCCATTCGCAAGGCCCTCGCATGGCAAGTCGCGGTGATGCTCGCTCTGATCACGTCGGTGGTGATGGCGCGCGCGTTCGCGGAGACGCCGTGGTTGATGCTGCCGTATGTCTTCGTATGGATTTCGCTTTCAACCTGGGTGGGAGCGACGCGCAAGCTCGGCGCGGGCATGCTCGTTATACAGATAGTCTGCCTCATTACATTCTACGGCATCGTGTTTGAACCTCAGGAAATCGGTTGGAACGCCGCGGCCTCGTTCGACGGTAGCGCGATTGCCTTCGGCGTGATCGTTCTGTTCGACAACTGGTTGTGGCCCGACCCGGGCGAGCCGATCTTGATGGAGTCTCTCGGCGCGAGCGTTGCGCGTGCCCGTTCGCAGCTTCTCGGGGCTTCGGACTTTTTTCTCGCTGGCGAAAGCGTACCTCGACCGCCATTGCCGGCATCGACTTCCGACCTGCCCGCACATATGGCGCTTCTTGATCGAGTGGTGGCCGAGGGCGCGTCCGAGCATCGCCGGGCGCTCCTGCTTGCTGCGATCACCCGCGCGGCTCGCATCAATCTCGAAGTGGATCGCCTCGTCACTACGGCGCGCGAGAACCTGCCTCGAGAAATTCGCACGATGGTCCGAGGCGAAATTCAAACGGCGGTAAATGCGATCGCCGCCGCGCTTGACGAGATCTCTCACAAACCACCGGCGCGCATTGCTGTAGGCGCGATCGAGCAGGCTCCCGCTACGGGGGCGCATGCGCGCTTGGCGATGGACCATCTGGCCGCGCGCGTCATTGAGATCAGACCAGCATACATCGGCAAAGCCAGTCCGGCGGAAATCGGAAATTTTGCGGAATTCATTGATTCGCTGGTTGTGCTGACCAGGCTCATCGAGCGCCCGCTGGATGAACCTCCGGGGCCACCGACCACGGATCCGTCGAACAGCGCTGTCCCCCGGAACAGTGCTGTCCCTCGAGTGAGCGGTCCTGCAGATCCCGCGCTCGTTCGCTATTGCTTGAAAGTTGGCTTGTGCACCGTCGTCGGCTATCTAATCGGCCTCACTGCCCGGCGTGAGGACTTATTCATTATCCTGGTGACCGTAATAACAACCGCGACACCCACCCATGGCGCAACCTTGCACAAGATGTCCCTCCGGATCGCGGGAGCTATAATCGGAGGAGTAGTTACCCTTCTCGCTATCATTATAGTTTCACCTAACTTCGACTCGCTCCCAGTCTATATGCTTGCGGCCTTCGCGGTCTTCTATCCGTTTGCATACTCTTCGCTCGGCAATGCGCGGATGTCGTTCGCGGGCAAACAAATGGGGATCATTTTTTCGTTGGCGTTCGTTGGGTTGATCCCATCTGTCAACATCTACGAACCTCTTTGGCGCATTTGGGGCGTCCTTCTTGGTGATTTTGTCGTAGCGGTGGTCTTCTTTACCCTGTGGCCGGAATACGCCGGTGACTCCCTGTTGCCCCGACTGCGAAAAGTCCTTGCCAATATGCTCGCGCTGGCGCCAGGCGGCTCAGCTTCGAGCAGCGAGGATCAAATCCTGAAGACGAACTCGGAAACGATGCACGTGCTGACCGAGTTCCTCGAGATCGCCGATGACGCACGGATGGAAGGACGCACCTGCGCCGTCTACCATGGTGGGATCGTCGAAGCGGCCGGGACTTTTCGCCGGATTGCGAACCGGCTGTCCTCGATCGCGACAGCGCGCGTTCTTACTCAAATGCCGCAACTCGACCCTGTAAGGAGTTTGCGCGTGAGCGGGTCTTCGATGTAATTCGTCGGCAGCTCAGGTCGTGGCTGGATTTCTATAGCGGCGCTGAATCCCACAGCGCTTCCGCTGCTCGTGCGATCGCGGAGAAACACTCAGCCGGTGAGTTGGCGGAACCGCTCAACGAGTTCAGTTCACACTTGGAGGAGGGCGGGTTTGCCCGATTGGCATCGTGGCCGCTCGAGCCGCGCCGCACGATGATCGCGGAACTCCAGTCGATGCGACGACTTGAGTTTCTATTCTCTGAGCTGAATCGGTATCTGGCCGATATTCCCAGCCCCCCACCAGACGCTTCACGCATCGAGGGGTGAGAAGCAAACGAAGACCGCGAGCCACGCTGCAATCGTGATCGCAAAGCCGCCGCAGTTGCGCAGCGTAGTCCCTTGACAGTGTCGGCATCCTTCCACTCCGGCAGCCTCCGGTCGGAATAACAAAAAGCCTCGATCCCATCCTTGTGTCATCCCGACCGAAGTGGAGGGATCGCGCGCCGTCCGCGGCGCGCAACCGCCGCTACCGTGAATTCGCGCGGAAGAGTCACCCTCGAAACCACGCTTCGATAATCACCGCACACCCACTAGTCCCCGCATATCCCGTCTCTTCCCGGATAATCCCGCCACTTCCCGGCATTTTTCGCTAGGTACGTATTCCCAGAAGAATCTCATTCCACCATCGCGCTCAGATCCTCTGCGGTTATGTGGCGTAGTCCCTTGGCAGTGTCGTCATCTCATCCACTCCGGCAACCTCCGGTCTGAATGACACAAAATTCTCCATCCCATCCTCGTGTCATCCCGACCGAAGTGGAGGGATCGCGCGCCGCTGCGGCGCGCACCCGCCGCGACCCAGAA
>JBKQNE010000168.1:0-30837 GCA_052146355.1 Binataceae bacterium (SeqCode) | reverse complement strand
CCGCTTCCTGGCCAACTGGAACGACCACGCCCAACCCTTCCGCTGGACCAAAACCACCGACCAGCTCAGACGCAGCATCCGTAACGCTGCACTTATTTACGAGACATGACACTAGTGGCCCTAGTTCCTACGGTCTCGACGTCGACACGCACGTTGCTCGGCAGCATGGAAGTCTTCCCAAGCTTCTTATCATTTTTTGAGACTTACGACTTCCCGCTATGAAAAACTCCCGAGCGGCAGTTAAAGATCCTTCCCGCCCGAAAGTAACGAAATGTGCAGAATCCATTGGTGGCATTGATTTGAAAACTGCGGTGGGCGGCTATCTAGTCCAAACCCTATCCGCTCGAGCGACTTGCGAGCATTCGATGTATTATGCGTAGTGGGGAACTGAGTTCCCACGACAATGACTGCCGAAGGTCGATGATCATTTGGGCCGCCTCGGCACTGGATTGGGGAATCGGCTTGATCTCCCTGCCGAGCCCCTTCCAGCGCCTGTGAAGATTCCGGAAAGGCCTGAACATCTGCCAGGAACGCGAAGCCCACAGAGTATCGATTTCCGACATCAAGACCGTGCTCACACCCGTGTCATTCGGGGTTGGCGGGGGAGTTGGCGGGGGTTGTCCGTTTCTCAATTTCTCTAGGTCTAGCTTTTGGCCGAGACTCAGGAGAAATATGTTGCGCAGGCTCTGGGGTGTCAGCTCTAAGTAAGGCTTGATCGCAAGCAAGCGATTGGCAATGTCATCGGTAACCTGGCGCATACTTTGCCCATGGAGCCGATACCAGAAAAGAGGAAGAGGTACGACTTGTAGGTCGAAGCCTGAAAAGACGGCGCGGGCGAAGAACTCCCAGTCCTCAAAAGTAGTTCCGTGCACCTCAACGAATCCCTTTAGAGTTTCAAATACTTCTCGTTTGATGAGCGCGTTGGCATCACCGAATGCGTTCCAAAACAACCCCGATTCAATCGCTGGTCCCAGCGGAACCCATTGGAGCTGAGCCGCGACTTTGGTTTCATCGGGAGACTCGTTGCCGGACCAGCCTCTGACCGCGCATGTCAAAATGTCCGCGCCGGTGCGTTCTGCAATCCCGGCCAGAATGCTGACCTCGCTGGGATCTGCGTAATTGTCGTCGTCCATAAACAGCAGGTACTTACCTCGGCTGTTACGTGCAGCCGCGTTTCGCGCAGCACCTAGATATCGATTATCTTGCTTTACGATTCGCCAGTCTCTCTGGTGGAATTCCGGCTCAAGGCGCTCAAGATACGCTTTCGCTTCTTCAGTCGTGCTGCCATCGTCGACTAGAATTACTTCGAAAGGCCAGGAGTGGTCCTGCTTCCGTAGCGATTCAAGGGCCCAGCGCAAATAGACAGGCCGGTTGAAATGAGTCAGGCACACGCTCACCAACGGTCGCTCGCCGCGTGTTGACGCTTGAGTTGTCTTGGGAGGCGACGAAATAAACTGTTCGTGCCATTTGACCAGAGTTTCATTGTTGCTAGCGAAGTCGAATGCTGGTTCCGCGGGCTTGGGTGCAGTTTTGATAGCCTCTGCGATTTTTTCGGCCAAGCAATCTGCCCTGGGTGTGAACAAGACTTGTAAGCGATCGCTAATTCTAATTTGTTCCGGGATACCTCCAACATCTGAGGCAAGAAATGGAAGACGCAAGGCCAGGCACTCGAGAATGGTGTTCGGATGATTGTCGAGGAGTGACGGAATAATCACCAAACCGCCGGATGTTTCTCGAAGATAAGATAAGGCTTCAGAACGGTCCTTCGTCAGGATCTGCGTCTCTAGCGGCCAGTTTTGAGAGCGCGATCGAACGTAGCTCGCGGCGTCTTCACCGTTCACTAACCAGGGTTTACCGAGGAAAGTCACTCGCAGGCGCCGCCCGGTGTAGGGCGGCTTGGTTAAGCGATCCACAGCGTCGCAGAAGATTACGAGGCCCTTGCGGGGTTCGAGACGACCGAAGAAGATCAACTCCTCAATCAACTCGCGCTTGACCAACCTGCTTTGGCCGCGCCGCGCGTTCTCGACGGAAGTATAAAGCTCGGGAGGCACTGCGTATGGTGCAACGTACACTCGGTCTGGAAGGCGCCAAGCATCTTCTTGCATCCATCTAAGCAGGTATTGACTAGGACTAATTACGACGTCGGCGAGTCTGACGCTTTCTCGTTCGAGGAAATCTTGATCCAACTGATCCGACTGTTTGAACAGTCTAAGGTTGCCTAACTCAATCCATTTACCTGAACTGTGAGCTCCGACGCAAAAAGAGAGGTTCTGAAAAGCAATGCCCTGGTGTTTCGCAAGCAGGGAATAATAGGCTTGTCCCTGCCATTCCGGAAAGTGGACAATGTCAAACCGGCTTTCGTTTCGTTTCAACCATAGAAAGGCCTCATACGATCTTTTGACGAAGAAGGGCGAGTCGACGACGGTTCCGACCGGAGGTTTTTGACGAATCAGCAGAATGCCTTGGGCGAGATAATATTTTTCCCACTCCTCTACGGAGCCGCTGTCACTCCAGTCGCCGCCAGTGTAGAGCACGGTTACTTCATGACCGGCTCGAACAAGAATCTGTGCGAGGGTGGTGTAGGCGGTACCGATCCCGCCGTTGCGGGTAGGACCAACAAATTCAGGAGTGACGATGCAGATCCGAACCTGTCTTCTTGGAGCTGAGGGGTCGACTTCAAGAGAAGGAAAATCCTTCGGCGCTTTCAGCGGAGGGAAATCGTCGGACACAGCTTTCGTAAGTCCTGCCTCATCGCGACCGTTTGGCGTTTCGAGATAGCGTACAGACGGGTCTATTTCTCGGGTCATAGGAGCCTGAAACTCGGCACTTTTGGCTATGAATTCCTACCGGGAATTTGTCTCATATTCAAGGAAGAACTCCTATCGGCGCCATCGAGCGAATCCCGGATCTGATCGGCGGTTTCGGCAGAGATGAGGTTTAGGACGGGGATTGTTTAGGTCGCTAGCAGGGTTGTTCCCGCGCGTGGGGCTCGTGGTATCCAATCTGTGGTGGCGGCTGGTGTTGCCGATGAGGATCACTGACCATTGTTCCGCCGTGCCGCGCTTGTTGTAGAAGCGCACCACCGCCCGACCCATACAGGGGTTGGAATCGGAGAGTCAAAACGGAAATCCCAGCTAACATGTTTTCGCGGCGCGCAGGTTCTTCGAGGGATCGCAGCTGACGACGAATTAGTTGAAAATTAGTTTGTTCTCGCCAAAATCCCAGAAGTAGCGCGGATTGCTGGTACCTGCGAAATAGTACCACCAGGCGCCCTCGTTAAAGGTGTACAGAAACGGATAGTCGTTGGGGTCGGTATACAAAAAAGTCTGGACTTCCGGATCGTAAAAGTACGCTCCATGCGCGGCATTGTTCGCATCGATGAAATATTCGAACCCGAGGCCGAAATGATAGAGCCACGGAAAATCCTGATAGCTGTAGTAACCGAATACCGTTCCGTCAGGGAACTTCAGGTAGTATAGGTCACCGCCCACTGAGACTTCCCCGCTAAAGAAGGCGGGTCGAGTGTTGCTGAATGCCAGCACAGTAGCGGAGTAAGGCGGAAAATTGAGCGAAAAATTCGAACCTAGCCCGGTCATAGCGCTGCTCGCGACGTCGGCTGAGCCGGTTCCGGTCTTCGCCGCGTTGTCCTGCGGGATACCGTAGGAATACAGGTCCCCGCTGCCGCCCACGGTGGCATGGTTGATGGTGATGTTGGCGTTGAAAGCGGTGGTGGCGCTTTTGTTGATGACCAGCAGCCCAATCGTACCGTCGGCGCGCTTTGCCGCGCACACGCTCATCAGCTGGTAGTCGCTCGCCGCAGCGACTAACTGGTCACCGCCGCGCGCGAAGTATTGGAGCAGTTTGCCGACGTAGTAGGTCGGATATGCGTCCGCGGGGCCGGCTGGGTTCGCGCTATCGACTACGCCGTAGTCGCCGTAGTTGCGCCATCCGTAAAGACTGGCGGAATTGTTGTTGCTGCTGTCCTGCCCGTTGCGCAGGTCCCACCACAGGACCGAGTTGAATTCGGTTTGCATCGCAGCGCAGATGCTGTCCGCCATGAACAAGCCGTTGACCAGACTAGTCGTCTGTTTGCCGGGATTGGAGTAAACCGAGTTGTTTTCGGTGCAGTCCAGCTCGACATTCCCGGCGGCCCCGCCCAGGTAATCGTTCAGCTGCTGCCGCAGGTCGGCGGCGTCAGTGGACCAAGTGCCGGAGGAGAGCAGCAGCCCTGCGTCGTCTTCGGCCCCCGGCGCCTCGGGATAGCGATGATAGATCAGAAAATCCGGAGTCACTCCTAGGCTGTGCAAAGTGGCAAGCATCACCGGCGTCCAGCCGTTGTGCGTTAGGCCGGTGCGGGGATTGAGCGCCGGATGATCCGTGTAGTTCACGTAGCTGTCCTCGCCGGTGACTGCCACCGCGCCGATCTTGATCGTCGGATCGACCGCCTTCATCTGACTGAAATACTGCGCGAAGCGCTGCGCGTAGGTGTAGGGATCGTGGGGACGCGGGTTGCTATCAGTTTCCCATGAACCGTAAACCTCGTTGCCAATCTCCCAATACTTGAATCCATAATGGTTGGTGAGGTTCGAGTTCGTTACCCAGGCGCTGGCCTCCGCAGGCGTGCCCGATCCGTAATTGACGGTGATGAAGACCTCCGAGCCGATAACGGTGGCCACTTGGGCAAAATTAGCGAACGACGAGGGCCATTGCCAGGTGTTGCTGTCAGTAGTGTTCGTCGCCCAATGGTAATCGTCGGACAAGGAGCCGCCGGGGAAGCGCAGCGCCTGGTTGCCCATCGCAGTCAGCAGGCTGGTAGTGGTAGGGGTGTCGAAGACCCCGTCCCAGACGGCGGCGTTGACTCCGAAATGGCGCGCGTCAATGGTGCGAAGCGCCTGCGAGGCGTCAACCGTGATGTTCACCACCGCAGGCGGCGGCAGCGCTGTGAACGAAATGGTATCTACGTAGAACTGTGGTTGCGTGGTGCCGCTGCGGTCCTGGATCCAGAACCCGTCCAAGTTGGGCTGGTTCTGCACGCCGAGCGAGGCGAGCGGAATGGTGACCTGCTGCCAGGAGTTGGCGGCCAACGCCGGCAGCGTCACCGCGGTCTGCGCATTACCACTCAGCTCCGCCTGGACCTGGAGCAGTTGTCCCCCGGTGGAGCCACCATTGATCCAAAAGACCAAGCTGCCGTAGAGGCTCGAATCGAAAGCATCGTGATGAAGGTATAACGCCTGGTAGGGGCCGGCACTCACAGCAATCGAGGCGGAGCCAGACTGGACGGGATTGTTGTTGCTCAGATTAACCGTTGCCCAGCTCCAATTTTGCCAACCATTGACCAAGGCATCGGTGTAGACAGTTTCGTCTGCCTGAGCCCGAGCCGTACAGGAGATCGCCAGCCAGCCAATAAGAGGAATGACCCACTTCAAGCAGCGACTTGTTAGACCGCGGCAAACCATTCGTAGCCCTGATCTTCCCAGTAGCCGGCCGTTCGATGCGGCAGGAAATTGATGCTGAGCAAACATTTAACCGGAATTTTCATTTTGAATCCTGATTAAGACTCGCATCGACATCGGCGGTTTGCAAAGGCGATCTTACAGGTCGGGTGCAATCAGTTGCTGAAATCGTGACGCTCCAAGGCGTCGGGAGCAAATTACGTGCGACGGCTGCTGAGGCTGGGGTTTTCTCGCCCCAGAGATTGTCTACGCGATCGCATCAATCGTCAGCTGCTTAGAGCTTCGCTGCTGTCCACGGCCAGCACACCTGTCGAGCTGAAGCGATGATCGCCGCCTTGTTGAGCAACTCCCACTTGAGTGCGGCCGGTCCGGAGGGTTTTCTTTCTGCTTCCGCGCTGCCGTCTCGAACGACTGCAACGCGAGGTCATGGCCGCCCAAATATTTACGCGAGCCGATGAGCCGGAAGGTCGGATCCTGGGATAGGCTTTCGGCGTTCGTTGACACCCTCAGATAGTGACCGACCTCTCCGTAGTCGACTCGTGCTTGTCTTCGCGATCCTCGTTCGGTCTCTGACAGAGTTCTCCCTGAGCACCGCTTCACTCTCATCCCGGCGCACTGAAGAACAACCCGCGGCCGCCGAACTCGTAGAACCACCGACTCGTACCGGAGTAGTACCACAACCAATTTGACGAACCGAAATCGTAGAGATAGGGAAAATCGCTGGGGTTAGTGTACACGAACGCATGCAGCCCGAAATCATAGAAGTTTACCCCTCCTATCCCGTCATTCGCGTCGTATACGTACTCCCACCCCAGTCCGAAGTGGTAGAGGAATGGGTAGTATGTGTCGTTGTAGTACCCAAAGAAAGTGTTGTCCGGAAATTCCAGCTGGTAAAGTCCGTTACCGTCAGATACCTCGCCGTTGAAAAACGATGCATGCGTCGCCGTTGGTGTCGCCGTGGCCGTTGGAGTTGCGGTAGCCGTCGCCGTGGCGGTTGGGGTTGCAGTGGGGGTTGCTGTGGCAGTAGAGGTCGGGGTCGGCGTTGGCGTTGGTGACGCAAGGGGCGTGACGTTAACCTCTGTACCCACGCCGCTCCCGAACGCATCCACCCCTTCTACGAGGAAGTAATACTGCTGGCCGCCTTTCAGGCTTGTGATTGTCGCCTGGGTGGTGGAAACGTTCGCAGCAAGTGAGGCCGGGCCGGTTCCCGCACCGTTCTCGAAATAGACCGTGTAGCTGGTGGCTCCCGAAGCTGCCGTCCAGTTCAGATTGGCGCTGCCGCTGCCGGCCGTCGCCGTCAGGCTGGTGACGACACCGGGCAACAGCATCTGCATCTGGTTGGCAGCGGTTAGCAGCGGATGCTGCTGACCGCTCGGCGCACCGGAGATGAAGTCGCCTGACAGTTCGAACAGAAAGACGCCGCCCAGTGTGCCGCCCACGCCGCCTTGGGCCGGGCTCAGGTCCTGTCCCTTTTGAGAGATCGACGTCGGACTATCAAAGGAGACAAACTGGTCGTTCTGTTCGTTCGTGGTGCCGCTCCCCGAAGGGTCATAGCTGAGCCAGGACTGGTCAGCAACTGCATCGAAGTTCTGCGTATACCCGGGCGCGTTCATCAGCGTCGTGGTCATCTGCCGATACGGCATTGTAGTCCACGAGGGTGCGCCCGGGTCGGGGGTCTCACAGTTGTTGTTCGAGTAGGTCCAGGTTTGCTTCGGCTGGGTGACGCCGCCAGTGCTCGTGCCCGAGCCCCCCTGCCAAACGGCGGCGTCGAATTGGATGCCCATTGCCAGCTTATTTTCGGGGATGCCATATCCCGTATAGTCAGCCAGCGCATTGATGATCGAAGGCAATTGCTCCGACGGCACGGTGGCAAACGTGGCACCGCCGTTATTCAGTGGCGAGTTGAACCAGGTCTCCCAGCCGCAGTACGGGCCTGACATGACGTAGGTCTGGATGTTGATCTGATCCAAACTCGAGTTAACCTGCGCGATGAGGTCGGGACGGCCTCCGTTTGGCTTCGTCTCAGGCGCCATCGTCAGCAGCGGTTGCGGCGTGATGGTATTGAGCTTGGCGCGCAGATTGGTAATGAAGCTGGTGAAATCGCTATTGTCGGCGGTGGTGATCTGCTCCCAGTTGATGTCGACACCATCGAACCCGTATTGCTGCATCAGGCTGACGATGTTGTTGATGAACGTCGCCTGATAAGTGTTGCTGGTTGCGCTCTCAAAGCCTGCCGTGGCGCCGGACGACGCATCTCCGCCGATTCCGATCAGCGCCTTGGCACCCGCGGCGTGCGCTCGCGTGACCAGGTCGGTAGCACCGGAGCTGAAGGTTGCCGCGGATAAGCCGAACGGCGTGGTATTGAGAGTGCCGTCGGAATTCGGAATCACCGGCCAGTAGATGACGTGAGTGAGCTTGGTGTAGTCCACCTGGCTGGTGGTCATTACGCTGTAGTTGTAGGTCGCGTAGTAACCGGTGAGCCAGCGGCCGCCGGCCGCCGCCCGTGTCGGCAGCAACCAGCACGCGGCCAGCGCAATGATAGTGACAACGGCACGAGTCGTCCAACGGCAGGACATTACCCAGCTTCTGAGGTCGCCCAAGGTAGCGGAGAGGAGTCGAATCAACCTTGCAGACTTTGTTCGAATATTCTCGGCCCACGGGGTGTTAGAAATCAGCAAATCTACACCATTTGACAACGCTATTAGTTTCGTAATGAATCGTCACTAACACTCGCCATACGCGAAACTGACGACTGGAGAGTGGCGTCCATCGAGGAGAAGAAGGTGCAGCTGCAGGGTATCGGAAAAAGAGCGGTTGTAGTTCTGGGGATGCACTGTAGCCGGACCAGTCTTGATCACGAAGTTCAATCAGCTCTAGCACAAGCACGCTCGGGCTTGGAGGAATTCGGCCACAATCTCTGGCATTGAAGTCGAATATAAGTCGAAGTTGAGCGAAAAAGATCCGCAGAATGCTGAGCTTACCGAAGTATTGCTTCAGACCGAAAGCGCACGTGACGAAGCCTATCGGCAGAATGCCGAGCTTACCGCCCAAGCCCGCCGAGCCGCAGAAGAATTCCAGCGGACAATAGAGGGTTTTCAGCGGTCTTTGACGAAGCTCGAAGCTCTTAGGGCTGGAATTCAATTGTTTCGAGCCGCCACGGCGTCGCTGAAGGCCGACAAGGAGTCGTTAGCGCGGGAGCTCAAGCGGCGAGCCGCCGACGAGGAGTCGTTGAGGCTGGAGCTCAAACGGCGAGCCGCCGACGAGCAGTCGTTGAGGCTGGAGCTCGAGCGGCGAGCCGCCGACGAGGAGTCGTTGAGGCTGGAGCTCGACCGGCGAGCCGCCGACGAGCAGTCGTTGAGGCTGGAGCTCAAGCGGCGAGCCGCTGATGAGGATTCGTTGAGACTGGAGCTCGAGCGGCGAGCCGGCGACGAGGAATCGTTGAGGCTGGAGCTGGAGCGGCGAGCCGCTGACGAGGATTCGTTGGCGCGGGAGCTTAGGCGGCGAGAACAATTGCAGTCCGACACCGATGCAATTCTTCAGGCCGAGCTCCACAATCTGTGGAATTCTTGGTCTTGGCGGGTCTTCAGACCCTTGCGCAACCTCGCTCGCAAGCTACAAGGCTTCAGCAGAGAAACCGAGCCCATTCTTGGTTCCGAGTCCCAGGCGATTCAAACTGTCGTCATGATTCGTCAATCGCTATCCTGGGAGCTCACCGTCCCGTTGCGGTTGATTTATCGGATTCTTCCACACCGCCGCAGAGTGACGCCGTCCGGCGGTAGCTCGATGTTGCAACAAGAGGAGACGACACCAAAGAAATGATCCAATTCCGGAGCGTGATTCGGGCGCTTCGAGAGCCAAAAGCTCCTGCTGGGAAACAGCATCCTTCAGAAGGCTATATGGAGCACAATCTGCCCCGGGTCCCCCCTCGCCTATCAACGATCAGGCACAGTTTCATCATTCTTTTAATTGAGCCCAAGTTCCCGAGCACTCTGGAATCGGGTGTAGTAGCTCAAAAGCAAGGTACTCGTGGACATTAGTGTAATCATTCCAACCTTCAACCGAGCAGAAGGGCTGCGGAATACGCTGCGGGCGTTAACCCTTCAAACGTATCCGCGCTTCGAGGTGATCGTTGTCAATGGCCCGTCGACCGACCACACCATGGAAGTGTTGGCCGAATACAACGGCAGGCTAAGAACTGCAAACAACCCGAAACTCAACCTTGCGCTCTCTCGGAACATAGGTCTCAGCAAGGCAAGCGGCGAAATCGTGGCCTTTATTGACGATGACGCTATCCCGTACCCAGGGTGGTTAATGGAGCTGGCCGCAGCTTACGACGGAGATCACGTCGGAGGCGCTGGCGGGGTAGTCTTCGACGCCGGAGGATTTTCGTTGCAGTACAGGTTCTCCGTCTGTAATCGCACGGGCGAACCCCGCCATGATGTGTCCGAGCCGCTGGAGCGGTACCAGAGGTCTGGCGCCGACCCATTTCTCTATCTTCAGGGAACCAATATGAGCTTTCGTCGGCGCTGTCTAATCGAAATTGGTGGCTTCGACGAGGAATTCCACTACTACTACGACGATGTCGATCTGTCGGTGCGGATGATCGATCGCGGCTACATGCTCAAGGCGATCGACCACGCGGCGGTCCTGCATAAGTATCTTCCCAGCTATGTGCGCAGTCCCCAGGGTATTATTCGGGATCCTTTCGTGGCTGTGAAAAACCGTTATTACTTCGCGCTTCAGTCAGCCCGAACCCCGGTCCAGCACGCACTGGTACTCATCGCCCTGCGACGATATTGTGACGACGAGCGACGCCGTGCACGATCTTATTTTGAAGACCGCCTGATTGACCGGGCCCAGCTCAATTACTGCCTAAAGCGAATCGATGAAGGTGTGACCACCGGACTGGCGCGGGCAAGGGCCAAACGCCGCTTACGGCATGAGTTTCCGCCGCGCGCGCCGGCTGATTTCGTTCCCTTCGCGCCCGATCGTCCAAGGGACGACCGCCTTTCGATCTGCTTCCTCAGCCGCGAGCTTCCCCCAAGCGAACCTGGGGGAGTAGGACCATACCCGGAAGATCTTGCGAGAGAAGCCGCGCGCCAAGGCCACGAGGTCCACATAATCACACGCGCTTCCAAACAGAGCGAGGTCGACTTCAAAGATGGGGTTTGGTTGCATCGTCTGAGCGACCTCGACCCCTGGCCGCCCGAGCTGCTTAGCGTTCCGTTGAATCACAACCTGATGCATCTATGGGGCGTGTATCAGGAAGTCTGCCGAATTCAGGAGCTCAGTGCGGTGGACGTGGTGGTTGCACCGTTGTGGCTATGCGAAGGGGCACTTTGCGCTCTGGACCCGCGGTTTGCGACCATCCTTTCGTTGACGACTGAGATGAAAAACTTCAGCGAGTTACACCCTCCATCGAAGGATAACCTGCAATTGCCCGATTTAGTCGGGCTCGAGACGGAAACCTTCAGGTCGGCCCGCTATATCTACGCGATCAGCCAGGACGTGCTGGATCGCTACATCGAGTGCTATGGACCCACACTCGCTAGAACATTCGTGCTTCCTTTAGACGGCCCGCTCGCGATTTTCACGGAACGGCTTCTTGAGGAATACCAACAAATCGTGCGTCAACACAGGTCATGCCAGCAGGTCACCGGGGGACACAGTCTTGTCAAGACTTTATCCGTTCTTTTGGTTAAAGCCGCACACATCAAACCACGACTGGCGTATCGAGTTGCTAAAGCGTTGCTGACGAAAAAGCGGGAAGAGGTACAGCGCAGTGGGGCGCTGCATCGGCTTTGGCAGGCACCCGATGAAGATTTCGTTACCGGCCTCTATCGCTACATCCTCGGTCGCGAGCCCGATATCGCAGGCCATCGCAAACATCTCAAGGATCTCCGTTCCGGAGTAGACCGACTCGCATTGCTGGACGCATTCCTTGAGTCCGAAGAATTCCTAAAGTACTGAGAAGCACCACGCCGCGGGACTAAGTCACAGGCGGAACGCAAATGGTGGTCGGCAGCACCCAAACTTTCGACCACTGGTAGACGCACGACCACAGCTGATCTGACTGAGAAGCCCTATCACTGATGCGATTGTGCTGCAGGTTGTCAGCTTCGTTCGGGCCTTTCAAACCCTCTAAAAACTCGGATCCGAAAGAATGGGGCAGTCAACGCTACAGCGAAAGCACTCCGTGGACAGCAAGGAAAATGCATCTATTGGAGGGCAGTCGGAATCGTGGCTTGGCTCTGTGCGAGCTCGAGCGGGAAAGCTCCCCTTCGCCTTGCAAGCTCAACGACGGATCGCAATATCACAAAACATGTGCTGTTGAAGCGCGAACCCCACAACACGCCATTTGCCTCCGGTAACCAATTCATTAACCGCAGGCACCACCCCATATGCCGCTCCGGTCAGGTGGTCAAACATCGTATAGTCGTTGAATATGATAACACCGGTACTATTTACCTTGCGCGCCGCCAGCGTAGCATCTCCAGAAACATTCTCATAGTCGTGCCCTGCGTCAACATAAATCAGATCGAAGGTCTCGTCCGGATATTTTGCGAGCGCCTGATGACTCGGAGCCGCGTCCACCCTGACCCGATCGCCATAGTGAGCAAATCGCTTCCGATAGTACTCTAAATGGTTTTGTTGTTCGAACAACACCGCCGTCGATTGGCCCCACAGCTCCGGAATCTTGTGCAACTCGAACGTATCTATCGCAACGAAGAGCCGCGGCTTCAGAGATAGCAGCAAACATTCGGAAAAGTCACCAAGAGCCACGCCCACTTCAGCTACGACTCCTCCGGGGCGGAGGTTGAGTCCTTCGATCAGGTCATTGCGTGTCGCGAAGAGACGCGCGTTACTATCAATGTCATCTTTGCTCAGAGATGGAACGTTGCCGTGAGGATAATTCATGTCGATTCCCACAATAGCTAAATGGTATGAACCTTAGCTCCCCTCGAGGAAGAGCTGCAGGTGCTCAGCCACAATCAGGAGCGGCGACCAGTCCCTGACGTCGTTCCGAGGCAGAGTAACTGGTTTAGATTGTTTAGGGGGTGAGTATATATTCGATGCGTGTGATAGAACCCCCTAACATGCCCGGCGAAGATCCGATTCCCCCCGTGGTCCAAGATTAGCTATTGCTGCCCGATCTGAGAGCTGACCCCGGGGTGCATCCCCAGACTCGTCGTTTAGTTGGAACTGAAGAACCAACCCCTGCCACCCGTGTCGTAGAACCATCGACTAGTACCTGCCTCGTACCACAACCATGAACTGGTTACAAAGTCCCACAGCCACGGAAAGTCGTTTGGATTCGTATAGAGAAACGCTCCCAGCTCCGGGTCGTAGAGGTACACTCCCCTGGCCGTATCCTTCGCGTCGAATACGTACTCGAAGCCGAGACCGAAGTGGTACAACCAAGGGTAAAACTGATCGCTATAGTATCCAAAGAAATTCCCATCAACCAACTGCAATTGGTATATGTCGTTCCCATCGGACACTTCGCCATTGAAAAAGGCGGCATGAAAAATTCCGAAGACAGCCACGCTGTTAGGGGTACCGACGTATACTCTGCCGTTCGCAATCGTCGGAGTGATGAACTTATTGTCGACGAAATGGTCTGTTCCGTTTGGTGCCTGGTTGCTGTTGTATAATTCGTTCGTGAGATCGCCGGCGTCGTAGGCGTGTAAAACTCCGCTGATATTGCCATTTTCCACAGCCCACACGATACCGTTGGTCGAGCCGTTGGCCGAGATGCTCGGCGTGGTGCCCGGATAGGCGAAACTCTCGGACGTGCTTGACGACGCGCTTGCCGCGAGACGAGCTTGCGAAAAGCCCCAGGCCTTCAATGTTGTACCTACTCCGCCGTAGTATAGGGTTTTGTTGAAGTAGGCGGGCATGCCCCATTCGCCACCAGGCAACGCCCCAGGCAATTCCTGATAAATATTCGCATTTGGGCTGGGACTTGTGCTGGGGTTGAACTTACCCATGTTAGTACGGTCCGCGAGGTAGATGTTGCCGTCCTTACCGGCACCGACCACGAGACTCTTGCCCCCCATATCACTATCTGGCAATACCAATGTTCCACCAGAGCCAAGGTCCTCGTCGGCGTTTGACTCAGCGACCGTGTTATACGTCGCGAAGTAATCGGCAACCTGCAGACTGCCTGAGGTCGAGAGCTTCAGAAAGGCATTTCCGAAATCGCCATTGATTGGAAATCCATTGGGGTCAAAAGTCGTATCGAAAGTGCCATTCGCGTCGAGCGCGTAAATGTTCCCGAGACTGTCCGCCGCCAGTCCCGCACCACTTTGCCAGATCGAGCCTTCGCTTCCATTGGGAGTAACGTTCAAAACGGAGGCTCGCGCCAGAGTGCTTCCCGAATACGAAATGACCCACCCGGTGTACGGGGGACTATCGCAGTGCGAGGTCCAAGCCGTGTAGACCGTACCGCCGAGCAGCAAAAGCGCCGCCCGCTCCGCATATTGCTTCGGGTCGAAAGTGGTCTGGCCGTTGTTTAAGGTCGGAAATGTCGCCATAACGGTCAGCGGTCCGCCGAATTCCTCGGCTCCGGACGTGATGTCTAGCGCGTGGATGCGCTGGAAGTAATTGCCAGCCATGATGTCCTTGGACATGGCTACCAGATAGATGGTGCCGTTGGCTCCGGCCGAGGGATCAATGACGGGAGTAGACGTGATCCCTATCTCTGGTGTGATCTGACCGCAACCTCGATCGTCCGAAGGAACTTCGCCCGCGCCAAGCACGGATACCTTCCAAAGCATGGACCCATCATCGGCATCGAGGGCGTAAACGCTGTCGTTCTCGGTGACCACGTAAAGCACGTTGCGGGTGCCGTGACCCGGAATGGCGACCTGAGTCTTGATGAGTGGTTGAGCATCGACCTTGCCGTCAACCGAGAGTTCGTACAGCTTGCCGAAAGACGACGAACTGAAAATGCTCGGGTTGAGGACCTGTTCACTCAGATTCTGTCCGGTACGGGCATTGTCGTTGTGATAGGTAAGTACGTCGGTACCAGCTTGAGCTGGCGGCACCAGTACCGCTGCGATCATGATCGTCGCGATCGAGGCGCTCAGCCCACGAAGACGATCGCGGACCGCTGAAGACGCCACACCGTACCGGCGCTCTCCAGAATCGTTTATCCTCACCAGTTTCATGGACGGCCCCCATCGGGCTCTCTTCTGTACGACAAGCGCGACAGCTTAGTTTTGTCTCCGGGTCGCCTCAAAGACAAGCCACAAAATCCTCCAAAGTCGTGGCTAACCAGCTGGACGCAGTGATCCCTACGGCGCGAGCGCTGATCGAGCCGCATCATCCCAAGGTAGGCCAAGGCCGCCAGACGCCCGGATTGGCCACAAGAGTTACAATCAGCTTCGTCCCGACGAAATCAACTTCATTCCAAACTAAAAACAATCTCAAAACACTTAAAACAATCTCAAAGGAACATTGATCGCGAACTCGCACTTTTCCACATCCTGTTAGAGGGACGGACTCTCAGACGCAGTTCTTCGATAGGGGTCGGAAAGAACTGAGCGTTTGAAAGACAACAGACGCATACGAACGAGTATTTCCTTTAGGTTCTCACGATAGCGCGCCGAAGTGAATGATTCCAAATAGTTTGCGACCTCTTTAAGGTAACAATCAATTGTCATCGTAGCCCGATCGATAGGCAGGAGGTCTTGGTCTGGTGCTGTGGTTGATTGAATCAAAGCATTGGCTAGTTCGGCAATGGTATTAGCCAAATTCCGGATATTGCCCGTCGGAACAATACGGCCCAGTCCGTTGACAATGTGCGGCAGATTGCCGGCATCGTACGCAACCACTAGACAGCCGGTTGCCATGGCCTCGATTACCGGCAGGCAGTAGCCTTCATGATACGATGGGATAATGACGATATGCGCGTTTTCGTAGTAGCGCACTAATTCTTTCGCGTTGACGCTTCCCACCAGCCGAAAGTGGGCACCGAACCCGGACTCTCCGATTGCACGGCGGATCTCGGCCACATAAGCTGGGTCCGCAAATCGTTCGTCTCCCACTATCGACAGGTGCAGCCGGCGATTCCCGGCTCGCAACAGCTGCGTGACCGCAGTTATGATATCGATGATGCCTTTCGAGGGTACCAGACGTCCCACGAAGAGCAGTTCAACTGAGCCATCGACCCGGAGCAACTCTGTGCGATTCGAAGAGAATCCGGGCGGAAGAGGCAAGCCGAGCACCTCGACCTGCGGCTCTGAAACTCCGAACTCGATCAAATCCTGGCGGTTGTAATCGCTGTCCGTCAATACGAGGTCGCAGTGCAGCAGATTGGCTTTTTGCTGGAGTGCGTGGCGAACAGCTAATTTCTGGTCCTCGGCCGCCAGCAAGGCTTCCGGGGTGATGTTGTGATATACGGCGAGCTTCCTGCAACGGCGTGGCAGCAAAAAAATCGAGTTGAATAACTCGTAATATATCCCGAACTCATAGCATACCAGATCGGAGTTGATTAGAAATGGATCTCGCGCCAATTCAGCCACGCTGCCAACCGTACGAATGTTGCTATCTGTTTGATTCGTGCCAGTCGCGTAAACTCGATAATCCAGCTTTTCACCAAATAGCTCACGCAATGCCCGAACCTTGCAGTCGAGGCTATAAGAGATCGCATCCGGTAGATAGAAGATGCCGTTAACTAGGCTGACGCGAATCATATGTTGCGCGATTCCTCAGCAGAGAGCGATAGAAGTCAATCGTCCGCTCCACCATCGATCGGCGAAGGAATGCCGTCTCGAACCGTCGCCGCCCGGCCCGGCCGAGAGCGAGGCGGGCTTCCTTGTCGCGAATCAACACCTCCAGCCACTTGCTCAGAGTATAGGGATCGCCCGGCTCTGCCAGATAGCCTGTGACTCCATGCCCAACCACTTCCGGAGTGCCCCCCGCCCGGCACCCGATAACTGGTTTCGCAAAGCGCATCGCTTCAAGATAAATTAGTCCAAATGACTCATACCTAGAGGGCGCCACGAACACATCGCAGCGCGAATAATAGTCCGAAACGTCGGCCACCTCGCCCAGGAAGTGAACCCGATCAAGGAATGCGGCGTGACGATTGGCGCTCTCGAAACGCTCCTTGTAGCCGATGCCGCCCTGCTGGGACTCGAGGTCAGCTCCTACCAAAAGGAATCGTACCTTCGGGAAGCGATTGCAGAGCTTCGGAATCGCCTTGAGCAGAACGTCGATACCTTTTCGGTGCTCAAATCTTCCGACGAACAGCACCTCCACCATTTGGTCCATGCGCGGTGCGGCTTTGTCGGCCACATCTCGAATACCTAGCGGTATGACGCGCACTCTGTTCGGCTCCAGGTGTAGTCGATACTCCTCGCGCATTGTCTCCAATACAGCCTGGCTAATAGCCCGGACGCCGTCTGCCCTGTTCACAGCTATCCCTTCGGCGGCTTCGATATCCGCGAGACGCTTGGCTTGCTCTTGAGAGCCGTCTATCCAGCTCGGATTGGTTTTCAGAGCCACCTTCAGCGGAGTTTCGAGGCTTGTCACAGTCGTGAATCGCCCGTCGAGGACAGTCGCAAGTCCTTCGGCGTCCCATACCGGAGCCTCCACGATGTCCACCGGGTGCAATTCCTCGATTCGCAGGATCTCGTGGAACGCACGGGCCGAGTGCTGCCACAATTCGACAGGGACACGCACGCCCTCTGGTAGTGGCGGGGTCGAATCGTCTGGTACCAGCCTATGCACCCATACACCTTGCTCAAAATCCACAGTATTGTGCGGTTTGTTGCTTCGCGCCAACACGTGAACCTCGTGGCCCTCTTCCGCTAAACCGCAAGCGAGGTCGTGACTGAATCTGCCAATTCCACCGGTAACTCCGGGAGGATATTGTTGGCTCAAAAGACAGACCGTCAGTCGACCATCCTGAGGCCGAAGCGCAGGAAACCGCTGAAACTGGCCGGGCGGCCGTCCGTTGACATCGCAGGCAATCTCGCCGCGAAGGTCCACAGCGATCGCGGAGCTCTTCAGGCGCCGATCATGAGACAGCCCCCGTTCGAGCCCATGCCGGAAAGCCGCATCAGCATCAACTTTAAACTCCTCTATCAATTCCGGATCTAGTCCTCTCGCCTCCACGAACCTCCGTAGATCGAGTTCGCACTGCTCGGCAAATAGTTCAGCATCTCGGATAATGGACTGCACATTGACCTTACCTTCCGAGTTCTTCAGTGAAAAATAGATCTTGTTCTTGATAATCGAATACCATTTCGTGACTACCTTCTCAGCGTTCCGAACATCGCTCGGCAGAAAACGATGGTAGATAAATGCGTTCGGAACTTGGCGCAGTCGATAGCCCGCATCGATCAGACGAAGACATACGTCGGTCTCATCGTGGTAGTATTCGAATTCCTCGTCAAAGCCGTCGATTTCCAACAAAAGATCGCGCCGAAACGAGGCATTGGTTCCTTGTAGATAGGGAATTTGCAAAGCTCCGGGGAAGGCGAAATCGGTTAGCGGAGTCGGTGCATCGTATCGGGCGTTACCGAGGCGGTCTACGTGAGCATAGCCGTATTGCAAACGGAAGCCGGTATAGTCATAAACGCGACCACCGACCCCCGCAATGTCGGAGGCGTCATATCCCGCCGCTAGATCTCGTAACCAAAATCGGTCGGCGACGGCGTCATCATCAAGAAACGCGACAACATCGCCGCGCGCCATCTCTATTCCGACATTGCGCGAGACCGACAGGTTACGAGCCGCGCATGCACCAACTCTGATACCAGAACTGTAGGCTTCGAGCACGGATCCTGTATGGTCAGTCGACGGGCCATTAACTACGATGACCTCGAAGTCGGGACCATCGAGATAGCGCAACGATTCGATTGTGTCGCGCAGGCTCTCTGCCCGATTGTAGGTATTGATGACGACCGAAACCTTCATACGCTATTGTTCGGCCTTGAGCGCACCGATCTCCAGTTCATAGTCTTCGGCGGTACAGGAGCCTCACTGAACAGCGCTCGGACACTCTCACGCGCCACGTACTGTGAGAGGCGCGTCGGATATCCTTGGTGCCAACTCCGTCTTCGTAGGCAGCTTTCTCATTGGTCTTTGCACCGATCTAATTCTGCCAGGCGTCTGCACAGTTCTTCGACGATGGTTTGCGTTTGTAGATTCCTGGTCTGCAATTCTGAAACCTTCGCATCCAAGGTCTGAAGATCTTTTCGCAATGCACTTTCTGAGCGGCGTATCTCGCGCAGACCATCGGCCAGCCCCTTCAGCATCTGTATAGCAGAGGCAAATTCAGAGAGCTTTTCCAGAATAGCCGTCAGATTCTGGTCAACCACAGAATCAGGCGTTTGAGTGGGGTGGAAAGCAGGCGGAGCAGCATCGTGCGTTTGACTAGGTTGGGAAGCTGGTGGAGAAGTACTGTTGTTGCGGCCGCGGACAAATCTGCTCGCGTAGCGCGGGACATGGCCTAATAGATGCCATGATAGCGGCATGAACAGGCCCTTTATTCTGGCGCGTTTGCGGCGTCCCTCCGGGGAAAAACGGATATTGGCGACTATTTCCAACTTTGTGGCCTTCGCAGATCGTAGCGACGACAGATGACCCTCGAGCCCCGGTTGATCGGGTTCACGTCCCAGAATGCACCGGTACGCGTTCACCACGAACTCGTCATCGTGATGGCGAAGGAGGTCCTTCAGCTTGACGCTTTCGCTGTTGAGATTGCTCATCTCCGCATATAACCGTGAGAAATTCTGTTGGGTTGCATGTCCCGCTTAGGCTTCTTGCAAATGGCGACCATCACTGAGCCTCAATTCTGCCCCTGATTTCGAGTGGCACGACTGCCGGATCGTCTGCAAACGCAAATTTGATGGGCGCACTCCAGCCGCAAGATCTGACAAGGGCCGGGCGACATCGAGCGGTGAAAAAGTACGGTTGGCCCTGGAATTGACGTCGACTTTCCCTCCCGAACACTTCGAAAACATGATTCCCTGAGCCGATCGCATCTCTCTGCCACTGGAAAAAGAATCGCTTCGCGGTAGAGACCTCGTTCGCTTGCGGGTAGAATTCGCGAACACGGTCAGAGAGGCGGAGCGCCATGCCAAGCGGAAATCATCGTGCTGCGTAATCTCGTGCTCAAGGGCTTCCGAGCCAGCTGGACCATGTCGTTGGGAGGCTTCTACTCGGCTGTCAATCCGCTGCCGGTCATGAGCTTACTGACCTTCGCTTGTACCCACAACTATATCCTAATCCTTCCATCCATACACTTGACGGCGTTCGTCCCGAGCGCTTCTTCCGATTGCTTCCCTACTATCCAGATGGCTGGTAGGCGTAGCTCGCCGGCAACCCAAGGCCATTGAGACCGTGGCACTCTGCAGGCGATGGCTCCAGTGACCCCAAGCTGCGGGTCGCGCTGGTACTAGAGCGCTTTAACCCTCGTGCGGGAGGGCTCGAGTGCTGGACCAGTTCGTTTGCCGAGGCGCTCCTCGCGCGCGGCTACGAGGTCCATGTCGTCGCATCGGAATTCGCCCCTGCCGGACCATCGGTCGCGCGGCATTACTTCGCCCGGAAGCCCTCGCCGTTGCGCCAGGCGCAGGGTATAGCGACCGCCGTGCGCCAACTCGAGGTCGACGTCGTTCACGACATGGGCTACGGCTGGTCGGGAGACGTTTTCCATCCGCATGCCAGTTCGCGCGTGCTCAATCTGCGGCGTGAAGTGGCGGCAATGCCGCTTGCCGCGCGCCTGCGCAGGTTCTTCTCGCCAGGCTTCCGATACCGGCGGCGCGAGCTCCGCGCAACCGAGCGTCGGCAGATGAAAGCGGCAAAGTACGTGATTGCCGTGTCGCAAATGGTCAAGCGCGAGCTTACCGAAACTTACGGATTCGCCGCGGATCGTATCCGCGTGGTGCCTAACGGCGTCGATACCGTGCGCTTTTCGCCCGCGCAACGGGCCGCTCATCGCAACGAGAGCCGGGGTGCCCTCGGCTTTAGCGACGAAATCGTATTCCTCGCAGTCGCTCACAATTTCCCGCTGAAGGGGGTTGATACGACCCTCGCAGCGCTGGCGCTGCTTCGTGAAGATAAGCGTAAGGCGCGGCTAGTCGTGGCTGGCAATGGCGACATCGCCGAATACCGGCACCGAGCTGCTCGCCTCGGCGTCAGCGAGCTGATCTCTTTTCTAGGCAATGTTGACGCGATCGAGCGTATTTATGCCGCGGCCGACATCCTGGTGCATCCAACCCTTCACGACGCGTGCAGCTTGGCAACGCTCGAGGCAGTCGCGGCGGGACTACCCGTCATCACCACTTGTGCGGACGGCGCCGGCGAGCGTCTGCGCGCAGGAGACGAGGTCCTGATCATCGCAAGGCCCCGTGACGTGCGCGAGTTGGCGGAGGCCATGGAGGCGCTGTTGGATCGTGACCGCCGCCTCGCGATGAGCATAGCCGCTCAACGTGTGCGACCCGAGCTTGCGTTCGATCGCAATGTCGCACGAGTCATCGAAATCTATGAAACGGTGCTCGAGCAGCGCCTGCAGTCTTGAGAGCGAACCCATTTTTCGGTGGTTGTCGCCGGTCGACTCAAGACGCGGTCTCAGTACTGCAGTTGATAATGCTGGCGGAGTCGCGCAAGCAGAGGTTCCAGGTATGTGGCGCGGGTGACGAGCCCATTGGTCTCGGCAGCGACCGCGGCCTCGTCCCTCGCAAGCCGTGTCACATACCAGGCGTGAAAAACACCGCCAGCAATGCTTGGATAACTCGGATGACCGACTGCAAACCGTTCGCAGCGCTTAATCTCGTGACCGATGATGCCATGACCGGCCGCGAGCGTGAGCAGAGTCGCTTCCTCTCCGGTATCGGTCTCGTCCTCGCGCATTTTGCGCAGCACAATCAGCCCGCCCAGATCCTCCCTGAAGAACGTCATGAAATGCGGATGCACATACCAGCCCTGCGGGTTTCCCCGATGAGGGCTGCGAAAGATCGCTCCCGAGATGCGATTGTGATGATCGAGCCGGTCAACCGAATTACGCAGCCAGCCGGGATCGAGGGGATGCGCATCAGAATCAAGGAGCACAATCCGCTCGTGCCGGGCATTACGCACGCCGGCTTCGGCAGCCTCGCCATGATCGTGACGCGCGCTCCACTGCCGGCGAATCACGACGCGCACATCGGGCTGCTTACGCAGCCATGCACGCGTCCCGTCGCGACTTCCGCGATCGACTACGACAATCTCATACTGGCGCGGTCCAATGAACTCCCTGACCTTTTCAACCAAGAGCCGCACAAAAAAATAGCCGTCATATGCTACGGTGACAACGCTGACCGGAGGCTCGCCCATGGGGTAACGTTATAGTTGCGTTTCGCGGATGCGCAAGCCTTGCCGGGCGGATGCTCTGAGGCGCGGAGCCATATAACAACGTGTCTAATCCCGTCGTTAGCGTTGTGATGCCCACCTACAACGCGGAGGTCTTCGTCGACGCCGCGGTCGCAAGCATCCGATCTCAGACGTTTACCGATTTCGAACTGATCACGGTCGACGACGGATCGGACGATCACACCGTCGAAATTCTGCTACGTCACGCGGCCGATGATCGTCGAGTCCAAGTTCTGCGCAAACCGCATCGCGGCATCTGCGAAACGCTCAACGATGCGATCGCGGTCGCGAGAGGAGCCTACGTTGCTCGAATGGATGCCGACGATATCGCTCTTCCCTATCGGCTAGAACGCCAAGTTGCGGCATTGTTGGCGCAACCCTCCGTCGCCGTCGTCGGCAGCAATTACGAGATCATCGATGCCACGGGCGCTAAACTCGGCGCCAGCGATCTGCCCACCGACTCGGCACAGATACGCGCCACTTTGGAACGTTGCAACTGCATCGCCCATCCCACGGTGCTCATCCGCCGTGACACGTTCGTCGCCGTCGGGGGTTACCGTCGCGCCTTCCGTCAATGCGAAGACTATGATCTGTGGGTCAGGCTGTCTGCGCGGCACGAGCTCATCAATCTGGCCGAGCCGCTGCTTCGCTATCGTCGACATCCCGGACAGCTCGAATGGCGCGACGTCGAGCAGCGGGCACTTTCGATGCTGGGCGTCCGTGCATCCGCGCAACGGCGGCGCGACGCCCTGCCCGACCCGGCCGAGCGCTTCCACCAAGTCACACGGGAATATCTACATGAAGTCGGGATGGACGACCGCAGCATCAGCGAAGGCGTGACCCGCTGGGCGATCGACGCCGCCGCCATCGCCCTTGCGGCCGGGCAGCGCCGTGCTGCGCGGAACGCGCTCGCAGTCGCTGCGCGGCAGCCCCACCTGCGAATCTCGACCAGGCTTCGCTGCTGCCTCATTCGTGCGCGCAGTTTCGCACCGTCAGGTCGGCAGGGGTAGGAAGGAATGGCGTCGAACCGTCCGGCTCCGAACTGCAACACCGTCAGACGGGTCGGAGGCGCGCTCCACCGAGCGCTGAGCCCCATCGTCAAGAAACCTCTGCGCTGGGACCAGAAGAGTCCATTGCAGAAGTCCGCTGCCTACTACCGGTTCCTCAATCTCGTGGCCGCCTTGATCTCCTGGTTCCCAATACCGATACGGCATCTGCTGTTCTGGTTCGGGTCCGACAAGCACCGCCCCCTCTTCCACTCTTACGGATGGACGTATCAGCAGCTGTTCCGCCCGCTCAAGTACCGTCGCATCAAGCTCCTGGAGATCGGCGTCGGCGGCACCGACGAGGACATCGGTGGACAATCGCTGCTGGCTTGGCGCGCATTCTTTCCGCGCGGCACGATTGTGGGGTTCGATTACAAATTCAAGGCCGCGCTGGCAACGCGACATACCCGAATTCATCGCGGTAATCAGGGGTCGGTATCTGATCTGGCCCAACTGATAACGCTCGAGGGGCCCTTCGATATCATCATCGACGACGGGTCACACCTGAGCGAGCATCAACTCACTTCCTTCCGCGCGCTGTTCAGCGCGCTAACCGAGCATGGCATTTACGTAATCGAAGACGTGCAAACCTCCTATTGGCCCGCTGAAATCGGCGGAGTGCGTTGGGATGGCGCGGACCCGGACGACGCCAAATTCAGCGGAACCTGCATGGGCTTTTTCCTGGGGCTAGCGAAATACCTAAGCTACGCCGAATTCCTGCGCGCGCCTGATCCCGACTCGCCGTTTGTACCGTTCATGACCCAGATCAGAAAGATCGCTTTCGAGCACAATTTGATCATTATTGTAAAGGGCGACAACAAACAGCCTTCGGTTCTGAACCTGACCAACGGCACGCACGAAAACTCACCCCCCTGAAAGGGTTCGGATGCTCCTCGCAGGCAGCACCTATGATCTTAGTCTGTGCCGACCATTGTCTCCCGAATTGTTTCATCCTTTAGCCAGGCGGCGGACTGAAGAACGTCCCCCTCATCATGCCGCCGAACTCATAGAAATATCGGCTCGTTCCATAGTAGTACCACAGCCAAGATGACGAGGCGTATTCATACAAATAGGGGAAATCGCTGGGATTCGTGTAGAGCCAGGAATTCAAGGAAGAATCCCAGAAGTATACTCCCCTAGCCCCGTCCTTCGCATCGTCTACGTACTCCCACGCTAGTCCGTACTGATAGAGGTATGGGTAGGAGGCAAGGCTATAGTACCCGAAGAACGTACCATTCGGAAAGTTCAATTGCCAGATCCCATTATTGGCAGTTTGCTGACCAGTGAAGAATGCGGGGTACAAAGTCTGGCCGAAATTGACGGTAAAAGCTGTGGCGCCCTGGCACGACAGACCGCCCGTATTGTCGTCGTAGCCCCAGCCGTATTGATGCGGGCAGGCGTTCGAGAAAGCTTCGTAGAAGGGCGTCGTTCCGGTGGTGGTTCCGTTACCCGCAGCCCAGAACGCGGTCGCTTCCCATTCCGGGTTAATCGGGGCCCCTATCCCGCTGAAGAGACTGCTACTGCTATTGTACGTGCCGAGGCCGACTGTCGCGGGTAAAGCGGAAATGCAAGCAGCCCCGGGATTCACCAGGCTGGCGGCGACGCAAGTATAAACCCCACTGCTGGGATAACCCCCGCAACCCTTCCCTATATCCGATGTCGACAAGCAGTCTGCTGTTTGAGGGAACGTCGGCTTTCCTCCTCCCATAGCGGGCATCGCGCAGATTCCAACGTAAGAAGGCAGGCCCGCGATTCCGGTAGCCGCGCTGCCGAGTAGACACACTTCGTCGGGCCTGCAATCAATGTCGCCCCAGCAGGTGGGCGTGCCTTGGTTCCCTGAGAACATTGTCACGCCTAAGTTGGTTGGAACCACCTTTCCGCTTTGGTTTTTGGCTTGATACATGTCTACGTACTCCGACCCATCAGCGGTGAATGAGACACCGTGGACGGTGCCGCTGGGGATAGTCATGCTGCATTCCAGGCCTGAAATGCCCGGTGCGTACACCGGTGGGGGAAAGGTAGTACCGCACAACTTTTGGGGCTGGTTGCAACCAATGACGCAGGTTTTGTTGCCTACACAGGCCCCCATAGGTGCCAAGCTCGGACAGGCTTCGCAGGTTCCGCTCTGACAGTACTCACCACTACCGCAACTGATGGAGCTCGCAGTACTGGTAGGCGGTTCGATGATCTGCAGGAGGCTCGGACAACTGGCGTTGAGGTCGGTCCCGCAAGCTACCGAGGAACAGACAGAGCCATTAATTGGCGATACGGAGACGTCTATCGGGTTATTGTATCCGGAAACATTCGATACATCGAAATTGGGGACGTTAGCCGTGGTAGTGACTTCGAACAACGAGGCAGGGGTCCCCGAAGTCTCTTGTGTCGTCTTGCCGTCCCAAGTGCCTTGACACTGGTACATGCCATTCCCACAATCACCAGTTTTACATACTACGCCGGTCGAAAAGCCGCAGAATTGAATAGAATTACCCCCTGTAACGCAAATGGAGGACGCACCTAGCGAACTACAGTTTGCGTTGCTCGTGCAACTGATCACGCACATTCCGCCATAGCAAACATGGTTTGCAGAGCAATCTGTCGTATTGTTGCATGCCACGTAACCTGAGTCCTGCCCGAACGTGCCGGCAAAGTTACATTCGGTGCGCGGCCAAAAAACTCCCGAGGTCCAATTCGCCGGTAGACACAGGGGAACTGAACCGCCCGCGTTGATCTCCCAGTTGGGGGGGGTGCCTGGCGGCGTCAGGATTGCCTGGCCGGGAACAACGGTTTCACCAAGCCATATTGGGAAAGAATTTTGGTTTTTGAGGGTCACACTGGAACCGCTGCATTGAGCGATGGCGGTCGGCTGCACGGTTGTCTGCGCGATCGCGGCGATAAGCATCACGACTGCGGCCAGCTTCAGCCAGGCGCCCGGCCGGAATTTTCGCCTTGAGTTGTCCATCCGAACCCAAAGAATATGCTTTTCCATGAATTCCTTCCCTTGTCGCCAACGCGCTGACTTAAGACCAGGCAGACCTTGACCAAAATTTGAGCACAAGGGGCGCCTAAACTCGTACTGACCGCCCACACCCAGTTAATACTGTGAAATTGGAGTTATTGCAACTTTCATGTGCTTTTACTAGCAAGAGAGTCAAAAGTTGTTTGAGCGCACGTGTCGTCAGCGGTCGTGTGAGTGACTGACGGCTGAAGCGGAACCGGAGGCCCTGACGGTCCGGTCGCTCTCAAGGTCGGATGGAAAAACGAGGAGAGAGTGCGCTGCCAATAAAAAGCGGCCCGGGCCCTGGAACTGGTGGCGCAGCGCGTGGTGCCAGGTATCTGCGTCGGTCGAATCAAGTCAGGGCCAGAGATGATGCCGCTTCGGGAACGATCGCTCCGAATGGAAAGGTAACGGTTGCGGGCAATGTTGTTGCGGGTCGTTTGAACGGTCAGGCACTGAATGCCATCACAATGCGGGCCTTATACAGAATTTTTCTGAAACGCTCGAGAGTCGGGGTTCAATTGCGTTTCGTCACCCGTGAATCTGGTCTTCCGTCCCCTATCGGACCCTCATCCACTCCTGCGCGCAGAGATTAGGCGCGAATAGAGCTGCTCATAGCCTTCCGCCACGTGCGCGATTGTGAAGCGCGTTTCGAATTCTGTACGGCAGGCAGCGCGCGAGAGCCGATCGATACATTTCACTGCCTCGGCCAATTCCTCAACGGTCGATGCTATGAACCCTGTCTTACCGTCACGCACGATCTCTGGAACCGATCCCCGTGGACGCGCGATAACCGGAACACCGCAGGCAAAGGCCTCAATCATGGCGAGGCCGAACGGCTCGGGCCAATCGATAGGGAAAAGAAGTGCCAGCGCATCTCCCAAAAATTCGCCTTTTTCATGTTCGGCGATTTCGCCGATGTACTCGACCTCGGGTGGGCACTGTTTGGGTTTGATGATGGTCTCGAAATACTCTCGATCGACCACGTCTACTTTCGCGGCGATCTTGAGCGGAATGCCCACCCGCAAAGCCACCTCGATCGCGATGTCGACGCCCTTTTCGGGAGAAATTCTCCCAAGAAACGCGAGATATTTCCCCGGACGCGGATTGAACTTCAACTGGTCAGGCGGTAACCCGTGGTAGACAGTTCCCACCCAGTTCATCTTTGGCAACGGTGCGCGCTGGGCGTGGCTGATCGACACCAGTGGAATGTCGGTAAAGCGCTCATAGACCAGTTTCGACAAATCTCCGTGGAGGGGGGCCGTGCATCGTCACAATGGTGGGTGTCGGACACAACCGCGCCAAGGGAAAACACCAGTAATCGAGGTGCGAATGGATCAGGTCGAAGTGGTGGGCATTTGCGTAGGCCTCGGCCAGCATTGGAAGATGGAGTCCCGGACCGACCGCAGCCAAAGGGAGTCCTGCCAGCCGTAGAGATCGCGGAAATCCCGATACCAGCTTCGCAGAAGTAATTGAATCACCTGAGGCAAACAGGGCGACCTCATGACCGCGGCGGACCAACTCTTCCGTCAGGTATGAAGTGCTACGTTCGGCACCGCCATAAAAGTCCGGCGGAACGCGTTCGTAGAGCGTTGCCAATTGCGCGATCCGAAAGTGCGGCTTGGGGGGTGCCATTTATACGCCGCAGTTCGGAGCTCTGAAACAATGAAACCAATTGATCAACATCAAGGTATCTAACCTGTCACTGGGATTTTCGGTAATCGCAACCGTGGACGAGGTCGCATCGGGGAAAGCTGTGAGGTCGCATCGGGGAAAGCTGTATTGACGGCGTTGACGGCAAAATTGATCAGCGCCGTTGTACCGATGGCTTCGAGGCCGCGGGCCAAAGGATCGAGAAGGATGACCTCCGCGACGTTCACGTGCATGTTGGAAAATACGACGCCGGGTGTGTCCACGAGTTGCGAAACGACGTGATGGGTTCGACATCGCCGAAGACCGGCTGGCTCATTAGATTGAATCCACATCTTTGTCAACGATACCGGCGGTAAATTTACTCTCGCGGTCACGTAAGCGGCGGGGAGTTCTGCGTGGGGGTTTATTGGAGCCACCCGTCGGATTCGAACCGACGACCTGCTGATTACGTCGACTTAAGCGCCGATGAAGTATTTTGATGCGCTCGCCCCGCATTCCGTATACTTTCGGAGGTTGAATCTCACCACCGTTGAATCATCTTTGGCCCGGAGAGAAGGATGCTCAAAATAGCTGCACGTGGAATAAGGACGTTCACCGGTCGCGTGACCGCACGTGTTGGTCTGGCCGCACTCTTCTTTACGATGAGCACTGTCTTTACGATGAGCACCGCCGCGGGCGCGGCACCGATAGTCGTTAATGCCCCTTCGCACGCCTCGTTCTTCAACGGCGAGGTATCCGACGGGAACCAGCTCTACCATCTAACCTTCCCGGACGGGACTTTCTTCGGCTATTACAGCGACCAGCAGTATCCATGGATTTACCATTTTGGAACGGGGTCCGCCGGATTGGGGTTCGAGGACGTGTTCGATGCCGGGGACGGAGGAGTGTACTTTTACGATCCGGAGCTGAACGCGTTCCTTTACACCAATCCCAATGATTACCCGTTCTTCTATGATTTCGGGACCAACTCGTGGTTGTGGTACGCATCGGGGACGAGTCGCTGGTTCTATGACTTCGGCGGCCGGGGCTGGTTCTTCAGTCCAACCGCAACAGGCGCGGCATTCCCGTCGCACTTCTTTGCGCCATACGTGGATATGACGCTGTGGCCGACCTTCAACCTGACCAACAATCTTTCGAGCGTGGGCAAGTACTACACGCTCGCCTTCATCGTGGACCAAACCGGCAATGGCTGCACCGCATCGTGGGGCACCTACTATGTGCTCTCCGATAATTTCCCCGACGCGGATATCGCGGGCGTGCGCGCGGCCGGCGGCGACGTGATCGTGTCGTTTGGTGGAGAGGCCAATACCGAGCTGGCGCAGAGCTGTTCCTCGGTGAGCGCGCTCGAGGCGCAATACGACGCTGTCGTTACGCAGTACAACCTCAAGCGCGTCGACTTCGATGTGGAAGGCGCCGCGGTCGCCGATACCGCGTCGATCTCGCGGCGCAATCAGGCGCTGGCGCTGCTTCAGGCTGCCCATCCTGGCCTTCAGGTCAGTTACACGCTTCCGGTGCTGCCGACAGGACTCACCAGCGACGGGGTCAATGTGATCGCGGACGCGATTGCCAAGGGCGTCACTGTCACTGCGGTGAACGTGATGGCGATGGACTACGGATGGACAGATACCCAGATGGGCCAGGACGCGATCAACGCCGGCGTCGCCACGGCGAGCCAGCTTGGGACGCTGTATCCTGCCAAGAGCGCAGCGCAGCTCGATGCGATGATCGGAGTGACTCCAATGATTGGCTACAACGACGTCGCCGGCGAAGTGTTTCAGCTCAGCGACGCGCAGCTCCTTCTCAACTACGCGCAGAACAATGGCTTCAACCTGATCGCGTTGTGGTCAATCGCCCGCGACGTACAATGCCCGTCGCCGGGATCTCAACCGCAGAACACCTGCAGCGGCCTGACCCAGACGCCGTTCGAATTTTCGGGAATCTTCAAGCAACTGAATCCTTGACCTGCCAGTGGACCAAGAGAGGTGGAGTGCTGCTCTCACGGTAGAGAATCGGCACTGGTACTCGGGAAGATTGAGGCCTCTCGCTACTGCGCGCCGCTTTGAAATTGGGCCCGCGCATGATTTTCCGAATCGAACAAGGTCTCGCGAACTTACTCCCGGATTTCCATTATCAGAGTGAACTAGCACTTTGATAAGTGCGATGAACACGCTGATGGACGTGGGTTTGGATGGGATTGGGGCGGCGCAGCGGTCGAGCAGAGCAGGGAGCGGTGCGTCGAGAAAAAATCGCCTGCAAGAGCCGCGGAGCTGTCTTGGAAGGCGACGCAAAGGCTCGCAGCGGGCCTTTGCCGCCACCGCGAGCGGTCCACAACCGCCAGACGGGCGCCCGACTTGACGCGGGAGCTGTTAGAGGGCTAAAAAATCGCTCGGCTTTAGAAGTCAACTAATAACTGACCGATTGGTAGCGAACCCAAATGGGAGGGTGACAATGCAAACTTTTATCAGCAGGCGAGAGTTGGTCCGGTTCGGCGCACTGACTTTCCTGGCAACCGCGGTCTCGCCATTAATACATCGGGACCGGGCGGCGGCCGATGAGATCTGCAACCCTGATGCGCCTACGACTCCAGCCACGGCCCTGACAGCTTTGTTGTCGGGCAACGCCCGATGGGCATCGGAAAACCAGCAGCACCCAGGCGAAGATCCGGAGCGACGAACCTGTCTTGCTGACAACAAACAGACTCCCTTCGCCTCGATCCTTTCCTGCTCGGACTCGCGAGTTCCGCCGGAGCTCATCTTCGATCAGGGTCTTGGCGACATATTTGTTGCACGTGTGGCAGGCAATACGGCAAGCGGTAGATTGATCGACACTCTGCTTTACGGAACCAGCGTTCTCCCGTCCCAGCTTTTGTTTGTGCTTGGCCACTCTGTGTGTGGCGCGGTGGCAGCCGCAGTTGACAGCTTCCCCAACAGCCACCAACTGCCCTTCGTGAACCTGATCTTTCCGGCGGTCAAACAAGCTCGAGCTATTGTCAAAAAAAACGGGGGCGATCCGAAAGACCCAACCCAAGTAATTCCGGTCGCCACCGACCAGAACGTGCTCCTCACCGTCAACCGTCTGCGAAAGCAGTTCCAGGCCAACGAGACGCTCCTGGTCGCGGGAGGGGTCTATGACCTCGGTACCCAGCTAGTGACGGTTTTGATTCAATGAGTTCAGCGGGGCGACCCGGATTGGGCGTTTTGAGGAGCCACAGGTCCAACTTAGCGTCTCCGTTCGTGCGGATGAAGTTTTGCGGAGCCAACAGGGAAGGGCACCACGATGAGGTTTATCGCTCGTTGGCCTGATCGCGGTCGCGCCCGGACCAGAG
>JBKQNE010000167.1:0-3219 GCA_052146355.1 Binataceae bacterium (SeqCode) | reverse complement strand
CGTAGCGGTAACAGCAAGCTGTGGCCCTGTTACTGGCGTGCCGAAAACTCCAGCCGCAATCGGGACCTCGAAGAGGGTCGGAGTCGCTCCGGTATTGCCGCAAACATAAATGTGCCCGGTGGGTGGGTCCGTGGAGTTTTGGTACACGCTGTCAAAAGCGCCAATATATAGTGGACTCGGCGAGCCCCCGGCGGCTCCGACCTTCGCTTCCGCTCCAGTGGCGTTGGCAGAGAAAGTCGTGCTGAGCTGGTAAATGGCGGCGCAGGCCCCTCCGGAGCAACTCGCGCTGTTGTCACTCGGCGCGAACGCATACACAAATCCAGCGCTGGAGTCTACGACGGGACCTTGTATGAAGCCCGGGCCACCATCATTCACAGTGGAGTAATCCAGCAGACCGGACTGGGTTACGGCGCCCGTCGTGGAATTGACCGCATACAGATACCCACCCTGGTCCTCCACGAACACGTTCCCGCTCACGGTGTCATAGACCGGATCGGTGAGCGGCATCGGAGTGAGAATGTTTACCGGCACCGGCCACACGACCGACGTCACTTCGTTAGGAACCCCGTTGAATACTGGGTTGAACTTGTGGAGAAAACCGGAGTCGTCACCGACGTAGGCGGTGTCACTGGAGTAGTCGTAGAAGACAGACGAGTTGGTGTCGGGGGCTGGGAGAGTGGCATCGACGAGCGCCAGCGTAGTCATGCATGGCGGGGTGGCGCAGGTCGCATACGATGCGGCAGATACGGCAGTAAGGGACGCCGGACCGGCGATCGTCTCTGTGGTTGAGGCGGCCCATTTCAGCAGGACCAGACTCCCGTTTCCTAATGCGTCGGCCTGCGTAAACGCAACTTGTGTACCGTCGAGCGAGAATACCGGAGAAGTCCCGACTGTGCCGCCGGTGTTGTAGGCCCAGTAGACTTTAGGTACGGTGCCGCTACAGCCAGAATAGAGGTTGTCGAAGGCCGCTATCGTGGCTTGCGTGCCCGACACCGGAGATCCGGTGCCGTACACGACAAAATCGGGTTGCGCCGCGCTGCCGCAGTTGGCGGTGGTGATTTTAAGCGAGTACTTTGCGGGATAGTTCCCGGCGCCGACACTCGCACCACTACCGAGATCCTCTGCCCAATCGCGTTGGAGCTTGCGATTCCTGCCCGGGACAGGGAACATGGCTCTTGGATCAACTTGCAAATCGGATGCCAGCACGTCACCCGTCCGTGCTTGAGTTAACCTTGCCGGCGACTGCCGGGCGATCTGCTGCCAATAGCGAGGATCCCGCTGCACGCGCGCGGTCTGCTCCGCCGTGGCTGGGCGGGAAAAAATAACGTGCTGGTGACTCCAGTCAGTGGGCAAACCCGCATCCGCCTTGGATTCCGAGGCCGCCTGACCCAGCAACGCTGGCGACAAGCTTTGCGCGGTGACCATCAAAATGCTTAACCAGAGTAAGCCCTGCTGCATTCTTCTCATTTTTTCCCCGCTGCTTGTAGGGCAAGGCAACAACCCAGAAGGGCAACCGCCGACGCCCAACTCTCCGACTGTCTGCACTTGAACTCCTGGCTGGCTTACGGAAAAATCATCATACACCGCCACGTTCTGAGGAAAGCCCTAAAATCAGCCTCTTCCAGCCAGATTTCCACAGAGATTTCCACCCGATTGCTATGTCTCTGTTCTGATTTCGTAACAAAATGCCCTAGCACCCGCACGATTTAAAATTCAGCGTACTCTCCTTTGCGGGGCCGCTCGGCAGGAGAACCTGGATGCCCATGCAGCCAAAGACAGCTCAGAAGAAGCCATACTCAACCCCGCAAGTGAGCAGCCTCAACTTTGAGCAGGCCTCATTGTTCTTAGTTGGACATGCCTGGATTGGCGACCCCGATGCGCGGGACCTGCTTGAATTAATGTTTCCCTTAGCGGGCGAAAATCCGGCTGAATAGATTGCGCTGTCTCCCCTAGAGTTCTCCCGAACCTCCGAAATCGATCAACCAATCAGGCCGGAAGCACAGAGGTAGGAATCTGCTGCGCCCGGTTTCGCAGGTCCTCAAATAGCACGGTGCTCAGGTAGCGTTCGCCAAATGAGGGCAGAATCACCACGATCAGCTTTCCTGAATTTTCCGGACGGCGCGCCACCTGCAGAGCCGCGACCACGGCGGCCCCGGAAGAAATCCCCACAAAAATACCCTCCTCCAGCGGCAGACGACGCGCCATGCGAATCGCGTCCTCGTTGGTGACCGTAATCACTTCATCGATGTAATCCCGGCGCAGGATGCTGGGCACAAAACCAGCCCCGATCCCCTGAATCTTATGCGGGGAAGGCTTTCCGCCGGAGAGCACTGGACTATCCGCAGGCTCGACGGCAATAGCCTTGAAAGATGGCTTTTTGGGCTTGATGTACTCGCAGACACCGGTGATGGTGCCGCCAGTACCCACGCCAGAGATCAGGAAATCCACGCGCCCGTCGGTGTCATCCCAGATCTCAGGGCCGGTGGTTTCGAAATGAATCTTGGGATTGGCGGCGTTGTCGAACTGCTGCAGCATGTAACCGTTGGGAGTATTCGCCAGCAACTCTTCTGCCTTGGCGACAGCGCCCTTCATTCCCTTAGGACCGGGGGTTAGAACGATCTCCGCGCCAAAAGCCAGCAGCAGCACACGCCGCTCCAGGCTCATTGTCTCTGGCATTGTCAAGATCAGCTTGTAGCCTTTCACCGCGGCGACGAAGGCCAGGCCGATTCCGGTATTACCGCTCGTAGGTTCAATCAGCACCGTCTTGCCCGGCTGAATCTTTCCCGCACGCTCCGCTTCGTTGATCATGCTCACGCCGATGCGGTCCTTTACACTGCCCACGGGGTTCTGGCTCTCCAGCTTTGCGACCACCTCGGCTACGCAGCCTTCCGTGACCTTGTTCAGCCGTACTAGCGGAGTGTGCCCAATCAGTTCGGTGATATTGCTGGCGATTTTCATAGAGTCGTTCGTCCCCTTTGACCTCAGCGCGAGGATTCTGCGGATAAGACCTGCCCCTGCGAACACGGGACTCTCATGTTTTTAACACAGCCGGCGACCACTCCCCAAGAAGCGACACCGGCGAATAGATTGCCCTCGCAGAGGCCAAAGTCTCCAAGGAGAAGTTAAGCACAACTCCTCGTGGAAATTTTTCCAGACTGACCCGTGATCCGGTCGCAATCGGTGCCGCGGGAGGTATATACTCGTCAAAGGTTTTTTCTA
>JBKQNE010000166.1:0-12417 GCA_052146355.1 Binataceae bacterium (SeqCode) | reverse complement strand
CAAAACTACGAAAAAGTGTTACCTATGTTGCCGGTCTAAAGTGTTACCTATGTCTCCGGTCGCTCAGGTCGCTTCGCAAACTAATTCCTAAACCCTCTCTTTGCGTCCGAACAAATGGGCGCCATTCTCTCCCCGTCAGGGCGAGAGCGCAGGATTCCCTCGCGATGTTTCCGTCGTGTTGCTTCCGGTTAGACGAATACCCCGGCTCCGATGGACTCGCGGGCGCCTTACTGGTCGTATCGATGACGACCGGGTAAATCGCGGTCGACGAGTTACTCGCCAGCCGGGTTCGTGTTCCCGGCAAAATCGACGCGACGCCGCAAAGGTAGTGCGGCGGCTCAGGCGGAGAAACTGTCGCCGGTCGCGCTCATCAGCCGCAGCAGGCCTCATCCGCAGCCCCTCACAGCAGTGAGCGAGGAAAAGGAGAGATTTCGATGACAGCTCCCGTCCTTCCCGTCACTCATCATCGGATCGCCAAGATCGATAAGGTCGCGCCGCAGTGAAGAGGCCGGCGGGGACTTCGTATCCCAGCGATGTAGCCTTTACGCCGACCGTCAAGGCGATCCAGAGCCGCAAGGGATCGCGGCAGGGCTATGCGAGCATGGAAGAGCGCGGATCGTGGGAGACGCGCATCACGCCCGATTTGGCGGAGTTCATCGGACGCCAGGCGAGCGTGTTCCTGGGAACGGCGAACGCGGAGGGCCAGCCCTACATCCAGCATCGTGGCGGACCACCCGGCTTCCTCAAAGTGCTGGACGACAAGACGCTCGGGTTTGCCGACTTCGCAGGCAACCGCCAATACATCACGCTCGGTAATCTGAGCGAGAATCCGAAAGCCTTCATCTTCCTCATCGACTACGGGAACCGTCAGCGGGTGAAGATTTGGGGCGAGGCACGCGTTGAGGAGAACGATCCGGAGCTGATCAAAAAGCTGAAGCCGGAGGGCTACCGGGCGCGGGTAGAACAAGCGATCGTTTTCACGGTCGCGGCCTGGGACTCAAACTGTCCGCAACACATCCCGCAGCGCTTTGAGGCGGCAGATGTAAAAACGATGCTGGCCGAGCGCGACAAGCGTATCGAGGACTTAACCAGGGAGCTGCAGCTGTTGCGTAAAGCCGGCAACACAAGCCGCTGACGGCCCTTTCTAACGGAGAGACACGCATGAAGATTCCGCAATCGATATACGAGCTGATCGAAAAAGGACCATTCGCTCATTTGACCACGCTCAATCCGGACGGCAGCCCGCAGGTCACCGTAGTGTGGGTCGGAATTGAAGGCGAAGAGTTCGTAGTGAGCCACCTGGGCAAGCATCAGAAGGTTAAGAACATCGGGCGCGATGCGCGAGTTGCCATGTCCCTGCTTGGCGATGAGACGAACGCGCAGGGATTGCGCGAATACCTGGTGGTATACGGCAACGCGCGGGTTACGGAAGGCGGCGCGGTGGACCTTTTGCATCGCCTGGCGCCAATTTACCTCGGGCCGGGGAAGGACTCTCCGCCGGCCTCCATGCGGAACATTGCGGGATACGTCACCAGAATCGCGCCGGCACGGTTTACCGGGGTCGGGCCTTGGGTGCAACCAGCCGCTGACTGAACCTGAAGGGGAAGGCGCATCCATCAAGCGCTATCGAGCGCGGTCGATCCGCGTCAGCTCCACCAGGAAAATCGGGAATTTTTCGAGTTTCGGACGTCGACGAGTATTGTGGCAATGAA
This sequence comes from Binataceae bacterium (SeqCode), assembly GCA_052146355.1. GTDB lineage: Bacteria > Desulfobacterota > Binatia > Binatales > Binataceae > JAFAHS01. The sequence continues at coordinate 10,705 of JBKQNE010000166.1, read as the reverse complement.
AATCGGGGCGGAAGGGAGGACCCTCACCGTGTTCGTCGCGTTCGCTCTGCCGCGGGGGCTTGCGCTTGCAATCCGAAGTATGGCGGCGCGGAAAAGATTCCGCGCATCGGATCCACGGGCACCCATTCGGCTCCGCTCAGGGCAGCGGTCCCGCCCGCGCCACGATTTAGAGAACATCGGAAAGGATCGGGATTCCTCGCGCGGCAGGCGCGAAGCGCACGGCGTAGCCGCGCGGGAATGACACGCAGGCCGAGGCATCATTCAGTCGCGGTCACTTCGTGACCGCTGAAGAAAAGACCCTCACCGTGACCTCTCCCTGAAGGGCGAAGGCTAAAGGTCGCTTCGCAAACTAATTCCTAACCCTCTCTTTGCGCCCGAACAAATGGGCGCCATTCTCTCCCTGTCAGGGCGAGAGCACAGGATTCCCTCGTGACGCCTCAGGGGCTTCGGAGTGCCTGGCAGATTGCCTGGAACACGGCGAACGTCTCTATCGCGGGATCGCCGGCTACGTTGGCGCTGGTTTTAACGATCACTACGCCATCGGCGGGGCTGACATAGATGTACTGCTGATAAAGTCCTCGCGCGCTGAATGCGTGATCGTAGCCGGGAAATGTCCACCACTGGTATCCGTATCCCAGCGGAAAACCCGAATAGAGATTTCCTGGTTGAACCTGCGGGCCATGGGGAGTGGTTGCTTGCGCGACCCACTGTTCCGGAACCACCTGCCTGCCGTTCCATTTCCCCTTGTTCAAAAACATCAACCCGAAGCGGGCGTAGTCTCGAAGTGTGACGTTGAGACAGCAATACGCCGCTTCCATCGCTTCTGGTCCCCGATCCGTCACCCAGGTCGCATCCTGTTCCATGCCGAGTGGCTGCCAGATTTTTCGGGACAAGTAGTCTGCCAGCGATTCGCCAGTCACTTTTCTTACCATCCATCCGAGGACCTGCGTGTCGATACTTTGGTAGACAAACACGCGGCCGGGAGGTCCCGCACTTTGCAGCGACTTGGCGAAGTCGTTGGCCGAAGCATTGCCCACAATCGTGCTGTGCCAGAAGACGTTGATGTCCGATGCCGGGTTCGTGTACTCCTCCGTAAAATTTACGCCGGACGACATCTCCAACAAATCCTGGATTGAAACGCCTTCGAAGCCGGAGCCTTTGAGCTCCGGGACGTAGTCGGTTACCGGACGGTCGACGCTCTGGATTTTTCCGTCCGCCAGAGCCAGGCCGACCAGGGTGGAAGTAAAAGACTTGGCGACCGACTCGGACATGAAAAGCGACTTCTTCTCAGCACCCATGAAGTAGCGCTCAGAAACGATTTTCCCATCTTTCAAAACCAGAAATCCGGTGGTGCCGGTTCGGGCGAGAAAATCGTCCAGCGTTTGGTCGCCTCGCCATCGGTAGTGCAGGTTCATCGGACGCTCAGCGCGAGGCAATGCGGAAACTGAATCTCCGCGACGAACCACATGGCGCGCGTATCCGAACGCATCGCCGAAGTGTTGGAGGTGATAGGCCAATTTGGCCTGCTGGTCCGCGGGGTGTGGAGACCCGCTATCGGCCCAGGAGGGGGAAACGAACGCGAGCCAAAACGCGAAGATGACGCCGATGGATGCCGTGTATCTCATCTCGCTGAGGTCACGAATCATCCGCTGCCCGGAAGGGATCGGGCTTTAACGACGGTTGTACCGGTACGCACGGGTTTGTCGATTGTCTGGCAAAAATAGACATTTAGACATTCAATTGCAAACGTGAAACTTCGGCCGCCCTTTCAAGTCCTGGGGAGGTAGATGCCTTCACGAAGGATACGGGGACGCGCGGATGAGATGCGCGGGCCAGGGAGGTCAAGGCGATCGACGTTGCGCGGGCGCTTGCGTGATTTCGGGCGTTCCCAGACGACATCGGGATAGCCCTTGAGGGGGACAAGCGGCCGGCCGGTATAGGCCCAATCCTGAAGCTCGTCGATGGCCACGTGGTAGCGGGGCTCGCGGCCGGTGTGGCCGGTGAAGAGCGCGCGCGGAATATTGACCATGTGCGGCGAGCGCTTGCGTGCATAGAGCAGCGGCGTGCCGCATCGGGAACAGAAGCTGCGGGTCGACTCGGTCGTCGCGTCCTCGAAGCGAGCGATGCTTTTGTGGCCCTTCACCACGCGAGCGTGTTTGCGCCAACATCCGATATAGGTCGCATAGGCGGCGCCGTGCGCGCGGCGGCTGGCGACAGAGTGATCGTGCCATAACCAAAAGGCGGGAAAGTCGATCTCCAGCTCCACCGCACCGCAAAGACATCGGCCGGACACGCGCCGGCCCGATGGCCTGGCGCCTTGCTTGCGGCTTTCGGATTTCATGCTCAACCCCCTTGAGGAACGGGTTTCCGGCGAGAGTTTCACGACTAACACATCCATCCAGCAACTTCAGCGGCGGCTCTGCCGGTCTGCGGCGATCAGCGTTCCATTTCGAAACCCTTTCTACGCCCCCCGGTAGCGCAGCGCTTCGACGAGTAGCGCGAAGGCTGGGGTGACCTGGCGGCGGATCGGGAAGTACAGGTGGTAGCCCGAAAATGGAAGGCACCAATCCTCGAGCACTCACTTGAGACGGCCTCTGGAAAGCTGGGGCTGTGCCAAGTCGTCGGGCACATAGGCCAAACCGAATCCGGCAGCGCCGCGTTGAGCATCTGAGCAGTGCCATTGAAGATGAGCTGCCCTTCGACGTGCACGTTCAGTCGCCGCTTGCCTTTCTCAAACTCCCAGGCGTAGAGCCCGCTGCGAGTGGGCAGGCGCAGGTTGATGCAATTGTGAGTGATCAATTGCTGCGGCGTCTTTGGCGCCGATCGCTTCGCGAAGTAAGAGGGAGCGCCTACGACCGCCATCCGCAGGTCCGGTCCGAACAACGGAGCAATTGCAGTCGAACTTACCTCGGACGATCTCCACGAGATCGAAAGCGCAGCATCAAAGATTGCGGTGCAAGGCGCCCGGTACCCTGAGCATCTGGAGCGAATGACCTATCGCTGAGCGGCGCCAAGCGAATCGCGGCGTTTAGAAGACGTCTCGCCGGGGGGAGTCCGTCTGGTCTATGGGGAATGGACTTGAATAAGCGGAGGCTCGAAACGTGCGCCACTCAATCCGGCTCCTGGTGGTGGTCCTTATCGCCGCATTCACGACGCCTGCGGTGGCGCGAGCAGAGACAAGTTGCGTCCGAGCTTACCTGACACGATTCGCTTCTCTGAATTCACAGCCACCCGGCGAGGTGTTTGCTCGATTGAGTCCTCTGTTTCAATTAAGCTAGAATAGCATCGTAAATCATAAAATACGTCTGGAAAGAGGCACTAAACAAAGTTGAAACGCTTTGGATGCTGCTCCCACGATACACTGACGACGCGCTGATCTGATCCAGGTGAACGAAAACCGGATGCCGCCGCGCGGAGGATAGCTTCATGGGTGGTTCTCTTTCGCTTCAAGCGCCGTGGGAGGCGAAGCCGCGGGTTTGCATCATATTTTTCGATGCGGGAGGCGGCCATCGCGCAACGGCTGCCGGCCTGCAGTCGGTATTGGAACAACAGTCGCGGCCCTGGGAACTACGCGTGGTTAATCTGCGTGAGATCCTGGAACCAGTCGACACGATTGCGCGGATCACGCGGGTTCGGATGGAAGATTTCTACAACACCGCTTTGCGCTACGGGATTACACTCGGCAGCGGTGTGTATCTACGCGTGCTCCGGTCAGCGATTCGGGCGATGCATGCGCAGGCAACCGCGGAGCTCAAGCGGTATTGGACCAGGAATCCAGCAGACCTGGTCGTATCGGTCATTCCCCACTTCAACCGCGAACTCTTCGAGGGCTTAAGGTCGGCCGATCAGGCGTTGGGGCGTCCGCTCACGCCTTTCGTGACTATCCTGACCGATCTGGCCGATTACCCGCCGCACTTCTGGATGGAGCACCAGGATCAATTCCTGATTTGCGGCACCGAAACCGCGCGTGAGCAAGCGCACGCGATGGGACATCATCCCGACCGGGTATTTCGCACTTCGGGAATGATCGTCAGGCCGGACTTCTATCATCGCCAGCCGCTCGATCGCGCGGGCGAGCGGAGCCGACTGAGATTGCATCCCGACCTGCCGACCGGCCTTGTGATGTTTGGCGGGTACGGCTCGCGTCAAATGCTGAAGATCGCAAAGACGGTTGCAGCCGCCGGGCTGAAAACCCAGCTCATTTTTTTGTGTGGACACAATCAGCGGCTTGCAAACCGCCTCCGCGCGCTGGATCTGCCCTTCCCGTTCCATGTGGAAGGGTTCACGCGAGACATCCCATATTTCATGCGTCTTGCGGATTACTTTATTGGCAAGCCCGGCACCGTGAGTATCAGCGAGGCGTTGGTAATGGGTTTGCCGGTGATCCTGGAGCGAAATTCCTGGACCATCGTGTGGGAGCGCTTCAATGCGGACTGGATCATGGAAAATCAGCTTGGCGTGGTGCTGCCCTCGTTCGCTGAGATCGCGAATGGCATTTTGCCGATGCTCGATCCTGATCGGTTGAGGTCATTGCGCGAGCGGGTGAGCAGGCTCAACAACCGTGCGATCTTCGAAATTCCCGAGATTCTGGCGGGGTTGCTGGGCACCCGCACGCAACCCGCTTCGTGATCACCATCGGCTTGCGGTAGCGAGCGCGGGAGAGGGTTTCTGAGCGGACATTCAGATTCTTTGTGATCGCGGGCGAGTTGAGGTAAACAGCGCTCGTTGGGAGGTGCTGCTATGCCCAAGTTGGTTAAGTTGTTTATGGGACGGCACACTAGCGACAGCTAATTCCTGCGGGGGAGAACCTAACGTGGGCAGTATCAGCGCGAGGGACGAGAAGACCGGGCGCAAGTTCTATCTTGACGATCCGGATGATCTTCGGCCCGGCGAGCGGTGGTGTTCCTTCTGAGCCTGCACGGGGGCGGGTCGGTTGGCGCATGGCAGCGGGCGTACTTTCCGGCTTTTCAATACAAAGAGAAGTATCGGCTGGTCATCGCGACGCCATCGGCGGCTACCAAGGAGCCGGTGCGGCGATGGATAGGGGAGGCGGACGACGCCCATATGCGCAACATCGTTGACTACGTGTTTGCACAGTATGGGAAGGACAATATCGCCTCGTTCTGGCTCGTCGGCCATTCGCAGGGCGGGATGACGGCTAACCGCATCCTGGGTGACGACTTCTTCAAGAATCGAGTCGACGGGTGGCTCAGTCTCTCCGGCGGGCGGATCGGGCCGATCGAGCTGCCCGCATCGTTCTTTGTCCCGGTGGCCGGATCGCTGCCATCGCTTTCGACGCCGGCACAGGGACCTCGCCCGGGCCGTGCGACGGCGCCGGACTGCGACATCTCTTTTATCTTCGCGACAGCACGAGATGGTCGCGCTGCCTGCCACATCGCCATGGGCAGAGAAATACGGGGCAGGCCCGCGCGTGAGGTCGGCCGACGTGATCGATGATCAGCCCGGCCTGATTTACGACACCCTACGCGAAGGGCATTCGACGCCGGCGTGGGGTCTCTTGCCCCGGCCGGGTGCGGCTCAGGTGTATCTCTACCCGAACGCGCGTGACGGACGCGTGATCGCTGACGTCGTGCGCCTTGATAAGGGCCATACCGAGGGATTGGAGCCGAGGATCACGGAAGAGTTGATAAAGATGATGGTCGCGGCGCCCGGCGGGAAAGCGCGGCGGAGCAGCCAGGATACAGCGCAATAATTGATGCGACTTCTCACCAAACAGCACGGTCATTCTTATTGGGTGGAGCCCCTCAGCCGGCGCGCGCCGCGCCATCCTTCGGCTTCATTTGGAACAGGCTCTCGTCTCCACTTGACGAGAGCATTGCAAAAGGAGCGCTTCGTGAACGGGGAATCGGTACGGGGTCCGCTTGCGCGAAAGGGATCCTTCGTCCCGTTGGTCCTCAGGACGCCTCGCTAGCTCGTCGCTTCGTTCGCGTTGCTCACTTCGCTCAGGATGACGGAAGTTGGTCACGTTATTTGGCAAAGCACGCTAGATGTCATCGGTCGCTGCGAATTTCGTTCAGGAGACCGGCTGTGGAACCGGCGGTGAGACCGAGTCCCTTTGCCTTCCACTTCCATCGTCCCTTAGGCAGGCTGGCGCGGGTTAGATCGCCGCGCTCCGTCAGCGATCTGAGAATTTCATCGAGCGAATCTGCGCTTCCCAGTCGTCTACGTGTCGGGCGCAGTTCCGCCACGACCTCGTCTCGATCGGTCACGAGCACCGTTTCCCCGCCGCGCACGAGCCGCAGATATTCGGACAGCCTCGACTTCAGTTGCTTGACGCCGACCGACCTCATAATTCGACGGTAGTCACCAGTGGTTACCGGATCAATCCGTGCGCCGGAATCCTCCTGCGGCCTAGTGCGAACTATCTCCCTGACGAGTTATTGCGTCAGGAATTCCTTCATGAAGGCGAGTTCGGCGCGGGCGTCAGCGCGATGCGAGAAGCCGAGGCTGGTTGCGCGTTCGCGCCGGCTTGCGCTTGGATGGTTTCTGGATTGAGCGAACCGCGCCGATCAGGCTTCCGCTGCCGCCGAGCAGCCGCCCGGCTCCGCTCATAACCTGCGCGGTGGTCTGCCATGCCTGATTGCTCTGATTGGCAAGATGATCTTCCAGCTGGAACTTCTGTTGCGGTGTCAGCGTGCCATAGCCGCCCTCGTAGTAGGAAGGCGCATTCTGCTGGGCGGCATACTGCGGAGCCATCGCGGTGCAGCCCTGCAAGCCTGACAGTGCGATCGCGAGGCTGACAGCCGCAAGCAGCATCGCGGCCTCATAGGCCAAAGCGCGGTGATCGGCGCGATGCGCAAGCCGATGCGTAACCGCAATCATGCGAACCTCAACCGGCTCAGTGCTGGTCGATGCCGTGCAACAGAATCCCCGTTCCCTGCTCGAGTTGCCCGGTGCCCGATGCCACAGCGGCGGTGGTTCGCCACGCGTTATTGCTCTGGTTGGCCAGGTGGTCTTCGAGCTGCATTTTCTGCTCGGGTGAGAGCTGGTTGTACGATTGGTTGTAATAGGTGGGCGCTTGCTGGATCGCGGCACCCTGCGGATTGAATGCCGTGCAGCTTTGAATTATCAGGAGCGCCGCCAGCAGGAGAAGCGCGAACAACAGCCTCAACATGTCCGCGTCGAGCCCCGCCGATTCCTTGCTACTCATCGGTCTACCTCCGACTCGCCGAACTGGTTACGGGTCTTAGGACGAGTACCTCCAAGGGGAGCCAGTTTCATGCCACGCAGCCGTGGCGTGAGGTTGAGCGCATTGCCGCGAACTCAGTGGATCAATTCGTGAAATGTGTTGCTCTTCCGGAGATCGGCGCCGTGGCGATGTGCAAAATGCGGCGGGTCTCCGCTGGTTAGGACGCAAGTCGCAGGCACGAGAGGTTACAGATCGTCAGCCAGCGATAGCGAGTTACTGCGTCAGGAACTCCTTCATGAAGGCGAGTTCGGCGCGGACTACTGCCTGGGCACCGGGATCGGCGGGCTGATTGTCGAATGCGTGGGACGCACCGGGATCGTTCAGCAACTCGATCGGGGCGTTCGTTACGATCGCGCGCGCGACGAAACCATCCATACCTTCGAGCAGGCCCGGAAGCTGGTCGTGTCCGGCGCGGCCGACAAAGATTGGAGGCAACTTGCCGGCGCGAGATTCGAGATACGCCGTGGGCGAGAAGCGGCGCAGTTCGTCCGCATCGCAGCATTTCTGGTAGAGCGGCGAATGCCGCACGTCGAGGATCGCATACATCGCTACCAGCGATTTTACGTAGGGGGTAGAGTCTCCCATTCCAAGCGACAGCATCGGACCGCCGGCGGAGTAGGCGGCCAGGCAGATGCGATCCTTGTCGATGCCGAGCTCGGCGCTGTGCTGTCGCACGTAGTCGATCAGATCGGTAACGTCGCGCGCGGCCTGCTTCAGGTCGGGGTCGGGATAGCCCATCCGATAGTTGAAGGTGACCCCTGCGAGTCCGGAAGCGGCGACCAATCGGCCGTATGATTTGTAGATGCCCCATTCTTTCGGCTTCATGAACGCGAGTGATGCCGAGAGTCCGCCGTGGATGAAGATGACAGCGGGACGCATCGATCCGCCGGCGTGCGGCGTGTAGACGTCCATCGCAAGCGAGGTGCTGCCGTCCGTCTTATAGATGATGTCGCGCCGCACGTTGACGCGATCCATTCCCGGAACCGTCAGCACCACGGGCCGGTCGACGGCGGCCTGAAATTGAACAAGGCGCTCGGTGTCGGTCGATGTGTTTTGGGCCGCGGCGACGGAAGCGATCGTCAGAATGAACGCGGACACCGAAAGGCTGGTCGGAAATAATCTCATCCGGTGGCGCTGCCTCCGTTTATTGCTTCACAGCGCGAGCGTCGAGGCCGATTAGATGGATCGCAGATGCGGGACCCGTACGATCTTTAGTTCGCGGGATTTGATCAGGAGAAAACCTTTTCTCCGATATGCTGGCCGAGGCGGCGATAGCTCTCCCACTGAGCTTCGTTGAAGAATTGTTCTGCGGTGCTCTCGTGCGGAAAATCCGGATTGGCCGAATGATAGTTCAGTATGTCCTGCGGTTCCTCGCCTATCAGCGACGGCTTTATGAGCAGCAGATAACGGGGGCTCCATGTCTGGTCGGTCTCGTCCAGGTAGGTGACTTTTGCGAGCGCGGCGTGGCGCAATGACAGGCTCGTTTCATTGGCGGATTTGAAAAACGCCTTTCGCTCCTCGATCGGTTCGCGAGCCCACTTGCCGCGCCGCAGTTGGTCGATAGTGCCAAAAACTTTCTTCTGCAGCGGAGCGAAATATTCCCCTACAAAGTCCGTCGCGTCCTTAAAATCCTTGTTCTCCGATCCGTCACTGGCAATTGGGTCTATGAACTCAATGTCGGCATTGAAGTCGAGGCGCGCCTTTCGGATCAGATTGGCGAGGTCGGCAAAGTCGTAATCCACATCTCCGCCGGCATCGATAATCACGATGAGCGGCAGGCGGCGGCGGATCAGTTCGTAGCCCGCGAGGTTTTCAAAGTGGCCACCATCGGTCAGATTCCAATATTGGCGAAGGGTGCCGTGAAAGCGTCCCTGAAATTCATCGAGCAGGGATGATTGGACCGGCAGCATCGAGGCCATCAATTTTCCTAGCAAGCTCGATAACCTGGCTCCCTGCCCAAAAGACTTTGAGCCGGGAGTAATGGACTTCGTTCCCGAATTCCACCAATAGCCGAGACGCACGTTGAAAAATCCCGTGAGCAGGCTGGTGCCGAGGCTGCCGATGCTGCCGAGCCCGGTTGAGACCGCGGCGCCGGAAATTGCGGCCCAATTGCCGAGCGTGAGTGTCTCTCCCCGGAATGCGTCGGGGTTCCCTTCGACCCTGAACACGGAGAACACTCCCGACATTGGTTCTGGATAGATTTTGACCTGTGCGGGGTTGGGTGTTTCTGCCGTTTTCGGCTTCGCCTCGGGCGTCTGCGACCACCCTGCGTTCAATACCGCGTGATGCCGGACGCCGACGCTGAAGCCCGCGGGTCCTATAGCCATTCCGACGCCCTTGCGGTCTCGCTGTTCGGTTTGGCTGCTTCCGTCCACCGTCTCATTAATGGTGACGTTGACGAGATGGAGCGGTGCGCCATTTTTCCAGAAGTCGCCCTTTTCCGGCCGCCAGTATTCCTCTTGAGAGATGTCGTCGCCATCGACTGGGTCACTAACTCCCGCGGTATTTTCATAGCGGGACTTGTTAGACGCGCCCAGGTACGCGCGGATGAGTCGTGCAGCATAAAGAGAGTGCAACGAGGTACGGTTTACGAACACCCAAGAGGAGCGAGAGCTGAAAGACCCGACGAGGGCGCTGAAGACTACCGCGAGAACAAGGAAACAGCCCGGTAGACCCCAATCGCGGCATCGGTCTTTTCCGATCTCGGCGATCCCGTTTCGGAGCCATGGAAGAGGATCGCGAAGCATTGCCAAGAGACCTACGATTGCTCCCTTCAATCCGCCAGATTCCGAAGCGGGCGAAGAACATTTGGATGGGGCCGGCAGCGGTTGGGGGGTCCAGTAATAGGCCATCACGCGCGGCGGCGCGTCTATCGGCCGCGTGAAGTCGTATGCGATCGCGTGCGAAAGGCCGTTGAGCAAAATCAAGGCGGGCAGAATTATGATCGCCGCGCCAAGTCCCGCGATCAATTGGAGCGGAAGCGATGGCGCAAGGCCTTTTTTCCTGGGAGCAAAGAACGCGATGATTGATTGTGCGAACGGTACGATAGCGGCGATCGCCGCGAAAATCGGGACGAGCCAATTTCGCAAGCTTAGCTTCGTGGTGAAGCTTACCGCGTAGAGCATTTGTCCGGCGGAATCGATCGCTACGAAGGCCAGCATTGCCAGGGTCGCGAACAATATCGTCCGGAGCCAACGCGACAGCAGGCTACGCGCCATCTCGCTTTGATTGATGGCGTCGCGTCTCTCCTTTGGGAGCGCGTCCAACCAAAACCGAATCGACGTAACAATAAGCAGGACCAAAAGCAGTACCAACACGAGCACCGGAATTGCTGTATTCGCGAACAGGGCTGCTATCACGAAAAAAATGGACGCTAGTGTCGTGTCTCGTAAATAAGTGCAGCGTTACGGATGCTGCGTCTGAGCTGGTCGGTGGTTTTGGTCCAGCGGAAGGGTTGGGCGTGGTCGTTCCAGTTGGCCAGGAAGCGGGTGATGG
>JBKQNE010000165.1:0-31426 GCA_052146355.1 Binataceae bacterium (SeqCode) | reverse complement strand
GTGCCCGCAACCAGTGCTCCAATTCGGCTCGATCTGCTCCGCTTATTTCCACCCAGCATTTCTTTACGCCCATGCTGAATAGACGAACAAACGCTACATTTACTTCAGAGACATAACACTAGAGGGCTTTATCGCCTGCTGGTGATCAGGCCAAAAAAATGCTCCACCAGATTGAGCCATGTGGAACTGCTAGAACTGAAGTGGAGATGGGAGCGCCGATGCGCGGTCAGCCACTGACACTCGGCCAGGATGCCAGGCCAAAGCGGTAGCATCCGCGCGGTGCGAATGAGCGCTGAATCTGGCATTTTCGTCCACATAAAGCACCAGCGCGATGTCGGCTAGCTTTTCGTCGAACTGCGGGTCGGCGCGAACTTGGAGCGTTCCAATCCATGCGGGCCGTATTTCTGGCAGATGCGGTGCAGTGTGGCCGGGCTGAGCCCACCTGCTGGGCCAGGCGCCGGGAGATCCGGGGTAGCGCCTGCGCGAGAGAGTGTGGGTTTGTGAGTGATGCCCCACCGACGGTGTTCTCCTCTTTCAGATTTTCTGTCATGCTATTATAGGTTGTGTGTATTGAAGTCTATGAGCTCTTCCATCGCCAATCGGTTGTTCCTCGATCGCTCTCGCGGTCGACCCTTCGGAATGTGGGCAGTCGGTGTAGTGCCCTGCTTGAAATCAGCCCATCGTCCTGAGTCGCGAAGCGCCGAGAGGAGCTCGTTTGGGTATTTGACAAATTACTCCGCAGTTCCGTAAACAGATTTCAAAAGAGGGCCAAAGTTGGTTTTATGCGTCGCGCATCGCAAGGAGATGCAAGTAATGAAGAGAACTCGCCGTAATTTGTTAAACTTCTTGCGGGTGTTCGCGTCGGTGCTTTTTGCCCTCACGGTCTCGATCGGAGCTTACGCGCAACAGAATGGGCCGGGCACAAAAACCCGTTCCGCAAAGGTCCAATCAGTGACCTCTTTGATTCAACGCCGGCAGTCAGTCTTTTCGGGCAATCGATCTCGCTGGATTGGGCAGCCCCTCGGTCAAATTGCGAAGCCAGCCTCGCCAGGCTCCTGTGTGGGTTGGTTCGACGGGATATCCTCGGAGGGAGTTACGGGCGGGGCGAAGGTATTCGGATGGGCGTGGTCGAAGTCAGAAAAAAAAGCGCCAAGCCAAATACTGCTCGTAGACGACATTGACAACATCGTCGGCTTAGCTTCCGGCGGAGTTGAGCGCCCCGACGTCCTAGCCGCGCTCCCCGAAGCGAAAGGAAAGCCAGGATGGAAGGGCTATTCGAAATTTGGCACCGCTGTTTCTGCGTATGCCTTAGTCGACGGCGGCAAGAAAGCGTGCCAACTGAGCGGTAAATTTGACATTGTTGCTATCCCGTAACCAGGTGAATTGGTATCATATGTGACCACAGACCTGACTCCGCCAGAAGACCTTATTCAAAAAATCGCTGGTCACAGCACTGCCCCCGCTCTCGACTTTAAGGCCGTCGGCCAGCACCTTCTGGACATTTTTGTGAAATACGGTGGAGTCAAACCAGCGGACCGAGTGCTCGACGTCGGGTGCGGATGCGGGCGAATGGCGTTGCCCTTAACGGGATATCTGACGACCGGGAGTTACGAAGGATTTGACATTTTGGGCGATGCGATTGAGTGGTGCCAGAAGAACATCACCACACGGTTCCCGAATTTTAAATTTCAGCTCGCCGACGTCTACAACTCTGTATACAACCCCCGGGGAGTGTACCAGGCAAAAGACTACAAGTTTCCTTACCCAGACCGGTTTTTTGACTTTACGTTCTTGACGTCAGTGTTCACCCACATGTTGCCACAGGATCTGGAGCACTACTCTCGCGAAATTTTACGAACCTTGAAGCCAGACGGTAGAGCCGTGATCACCTTCTTCATTTTGAATGAGGAATCCGAGCAGCTGATGATGAAGCAGCCGAACAAGCTCTCGTTTCCTCATTCGTACCCTGGCGGTCAGGTACGGGTCGCTGAACTGTCAAACCCCGAGGCGGTTGTCGCGTATTCCGAGGCGATGGTGCACCAGGTGCTGGAACGAAGCGGATTGAAGCTCGCAGGGCCCATTTACTTTGGCTCGTGGTGTGGCCGCATCGGAACGGTCACGTTTCAGGACTTGACCCTTTGGGACCGAAAGGACTGCTCGACCCCCGCCGCATCCAAGAGCTGGGACTAGGCACGAGAGGATGGAGTAGCAACGTAATCAGACCAGATTGCCAGCACTGTCGAAGCGCAGCGAGCGAGACGCAGCCGCGCCCAACCAATATTTCTTGCATAAAAGATTGCTTTAACGTATTCATCGGGGCGGTGTTTCGACTGCCCGCAGAATTGCGCCGTTGGTTGAACTGCATCGTGAAGTGCGAGGAGTAGTCAAGAGCAGACGAAAGACCAACTAACTGTATGCAGCCAAGCATATTCATTGCGGGCGGAGCTGGATTCATTGGCTCGCATTTCGTCCGGACCTTGCTCGAAGTAACCTCGACCTCAATAGTTTCGCTCGACAAGTGCACCTACGCGACTGGGTTGAACACTTCTTCTGGCTTCGATGATGGGGGGCGCCACCGTTTGGTCGTGGGCGATATCGGAAACCGGGCGCTCATTGGCGCTCTGTTGCGAGAGCATCGGCCCGCGGCAGTCGTAAATTTCGCCGCTGAAACCCACGTGGATCGCTCGATCCTTTTTCCCCACGAATTTGTCCAGACCAATGTCGTGGGAACTTTCAACCTGCTCGAAGAGGTGCGACTGTACTGGCAGGAACTGCCGGCAGGGGGCAAAGACCGCTTCCGGTTTCTGCAGGTCTCGACCGATGAGGTGTACGGCTCTCTGCCACCGGATCACCCTCCCTGTGACGAAAGCAGTCCGCTCGCGCCCAACAGCCCCTATGCGGCAAGCAAGGCGGCGGCTGATCAATTTGTCAGGGCTTTCCATCAGACCTACGGGGTTCCGACTCAGATCGCACGCTGCTGCAACAACTATGGTCCGGGTCAGTATCCGGAAAAGCTGATTCCGCTCGTTATTTTGCGCGCACTGGGCGAACAGCCTTTACCCATCTTTGGCGACGGCAATCAAGTTCGCGATTGGCTCTATGTGCGCGATCACTGCCTGGCGCTGCTCAAGATAATTGAAAGTGGGATCCTCGGCGAGGTTTACAACATCAGTGCGCGCGCCGAGAGGACCAATCTGCAGGTGGTGAGGGCGATCTGTGCGCTGTTGGACGAAGCGCGTCCGCGCAGCTCCGGCAGCTATTCGGACCTAATCGCCCACGTCGCTGACCGGCCCGGTCACGATCGCAGATACGCGCTGGACCCCAGCAAGATATCCACGCAGCTGGAGTGGCGGCCGACGGAGAGCTTCGAGTCGGGACTGGCGAAGACCGTGCAGTGGTATCTTGAACACACGGAGGCGGTGCTGGCGGTGGCCAACGGCCAATCATTCCAGGAGTGGGTGGCGCTCAACTACCATCAGAGGCGTTTTGAGTGAAGGGGATTATTCTCGCGGGTGGTAGAGGGAGCCGCCTGTATCCGACCACTCTGTCCGTCAGCAAGCATCTCCTGCCGGTTTACGACAAGCCGATGATCTACTATCCGCTGGCGACTTTGATGCTCGCCGGGATTCGAGAGATTCTGCTCATTTCTACTCCTGACGATCTGCCCCAGTATCAGCGCCAGTTGGGCACTGGAGCCCAATGGGGCCTTGACATAAGGTACGCTGCGCAACCCAGGCCCGAGGGGCTCGCGCAAGCCTTCCTGATCGATCGGAGCTTCTGCGCGGGGCATGCCTGCTGCCTGATCCTGGGCGATAACATTTTTTACGGACACGGCCTCGGTGAGATCCTGGACCGGGCGGCGCGGCGACCCAGCGGCGCGACGGTGTTCGGCTACCGGGTTCATGACCCTCAACGCTACGGCGTGATCGAGTTCGACAGCGAGGGGCGGGCGTTGTCGGTGGAGGAGAAGCCGGCGGCACCGAAATCGAACTACGCGATGGTGGGGCTCTACTTCTGCGATCGGCAGGTAGTGGACATCGCCGCGCGTGTTCGGCCTTCGGCGCGCGGAGAGCTTGAGATCACTGAAGTAGTTGCTGACTACCTTAGGCGGGGGCAGCTCACTGTGGAGAAACTCGGGCGCGGAATGGCCTGGCTTGACGCCGGTACCCACGACTCGCTGCTGGAGGCCAGCAACTTCATCGAGACCATCGAGCGGCGACAGGGACTCAAGGTGGCTTGTCCCGAGGAAATCGCGTACCAGTTAGGCTATATTACACTCGAGCAATTGAGGCGTCGTAGTGAAGAGCTGGCGAACAGCGAGTACGGTCGCTACCTGCGGAACCTAATCACAGGGTAGAGGTTCTTTCGGTCTTGAAGCGCGTCGAAACCGAGCTGCCCGGGGTCTGCGTCCTTGAGCCGGAAGTCTTTGGGGACGCGCGCGGGCTTTTTTTCGAAACCTATCATCAGGAAAAGTTTGCGCAGCTGGGAATCGAAACGAGGTTCGTGCAAGACAATCAATCCCTGACCCGCCAGGGGATTCTCAGAGGGCTGCACTACCAGCTCGCGCACCCGCAGGCAAAACTGTGCCGGGTCATAAGCGGCGAAGTCTTTGACGTCGCGGTGGATATCCGGGTTGGATCTCCAACCTTTGGTCGCTGGGCGGGAGTGGTGCTCTCGGCGACCAACAAGCGGCAACTGTTCATTCCGCGCGGGTTCGCACACGGGTTCATAGTTCGTTCAGAAGTCGCCGAATTCCTGTACAAGTGCGATGAGTTCTACCATCCCGAGGACGAATGCGGGGTGCTCTGGAGCGATCCCGGATTGGCGATCGGATGGGGCGATTCGAAGCCTCAACTAGCGAGCAGAGACGCCAGCTATCCCGAGCTCTCGCAGATAAGTCCCGACCGATTACCTCGCCATAGGGGGAGCGCCGATTAGGATCCTGCTTACCGGAGCGACGGGCCAAATCGGTTGGGAGTTGCGGCGCGCACTGCTTCCGATTGGCAAAGTCGTTGCCACCGATCGCGTCGCTCTTGACCTCGCCGACGCGGACGCGATCCGCCGCGTCATTCGCACGGAACATCCCGACCTCATTGTCAATGCGGCGGCGTATACACAGGTGGACGCCGCCGAAAACGAGCACGACCTTGCGATGAGGATCAACGGCATCGCGCCGGGAATCATGGCGGAGGAAGCGAAGCGATCGCATTGCGCGATGGTCCATTACTCCACCGACTATGTGTTCTCGGGTTCCCTCGCCCGTCCGTATTTGGAAGATGACGATCCCGATCCGGTCAACGCTTATGGGATGACGAAGTTGGCCGGCGAGCAAGCGGTTCGTGCCGTCGGTGCGCCTCATCTCATCATAAGAACTAGTTGGGTTTTCGACTCGAGAGGCAGAAACTTTCTGAAAACCATCCTCAGGTTGGCGCGTGAACGAGATGAGCTGAGAATCGTCGACGATCAGATCGGTACTCCGACCTGGAGCAGAGCCGTCGCCGAGGCGACCGCTCAAATTCTCGCACGAGTGGCGCCGCGAAGCGAAGCGATGGTCGATGCAATCGCGAACGCGAGCGGAACCTATCACGTGTGCTGCGAAGATCCGACGAGCTGGTTCGGCTTCGCCAAAGAGATCCTACAAAAGTACGCGCGCAGTATCGAAGACGACGGCGCGGGATCGTCCCGAACGACTCGGTTGACGCCCATTTCGAGCGCCGAATATCCTACCCCGGCGCAACGCCCTCACTACTCGGTATTGTCGCCACGGAAAACTGTGGACGCGTTCGGCATCGTCATTCCATCGTGGCGCGAACAGCTCGAGCTGGTGCTGGAAGAACTGCGCACCTGACAGATTTCTGATTAATGAAGGATGGCGCGATGCGTGCCCGGTTGTCCCTGGTCGATCAGGGCAAGGGCGCTTACGCGGGAATATTGGCCTTCCTGGCGCTGGTACCTCGCGAGTGACAATTGCCGCCACTGGGTTCGGCCTGTCAATCGCCGGCAAAAGTTCAACGGTTTCTTTAGTTTTCTCGTCTTAACGTCGGCGGGCCCTTTGGCCTTCTAATCTTTGCCGGCGACCGTATGTTCCTGCTGCCAGCGTCGTTACTTCAGGCTGGCTTTGCTCGCTATTCTATCTTTTCTGCGACGAACCTAGACTGGTGTCGTGTCACAGATAGAAGTAACGACGTTCTTGGTTTTGCGGGCTTCACGGGAAGACGGGCGCAACTTTTTAGACAGCATTAATGACCATCGCTACGCGCGGGTATCGATACAGGTTGCGTCGATGAGTCGAAGTGCGCTTCTTGTCAGGGTCGGCTGCGCTCGGCATCCTCGCCCCTCCGGCTCGCGCGTTTCCGCCGTGCACTTCCCGTGGAGTCAAAGGCCCAGGGTGGCTCAATTTTAGAGCGGTAAAATGGGTCAGTGTTTTAGCGGCATCTGCGCCCGCCCCGTTGCATCGGAAACCATGAAAACCACAGCCGTTCTGTTCTCGAAGACCTTGCGCAAGGGACCGTACGCCATCGTCGTTGGCTGCTCGGCCTGACTACCCAGTATCACGAATTTGACTTTGTAGGCACGGAGAAAGTCGGTCTGCACTCTTCCCAAGTTCCACGCGCGCCAGAAGTTGGCTTCCTCAGTGATTCTGCGTTGAAATTCGTCGTGAGGCACAAGGTACGCCGCGAGGGTTGCCAAAGGCACGTGACACTTTGTGATCGCCAGCAACGGGAAAACCAGCTCGTTGGGGGCCAGCACCACGTCTCCCGGAAGCGAGCTCTGCTCAAGGACCTTCAAAGCAGACACCCAGTCCGCTTCAATGACTTGAGACTTTCCCGCCATTTGCAGCCTGAAATGCTGCACCGTCGAAGGAACGCTCAGCGCAAGCGCCGCTGAAATCACAGCAGTCGCAGCTACGACGGAGCCCCAGTGCCGATCGAACCGCTGGGTTAACTTCTGCAACACCTCTGCGGTGAAGACCCAAATGACATACTTGCTCTGCACCAGGAACCACACTCCGTTGTCGTAAGCGACTCCTTTCCCCTCAGGAACGAGCTGCACGAACAACGTGGTTAATCCAACTGCCACGAAGATGGCGAGGAAAAGCCGCAGCGGTTCCGTGCGGCGTCGCAGCTCCTTCGCTATCCCGGGGATTGCAAGTGAGCGCAAGCCAAAGCTGCAGATCAAGAAAACGACCGTTTGTGTGCTCCACAAGAAGTCGATCCGAAGTCGGGGAAGAATTCGCGCCCCTGCTCGGTCGCCTAGCCAGATGAGAAGCAGCAGGGGCGCGTCCAAAATCAAGGTCAACGCAGCCATCTGTAGCAAGCGGAAGTCTGCTTTTGACGAGCGAAGCAGGCAAGCGCCTACTACCAGGGCGAGCAATACTTGCATGCCCGTGAATACCTTACATTCCAGGAGCGCTGCAGAGAGCCCGCTGGCCAGAAGCAACCATCCACCGCCGCCCTCACTGAGAAACCTAGAGCAAGCGAACAATGCGGCGAACAGGATCGCTAGCGCCGGGAGCATCGGATTCTCCCAGAACAGTGAAAACGTGGCGGGCGCGTGAGGAAAAAATTCGACTGACCAGTCTCCGCGTGAGCCATTTAACAATCCGGCGATGAATGAGAAATCTTCCCCGAAAAAAATTAGAAAGCTCGTGAGCGCAGCCCATGCTGTCGACCCGAGCCAAATTCGTGTGAAGCAGTACGTCGAACACATTCCTAGCGCGAAGAACAAGGGGGGAAGGAGCCGTACCGTGAGGTTCCGCGCGTCAAGCCCCGTGAACTTGGCTAACATCGCCGCCGGCAGGTCACTGCCCGAATGGTAGCTCAGAGGATAGCCGGCGAAGAATGGGTTGCGCGGTGGTATCTTCCTTTGCAGTTCGTTGGCGATGGAAACTTGGAAGATCGGATCACCTGGCCCGACCAGGAACCCGCCGTCCGGCGTAAACGTGAGATTCGAGTCATATTGGGGAAGTGTAACGAAGAGAGCGAAGCCGACAGCGATCGGCCCTGCGAGAGCGGCAAGTGACAGCCAAACCGATCGTTCGCGGAGAACCGGCCCTGGGTCTGGCCTTTGAGAACTGCCACGCCGCAAGCAGCGCCGGCCACGCCGGAGAAGGAGTAAGCCTGCGAGGACGGGCCATAGCAGGAACAGCCCCCTCATCCCGAGCGCACCAGCGATCCAGTAAGCAACGCTGGCCGTGACGAACCCGACGAGCAATGAGAGAGTCACGCGCTCGAGCGGGTCGAGTGCATTGACCAGCTCGTCGATTACCAGTTTTCCGGGCAGATAGATCAGCGCGACGACGCCGGCGATGAAACGGAGCCAATTGCCCATTGCCTAAGGTTCCGGGCCGAGACTTGAGAGCGACGCGGAAAACGCGGCGCGGACGGCTGGGCAAAAGAAAGCGCCGGGGGGAGGGGAGTGCAGCGGCCAGCTTCGCGAGAGGTTCGGGCGAAAAAAAAAGAAATGAATCATCTGTTTAGTCGGCGAGCTACCGATCTCCGTCGACTCACCATCCTTTAATCGCTCGAGACCGAACATCGGTGCCCGTCTCAAAATCTTAAACGCTTAGCGGCGTTCGCCCGACGCCACTTTGCTGAGTTTTGCCAGTATTTTTGAGAACGAGATATCCACCTTCGAAATCGAGAACCTTTTTTCCTGTCGCCCCGCCGGTGACGCGGTTGCTAAGTATCTCTATCTCGCGCCCTTCACACAGCACCTGGTTGTGGCGCCGAAGCTTGTAGTACACATAGAAATGTGAAATCCGGGCTAATGACTACGTTTCACGCGGATTCAGTTTGATCCTGTTTTTATCGCAACCAGAAATGAAAGACGTTCTGACTGTTTTCCAGTACGAACCCACTCTTTTGGTACAAGGCACAGGCCGCCACGTTATTCCCTTGAGTTACTACTTGACTATGTTTGTATCCCTTTGACGCGAAATATCGGCGGCCTTCGCGCATCAGCGCAGTCCCGTAGCCTCTGCCCTGCAAACGCGAATGGACGGCCACAAGCCCGATATCTCCGCGGCCATTCTTGCAGCCAAGCGTAATCATGGCCGATATGCTGTCGCCTTCGCCGTGTACTACGAGCACCTTAGCAGCCAATTCGCCTGATACTGATCTGCGGATCCATATCTTGTACATTTCCTCGAATCGTTTTCTTGAAATTCTGGGGTCGATGTTAAAGCGTGAATACCTACCACTCTGCACGGCAAGGTCCTCTAAATATGAACTAGCTGTCTTGTCTCCATACTCGGCTACGATGCTCGGTTCTGACGTGACCGCGCTGCTGGTTCTCTGTAAATTCATGACGTATGTAAGCTTCCGATCGACGAGCACGCCGCCATGGTACTTGGCGGCAGCGGCGGACCCCAGGTCGCTGCTGTCGATCATCCAATAGGCCAGTACGGTGTTTTGCCGCAGCCTGGACAATATTCGCCCCAATTGAAGAGAATTGGAGCTTGTCGCGAGTATCTTGGCGACCGGGAAGCCGAAGAAGGAGCTGTCCCATTCCAGCGACACGAAATCTTCCATGTGCGTCCTCAGATTCCTGGTAAGGTCGCCAACAAACCTGGTTGATAATAATATTTGTATTGTTCGGTCGAAGGCGAGGAATTTCGTATGATTTCAAAAGCAGTACTCTACCTGAGCATTGTTTTGGTACATGAGGCCATGGTGTGACTATGAGTGCTTATTCGCGCTACCTTTCGACGACCGACGATCGTTCATGAAACTGTGTCTCCATTGTGGCTCTTCGTTTCGGGGACCAAGCTGGAAATGTCCGTCCTGCGCCTGGATGCCAGAAAACATCGACGGGTTTGTCTCGTTCGCTCCAGAACTGGCTGAAAAGAACGATTACTACGATTCCGAACACCATGGACAGCTCGCTGCGCTCGAAGCAGGAAATTTCTGGTTCAGGGCGAGGAATGCGCTGATACTTTGGGCCCTGGACAGGTTCTTTCCCCACGCGCAAGCGCTGCTTGATATCGGTTGCGGGACCGGTTTCGTACTCAAAGCACTGGAGGATTCGCGTCCCGATGGCACGTTGGTAGGAACCGAAATTTATGTGAAAGGTTTAGAGATCGCCAGGCGACGTGTAGCTGCGCGGACCGAACTCGTTCAACTCGACGCGAGGTCGTTGCCGTTCAGAGACGAGTTCGACGTCGCTGGTGTGTTTGACGTCATCGAGCATATCGACGACGATGAAAGCGTTTTGAGAGAAATCGCAAAGGCACTCAAAGCGGGAGGCGGGTTGCTGGTAAGCGTCCCGCATCATGCGTTCTTGTGGAGTGAGATCGACAAAGTTTCAAAACATTTTCGGCGTTACTCTACCAGTGAGCTGATCGACAAAGTACGCCGTAGGGGTTTCGAAATTATCTTCGTGACATCCTTCTCCTCTTTGCTGTTACCTCTAATGTTTCTCTCTCGTCGCACCCACCGAGGCAGGGCAGACGAGCTCCTCTTCAGGCAATTTCTGGTTCCGCGCTGGATGAACTTTCTACTCGAAAAGATCCTCGGGTTCGAGAGGTTCCTTATAAAATCCGGGGTGAGGTTTCCCTTCGGGGGCTCGTTATTCCTGGTGGCGCGCAAAGCCGACGCGATAGGAAAGTCTTCTGTCGTCAAATCTGACAGGGTTTTCGTATCGATGCCTAAGGCCGGATCGGCGTGTGAAGTTGGCGCGATTCGTAAATTGGATCAAGTGTAATGCCGTCGATTTCTGTTGTTGTCCCGGTATATCAGGCGGAACTGAACCTACGAGCGCTCTACGGAGAACTGATACCGGCGATTGAGGGGATAACCGATAGGTTCGAGATCATTTTTGTCGAAGACTGCGGCAAAGATCGGTCTTGGGAAATCATTTGTGACCTAGCCACCCAAGACGCGAGAGTGCGCGGCTTCCGGTTTCGCCGAAACTTCGGACAACACCACGCATTGCTTTGTGGGATCGTCGCTGCACGCTGCGAGGTCATTGTGACGGTGGACGACGATCTGCAGCATCCGGTCGATCACATCAAGCGGCTCATCAACAAGCTTGAAGACGGTTATGATGTCGTCTATGGGACACCAGAAGCGGAAGTTCACGGCCTTATGCGGAACGCCGCATCGGTGCTGGCGAAACTTATGCTGGGCAGTGTCATGGGTCTACAGCTAGCGCGCAAGGCTAGCGCCTTTCGGGCTTTTCGAACTGCACTACGGGAAGGATTCCAGCGCTATCATGGGATGTCCGCGTCGATAGATGTGTTTCTCGCTTGGACGACCGATCGGTTTGCGGTTGTCGATGTTCCTCACAGACCGCGCGCTGCCGGTAAATCGGGCTATACGTTCTGTAAGCTGGCGAGGCACGCGTGGAACATTGCTACGGGCTTGAGCACGTTTCCGCTCAAATTCGCCGCCGTCGTCGGATTCGTCTTTATTCTTTTGGGCATTGTTACTCTGGGTTGGGTGTTGACCGAGTACATGATCCACGGCGTTGTAGTGCCAGGATTCACTTTCCTGGCGTCTGTCATCGTGATGTTTTCGGGGGTGCAACTCTTCGCCCTGGGCGTCATCGGAGATTATTTGGGACGCCTATACATGCAATCTTTCGATCGTCCGGCCTTTCTGGTTGGGGAAACCTGCGGAGGAGCGGAACCCAAATTCTTGGACCGCTCGCGGCATCAAACGGCATCTGGGGTGTGATGCTGCGTCTCGTCACACCAGCGACCTCATCGCTATAAGAATTTTATGTCGCTGACCATTCCGTTCAATCGTCCGTGGCGAGGCGATCGAGAAGCAGCTTACGTCGCAGAGGTTATGGCTGGGAGTGTTTACGCCGGCAACGGCCCTTTTTCCCGCAGATGTGCGGACTGGCTTAAAGCGGCCACGGGTTCTGCCGAAGTGCTCCTCACACCTTCGTGCACAGCCGCTTTGGAGATGTGTGCCCTCTTGCTTGACCTTCGGCCAGGGGACGAAGTCATTTTGCCCTCTTTCACCTTCGTCACGTCCGCCTCGGCCTTCGCGCTGCGCGGCGCCACTCTAGTATTCGTCGATATCAATCCCGATACTCAAAACATAGATCCGGAACAAGTGGCGGCTGCCATCACGCCGAAGACTCGCGCGATAGTGGCCGTTCACTATGCAGGTGTCGCCTGCGATATGGTTGCACTGCGCGCTCTGGCCGAACGCCACAGCCTGATCTTGATCGAAGACGCAGCGCAAGGGATCTGCGCGCGTTCACACGGTCGCGCTCTCGGGGCCATTGGCCATCTAGGCACGATTAGCTTCCACGAAACCAAAAACATTCATTGCGGCGAGGGCGGCGCGCTACTCATCAACGATCCTTCGTTCATCGACCGTGCCGAGGTCCTCTGGGAGAAGGGGACCAACCGCTGCCAGTTCTTCCGAGGCATGGTGGACAAATATACGTGGCTGGACGTGGGCTCCTCCTTCTTGCTCAATGAGCTTAGTGCGGCGTTTCTCCTTGGCCAATTTGCGATGGCCGACTCCGTCATTGGGCAGCGTCGAGCCACCTGGCAGCGCTACCATGCTGCCTTGGAACGTCTTGAGAAGGCCGGGCTCCTCCACCGCCCATCTATCCCTGAGGAGGCGATACCGAATGGCAATATCTATTATGTCATATTGCAATCCTTGGCGGCACGAAGCCGCGTGATCGAGGAGCTCAAGGTCAAAGGTGTTCAAGCGGTCTTTCACTATGTGCCCTTGCACGACAGTCCCGCCGGCCGGCGCTTTGGCCGTGCTGTTGGAACTATGGAAGCGACGCGGCGGGCAGGCGATTGCCTTGTTCGACTCCCGATGTGGTACGGTATGAGCGATGAACCCGAGCGTGTCGTTGACGCACTGACCGATGTGCTAACGGCCAAGTGACGGGTGACTATGCCGTCGTCCGTTTCCCTCAAACGATTTTGCAATCGCCTGAACGTCGCCTCTGACAGGATCCAGCGTCACACTCCTCTGGGGGCAGGACAAATCAAACTTAGCTTCGCGAACCAGCGTGATAGTCTTCCAGCAGCTGGGCGAGTGCGGTCCAAAAGGTACTAGGCGACTCTTCGAGAACTTGGTATCGCGGATGAACAGTAGCTGCCGGACGAGGTCGACATCTCCGGCGCACAGACGCGGGGCTTCTCCGACTCGCAAACCGAGGCCGTACAACATCGCGTAACATGGTGCGATGACTATCGCCCGCGCAGCGGCGCGTTGAAGGTATCGGGCAAGTGCTTTTCCAACGTTCTGAGCTTGCCAGCTCTTAACCCGGATTTCCATTTTCCAGATGGACTACCGATTTGCTAAAACTGCCCGAGATCGAGTGCCAGCAGCAACAAGGCAAAGAGGTGGTCTTACGCGCCGACGCGGCCCTTTGCCAAGAGCTATACGAGGCACTGGAAGAGCGGGAAGTGAGGTACGCCATCCGTCTTCCCGCCAACGACAACCTCGAGCGCGACATTGCTGAGTTGTTGACCCGGCCCGTGGGAAGGCCGAGCTATAAACCGGTGGTCTGGTTCAAGAGCTTTCTCTACAAGGCCGCCAGTTGGAAGACGGCGCGATGGGTGGTAGCGAAAGTCGAGTTTCACTTTGGCGAGTTGTTCCCCCGCGTTGGCTTCATCGTGACCAATCTTGGGACTTCGAGCCGGGCGGTGGTGCGCTTCTACAACAAGCGCGGCACGGCTGAGCAGTGGATCAAGGAAGGCAAGCAGGCGGTGAAGATGACGCGGCTTTCTTGCCACCGCTTCCGCTCCAACGAGGTGCGGCTGTGGCTGAGCCTGCTCGCCCACAACCTGGGCAATCTGTGCCGGCGGCTGGCGCTGCCGATTAGAGTCGACAGTTGGTCGCTGACCAGCCTGCAGCAGCGGTTGGTAAAAACCGGCGGGCGGTTGATCAAGCATGCGCGCTACTACTGGTTGCTGCTGGCCGAGGGGCATCTGACGCGGCGGCTGTTTGCCGGCATGTTGCGGAAGATCGCGGCGCTGCCGTCGCCGGCGGGATGAGGCGAGCGCAAAGGGAAGCGAATTTCGATGACGACGCGGGGCGAAGGGAAGAGTGCCTGCGAAACCGTTCGGAAAAAGAGCATCTCCGGGAGCTGCGTGCCCATCAGATGCGAAACCGGCCCCTTCCCCGCGCCGCTGGAAACACCGTTGGACCAAAACCGGCTAAAGCCTTGCCAGGCGAGGCCCCTCTGTCTATTACGGTGAGCTGGATGGAGAGTCAAAATGGAAATCCCGGCTTAATTCTGCCGAGTCAGGGCATGGGCTTGTCGTACTTCCGCAAAATTCCACGGTTCCACGCTCGGAGTAGCGGTAAGTCGAGAGAAATGCTACTAAGCGAGCATTGGCATCAAAGGGCGCTAAGGAGCTGCTGTCGAATAGAGCTGGATAAAGTGAGGCGATTCGCGAGGGTATGAACACAATTTCGTCAACGTGGACCAGACTCTTCTTCTCTGCACTCATGGGCGTGTGCCTCTTTTTCCTGCTGCCTGTGGCAACTTGCCACGCTGCCGGAACGACAATAACGGTCAATTCGGTCGTTAGTAACGCGGGCACCTGCGTACTGACAGACGCGATTACCGCCGCCAATACCAACACCACCACGAACGGGTGTGTTTCGGGCACCGGTGGTCCCTTCACGATTGTTTTCACGCCCACTCTTGCGGGCGACAGCTACGTGTTGGGCAGCACCCTGCCAACGATCACGAACAACGTCAACCTGACCATTACCGGACCCACCGCATCTTCGACCGGGATGACGATCAGCGGCAACTTCCGGGTTCCGATCATGATCATCAATTCGGGTGCCACAGTCACCCTGCAAAATCTGACTTTTTTTGAAGGTTATTCTTCTCCTCCGACGCCGGATGGTACAAGTCACGACGGCGGCGCTATTCACAACGATGGAACTCTAACCATCACTAACTGCACGCTCTCATCTAACCAAGCCAACGGCGGGGCGAATACGGGGAGTGGTCCTGGGGGCAGCGGGTACGGAGGCGCTATCTTCAATGGGGTATCGGCTACCCTGACGATTACCAACAGCACCCTTTCATCCAACATGGTTGGCGGCGGCGGGTCCTTCCCGCCCGCCCCGGGCGGCGATGGCGATGGCGGCGCGCTTTACAATAACGGCGGTACGGTAACGATCACCAACGTTACGTTTTCAGGAAATGAAGCGTACTCCGCTGGAACTGGGCAGGGCCAAGGCGGAGCCATTGCCAACTTTGGCGGTGGCACCGTAACCGTGACCAACGCGACGTTTTCCGGTAACCAAGCTACCATCTACGGTGCAGGTGGTGCCAATGGCGGTGCCATTTTTGCCTCATCATCTGGCACGAACATCGTGAACCTCAAAGGCACCATCCTCGCGGCAAACACAGCCGCCAGTAATTCCAACAACTGTAACAGCTCCGTAACGGCCACTCCCGGCTACAACATCGCCGATGACGGCACCTGCTTCACCAACGGCACCAACAACAATGTCGTCGTACCAAACACGAGCGACATCGGCCTCGCTTCCGGTCTGGCCGACAACCACGGCGGGACTGAAACCATCGCGCTCAAAGGATCGGGCGGCGGGGGAATTGCTCCCAGCGCGGTCGCAAATACCCTCATCCCCATCGCCAATTGCACCGACCAGTCCAGCCCACCTGTCACGCTCGCGACGGACCAGCGTGGCGTCTCGCGTCCGCAACCGAGTCATCCGACTACGTGCTCGGCGGGAGCGTACGAATACAATCCACTATTTTTCTACGGTCAGGTAGTCAGTGGGAGTCTCTACTATCTGACCTTCCCGAACACGACGTTCTTCGGTTACTACAGCTACCAGTACTATCCGAACATCTATCAGTACGATCTCGGCTTCGAGTACGTAGTGGACCCGAATGACGGTTTGGCGGGAATACAATTCTGGGACAACTCGTTGGGAGAGTGGCTATACACCAATCCCAGCGAATATCCGTATTTCTGGGACTACGCGTCATCGTCCTGGCTTTATTACTATGCCGGGACCGCTCGCAATTTTTACGAGTTTGGCGGTGCGGGCAGAGGGTATTTTTTCAGTCCACCGAGCTAAGGGAAGCGACGGCGCGGGTGCATCGGCCTGCTTCGCGGCCCGGCGTTCGAGTCGGCGCTTTGTCTTCGCCGCTGCTTTCTTGGCGGCGGTTATTCCTCATTACAAGAGTATTTCGAACTTAATATGCTAGACCATGAAAAGAGCTAGATGTTTTCGCACGGAAGGGGAGTTTTAGCCGAACCCGTCGATGCATCGCTTGAGCCAAAGTCAGATCGTCCAGATATTCTTGCTGGCGGCGGCAACCACTTTTTCCGTTTTCCTATGGCAAGGCCATCGAGGGTTTAGCCTCTCGGACGAGGGGTTCCTGTGGTACGGCGCCAAGCGCGTCCTGCTGGGCGAAGTGCCTATCCGCGATTTTATGGCCTACGATCCCGGCCGCTATTATTGGTCCGCCGCGTTTATGCAGTTCTGGGGCAACGACGGTATTGTGTCTCTCTGGGGAGCGGTAGGCGTTTTTCAGGCTTTGGGTCTTTTCGCCGGTCTGCTACTGGTGGCGCACGGCTCCGCCAAGCCGCGCCCTCTATTTATCTTACTGGCCGCGTTAATTCTCACGCTCTGGATGTTTCCCCGGCACAAGATATTCGATTCCAGCCTGTCTATATTTCTGGTCGCAGCGCTGTCGTTCCTGATCGAGCGGCCCGGCGGACGCCGTTATTTCCTCGCAGGATTCGTGGTCGGACTGGCCGCTGTCTTTGGCCGCAATCACGGCATGTATGGTTTGGCCGGAAGCATGGGCGTGATCGCCTATCTTGCTTGGAGGCGCCAGGGCGGTCTGCGCCTTACCGGCGCTTTGGCCGCGTGGGCAGCGGGAGTCGTCATCGGCTATCTTCCGGTATTGCTGATGCTCGCCGCCGTTCCTGGCTTTGCCGGAGCCTTTTGGGACAGCATACGCTATTTGTTCGAATTCAAGCGCACCAATCTGCCATTGCCGGTGCCTTGGCCCTGGCTAGTGCCGTTCGGTAGCGTCCCGGTTTTTGGAGCGGTACGCGGCGTTTTGATCGGACTTTTGTTTATAGCCATTGTCATCTATGGCGCGGCGGGCACTATTGCCGCGGTCCTACGGAAATTGCGCAAACGGCCGCTCGAACCCATAGCGGCGGCGACAGCCTTCATGGCGCTGCCTTATGCGCATTACGCTTATTCTCGGGCAGATCCCAATCATCTGGCGTTAGGGATGTTTCCCTTTATTCTCGGTGTCCTGACTTGGCTGGCCAATCGGACGCCAAGGATAAAATGGCCAGTGGCCGGGCTGCTCTGTGCGGTCAGTCTTGGAATCATGCTTCCCCTGAATCCGGGCTGGCGGTGCCGCGTCAACCGGTCGTGCGTTCCGGTCAATGTAGCTGGCGACAGGCTCGCGACTGATCCCGGCACGGCGCAGGACCTAGCCTTGCTGAGAAACCTTGATGCCGCGTTTGCAGGCGGCAACCGAAGCTTTATCGCAACGCCGTTCTGGCCCGGCGCTTACGCCGCTCTGGGGCGCAGATCGCCGCTATGGGAAATCTATGCGTTATTACCGCGCAGCGTTGCTTTCCAGCAGGCGGAGATCGCGCGGATTAAGACCGCCGATCCCGGCTTTGTCGTAGTGGTGGATTTCCCGCTGGACGGGCGTGACGAGCTTCGCTTTCATGATACGCACCCGCTCATCGACCAGTATATTCGAGATCATTTCGTGCCCTTGACCGGCTATACGCAAGATCCTCATTATCGGCTCTATAAAAGCGGGCAGCCATGATCCTGACAAAACAGCCGCCGATTAACCTGAATCCGGCGCGATCGGTTGATCGGATCGTCAGTTAACTGCTGTGGCCGTAGGGCACGGCCAGAGTAGCGCCCTTCCGCTGAACCCTACCTTCTAGGTTAGGTTCAGCGCGAGCCCCCGACCCACCTCTTCACCGCTTCAGAGGCCGCCCAAAACGATGCCCGATCACGTTTTCACGCCGGTTTCAGGATTAATTCTCGTGTACGGAGGGTGTACGGCCCTTTTGGAGAGCCCAGGAGCCAATGAAACTTGCCATCGTCGCGACGCTATATCAATCTGTGTAACACATCGAGGAATCTCGCAGCCGTTTCGCACAGGTGGCAAACCGGCTTGCCGGCGACGACTACGAGATCGTCCTGGTCAATGACGGCTCGTCGGACAACAGCCTGGATTTTCCCAACCTATCATAACGAGGGAATGCTGGATGAGTTGCTCGCTCAAATCTCGTTCACCCCTAAAAATCGTTAGCGGTTTCGTGCCGTTGCGAGCGGATACAATCCACGTCAAACACGCGTAAGACGGTAGGCATGATTGACCCGAGTGCCGTATTTCAAAGTCTAAGCTATCCAAGGGCGGCGATTCGATCGCGATTCTTCTTCGCGGCGTTTTTGATCATCGCGATGCTTTTCCTTCTTATGCCGTGGAGGCCAGTGATGCCGCGCAACAACGAGGACGACTCATGGAAGCAAACGCTCACTTATGCGTTCGAGTCCCGTTTTCAGTTTGGCCCTGATCTCGCCTTCACTTACGGCCCTCTCGGATTCATTCAAAACGACGAGTACTCGCCAGCGAGCTATCTGTGGCTGGTAGCGATTCGCGCTCCAGTGTTGGTTCTGCTTGGTCTTTTCTATTTAAGACTTCTACGTCCACTGCCGGTTGTGTTTAGCGCGGCGCTAGCGGCGACAATAGTGGTGGCGGCAACTTATTCGAGGGAAGCGGCGTTTGTTTCAGCGGCGCTCCTCGTCGCGTTGGTCCTGAGCGACGCCGACACGGGAATTATGGACTGTGCGGGACTCGCTTTGCTGTGCGGGGCCGTAAGCCTGATGAAATTCTCGTATTTTATCACAATAGGCGCCGTGTACCTTATAACCGCCCTGTACCGTGCTCTTCGATGGCGCGAGTATCCCCTCGCGCTCGCCCTATGGGCTCTCTCTGCAGTCGCGGGATTCGTGGTGAGCGGGCAACACCCAAGTTCATTGCCGGAATATTTGAGAAGCTCATTCAACCTGGCTGCGGGCTATGGCGAGGCGATGCAGTTGTTCGGTCCACCTTTGGAGACGTATCGCTTTTTCACGCTTGCCGTGGCGTTCCTGGTGATTTTCGCGTGGGATGGATACCGAAGTCAGGGCGGTTGGTCTGTTTTTCCGTTGTGCGCCGTGACAGTGGTCGTAATGGTTATCGCGAAGAATGGCTTCGTTCGCCACGGCGGCCTAGGAGGACATCAAGGCGTTGCAGTTCCGCCGCTAGTCACCGTGGTCGCACTCTGTTCGGCATGGGTGTCTCGTAGGCGGGTAAACGTCGCCGCTGCAGCTCTGTTTGTAGTGGCCACCGGCGTTTTCTTTTTCACTGTGCCCGTCGCTCAAATATTCCTCGCGGACGCGACTGGAAACGCGGTCGCAATTGGTGATCTCCTAGAAAACGGTACCAGAAAATTAAATCTCGAGTACGAAGCCGCGCGCGCCAAAATTCGCTCTGCCTGGTCACTGCCACAGGTTTCAGGCGACGCAGACATTTATTCGTTCGATCAGGCCGTCTTGTTTGCCAGTGGAATCCGCTATCACCCTCGACCAGCATTCCAGAGTTACTCTGCCTGGACGCAATATATGATGGAAAGGAATGTCGAGTTTCTGGAGTCTCCGTCAGCCGCGACAACGATTTTTTCAACGTCGAACCCATGGACGGTCGCTTGGCGGCTTTCGAGGATGGCGCGAGCTGGCCGGATCTCCTAACCCGCTACGATGCCACCGACGAGAATTCCGTCTTCCTGAGGTTAGAACGCAGGAGCCGGCCCCGAAGCTACGCCATTTCTCCCCTGCTCAGAACCACTACCCAACTGGGAGAAGGCCTGAAGATCGATCACCGCGAAAACTTCCTTATCTGGGCTCGAGTCGGCTTGAAGAAAACTGCGCTCGGCACCGTGCTCGCGATGTTGACTAAGACACCAATAGTCAATCTTGACGTAACGCTTTCCGATGGTACTTCGCGCAGTTTTCGAATCCTGCCTGCCGCCGCAACCGAAGGCTTTCTGCTGTCTCCAGTCGTCGAGTCACGGCTTGAGTTTCTTGCGCTGGACCGACCCGAGTTGCGATCCTATCTCGCCAAGAAACAGGTCCGTGAGGTCAGGATCGTTCCACAACCATACGCCAGAGAAGCCTACAGAGACGAAGTTCCAGTGGAGCTATATAGGCTTGAATTGAAAGGCAATCCGCCTCCCATTGGAAACAAATTGGGCGACAAGGTGCGGCGGCTGAAGAATCTCATGATAATGGACGGCGGGGAGAAAAGCGGGATCTGTGCGATTAGCCTTCAAGGAGACGACCCGCACATGCTCGCGATCGCGCCCAGCCGAATCATCATCGATCCTCCACCTGCGAAGAAAATGACCGTCGGCTTTGGTATTGCAGATGGAGCCTGGCAAGGCGGCAATCATACCGACGGCGTGGAGTTCCGAATTCCCGCGGTGCGCCCCGTAGCCGCTGAACGCACGATCTGGTCGCGGCGGCTAGCTCCTTTCCTGGTCGATGCGGATCGCGGCAAGCAAGAAGCCTCGGTCGATTTACAGCTAAGAGCGGGAGAACGCCTGGTTTTCGAAACCCTTCCGATACCAGGAGGGACCACCGACTGGGCGTGGTCGTATTGGAGTGGTCTGGACTTTGATTGAAAGGCCCGCACCCGCTTCTTTGTGAGATAAAATCTGACCTGCTGCCCCGTTATCCTGGAAACGCTCGCTAAGACTCCGAGCGCTTGTGTAGCTGGCGAAAAGAGAGCTGCACAGATACTGCGGGAAGCCCTCGACGCTCGTGGCATTCTCGGAAAAAGGGCATTGACGTTTGGAATGGTCTGGCGATTGCGACATTCCAAAGTCGCTTGAGGAGGCGCAGATCGCAAGAGATCCCCGACGCAGCGAGCGGCGCTCTGGCATAGATTCAGCTGCCCGCCACCTATGCGCCCAGCATTTATAGCTTCCGTGCCTTTTGTTTAAATGGCAGTCGTGCCCAAAGAAGACCCGTCACTCCTGCCGCCCCTCGAGAGCGACACGAATAAGCAGGTCGCGGCTCGGGGGTCTCTTGGCCATGGGACAGAGACTGCGAGCAGCTTTGAGCCGCCTACCCAAATCTCATTGCTCAACGCCTCCAACGAGTTTCTGAACCAGGAGATCGCCCTGCTGGAAACAGAGCGGGACAGACTTCAACTCGAACTCAACCAGATCCGGCAGAGCTACGGGTGGAAGGTGATCGACGGCTACCGTCGATGGCTGGCTCGTATGCGCGACCGACATCCCTCCTTCAGTAAGGTGTACGAGTCAATCACGGTTTGGGGTCTGAACCGGGTCGTCAGAGCCGAGGAGCCAAACCACGCGAGCCTACACGAGTTCTCTATCGAGCGGCACCAACTGGACGGTCAACGCCTCGAGACAATTCGCGCAGTGGCGACCGCCTTCACGAACCGCCCTTTGGTGAAGGTGGTCATGTCGATTGATAGGTTTGCGGTCAATAGTAGGCTCGCAAGGTCGATTGAATCGGTCCGGACGCAACTCTATCCCGAATGGGAACTCCGGATCGGAGTGGAAGAACAGGTTGGGCAAGATATCCGCGCGCTGCTCGCCAATTACGCCGGCGACCCTCGCGTCAAGGTCGAATTATTCCCAACAGTTAACAACAGCTGGGGCGAAGGATTGGCCGAGTTCGTCACCTTCCTCGAGCAGCACAGCGAATTGAGAGCCGATGCACTGTTCGAGGTGGTCAAGAACCTCAACCGGTATCCACTGACCGATCTGATCTACTGGGACGAGGGATTAGAGGCTGATGGGTCCCGAATCGAACCATTCTTCAAGCCGGATTGGAATCCAGACCTACTGCTCTCGACCAATTATCTGGGCCCATCGTTCGCCATAAGGAGGAGGCTAGTTGAGAAAGCCATTGGTACGCCGCGAAACCTGAACGTTAACAGTCTCCACGACCTACTACTCCGCGGAGTTGAGAGCACCAATCACGTTGTTCATATTCGTGAGATCCTCTCATATCGTTGCAAGACCTTGGCATCTGGCGCCACCGAGTCAGATCCGGCCGGTGCCCAGGTCGTCGAAGAGGCGCTCGAGCGCCGCGGGTTGCGAGGTACGGTGACATCGCTTCGTCCGGGGCACTACACGGTAAGATACGAGATCCGGGGCCAACCGCTGGTCTCGATCTTGATTCCGACAAGGGATGGGTGCGCGCTGCTGCGCCGCTGCTTGGCGAGTATTGAAGAGAAAACCGACTACCCTAACTACGAGATCATACTGCTAGACAACGATAGCTCAGCTCCTGAGACGTTTGAATTTTTTGAAACGATCGCGGACAGGGTGCGGATTGTGCCCTGCCCAGGCCCCTTCAATTTCTCGGCGATAAACAACCGCGGAGCCAAGGAGGCGCGAGGCGAATTTCTGCTGTTTCTCAACAATGATACCGAGGTGATCCGCTCCGGCTGGCTGCGCGCGATGATTGAACAGGCGCAGCGGCCTGAGGTAGGTGCGGTAGGGGCGAAACTACTTTTTCCGGATGGTCGAATCCAGCACGCCGGCGTCGTGCTCGGCTTCGGCGGCCCCGCTGTCCACGTCTTCAGGTTCGGACCCAGCAAGGTTCCGGACTCCCTCGGGTTTGTCGACGCGATCCGGGATTGCAGTGCAGTTACCGCCGCGTGCCTTATGATTCGCCACACCCTGTTCAACGAGATTCAGGGTTTCGACGAAGAGCTGGCAGTCGACTTCAACGATGTGGATCTCTGTCTTCGGCTTAGAGAGCGTGGCTACCTGATCGTCTTTCAGCCACACGCTCTCCTCTATCACCACGAGGCGGCGACCAGAGGGCGAAGCGGCTTCGCCGACGACCAGGAGCGATTCTCACGGCGATGGGCAGTTTCCCTTCAGAAGGGAGACCCCTATTACAGCCGCGACCTCATTCTTTTGGGCGAAGACTGGAGCCAGAGTTCCTGACTCGTAAGGAGGGAGTTCGCCTGGGCTCCGGTTAGGCCGGAAAATCTGGTCGACCGCAAAGAGAATTGCGTCGGAATTTCTCTTTTGACTCTAAAACACGGGTCGCGGATTCGAAGCGTTGGTCCGGCTCTCGGATGTTCGATTCAAATGTCAACACCCATTCGATCGTCACCTTCACGTGCTTTCAATCCTGACAGACCGGAGAGGCAAACCCAGTTTGCGTGAATCATTGCCCAAGGTAGGGCTATCAATCCTAATCTCGAGTTCTCTGACCGAGCCAAAAGCCTTAGTTTCGCACGTCCCTTCGTGGATCAACGTTTCGCCTTCCCGTCGAGATTCGGTCATCAGCTGGTCACCTATTTTGACGAACGCAAGGTCGTCGTAACGTACGCTCTCGAGGATCCATGACTCGATCCTGACGCGACAGCGTTCAACATTCGGCGGGACGCAGACGCGCATGAGAGCTTGATCGGCAGTCCAGCGCAGCAAACCGCCATGGTATTGCTCCGCTGAATACAAGCCTTCGAAGGGAGCAGGGGCGCCCGGAAGGTCTACGACGTCTCCACGGCGCATGATCTCAAGAGCAGTGCGTTCGAGAAATAGATTCCTTGCAAATCGGTGCAGCGCACTGTCGTACTGACTACCTTTTTCAATCAGCTCTCGCTCTTCGTCCGTGATTTTAACACGGGGCGGGTACGTAGATAACCGCGGAACCGAAGACAAGTCACTGTCGCCGCTGATATCTCGAAAGGTTTGCGCTATTGCAAAAGGAAAGAAGTCGAGGACTCCCAAGCGGAGGCGCCGTAAATTCTCCATCGCTTGTTCGAGATGATGTTCTTCGAGTTTGGTTTCACGGTATGTTGCCATACAGGCCTGAAATCCACGCAAATCGCCTGCTCTGGCGCGGTCCCGCAAAGCCTCTGATGGAATAATTCCCAGCATGCGTGTCTGCAGGTTGTAAATTTGAAATTTAAGAAAAGGTGTGTGCAGGAAATCACGATCGGTCATTAGCCCTGCCTTAAAGAACGGGTACGCGACGTGAGCCGGTTCACCCAAGACATGGTTCATGAAGGACAAAACCCGATCGTACGGACTGCGAATCATCGTGAAGATCGTTCTGTCCACATTTTCGAGGCCGAGTATGAATAGAGGTAGATGTCCCGCCACGCATCTAAAACCTTTGACATAAGGCAGAAAGTCAAACATTCCGCCGGCATCAGTTTCGAGCAATTGACCTCCGAACTTGTCTCTCATCAAGGCTCTTAGCGAGGTGCCGCCCGTCTTTGGTATATGAAGGTAGCAATACACGGAAATGGCCTTCCCCCTTTTTGGTGACCCATTCGTATGCTACTGGAGCCGTCTCGTTTCCATCCGCTCTGATTGCAACGGCCGCAACACTTCGACCATGACCTGCTTGGCCTGCGCCGGCAAGTATTCCTGGACAAAGGGCCAAGTCACGTTCGCCCTGCACCCGCCTTTCGCTTGCTACGAATATTATGCAGGCTTCGTCCCTTGGCGCGATCTTCTCTGGTCTACGCGGCTATGAAGGGGGTTAGCTTTGACCATGCCAAACTAGGAGCGTGCAGTCTAATTCGCCGAGCGATGCCGGAGACGCTCGAGTTCGTCAAGGAAGCTGGCCTTCGGCGTAGTATGCATCGAGGACGGTGGCGGCGGGTCCAGACATTCTGATTTCGCCGTGCTCGAGCCAGATTACCTGGTCACACAGTTCCCTGAGATGCGCTGTCGCATGAGACACACAGACAAGGGTCTTCCCGGAACGCTTCATACCTTTAATATGGTCAATGCATTTGCGCTGAAAGTTCTGGTCGCCCACCGAAAGGATCTCGTCGATAACCAGGATGTCGGGATTGGCGCGCGCCGCAACCGAAAAAGCCAACCTCAAGATCATGCCGGTGGAGTAGGTTCGCAAGGGTTCATCGATGAAGTCTGCGATGCCGGAAAACTCGACGATGGAGTCGAACTGCTCAAAGGTCTCCCTGCGCGTAAGGCCGAGCAACGAGGCGTTGAGAAGGACGTTTTCCCGGCCCGTAAGGTCCATATGAAATCCGGCTCCCAGTTCCATCAGGGCTGCGATAGTCCCCCGCACCTTGACCGCTCCGGAATCTGGTGCCGCGATGCTGGTTACGATCCGAAGCAGAGTGCTTTTTCCGGCACCATTCGCACCCACCACTCCAAGACTCGCTCCTCGAGGGACCGAGAAAGTTATGTCTTTGAGCGCGCGGAACCTCTCGGGAGGAGATCCCACGAACAACGATCTCAGGCGTTGCCTCAATAGAGCGCGGCCGGCATTCCGCAAATAGGTTTTCGTGACCCCCTCGAAGCTAACGACGGCGTCCGTCGGATTCGGAGCCGAGAGCGCTTCGTCAGGGCGAGTATGCCCGTTCCGAAAGGCTGTGGCCTCGGCAGTTCTGCTTTGCGCGTTCATCAGAGGTAGTCGGCAAAGTCACGCTCTAACCAGTGAAAAATTCCTAGCCCGATTGCAATGTATGCCAATGAGACCCCAAGCAATTGAAAAAGCAGACTAGGTGACGGCGCCTCTGCCCCAAGCAGGATTTGCCGAGAGGTCACGGCAACAACCGTGATCGGATTGAGCGTATAGAGCAAAAGATAGCGTGCTGGAACGAGTTTTAACGTATAAAAGACCGGCACTACCCAAAATATCACCATAGCTGAAGCTTCAACCAGATATCGAACATCGCGATAGTAGACGTCAAGTGCTGCGGTCGCCAGACAGAATCCGCACATGAAGACCACTTCCATCCCCCAGATTGCGGGCAGCCAAAGCCAGTAGCGATTGATTCTGTGCCCAAATAACAGAAGCAGGACCAACAATAGGGCAATTTGAATCAGAAGATGGAGAGAGCTCGATAGCACCGACGCGATCGGAAACACCACGCGCGGACATTTAACCCGCTTGATTAGCGACTGGTTGTCCAGCAACGATGTGGTGCCCGGACCGGAGGCCAGACTGTAGAAGTTGAGGGGGACCAGCGCGCACAGGACAAACAGCGCGAAATGGTGGATGGTAGGATTGGGAAAGATGCGGGTGAACACGAAGGTGAGTATTCCCATCATCAGAAGCGGATTGGCCACCGACCAGGCCACTCCCAGCGACATATTTCGGTACCGAATCCGGAAGTCCTTGAGCACCAGATTCTGTAGCAGGAAGATGCTGTTGCTGTTGTTAAACATTCCACTTTCCCTCAGAATTCCGCTCAGAACTCTACCCTCAACGCCGCACCGCCGCTATGGGGAGCTGGGAAATTTACGAATTCCAGGCAGCTACCACCGGATTCTTCTGTAAGGATCGTAGCAACGCTAGGGGGCAATCCGCGTTCGGTGAGCCGATTCCAACCTTGTGAGAGTCGAAGACTGCCGCGTCATTGGACGAGGAGAGGGTTGTCCCGCGGTGGTCACTGTGGCCAATGAACCGTGCGTCCTCCTCCCGACCCTTGCGAATTGGCATCGTAACCGACTCTCTGTGGGAGCGCGTCGTCGACGGTGAAGTCCGGATCGCCAATGGCGGGGTCGGCGTTTATGTCTATCAGCTGGTCCGCCATTTGCTGGCCGTGGACCAATACAACAAGTATTTTTTGATTCGCACTCAGTGGCGCGGAGCCCTGGACATCTTTGGGCATCCACGCGCTCACAACATTTTTTTTCCCAAACGAATTTTCCTCGGAACTTTCACCATGTTCGGAGTGCCGTACATATGGGCGGCCCGGAAACACGAACTGGACCTGGTGCACTTTCCTAACGGAGTCGGCGGGGAGTTTCTGCCGAGGTCGGTGAAGCAGGTTTTGACTGTGCACGACCTTACCCCTCTGCTGTTCCCGTCCATGCATCCCCGCCAGAGGGTCTTGGTAAATCGGTTGCTGACGCGTCGCTCGATCCAGCGAGCGGACCGCGTCATTGTACCTTCCTTCGCCACAGCCCAAGACTTGACCGAGCAGCACTTGGCGTCTGCGGACAAGTGTGTGCGTGTGCCCCAGGGGGTGGATTCGATGTTCAGAAGAATCCGCCCTACCTTCGAGTTTTCCGCCCGATACCGGATGGATCGCCCCTTTATCCTGACCGTCGGGGTTCTGGAGCCGCGCAAGAACCACCAGTTCTTGCTGGATGTTCTCCGGGAACTGCACCATAAGCATTGCAACCTCGAGCTTATCATCGTTGGACGCCCCGGATGGCGATGGACTGATCCGCTAGCATTGCCCCAGTATCGGGATCTCCGCCCTTGGGTGAGAATTTTCCACGACGTGCCGGATTGCGATCTCGTGGAGTTTTACAACCGAGCCCAAGTGTTCGCGTATCCGTCATTGTACGAAGGGTTCGGGCTCCCGATCCTTGAGGCAATGGCGTGCGGAACTCCGGTGATAGCGTCAAACATGTCCTGCATGCCGGAAGTTGGCGGAGCTGCGGCGCTGTATGCAGACCCTCGCAACCCCCAGGAGTTTGCAAGTCAGGCATTGTGTGTCATCGAGAATCAACAGCTACGGGAACAATTGGTCGACGCTGGCCTTCGTCACGCGAGTCAGTTCACCTGGAAGGCAACGGCAGAGGCAACCTTAGGCGTCTATCAAAGCGTTTGCGGTCTCGAACCAGGAGAACCCTGTTGCTGAGATCAGCTTCGATTTTGAGCGCGAACTCGACGAAGGTTCCCACTACGACACATTTGCCATTTGCCGACTCCCGCCACCAGACACCAGTCTTATCCAAGGGTACAATCTCCGGCGTAAGGCCCCTAACTGCCAGAAGGCCTGCTACGAGATTTTCCCGCTTCTTCTGATGTTTTCAGGCAACGATCCGAAATAGATCGGCCGCCTCGTCGGCCGTTCGTAGTCGCGGCCACGGAGGCGTGCGTATTCCTCCTGAAACTCCGCAACGGGCGGACTCGGGTTGTTGGTGGCAATGCCACCATGGACCTGATGGAACGTTGCCTCGCCCAGCAGCATGATTAGCTGGCCGTCGGGATCAGCGCAGACGCGCGACCAGGTATCGAGATTTGCTAGGCCGCCCCCGGGTGTCGCGAAGCCCTCGTTCCAGCCGCCGAGAGCGCGCCAATGCTCGGCCCGCAGGAAGAACGCATTGCTCTCACTTGGCAACTCGAACCATCCACCGGCCGAGGACGCCGCGAGCGTCGAAATCTCGAAGAGACGGTACCCGTCTGTCTCCCAGCCGCTTCGGGCAAGGAGTTCGTCCTCAACTGCCTGATTGTAGCCATGCTTGATGCTTTCCATCTGCACCTCCAGGCCGAGATGGAAAGCAATGGTACCGATCACGGGGCGTTCGTACAGTCGGGAGACAGCCAGCGCCATCGTCAGAAGGCCTGGCGAGGCCATGCGCGCGCCATCGATGCATACGCCAACCAGATCGCCGCGTGCTAGAGTGAGTCCCAAATTGATCGCCGGCACTGGCGATACTGTGGCGTTTGGGAGACGGTGTACGACGAGATCCGGTAAAAATTGGCGCATTCGGGCCACATCGAAGGCTTGCGTTGAGCCGTTGTCGATAAGAATCACTTCGTAATCTCGCGGGTCAATGTCACGTTGCATTGCCGGTGAGAGTGAACGAATAGTGCGAGGCAGCTCGCGAGCCATGTTGTACCCGACAACAATAATAGAGAGCTGGGGCTTACCCACCCGTGTTAACGGTGAGCCGACCGCTTCGTCGTTCCGAGCGTGCCGAAGCCTCGCCACGATCTCATGCGGAGTACAAAGCTCGGCTCGCGCAACTTTCATGGCCTCGAGTATCCGGTGAACCTCGGTGCCTGCAGGATCGACCGCGCCCCGTCGCTCCAGCACCCGCTGGGGCGGCCCTATAAGCGCGCGGGCCTCGCGTACCAACGGGTTGTAAGCATCCCACAGCACCCGGTTGGCAAGATCGAGGCCGGCGACGAGGAGGAGACCCGCAGGAGCGACATCAAGCGGCAGCAAAAAGAGGTCGGACCGATATCGTTGTAGCACCTCTACCAGCCGCCAAACGTCCCCTGTCCAGGCGCGCGTCTGGCGCTCACGTCGGGCTTGGGCGGGGTGGTTCGGAAAAATGTCATCGATAACAACTAGTGCACCGGGCGCCGCGCACCGCTCAATATTCATGAAATCGCGAAGTGCAAATTCGAACAGGTGCATCCCGTCGATGAAACAGAGATCGGGTGCGATCCCGTCCGAGTGCTGTGCAAAGAAATCGTCGCTTGTGAGCTGCAGGATTCGGGCTGTTGGAGCTAGTTCACGGTCGAGCGCTGGCGCTGGGTCGACGCCGATGGCGTTGCCGCGCGCAAGGGCAAGACTCAAACCGTGGCCGATGCCAATCTCAAGGTAGCTGGAAGATGCGAGCTCACGATGCAAGCGATCAAGGATTTGGATATAGGAAACTACGCCTTTGACCGTCTCCTCTTCTGGCGTCCCTGGTGGGCCACTCCATCTGGGAGAAAAGGGGAGTGGGACGCGGACCGTAGATCGGAAT
This sequence comes from Binataceae bacterium (SeqCode), assembly GCA_052146355.1. Classification (GTDB taxonomy): domain Bacteria; phylum Desulfobacterota; class Binatia; order Binatales; family Binataceae; genus JAFAHS01. Next base: position 1,938 of record JBKQNE010000165.1, on the reverse strand, counting down.
GACGGTGCCTCGGCCAGACGGAACACGCCCACCAGGTCGTGCCAAGGTCCGCGCTCATCGAGCCAGCTCTCGATGAGAACGCAGCCTGTGTGTTTCGAGAGCGCGCGGTAGGCATCCGGGTAGAAGCGGTAACAATCCACTGGGTAGCGATGGATGGGTCCTGCCGAAGGTGCGATCAGGAAAATCCAACCATCCGGTCGGAGAACCCTCACCATCTCCTGGAAGGTGCGCCAGAAGAACTCGCAGTGCTCCAACGCCTGCCCCGAGAGGACAATATCGACCGAACCGTCCGCAAGCGGGATTCGGTAGGGATCGGTAAGCACCATATCGACGCCCGGCCCGGGTGCCATATCAACCCCAATATAGCGAAAGGGCGGTTTTCCAAAAACCTCCCGATAGCTGCCGTTCACATCGTTACTGCCGACATCCAACACGGTTGTTTCTGCCCGAGCTTCAAATGGCCCATTCGCAACGTACCTCCGGTAGCATCGCCACATGTTTTCGATCGATGATGCGTGCATCCGGGTTCCTCCTTGGCGTCTACTATCGCACGCGGCGTAGATACCCGTTTACATTCCACGTCATGTTGGAGCCGAAGTAGTCGCAGAGTCGCGTATCGACCTCGTAGTCGACTCCACGAAGCCGAAGGAAATCGGCGATCGCCGCGCGCGGGCCGCCGCCTTCGACCTTGGCCAGGCGGTCGTCGGTAAAGAGGTCGTTGACTATGCCATCCTCAACAATGATGTATTCGCCTGCGCGCAGCCAGCCGTCGAAAAAGCGCAGTACGGCGAGCGTCGTGGCCGCGGTATGGTCGGCATCGTCGATGACCATCATCGGCCGGGGCAGCGCCGCCAACATATTCGGGGACAGCGTATCAGTCAGGTTCCGCCCGTCACCTTGGTAAAAAACGACTCCAGGAATCTCAGGGCGGGCGAGCGGGTGATTGTCGATCGAAAGGATCGTGTAGTCTATGCCATAGGTCCGTAGGATGTCTGCGAACCAAAGCGCGCTCCCACCCCGTTTGGTCCCGATTTCAATCAGAGTTCGAGGTTTCTGCTTCCAAAGAAGTAACTGATAAAGCGCGATATCAAATGGGTTCTTGTATGTCGGCACATCCTTGTAAGTATAGCTCATGGTTCCTTGCTGAATGCCTTCAAGAAATTCCCGCGGCAGCCCGCATCCCATAGTAAGACGCGCAGTCGTCATCTTGTTTACTCCAAAAATATCCTAAACCGGACATGCTAAGCCGCGTCAAGACGCGTGGTTCAGCTTTGGTTCTGGCAGAATGCGATGTCTGGTCCACAAGACATCAAAGCCCCACCTTCTCTTGGTGACGGGGATTGAGTTGACGGCGGCCAATTTGCTCCGCCGCGCAGGGTTTTAATGGTGTGATCGTTTCGATCCATCATCGAAGATGATCAGCTCGGGGTCGTCGAAGGTGCCCGCCTCCTATGCTCGCGGCCGCGGTGTGCACGAAGGTCTCTGCGTCGCAGCTATTAATAGTATTATAACGCTAACAGCGGGATTCGACACGCTAGATAAGGACAGGTGCGCGACATCTCGTGACGATGCCTGCGCACCCGGCGAAACACAACTACAATCCGCCCGGTGGGTAAGCTCGTGGTTCCTGCTCTCAAAGGTCGACAGCATACCTGAGTTCGCTGATCTGCCAAAAGATTCAATCATTAGGTATAGGTCCGTGCGGGCCACCGGAGCCCTCCGCGGCGACTCAAAAATGGATGATGCAGCCACGACTAGCCTGCGCGACGCGTCATTTCGAGCCGATACTCGCGGTAGATCGCCGATTAGGAGCCTCTAGTGTTATGTCTCTGAAGTAAATGTAGCGTTTGTTCGTCTATTCAGCATGGGCGTAAAGAAATGCTGGGTGGAAATAAGCGGAGCAGATCGAGCCGAATTGGAGCACTGGTTGCGGGCACA
>JBKQNE010000164.1:0-13987 GCA_052146355.1 Binataceae bacterium (SeqCode) | reverse complement strand
CGGATCACGATGATCGGCGATATCAATGTTATTGAACTTCAGCCCATGCCGCGCCAGTAACCGCGGAATGGTGGATACGGGAGCCATGAGCAGACCCTCGTTGAAGATATCGAAGGCGGCCATTTCGAAATCCATTAAACGAGCGCGCGGTAGCTGGGTAGGCAGTCGATCCAAGTCTTCGTCGGTGGCGACCCAGATGCCGTCAGCACACTCGCCGGCTTACTTGGCTAACCAATGCCTTCTCAAAGAAGATCGAAAATCACACGCAATCGGTCGCATTATTCGCGATGTACCACAATTTCGTTCGCATCCATAAGACGCTGCGGACCACGCCTGCTGTGGCCGCTGGCGTGACGAATCGCCGTTGGGAAATTGGTGATATCGTGGGCGTGCTGGCAATTATGAGGCAAGCGATGCCTGCCAATCAGGACGAATACGAGAAGAAGACTAGAGACGAAATCATCGCAAAGCTCTATGAAATAAAACGAATTTCGGCATCGATCGATGCGGCTGCCAAAGCTGGTCGACCTCTTCCGATTGCAGCGAATGAATTTTTGAAGAAAATCTCGATTGCAATAGCAGAGTGCCAGTCAGTCGTCGACGAGCATGCCCACGGCGACCGATTTTCTGACATAACTCTTCGCACAGTCAGTAAGGCTCTAAAGGAGATGCATCATAGCATCGATAGTCTTACTCTTCATGCCGCAATGGAGAATATCCGCTCGCAGAAATAACGTGCCTTATTCAAGGTAGCCCACTACTGATCAGCCGCCAGGTAGTGTGCATCCGGTACAAGCTCAGGAACGTGGTTGATGACACGCAGCTTCGATACGATTTATTCACCCGACCAGGCCGCCTTGCCGACGGAAATGGGTCGACTCCACGTGTCGGCAATGAAAATATCGTTCCGGCACTTGACGCGTGCTTCGATCCCGAACCACCGACGCATTACGATCAATCCGAGCACGACCCCGAGCACGAGGGCGGTGAAGGTGGGCACCGCGTAGGGCGACAAGATCGGTATGCCGTAGAGCACGAGCGCGTCGTTGCCACCCGGCGCTAGCGCCGTGCCGAGCCCCAGGAAGACGCCGGCGCTCAAGTTCAGCAGCCACGAAAATCGCGGCCGCCAATCGACGCGAAAAGTGCCGCGTTGGAGTGTGGAGAACAGCATCCCAGCCATCACGGCGAGCATCAGGACCGTGCGCATGGCGCTTGGCCAGTCTAGCGCCCCAAGTGCGCCTTGGATGATGAGGTCGAAGGTCGCCGTATAGCCGATCGGGCCGCACAGCAGGAACAGCAGCGCGCCGGACAAGCCGACCAGCGCCGCGGCCGTGGACAAACGATAGTGCGGAGCGAGGATGAGTTCGACGAAACGCGTGTCCGCCGGCCGCGTCTGCCACAGCCGCAAAATCTCGTAGAGGGCCCAGGCCACAAATGCACACGCCAGCGCCCCCGCCCAGACCCATGCCCATTTCCCGGCGAGCAGCGATCCGACCAAGGCCGGCGCGGGAGTAGGTCGCGTCAACCATCCCCATTTCGCGAGCGTGACGAAGCAAAAGACGCCGACTGCAAATCCGATGATCGTCGCCAGCATCTTGCCATCGCCGTCGACAAACCGCGCCATGGTGGAATAAGCGCACCCGCCATTCATCGCTGCCCCGATGCCGAACAGGAACCCGCCGAGGACGGCGGTGCCGGTCAGCGACCAGCCGGCGAGTCCGATGCCAGCCGCCGGCATGAAGGCGAATACCGGGATCATGAGCGCCCAAACCCACAGCATCGACTTGCCGATGCTCAGGAGAATGCTGCCGCTGCGCGAACTCATGATCTCCGCGACCGCGCGGACCGTGCAGACGCTCGCCCGATGGACGGCAAAGCCGAGCACGAACGCCAACGCGATTGCAAAAACGAGTGTCCCCATCCTCAACCTGGCCTTTCCGATTGAGCTTCGGCGCAATGCGATGCCGTAGCGGTTCGACCATACAATGACCGGATACCCGTCGGCGCGACGCCGCGCTTCTGGCAAGTATGCCGGCAAGGTGAGGTCCTGAGTACACGCTTCAATGCATTGAAGCGGAGAATCCCGACCTCCGTTGGCTACAGATCGAGGACGACGCTACTGCGTGGCCGGGAGCAGCAGATGAGCACCTGACCGGAATCGGGCTCGTCAGCGATGTGCAGGGAGTATTCGACATCGCCATCGATAAGCCTACACATGCAGGTGTGGCAGATACCCGACCGGCAACTGAAGTCCGGTCGCAGCCCGTGAGTTTCGGCAAGGTCGAGAAGGCTCTCGACTGAAGAATCCCACGCCACCGTCAGGCCAGATCTAGCAAACGACACGTCGATCGTGTCGGCACCGCTGGAGGCCGCCGTCTTGTGAGCTCGTGGTCTGCTTGGTTTCAGGACCGTAGCCGGCCCGAAGAACTCGTAGTGGATTCGAGCCTTCGGGACAGACCAGGCCAGCAGCCCGTCGTACAGGGTCTTTATGAACCGCGCCGGGCCGCAAAGATAAAAGTCGAAATCGCCGCGAGGCAGGAGGTGCTGGATCAGGTCGACAGTGACATGGCCCGCGCTATCATAGTCTTTGCCCAGCACATCCTCGGGATCGGGGCGGCTATAGCAGATGTGGAGGCGGACATTGTCGTGCTCGGCGGCGATGCGACGAGCGAAGGCGCCCATGATGTGCTTGCGCCGGTTGCGGGCGCCGTGGATGAACCAGATCTGCCGGCTCGAGCTAGCCTCAACGATTGCCTCCAGCATACTGACCATCGGGGTGACCCCGACCCCGGCGCTGAGCAGTGCGACCGGCCCGGGCTCTCGCGGGTCGAGGTGGAAATTGCCGCTTGGCGCCTTGACGCACAGCCTGGCTCCGGGCTCGACTCCGTCGTGGAGGTAGTTGGACGATAGGCCGTGCGGCAGGTCGGGTCGACTTGGCGGAGCGGTCTCGCGCTTTACGGTGATGCGGTAGTGGTCGGAACGCGTGCTGCTGGAAAGCGAGTAGGTGCGCGTGACGGGCCTTGCATGACCTGGGATGTTGAGCCTGAACGTGAGATACTGACCGGGCCTGAAGGCTGGCAGTGGCCTGCTGTCCGCTGGCACGAGATAGAACGAAGTGATGTCCTCGCTTTCCGCTATCTTACGGTCGACCACGAAAGGACGGAGCCCCGTCCAGCCAGTGGAGCCGATGCCGGGCTCGGCCTTGCGCAAGGCCTCCTCGAGATAGCCGCGCCAACCGTACGACAGGCCGCGCGATGCGAGGATGCGCGTCAGCCGTTCCGGCTCGTGCATGTAGTTGAGATAGGTCTCAACGCACTCGGCGATCGTCACGGACCTGTCATCACTGTCAATCAGCTCAACGGTGTCGCCGGCGCCGACATTACCCTCGTCGAGTACCCTGAAGTAAAAACCCAGGCGACCGCTCGCCTGAAAGCGCGCCGGGAAGTCGAATCCCTCGGCCACGCGTATTGCCAGCTTGTAGCAAGGGATACGCGGCTGGGTGACCTGGAACAGAGCCGTGCCAATTCGGAATAGGTCGCCCACCCGGGTCGAATCTTCGCCGAGGCCGGCGATGGTGAAGTTTTCCCCAAACTGGCCGAAAGGCAAGTCGCGACGCCGGAGCTCTGCCTTCCAAAAGCTGTAGTGCTGGTGGGGATAGGCATAGACGGCCTTGTCGGCTCCACCATGCACACTGCGATCCGCTTGGCCGTCGCCATCGAGGCCGAGCGCGCCGACTCGCACGCGTGCGCTCACCGGTTCCTTAAAGATACCGGTCGTCACCGTTTTGCCGCGGTGTGCGACGTCCTTGGGCAGACTGACATTGACCGAGAGAAGCTTCATGACTAGTTGATAGGCTCAAGGTTCTAAAAACGCGATCTAGTGTCAGCAGCGCATCTCTCTCTGACGAAGTGAGCGTGGCCCCCAAGAAGGACAAAAGGCCTATCGCTCCCAGTCAGCGGGTGGCAGTGACTGATTCCTTATAGAAGCGCTTCACGTTGCTTGCGATGTAGAGCTCGCCATTGTGCTCGTCCGTCACGCCGCCTTGCGAGCGGTGACAACGGGAAAGTCGATATCGGTCTTGGCGACCTCGTTGATGTAATTCGTCCAGGTGTTGAGCGCCACGTGGAGCACGATCTCGATCACCTGCGCATCGTCATAACCGGCAGATTTGACAGCCTGGAGATCGTCTTCGCTGACATGGCCGTGCTCTCGTACAACCTTGATGGCGAAGCGTATGGCAGCGTCGGCCTTGGGGTCGTTGGAGGCGCCGTTGCGATTGGCGGCGATTTCGGCGTCGTCGAGCTTGGCGAGGTTCTTGCCGAGATAGGTGTGTGCGGACAGACAATAACTGCAGCCGTTGACCTCGGCGACGGCAAGCGCAATGCGCTCTCGCGTCGCCGCAGGCAGCGTACCCTTGCTTAGTGTGTCGGACAAGCCAAGATAGCTTTCGAGCGCCGCGGGGCTGTTGGAGATGAGGCGAAACATGTTCGGCACGACGCCAAGTTGCTTCTTGACACCTTCGAGCATTGGCCGCGAGGCAGCAGGAGCGGTGTCGATCGTGATAGGGGTCGGAATGCGGGACATTGCGGTTTCCTTTCGGGGATCTGTCATCGATGGTCCTCCCGACTTCGTCCCCATCAAGGTCTCGGGAGTCGTTTGGAAGAACTACTTCATTGCCATCTGCTGGACTCTCTTAGCGCTGGAGGTCACTCATTATCAGATTGGTTTACCTAGGCGCTCAACGGACAAATCAAAATCGACGTTGACCCTTGCTGTCCAAAGTGCTGCTCGATCGTGCCGCCAAGGCTCTTGACGAGCCCCCGAACAATCTTGAGGCCGCGGCCTGGAAAGACCGGTGCCTCGCCCGTGCCGTTGTCCGTCACGCGACATTCGATGAGCGACGTTGACGGCAGCAGTTCCACCCGTACCGAGCCACCGCAGTCACGAAATGCGTGGCGGGCTGCATTTGTGATTAGCTCCGACACGATCAGACCAAACCGCCAGCATCGCTCGGAATCCATCAGGAATGGGCGCTCTACGAGTATGAGCTCGATGCCCTTGCAATCGAATTTCGAACGGCTGATCGCCCCGCATAACTGGCGGAGGTATGCAGCCGTGTCGATGCGAAAACTATGCTCCGGCATCTGTAAGGCATGGTGCACTTTTGCGTAGTTGTGCAGCTGATCCTGAACGGCGCCGAGCGCAGCTTTTACCTCCTCATTGGCGGAGCGCGCCGCGGCAATGGAAAGCACGCTGATAGCCGAAGTAAACTCATTATTAATCCGATGCGAAAACTCGCGTAGGAGCAGCCCAGCGTCGGAAAAAGTCTGCTTGGGTGGCAGAATCGAACAAAATTGGGAGCGCTGGAATGAGTGGCACGTATTGCCGGCATCGGCATGGGTAACGGTAGTGATAGGCTCGGTGGACATAACGATCGACTCTCCGATCCTACCCTCTCCGTGCAGCGCGGTGGCCACGTCGAAGCTCTCGGTGTAGTCGTCGGCGCAGCGAAACGCGACGTACTTTGCCTTAAGGCCGGCGCCGACGAACATCTTAATTAGACATCATCTTCGCGAAAGCATCGAAGAATCTGCGACAAAATGAAAGAGCCGTTTGGCTATGAATTCTATAGCTCCTAGCTATGAACCTTCTGGCTATGATGTCCTACGATGTCGGGCGGATGCGCGTGGTATTCGTTCGACGCCGAGCGGGCGCGATCCTCACTGTTTCGCGGCTTACATCGGGCGAGTTGGAATTGATTGGAGCTTCGCCGAACACTTTGCGTAGCATTGTCTACCTTATCACCTGCTAGTGCCGGCGACGATGCTGTCAGGGCGAACGCGAAGAGAGAAGCCAAAAAGCTGAATTAGGTGCGCGAACATGGCTTGCTTCACCTGCTGCTGATAATGCGAGTGTGCATCGGCGACCAGAATGATTCGGTGCTCCGCGAAACGTAAATACCGAATGGCTATTTTCGCAATCGGGCCGGCCGTTGTTCATTGCCCTTACATGCTGATCGAAGCCAGGAATATGGTTTCCGAAGGAGAAGCCCGTGAATCACTCGTCAAGAGGCGTCGACGCCGACACACTGACGTCAGAGTGGCGGAAGGGCACAGCGCTGCGACCACGACCCAGAAGGCTGCCGTTCCGAACCTAGAGCCATGATCGCGAAAATCGAGACAAAGAGCCTGGACGATGCGTTCACGCGCGTGCGCGACCTGGACGTATCTTTGCGCGAGCAGCTTCGCACCTTTGCTGAGACAGCGAGGCGAGATCAACCGGAATTTGCCGCTGCAGTGGATCGGCTCGTAACGCGGCTTCATCAATATGGAGCGGGCGAGTCGGCTCCGCAGATCGGCGAGCCGATGCCACCATTCCTTCTGCCCGATGAAACCGCGCAGATGATCAGCCTCGACGAGATCCTGAACCGGGGACCTGTCGCAGTGACCTTTCATCGCGGCCATTGGTGTCCTTATTGCCGCATTAACATCAATGCGCTGGTACAGGCGCATAAGGAGCTGACTGCCGATGCAGGCCAGATCATCGCCGTCATGCCGGACAGGCAGAAATTCGTGGCGGACCTCAAATCGCAGTCTAATGTGCCGTTTCCCATCCTTACTGATGCGGACAACGGATACGCTCTCTCGCTGAATCTCACTATCTGGGTCGGTGCGGAGATACAGAACATGATGAAAGGCCACCTAGATCTTCCGACCTTTCAGGGAAACAGTTCATGGATGCTCCCGATCCCGGCCACCTTTGTTGTCGGCCGCGACGGGCTCATCAGAGCGCGTTTCATCGATCCCGATTTCCGCAAACGGATGATGATTGCCGACATGATCGCCGCGATGAAAAGCTGATCAATTGGCACCGCAGACCGAGCGGTGCTTACCTGCGGCGATACTGGCCAGCGACTCGATTCGAGCCTTTGGTTGTGATCGCCAGATTTTCTTCAGCCAAACAAGCGGCAATCGCTTTGCTGCCAAACCATTTTTTCCGCATAGCTTCCCGCACCAACGCGCCCACAGCCGTCGAATAGGGTCGGCCCCTGACAGTGACCAGATTCACTTTTCGCCAGAACTCGGGCTCGATTACGGGCAATGCGACAACGCCAGGATGCCTAGCGGCATTTTCGGGCATGAAGGCAAAGCCGAGTCCCGCCGCAACCATAGCTAAGGTCCAATCGTCGCGTTCACTCCAGTAGGTCGGCGTGCATGTCACGCCTTTTTCCTGGAGGATATGGTCGGCGTAACCGGCAAACTCGCAGTTCATCCGATGTATATAACATTCGCCGTCCAATTCTTTGACGGGAAAACCACGCTCGCCCGCAAGTCGATGATCGCGATTAATCACGATAACCATCTGTTCTTGGAACAGCGGCATCACGTGGGCGCGCTCATCGAATTCTTCGCCCGGTAGCGCGTAGATAACGGCCTCCAGTTCGCCGGCAAGCAGACGCTCGCGCAAGTCCCTGGCGTTTGTATCACACAAGCGTAGCTCAAGTCCGTCGTGCCGCATCTTGAGCGCGCCAATAAGATCGACAATCTCGTCCGGTGATATTGTGCTCATGATTCCAAGCTTGAGGGGCACTCTCCTCAGTTGACTGAGATCTTGAGACAGACGCTTTGCCTTGACGGCCCCCTCATAGACGGTTTCCAGGTGAGGTCGAACCATTTCACCGAGGTCGGTAAGATGCGTAAGATGGCGTTCACGGTGGAAAAGAGGACCGCCAAGCTCTCCCTCCAACTGTTGAATCGCACGCGATAGTGAGGGCTGCGAAACGTTGCACTTTTCAGCCGCACGCGAGAAGTTCAATTCCTGTGCGACCGCAAGAAAATAGCGGACTTGATGCATTTCCATACCGGCACTCCGCGCTAGCGCAGCTCAAGGGCTCGATCGTGTCAGCGGATCCGGCGCTCGCCGACGCAGGCCATTTCACGAACATTCACGCGAGTGAACGAATGGCAGCTTCTGCGCGAAAGTAGTGTCTTCATGCCGCTTATAGCAGTTCCGAGCTGACGTACGCCATAGCTGAAATGTATCAAATCAGTAGCCAATAGGCATTGGTGTTGCAGGCCTTGCCTCCGGCAGATTGATGGAAAGAGAACAGCAATATTGTTCTCGAGAGATAGGCTTGTCATGAACATCGCCGTCAGGCCGAAAAATATCCATATTGGAGAGGGACTTGCGGGCAAGGTTTCGCTGGTTACGGGTTCCACGAGTGGGATCGGCTTGGGCATCGCCCGGGCCTTAGCCGCAGCCGGTTCAGAAATCGTTCTCAACGGCTTCGGCAAGCCGGAAGAGGCCGCCGATGTGCAGGCGAAGATTGCTGCGGACTTCAAGGTGCGGGTGACCTTCTCGCCGGCGGACATGTCGAAGCCCGCAGCGATCCGCGAAATGATCGAAAAGACCCTACAAACGTCCGGCCGGCTCGACATCCTGGTTAACAATGCGGGCATCCAGCATGTGGCCCCGTTGCAGGATTTCCCACCGGAGAAGTGGGACGCAATCCTCGCCATCGATCTGTCCTCGGCCTTTCATACCACCCGATTGGCGCTCCCTTCGATGCTCGCCAACAAGTGGGGTCGCATCATCAACATTGCGTCGGCGCACGGTTTGGTAGCGTCGCCATACAAGTCAGCTTATGTTGCCGCCAAGCATGGGATTGTCGGGCTGACCAAGGTCACGGCGTTGGAGACTGCTGAACACAGCATCACCTGCAATGCCATTTGTCCCGGCTACGCCTATACGCCGCTGGTTGAGGCGCAGTTTGATGGTCAAGCCAAGGCGCATAACATCCAGCGTGAAAAAGTGATCCGGGATGTGCTGCTTGCACAGCAGCCTAACAAGCGCTTTGCCACTGTTGAAGAACTAGGCGCGCTGTCGGTTTTCCTCGCGTCCGACGCGGCTGCCTCAATTACGGGCATTGCGTTACCCGTCGACGGCGGTTGGACTGCGCACTGAAAAAGTCGCGCAACATCCGCCTCTCTCGGTCATCAATCAGGGATAGAGGAGCAAGTAAATGACCAAGATAGCTTATCGGCGGATAACCGCAGGCGGCCTCGAAATATTCTACAGGGAGGCGGGTCGCCCCAGCGCTCCCGCAATCCTGTTGCTCCACGGCTTTCCGACCGCAAGCCATATGTTTCGCGATCTCATGCCTCAGCTTGCTGATCGGTTCAGGCTGATCGCCCCGGATCTTCCAGGTTTTGGACAATCCGCAATGCCGACCGACGGCCGGTTTCAGTACACGTTCGATAATTTGGCTTGGACGATAGCGCGTTTTACAGAGGCGATCAAGCTTGAGCGCTTCGCCATCTATATTTTCGACTATGGAGCACCGGTCGGTCTGCGGATGGCGCTCGAGTTTCCTGAACGGATCACCGCAATCATTTCGCAGAACGGCAACGCCTATGAGGAGGGGTTGAGCGACGGTTGGAACCCGATCCGGGCCTACTGGATGGAAGCCTCGGAGGCGAACCGGAAGGCACTCCGTGCTTTCCTCTCTCCCGAAACAACAATCTGGCAGTACACGCACGGCGTCCCCGATACGACCTTGGTTTCGTCGGACGGATTTTCGCTCGACAACTTCTATTTGGCGCCTCCCGGTGTGGATGAAATTCAGCTCGATCTTTTCGGCGACTATAAGAACAACGTCGCGCTGTACCCGCAATTCCAAGCCCATTTCCGTAAGCACAACCGCCGTTCTTGGCTGTTTGGGGCAAGAACGACCCGTTCTTCTTGCCCGCCGGCGCGAAGGCTTTCAAGCGTGACATTCCAGGCGCGGAAGTGCGCTTCTTAGACACCGGGCACTTTGCGCTTGAGACGCACTGCGACGAAATCGCTGCGGCGATCCGCGGTTTTCTCGCGCGCTCTAAGTCAGAATCCGTAGGCAGTCTCAACCGCGCTGGGGCATCCCCAGCGAGGCGACAATGACGAACCATCTCATCGATGCATGACCAGATCCGGCCTTCTCAAGGGGATAAGCTCAATCACGAAGGAAGCGTACAGAGTGAATCAGCGACCTTGAAAGGCATAAGACATAGTCACGCACTTCGAGACTTCGCAATCAGGGACAAGCGCTATCTGACGGTAAGCAGTGAGAGGTGCGAACGAGCATGAGCGGATCCAACACAACAGCCAATGTTGTACTCGTGCACGGCGCCTGGGCCGACGGCTCTAGCTGGGCTCAAGTCATCAAGCCGCTGCAATCCAGGGGCCTGAAGGTCCTGGCGGTTCCTATACCTCGGCGAGGTGTTTTATCGCGAAAAGCCGCATCCGGAGGTGCCCCAACTGGCTCCCGATCGGCATGGTTTCCTGTGGATGCCCGAGGACCGATTTGGCACCGCCTTTTGTCAGCACGCTTCACCCGAGGAGGCCTCGCTCCTCGCAGTGACGCAGCGTCCTATCGCGCTTGCGTGTATTCAGGGAAAGGCGCCGCCGCCGGCGTGGAGGACAAAGCCCTCCTGGTACCTGATTGCTCAAGAAGATCGGATGATCAACCCGGCTACACAGCTGTTTTTGGCGCGACGGATGGGTGCGCAGACTCGATCGGGAGAGATCGATCATGCACCACTGGTTATCGCCCCAGAATTGGTCGTCGAAATAATACTCGATGCCGTAACCGGCTCCGCGGCTCGTCCGAATATTTAGAAAGACGGTGTGCGGCAACTCCAACAAAGCTGCAACAAACCGGAGGCTAACAACATGACTGCCTTTCCTCTGATCGTCTTTGACGTCAATGAAACACTTCTCGATCTTCAAACGATGGAACCGACTTTCGAACGCATCTTCGGGCACAAGAGCGCCATGCGCCTCTGGTTCGCTAACTTAATCATGTATTCAGCGGCTCTGACTGTGGCCAATTCCTACGTTCCATTCACCGATATCGGTTCGGCCGTGATGAAGATGTTGGCGGACACCCACGGGATCAGAATTAGTGATGCCGACAAGAATGAGCTTAGAGAAAAATTTTCGACGATGCCGCCACACCCGGATGTGCGGGTAGCATTATACAAACTGCGCGCCGCAGGTTTCCGGCTGTTCACTCTCACGAACAATCTGCTTGAGGTACAAACTCGCCAGCTCGAACATGGCGGCATTGTCGATCTTTTTGAGCGGTGCTTTAGCGCAGACGCCGTAAAACGCCATAAGCCCGCACCGCAGGTTTACGCGTATGTTGAGAGAGAGCTCGGCGTTACGCCCTCTCAACTCTGTCTTATCGCTTGCCATACATGGGACACGCTTGGCGCCGTGGCAGCCGGCTGGGAAGCAGCACTTATCAAGCGCGTCGGCAATGACGTTTTGGGAGTCGGCCCCCAGCCGCAGATCGTCGGCGAAGACTTGAATGACGTTGCCGATCAACTCATCGCTCGACACAAGACAGCGGCTAACCAGTTGAGCACTGCGCTTTAGCAGCATCCGCGCGCAACGCGCGGACGCGCGCGCGCAGCTGACACTTTCGAACGGAGTCGCCCTATGAGTGATCGTGATTATATCGGTCGCCGTCCCGCCCTTGCCGGGATCGTCGGCGCCGCTGCGGCGCGTCAACAACGATGTCTTGGATACCGCCGCCCAGCCCTAGTATGTGGGAAAGGATCTGAACGCCATCGCTGACCAGATCATCGCACGACACAGCCCTGAACACGGGTAAGGGCATTGGCCCCGCGGCCTGCTAAGGTCGGCTCGCGATGCGTCATTTCGGCACCAGAACACGCGGCTTCGCCGCAGCGGATAAGAAGGGTTGAGACCGCGAGTTGGATGCACAATGTGCAAATCAGGCCCGAGCCGGGCGCCCCAGGGAGGATGCTCATGAGTCTTGCAGAAAATCGGATTTCCCGCCGAGTCATGTTGGCCGCAACCGCGGCAGGAAGCATGCTGACCGCGACGACGCTAGCTCACGCACAGAGTGACGAACAGGTGCTCGAGCCCCGGCGACCCGACCGCGGCGGAAGCAATCCGGGCCCAAAGAATCCAGGCCGCATGCAGCAGAACCCGGACATCATTTCGCCGCCTGCCACCGATCATGGCACGTTGCCAAACCTGCGCTTTTCGTTCGACGATTCACATATGCGACTCGAAAGCGGCGGCTGGACGCGGCAGGTGACAGTGCGTGAACTCGGTATCTCGAAGAACATCGCAGGCGTAAATATGCGATTGAACGCCGGTGGAGTCCGCGAGCTGCATTGGCACAAGGCCGCCGAATGGTCCTACATGCTCACTGGTAGGGCGCGAATCACCGCGATCGACGCCGATGGACGGAATTTCGTGGATGATGTCGGCGTCGGCGACCTATGGTACTTCCCGCCCGGCATTCCGCATTCGATTCAAGGCCTCAATCCGGACGGCTGTGAATTTCTGCTGGTGTTCGATGACGGCGATTTCGACGAGGACAACACCTTTCTTCTCAGCGACTGGATTAAGCACACGCCGCCCGATGTATTGGCGAAGAATTTCGGGGTTGCTGCCTCGGCATTCGCCAACGCGCCCGACCCGAGCGAGCTTTATATTTTTCCCGCTCCAGTACCCGGGCCGCTTGCCTCCGACAAGATCGCCGGCACGACCGAAGTGCCGCGAAGCTTCAGCCACCGTATGACGGCGCAGACTCCGATCCGGACGAAGAGCGGCACAGTGCGGATCACCGACACCAAGGTGTTCCCAGTCTCTAAGACCATCGCCGCGGCGCTGATCGAGGTCGAGCCGGGTGGGCTGCGCGAAATGCACTGGCATCCGAACACCGACGAGTGGCAGTACTATATCGACGGCCAGGCCCGGATGGGCGTGTTCGCGGCCTCGGGCCAGGCCCGTACCTTCGATTTCCGCGCTAACGATGTGGGCTATGTGCCGTTCGCCATGGGGCACTACGTCGAGAACACCGGCAAAACCACGCTGCGGTTTTTGGAGATCTTCAAGAGCGACTATTATGCCGACGTGTCGCTCGACCAATGGCTTGCGCTCACACCGCCCGAACTCGTAACCGCGCATCTGAAGACCGACGCCCAGTTCATTCGCGCTCTGCGCAAGGAGAAGTCGCCGATCGTGCCGGCGTAAAGCGGCCTTACCACGATGGCTCGCCTGGTCTCATATGGTATCGCCGCGATCGAGCCTGGCCAGTCGATGCTTCGCAGGTAACGAGGTTTTCGGCAAGGATCGACGGCGCGACATCGAGAAGGGGAAGCTACGTGGCCCAAAGGGATCCCAGGGAACAATTATTCAAATGGCCCATACCTACGTCGATCGTGCGTTCCGAGGATTGTCCCTACCAGATCACCAAGCGAGTAGGGTAAGCACCTACCAAATATCGTCGCGGCCGTGGGGCAACTCGCGTCGGTCTATGCGACGGCATCGAGTGTCATCGGCGACCCCGGATGTTCGCCGCAAGTTTGGTCCAAGCGTCGCAACCCCCAACAAGCACGACATCCACAAATCGCTATTCGCTCCAGTGGCGGGTACGTAACCCAAAGCCCGTGACGTTACGTTCGTTCCATCTTAGGAGGCTTGGCATAGCTGGCGACTCGACGGATATTCGTTCGTTACCGTCGCTGTCGATTCGGCGAGCGCATCTTCGCGTCGCGAGCGATATGATACCGAGTCCGGCTGATTGATTCCTAAGATTTCTGGGATTCACGGGCGAAATCGAAGCGGTTGGCGTGCATCGTCATGATTCGTCAGAGGGCACGATCATGACGACTATCAAGGCACAGTTGAGCAGCTTCCCGCGTTAACCCGCTCGCGCCGAATCCTCGCGCGCGAGGGCGCGGCGCTGGCGGCGCAAGGACGAAAACCGCGATCGACGATGCCATCGCCTCCTTTGCGCGCCGCGTCATCGACGCGCGGGCAGGTCTCGGACGGGGATCTTGCCGTCGTGCGTTCGGCCGGTCTCGGAGAAGCGCACGTCATCGAGATCATCGCGAACGTGGCCATCAACGTGTTGACCAACTACACCAACAACGTCGCGCTGACCGACATCGACTTCCCGAAGGTCGAC
>JBKQNE010000163.1:0-8727 GCA_052146355.1 Binataceae bacterium (SeqCode) | reverse complement strand
AACCGCATCTTCTCGTCCATGGAACAGACCTCTCGCCACGGCATCCGCTGCTTCCTCCTGCCATGACTTCTAATCTGTTACCCATGTTGCCGGTCTATTTTGTTACCGATCTTGCCGGTCCGTACCCAGGAGTGCGTAGCCCTTTCCCTCGATAATCTCCTTTACAATCCCGGAAACAGCGGCCATCGATGGTCTCCCGTCGGCACCGGAGCTTCTGTCAGCCTGATTGCGAACTCAGAAAACGCGAGATCGCATCGCGCGATTGCTCGGCCTGTTCTATCCAGAAGCAATGTCCGGCAGGTTCCAAAACTACGAGCTTCGCCCCAGGGATGCGCTCGGCGATGATGCGCGAGTTTTCCCATGGGATGAGCGCATCGTCCTTGCCTGTGATCACCAGCGTAGGGCAGCCAATCTGCGCGAGACGATCGTACGCATCGTGCCCTGCGATCGCCTTCATGCGATGGCCGAACGCGGTTGAATCGATCGGCCGCTGGCGGCGTGCTTCGATCATCGTTGTGATGATCTCCGGATGGCTTTCGATATAGCCCCTGGTAAACGCAGATTCCGCCAGCGCCCTGCCCCGCTCCTCGGCGGACATCGAATTGGTCGAGTAGGCGGACAATGCATTCCCTGCGGCCCGAATCGCCTTCGGTCCGCCAGGCGTAGTGCAGCCGAGCACGAGCGCGCGAACCTTTTGCGGATGCCGTAACGCGAGTTCCTGGGCGATCGTCCCGCCCATCGAAACGCCGATCACGTGCGCCGCGGAAAATCCGACTTTGTCCATCAGGGCCGCCGTGTCGTCGGCCAGCATCGCGATGCTGTAGCGCATATCGGGTTTCTCGCTCAGTCCCGAGCCGCGCTGATCGAAGGTGAGCACGTGAAAATTCGCGGCAAACGCCGATGCCATCGCGGTGAACATCGTCTGGTCGCCCTGCGCGCCGTGAATCATCACGAGCGGCGCACCCGCTCCGCGCAGTTCGTACGCAAGCTCGACTCCATTGACGCGCGCTCGCTCCATATTGCCTCCCCATGCTGCCATCGCGAGATTCAACTCATAGCAGCAGTACCAGCTCGGGGCATATCGCGAGTGCGCTACGGAATGAGCAGCAGTTTTCCGGTCGAGCGGCGGGACTCGAGATAGCGATGAGCCTGCGCGGCTTCGGCGAGCGGAAACTTGCCGCCAATTGGAACCGTCAGCTTGCCTTCGCGCGCCAGCCGAAATACGTCGTCCACCGCCCGCCGATGGATATCGCCCAGGGCATAGACCATCGTCACGGCGAATCCGCTGACCCTGATCGGCTTGCCGAACAATTCCATCGGGTTGAGTCGATCCGGCGCGCCGCCCGCGCGGCCATAGAGAATCAAATGGCCGAACGGTGCCAGGCATCGCAGCCCCTTCTCAAACGTCGGCTTGCCGATCGCGTCCAGAATCAGATCGACGCCACGGCCGCCCGTAATCGTCATCGCGCGTTCGGCAAAGTCTTCGGTTTCGTAATTTACCACGTGATCGGCGCCGAACTTGCGCACCAGTTCAATCTTGTCGTCGCTCGAAACCGTTGCGATTACGCGCGCGCCTGCAGCCTTCGCGATTTGAACCGCGGCAATGCCGACCCCGCCTGCGGCGGAATGGACGACTACCGTGTTTCCGGGTTTCGTGTCGTTGCAGCTGTGGAGCAGGTGCCATGCGGTGAGCACCGCGATCGGAAATGCGGCGGCCTGCTCGAAGCCCATATCGTCAGGCAGGACCATCACGCGTGACGCGCGAATCAGCGTGTATTCCGCATACGAGCCCATCCCTATGTAGGCAACGCGCATGCCCGGCTTGAGATCGGACACATCTGGCGCGACCGCCTCGATCACGCCCGAGGCTTCCATGCCCGGCGTATCGGGAAGCCGGGGTTTGACGACGTAAGTGCCGCGCAGGAAGAAGGTGTCGCCGTAGTTGATCGCGATGACGTGGTTCTTCACCAGGACCGTGCCGGGCCGCAGTTCCGGCTTCGCGATCTCTCGCAGCTCCATCACCTCGGATCCGCCGAGCCGATCGAATTGAATCGCTTTCATCGCCGTCGTGGACCGCGATCAGGCGCGCGGACGGTTCATCATGCGATGGTCGACATGTGCGACGACCTCGCCTTTCTGATTGGTGAGGGTCGAGCGCACGACGGCAAATATCATCGTCCCGCTGCGGCCGGTTTTCTCGTAGGTTTCTTTGACTTCCGACGCGACGCTGATTTGATCGCCGATTCGAATCGGCGCTTCGAACTCGATGTCGATACCGCCCATCAGGCCGCCACGGGCGAACGCCGGAATCTGATCGAACACGTCATCCGCATAACGAAACGAAGCCAGGAAGCCCGGGGGCGCGATGATTCCGCCATAGGGCCCCGCTTTCGCCGCGATCGGATCGGAATACAGAGGACTGGTTTCGCCGATCGCAGCGCAAAAGTTGGCGATCCTATCGGCCGTCACCACAAAGGGCGTTCGTGCCTGAAAGGTCTGCCCAACCATCTTGGAATCGTCGTCGTGCATCGGCAGCCTGAGTTCTTACACGGATTCGTCGAAGAGTGAACTCCGCCACATTCGATCGCGGTCCCGAGTTCGACCGACCTAGACGGCGGTGTAGCCGCCATCCACGACGAATTCGGCGCCAGTCACGAACGATGCTTCATCGGAGGCGAGGAACAATACTACCCACCCGACTTCCTCCGGCGTGCCGGCGCGTTTCATCGGAGCGAGCGCCGCGATCGAATCGAGCTGGTCTTTGTCGAGAACATCGGTCATCGGCGTCTTGATGACGCCCGGATGCACCGAATTGACGCGGATTTTGTCGGGTGCATAATGCACAGCGCCTACTTTGCTCAGGATTCTGACCGCGCCCTTGGTCCCGTGATATGCGGCCGCGCCGGTGGAACCGATTATTCCGTAGATCGAGGAGATGTTGACGATCGAGCCGCCGCCGCGCCGCTTCATCGCAGGCATCGCCGCCTTCATCCCCAGCCATACGCCCTTCTGATTGACGGCAACGACGGCGTCCCATTCTTCCTCTGCAGTCTCTTCGATGCGATTGAAACTCAGGATGCCCGCGTTGTTCACCAAGATATCCAGTCCGCCGAACTCGCGCTCGCAAGTATCGACGGCGGTGCGCCAATCTGCGGCCCGGGTGACGTCCAGATGAAGCGCGATTGCGACTCGCGCGTTGGCGTGGCGATTGATCTCTTCGGCCAGCCGCTGCGCCTGCTCATCGAGCACATCGCCGATCAGGACCTTCGCGCCTTCATCGACAAACATGCGCGATTCAGCCGCGCCCTGGCCGCGCGCGGCGCCCGAGATAAGCGCGACTTTTCCCTTGAGACGATCCATGATTTCACTGCCTCCTGTTCGCGAGCCGTTGCCAACCGGCGGATCGGCTTGACATCCTCGATCGAAGGCGTCTAAAAGGCAATGGTTGGACCAATAATGAACGAACTTCATTCGATGCCGGCCCGATAGCTGGAAATCGATTCTGCAACACGCCGCGCGAGGTCATCATGGAGCAAACGCAATACGAGGTGGATGAGAAAAATCGCTATCGTATCGAGACTCCCGGCCATCAGGGATGGCCTCGCACCGCGCGGCCGGACGATCCAGACAAGTACCTGATGATTTCGGCGGACTGCCACGCCAACGAACCCGGCAAGCTGTGGCGCGAGCGGCTAGATGCGAAATATCGCGACCGGCTGCCGCACGTCGAAGTCGATGCCAACGGCGAGAAATGGTTCATCGCGGAAGGGATGGGCAAGTCGCGCGTGCGTGCGCGCATGATCGCCGACGTTCCGCCCGCGGGCGAGGACCGTTTGCGCGGCCGCGCGGGCGCGGACCCGGAAGAGCGCATCGCGGATCACATCCGCGACGGTATCGATGCCGAGATCATCTTTCCCAACAAGGGACTGATGATGTTCGCGACCAAGGATGCCGCGTTCGGGATGGCGCAGTGCCGGGTCTGGAACGATTTCGCATGGGAGATGTACGGCAAGTACAACGACTTCATGTCGCCGGCCGCCGCGATTATGACCTCCGACGTCGCGCTCGCGATCGAGGAAATCAAACGGGTTGCGAAAATGGGCTTTCGATTCCTGACGCTGCCCTGCAAGCCAGTTTTTGGCGGTCACGACTCGCGCGATCCCAATTACAATCTGCTCGACTACGATCCGATGTGGGCGGTTATTCAGGACGTTGATCTACCGATCACGTTCCACGTCTCGACCGGCCGCGATCCGCGCGCCGCACGCAAGGAAGGCGGCGCCGTGATCAACTACGTCTCGCATTCTCTCTCGCCCACGATCGAGCCGGTCGCGAGCCTGTGCGCCTCGGGCGTGCTGGAGCGATTTCCGAAGATTCAATTCGCCGCGGTGGAAAGCGGAATCGGATGGGTGCCGTGGGCGTTGGACGCGATGGACGAGGCATATCGCAAGCATCACCTGTGGGCGTATCCGAAGCTCCGGAAGCTGCCCAGCGAATATTTTCGCAGCAACGGCGCCGCGACTTTTCAGGAAGATCGCGCGGGGCTGGAGCTTGCGGAGACGTGGAATCTGGTCCACAACTTCATGTGGGCCAACGACTATCCGCACGCGGAGGGAACTTGGCCGCATTCGGCCGAGGCGATCGAACGCGAAATGGGCCATCTGAGCGACGCCGCGCGCGCGAAGATCCTCGGGCTCAACGCGGCCCGGATGTTCAAGTTCGATGTTGACCTGCTGCTGAAACGGCGCCGCACCAGAACGGCATCGGTCAACGCATAACACTATTGGCAACGGCGGAGGACGGAGGGACATATGATCGAAATAGGCGTTTTCCATAACGGCGCATCCGATCTTCCTGTCGTGCGGACGCCTTCGGGCGTCGCGATCAACGACGGCAACCTCGCCGCGGTGCACGAATCCAGTCAGCGGGGGCTGATAGCCCAGGTGCGCCAGGGAATTCTGGCGGACAAGCTCGGCTTCAACTACTTCTTCATGACCGAGCATCACTTCCAGCCCGAGGGCGCGGAGTTCAGTCCCAATCCCCTGCTGGCCGAGACCGCGATCGCGTCGCGCACGCGCCAGATTCGCCTCGGCCAGGCAGCCAATATTGTGACGTGGTGGCATCCGATTCGAATCGCGGAGCAGGCCGCGATGCTCGATGTAATCAGCGGCGGCCGGCTGGAATTCGGCATCGGACGCGGCTATCAGCCGCGCGAGGCCGAAGTGTTCGGATGGCCCTTCGCGACCATCCAGGACCAGGAACGCAATCGCGCGTATTACCAGGAAGCCTACGAGATCATCCTCAAGGCATGGACGCAGCCGTCGTTCTTCCATCAAGGGCAGTTCTTCACGATTCCGCCAGTATTCACCCGCTGGAACCATCAACAGACCATCGCGTACTTCGAATCCGGCAAGGCGGGCCGCAAACTCGAGGAAGTGCTGAGCATCGGCGCCCCCGACCCTTACGGCGGCGCGAACCCCGTCATGCAGAGTGCGACGGTGCTCAAGGAGCTGCAGGTCTTTCCGCAACCGATCCAGCGGCCGCATCCGCAAATGTGGGAACCGCTAACGACCGAGCGATCGATAAAATGGGCGGCTGAGCGCGGACTCAACGGATATTTCATCGTCGAGCCCAACTCGCGGCTCAAAAAGAACGTCGAAATTTTCTATCGCGAGGCCGAGAAGGCCGGATGGCCCGATCGACTTGGACGCGGCCGGCTCAAGTACGGATGGGACTCTGAAAAGCGGCGCGGCGTCCTGACCGGCCGCTACATCCATATGATCCTCCCCGGCCAGAGCCGCGAGCGCGAACTGAGGCGTTACAAAGAAGCGTTGGAGGTGCAGTGGGACTATTACGGCCCGTTCGGTTTCGCTTCAGTGCTCGCCGATGCGAACGAAGAGAAACTCGATCCGTCAAAGAAGGTCGACCCTGAGCTGCTTCTGAAAAAGGAAGTCGCGCTCTTCGGTACGCCCGCGGAAGTGACGGCGCAGATCATGCGGATCAAGGAGAGCTGCGGCTACGAGGATTTCGCTTTCAACGCATGGTTCGAAAAAGGCGGCTTCGACACGAAGGAGATCGAAGCACAGATGCAATACTTCGCCGAGGAAGTGAAGCCGCTGCTCGCGCGCGCATGCGGCGGGCAAGTGCAGAATCCCGCGCTCGGGCTCGACTTCGAAGAGAGCCGTCGATAGAGGATGATGGCTTCGCTGGAAGCCGCGCTGGCTACCTATATTCAGTCGAAGATTCCCGATGCCGCCGGCGTTCGGGTCGATCGGCTGGAGCAGATATCCGGCGGCGCTTCACGCCAGACCTACCGGTTTCGCCTCTCATACCTGCAGGAAGGCGCAGAGCGCGAGCGATCGCTTATTTTGAGGCGAGATCCATCCGCGAGCCTGATCGACACCGACCGCCGAATCGAATTTGCGGCCTACCGCGCATTCTTCAAGACATCCGTTCCAGTCCCGGAGGTTCTGTGGCTCGAAGATGATCCGCGCCATCTTGGCAGCCCTTTTTTCATCGGTGTCGAGATGAGCGGCCTGCAGACTGCGCCTCCTGTGATCCTGAGAGAGCCTTACGCGGGCCATCATCAGAAGATCGCGGAACAGAAGTGGTCAATCCTGGGCGAGATCGCGAAGCAGGACCCGGCGGAACTCGGACTCGTCGGAACGATGGAACCGGTCGAGCGAGAGAATTGCTGGAAGCGCGAACTCGACTATTGGGAGTGCGTGCTCGACTCCGACGAATTGATCCCGCAACCGATCATGCGCGCGACTATCCGTTGGATGCGGCGTAATCCTCCGCCGCCCGCGCATAAGGTGAGTGTCGTGCACGGCGACTACCGCACCGGAAACTTCCTTTATGACGAGCAGGGGCGTATTCACGGCATCCTCGATTGGGAAATGTCGCATCTCGGTGACCCGCTCGAAGACTTGGGCTGGAGCCTCAATCGAGTCTGGTGCTGGGCGCAGGACGATCGCCGCGGCGGCCTGGTACCGCGCGATCAGGCGATCGCAATCTGGGAAAAAGCGAGCGGACTGAAAGCCGCAACCGACGCGTTGCACTGGTGGGAACTGTTCGCGACCGTGAAGGGCCAGGGAATCTGGGTCTCGAGCGCGCACGCGTGGGAAACCGGCGAGAATAAGGATCCCATTCTGGTTCTGAGTTCCTGGTCGCTGATGAACAGTCAGGATCGCGCGGCGCTCGAGCTGATGGGGCATCTGCGATGAGGCCGCGCATCGAAGCCGTCTTTCAGAAGATGGCGCAGGATCTCATCGAACGGGTAATCCCCGCGATCAGCCCCAGCTATCATCAGGGGACGGTCGGAATGATCGCCACCATGTTGGCGATGGCCGGTGAAGAGTGGGACCGCGCGGCCAGCCGGCGTATCGAAGAGAACGATCGATTGCGCGAACTGTTTCGCGACGCGGCACCTGTCGTAGAAGACAGCGACCTCAAACGCCGACTGCTGCAACATGGAGGCACCCGCGACGGCGATCTCCATATCTCGGCGCTCGAGGCTAACAATTGTGAGCTACGCGCCGCGCTGATCGATTTGCATTCCAAAATCGAACAGCAAAAAGGGGCCGCCGCACGCAAGGTCGAAGACGCCATCTGGAAAGAGCTCGCGACATCGACTGAACGGCGGCGTTTCTCGACCGCCCCGTTTTGAGAAAGCGGCAGCTCAGACATCACAGCGAGGGCAAATGAAAATCGGCTTGATATTCGTCAACGCGGGTCCGTTCAGCGAACCCGCCGCGTTCAGGAATCTCGTCACCAGCGCAGAAGCCAACGGGTTCGAATCGCTGTGGTCGGTCGAGCACGTCGTGTTTCCCGACGGATTCAAGTCGCCCTACCCTTACACCGCGAACGGCAAGCTCGAAGGTCCAGGGGATGCGCCGTTGCCGGATCCGCTGATTCATCTGGCCTTCGCGGCTTCGATCAGTACGCGCATCAAGCTCGGCACCGCGGTGATGATCCTGCCGCAGCGCAGTCCGCTCTATGTCGCTAAGGAGGTGGCGAGCCTCGATCGCTTATCGGGCGGGCGCATGTTGCTCGGCATCGGCAGCGGATGGCTCGCGGAAGAATTTGAGGCTTTGCAGCTCGATTGGAAAAAGCGCGGTCTGATGACTGACGAGGCGATCCAATCGCTGCGCGTGTTGTGGCGCGAAAATCCATCGAGCTTCCATGGCAAGTACTTCAATTTCGGTCCGGTACGCAGTCTGCCGAAACCGGCCCAGGCCGGCGGCGTTCCGATCCTGGTCGGAGGACATTCCCCCGCCGCGGTCAGGCGCGCGGCGCGCTTCGGCGACGGATTCTTTCCCGCGGTCGGCGAGCTTAAGGGACTCTCATGGCAAGTCGATGCGGCAGCGTTGGCAAAACTGCGCGAGCTTCTTCAGTCGCTCAGGGTCGAATGCGAGAAGATCGGCCGCAACTTCGCCGAGATGGAAATTTCGTGCATCGGCCCCACCAATCTCGACACTCTCAAGGCGCTGCAGGATGAGGGCGTGTCGCGGGTCGTCATCGGGCCGCCGTCATTCGAGCCGGAAGCGCTGAAACGCGGCCTCGAGAAAATCAGCGGCGAGATAATCTCGAAATTCTGAGTGAGCGACCGGAGACATAGGTAACACTTTAGACCGGCAACATAGGTAACACTTTTTCGTAGTTTTGCTGGGAGGAGAGCGAGGGGGGCTGCCCCCCTCGCCGCTCCGGTGAATGCTGAGTTCGATT
>JBKQNE010000162.1:0-4746 GCA_052146355.1 Binataceae bacterium (SeqCode) | reverse complement strand
CTGCGGGCGCGTGTGCGGGCGGCCCAGCGTCGTCGCCGCTGGTGAGCGCGATGGACCGCAGATCCACGCCGCCGTACCGGTTCTCCAACGGCAACGACCTGGTTCATGAAGCGGCGGCGCCCAAGGTCCGCTCGATCGGTGCTGTCTCTCTGGCGGCTGCTCGTTGTTCCAGCAAACGTCAACCGGAGGAAGTTGCCGGCGTTGTCGCCTTTCTTACGTCCCGGGATGCCTCGTACAGCACCGGCCTTGAGATCAACGTGGATGGCGGACTCGGGCAGGTGTGAGCCACTTCTAATTAACCGGCAGATTGGGTCCGGCGAGGTTTCACAGGAAGGGCGGGATGGTTACTCCGGCGACGCAGCTCGTGTCGGGAGGGGTAGTAGGATCCGCAAGGAACTCCTGCACGACCGTCTGCGCTCACGGTGATTGCGGCGTCACCAAATGGCCTATGCCCGGAATGATGATGGTGGTCGAGTTGGACAGAGTTTTAGCCACGTATATCGCCCACATCGGCGAGGTCTTACCGTCGTAAGTGCCGTCTATCACCAGCGTCGGGATGCTGCTGGTGGTGACATCTCTGATGGAGGCGGGCGCCTTGGGAACGTCCCAGGCCGCGCAATCTTCAGTTGCGAACGGAAGTTGCGGTGCCTGCGAAAGAACTGAGTCCGGATAGTCAGGAAACGCGATCAGGCCCTTCGCCAGTATTTCCGATTGCGGTTCAAACGGGATCCATTCGCTGCAAAATACGCCATAGGTCAAGCCGTAACCTTGCGTGCTTTCCGTCGCCGGGTTTGCCCCTGCGGCACGGTTGGCAGCAATCTGAACCGGTTTGCCGTTGACCAGCTCCTGTATCGCCGAAGGTACGGCCGCGAAAAGTGAGCGACCGCCCGCTACGAACCAGTTCACGAGCGCACCGCCATCGAGCACGACCTGAACCGGCGGACCACCTGGTGTGTACTGGCTCGTGACGGTTATCGGATTTGCCTCGAGTTGCTGGACCTGGCTTGTGAACTGGCTCCTTATGTCTCCATACCTGGTGGCACACGAAGGCTGAGCGGCACACGCATCAAACAGATTGTTGAAGCCTTCGCCGGCACTGCTCCAGGTCCATCCGAGGCTCGCCACGCTGGGGGGCGTGATGGAGTCGATCGTCACGTTCACCAGGTTCTCCGGATGTATGCGCATCAGGGTGAGCGCAACGTAGGTGCCGTAGGAAGTTCCGAAGATACTCCACTTGGGCACCTTCAGAACCTTTTTCAAATCAACGAAGTCTTCGATGTTCTCGAACGTGTTGTAGGCACTGAGATCGATTCCCTCCGAGACTAGTCGATCGTGACAAGCCTTGGTTGCTGCGACGTGCAGGGCCCCGGTCGATGGTGCATCGTAGACCAGGCTCACCGCCTCGACGTTGAATGCGTCGATTTCGGGGCACAGAAGAGCGGGAGTGGCGTCCAGGGTTCCGCGCTGGGCTGAGACGATGAGATCCTGGGTCTGGTTTAATGTTGGAACAAGAAATTCCGCGTCTCCCATCGCGTCGCCGCCCGGACCGCCGGTTATGTAGAAAAGAGGTTCACGCTGCGGGGGCTGGGTTATCGAAGGTATTATCGCGACGGAAATGCTGATGGTTTTTCCGTTCGGCTTGTGGCGATTCTCCGGCACTATCAATTGTCCACATTGCGCATTGGCGAAGGCTGGAGACGAAGCTACCCGCGAGGGGCAGGGGCCGGGCTCGAATTTGGCCGAGGCGACTCCCGACGACGAGCTGCTACCTGAAGATCCTCCGCACGCAGCCAGAAACAGAACCAAAACGGCTACCAATGGCGCGATGCGCACTCGCTGTGCCGATCGCAAGAAACTACTCATGCCCATCTCCGAATATGTGGACGCAGCACCGCCGGGCTTGTTGGCATCATCAGCCGAAAGCCCTGTCTGGTGGTGCGTTGATGATTCGCAACTCCGGATTCGTCGTTCCGTGGAATTCGTTCGCCCCTAGTTGGTGTTAAATGGAACGTCGGTCAACGACGAAACACAGCTTGTGTCCGGCGCCATCGGGTTCGAGAGGAACGATGCCACGACGCTCTGCGTACACGCCCTTGCCGGCGCATCAGGCGGCAATTGGATCAGGAACAGCGCTCCATGCCCCGAGCTCGGAACGGTAACCACAGTCGAATTCTGGAGAGTGCCGGCTGCATAGATTCCCCACTGCGGGGCGCTCTTTCCGTCGAAGCTTCCGTTCAGCACGAGGGTGGGGATTGAGCTAACCGTGACCTGACGCACCGACCCGGAAGCTCGCGGAACGTCCCATGCCGCGCAATCTTCAGTCATGAATGGCAGCCCCGGTGGCTGGGAAAGGACGCTTTGCGGATACGCCGGGAAAGCCAATTGCCCCTGCACCAGAATTTGAGAGGCCGGCTCAAACGGCACCCACTCACTGCAGATCACACCATAAAAAAGGCCGTAGCCGACTGCTCCTATCGCGCCAGGGTTCGCCGCGACGGCGCGCGCCTCGGCGATTTGTGTCGGCTGGCCCTGCACCAACTGGGCGATCGCTGTGGGAATTGAAGCTATTGGCACGACCGGATCTGGAAGCGAGCCTATCCAGTTGAGTATCGCGCCGCCGTCGAGCACCACTTGCGTGGTACTCTCGGTTCCCGGGATCGTCACCGCTAACGTGAGCGGAGTGGCTTCGAGCTGCTGGACCTGGGCCGTGAATTGCGCGCTCAGATCGCCATACTTGGCGGCGCAGGCCGGCTGATTGCCACACGCGCGGAAGATGTTGTTGATAGCCTCATTCTCGTTGGTCCAGGTCCATCCTAGACTCACCGCGCTGGGAGGCAGGACCGCATCGATGATCACACTGCGGATGCCTTCCGGATGATCGCGCATCAGGCTGAGCGCGAGATCGGTGCCGTAGGACAACCCGTACACGTTCCACTGCTTGATCTTGAGGGCCTTGCGCAGGTCCGCGAAGTCGGCTTCGTTTTCAGCGGTGTTGAAGTTGCTCAGATCGATTCCCTGACCTACGAGACGATCGTGGCATGCCTTGGTCGCCGCGACGTGCTGAGTCTCGTTGTCCGGCGAGTCGTAAGGCAGCCCGACAGCAGTGGCAAAGGCCATATCGACTTCGGGACACGCCAGATTGGGCACGGTGTAGGCAACCCCGCGCTGATTCATGATGATGAGGTCACGCTTCTGGTTGAGGCCTACGTTGACGAGATCCTGCGCCTGCGCGATTGCGTTGGCTCCCGGACCGCCCGCCATATATACGACGGGATCCGGACTCGCCGGCTGATTCTGCGAGGGGATGATCGCGACCGGCAGTTGAACTTTGCCTTCGCTCCGGTTGCTGCGATTCTGGGTGGCAGTCAGCGTCCCGCAAGTCGCGCCGAGATTCGCCAGTATGGCTGCCTGGTCCGCGGGGCAATCCCCTTTTTTGAAAGTGGCCGATGTGCCACTGCCGGACGAACCGCCCGAAGAACTGGAACCACCGCAAGCGGCACATCCAAGCGCCAAAGCAAGCGCGAGCGCGCCCGCCCTCCACGACACACGACGACGAATTTTCATGGGCAACCTAAAGGCGATGTCAGACTCTCCAATCCGGACGAATCATGATCCGCGAAGGCCGCCATATTTGTTCGATATCTTCTTAATAGTCAAGTCCAATTCTTCCATGGATATGACCTCTCAGGTATCGACGACGAATAAGGGCCCAAATATTCACGCCGCAGAAATCACAGCGCAAATGAGGACCCGATAGGGATGTGTCTTCTCAAAACTTGGTCCGCGCGGATTGGTGATTTCGAACTTCGGGCGGTAGGCTGCGCGCATGGCGACACCACGGAGAAGAATCTGGGAAGCGCCCAGGCGACGCTTCAGACCGCCGAAGACAGTGTTGCGGTCCAAGTCTGTCAGAGTGTTCCGAATATCGCAGCAGTTCAGAATCTGAATTCACAACTGCAAACGCTTCATCAATCCACACGAGACACCGCTCGAACGGATTTTCAGAACGCTCGGAGCGCCGCTCAGCAGTCGCCGCAGCAATAACAGCGATCCGTTGGCGCACGAACGTGGTGGAGACCAATGTGGAGATCAAAAGCCGCCGCGGCTTGAATCTGCGCGCCGCCTCGACGCTCGCCGCGACGTGACAGGTACCAATCTACATGAGGCAAATTTAAGCGGTGCAATTCGGTGATTAGCTAACCCCAATCCCAAAATAAATCAGGCGACCAGGTGTTAGCCCGTATTTATTTTGCCGGGAAACCTTAGCTGTCGGGGATGCGAGACGCTCTTGCTGGTTCAGAAGTCCGGGGTGGAGGCAAGTCTTCCCCGAGCTCGAAGCCACCACGCGGTGCAGTACTCACGGTATTCGCCGTTCTGTTCGTCGTTCTCGCGATCTCTAACTTTTCGAAGCCCTTCCACCTCGATCCGCGAGCGGGCTTCGTATTCTTCGGTGTGAAAACGAGCGGCATTGCCAACGACATCCTGGGTCCGGCCTTCGGTGTTTGGCTGCTCGTTTATGCGATCGGGATCTGGCGGATGCGGCCGTGGGCGCTGCCCCTTGGCTACGCGTATGCGGCCTACGTGATCACTAACCTGGTGCTGTTCACCATTCGGACCGGAGTTGTGCCCGGAGGTCCTTCGACCTGTGTGTGGCGGTGCAGCGAAGCTAGCTTTCGTTCTAACAGGTGAAAGTCCTGTCGGTGGAGGTGCCCAGATGCCACCGTAGATATATCCGACGGCGAGGAG
>JBKQNE010000161.1:0-4186 GCA_052146355.1 Binataceae bacterium (SeqCode) | reverse complement strand
ATCGGTCTCGCGTCCATTTCCGGCGCACTCTACCGGAATCATGACTGTCTGATTATCTGCTACGACAACGAGCAGTACGCCAACACGGGAATCCAGGCATCGTCGCGCACGCCCTACGGCGGCATGACAACCTTCTCTCCTCCCGGCCCGGAAGTTCCGGAAGGAAAAAAACTCTATCCCAAGGATCTCGCACGCATGATGGCGGCCGGCCATCCTCACTGCTACGTGGCGACTGCGAGCGTAGGCTATCCCATCGACTTGATGAATAAGGTTCGCAAAGGCCTCAACCATAAAGGCGCCGCATACCTGATGATCTACACTCCTTGCCAAAAGGGCTTCGTCTACGAAACGCCGCGCTCGATCGATTTGGGCCGGCTGGTCGTGGAATGCGGGCTGTATCCGATGTGGGAGTGGAACCCCGAGAAGCGTGCCTTCGATTACAGCTTCCGTCCAGCGAGCATGCGGCCGGTATCGGAGTATCTGAAGCTGCAAGGCCGATTTGGCCATCTCCACGCCGAGCACATTGCGAACATGCAGAAGTTTGCCAATGAGCAATGGCGAATGATGGGGGTTGAACTGCCTGAGGCTCTGGTCCAGGCGTCAGACGCGAGAAACCTGGTTAACATGGCGGCTGCAGAAGAAGCCGCGACTGTGGCGGAAACAGTATGAACACGAAAGCAACCACTCCTCCTGCCGAGGTAGAAGCGCAGGAAAGCTATATCGTTACCGAAGGTAAGAAACGCGGATCGACTCGCGACGTGCGGCCGGAAGCGGCGTTCGACCGCTACTATACAGTCTTGCGGGTACACGGCGGCGATGCGATCCTCACCGACAACTGGCACACCAACCAGGTGCTGGACCACGCCCGCAATAATTTTGAGGGTGTGACCTTTGCCATGCGTACGCTGGAGGCTTGGGGCGCGATGTTTGAAAATGATCGCCGCGCCTACTACACCGCCGGTGGACGAATCTGGGTCATGGACCTCGAACCCTGCGAAGGCAAAAAACCGCGGTTACCTGGCACCGGCCCAGGTAAGAAGTAGATTGTCGCGCATTTTGCTGATCGACGACACGCCGGAGATCGCCGAGCTGCTGACGTTCTCGCTGCGAGACCTCGGCTACGAGGTAGTCGGGGCGGGCTATACCCCTACGGTGAACGATCTGGTCATTGAGCACCGTGCCGATGCGGTGGTGCTCGATTGCACGGCCTTTGATATGAGCGAGGCGCTTTTCGATAGCTTGCGCCACCATCCGAACCACGCCGAGCTTCCGATCGTCATCATCAGCGACACGCCGGAACAGGCAGATGTGAGCCTCCGTTCCCGGAAGGCGCGTAAGGTTCTGCTGGTTCCGAAACCCTTTACCGGCGCTCAGGTTGGAAGAGCTCTCGCGCAGCTACTTGAATAAATATGCCTTTGTGGAGCATGGACGACTGGCAATTCCTCGAACGCGAGGTCGTCACCGACCCCAAGGGCAGGCAGTGGACGGTAGCTCTGATGGATGTGCTGGGTCAGCAAGGTGATCCCGACATGCCCGACAAGCTGCTGGAGTTGCAGTATTCCTCGGGACGTTACTTCACCTTGATTTACGGGGACGGCGGCGCACTCCAGAGGGAACGCGGCTATGCCTCACTGCCGGAGGCCACCAACGCCTTCGGAAACCTGATGGTAGCTGTGATCGACGGTAGCCTCGACCCCACACAACCCGTGTTTCGGCAGGACCTCGAAGACTAGATCACTAAACGTGCGGTCGCGGCCGGTATTAGTTGCCTACCTTCGCCAGCAGTTCGACGAATTTCTGCTCGCGCTGCGACTGGTCCTTCCCGTCGAGCGCCTCTGCGTGCTGCGTCATGTTCATCGAGCAGAACTTCGGCCCGCACATGGAGCAGAATTTCGCATCCTTGTAAAAATCGTCTCTCAGTGTTTCGTCGTGCATCGAGCGCGCGGCTTCCGGATCGAGCGATAGATCGAATTGCTTGTTCCAGTCGAACAGGAAACGCGCGTAGGAGAGCGCATCGTCGCGGTCGCGCGCACCAGGACGATGCCGCGCTACGTCGGCTGCATGCGCCGCAATCTTATAAGCGATCACGCCCTGCCTCACATCGTCTGCATTGGGCAGGCCGAGATGTTCCTTCGGCGTCACGTAGCAAAGCATCGATGCGCCGTGCCAGCCAATCATCGCCGCGCCAATCGCGCTGGTGATGTGGTCGTAGCCGGGCGCGATGTCGATTACTAGCGGGCCCAGCGTGTAGAACGGCGCTTCGTGGCAAAGTTCCATTTCCTTCTCCACCTGAAGCTTGATCTCATCCATCGGAATGTGGCCGGGACCTTCGATCATCACCTGGACATCGTGTTCCCACGCTTTTTTCGTTAATTCACCCAAGACCTTCAACTCGGCAAACTGCGCCGCATCGCTGGCATCGGCCAGGCAGCCAGGACGCAATCCGTCGCCCAGCGAAAAGCTCACGTCATGCTTCTTGAAAATTTTGCATAGATCGTCGAAGTGTTCGTAGAGAAAATTTTCTTTCTTATGCGTGTTCATCCAGTGCGCCAACAGCGCGCCCCCGCGGCTGACGATGCCGGTAATGCGGTTGCGAGCCAACGGCAGGAACTCGCGCAACACGCCGGCGTGGATTGTCATGTAATCGACGCCCTGCTCGGCTTGCTCTTCAATTACTTCGAGCATCAGGCCAATGCTCAAATCCTCGTTGCGCTTCACTCGCGAGAGCGCCTCATAAATTGGCACTGTTCCAATGGGCACGGGCGAGGCCTGGATAATAGCTTTGCGGATCGCGGGAATGTCGCCGCCAGTGGAGAGGTCCATCACGGTATCGGCGCCGTAATGCACCGAGTGGTGCAACTTCTTTAGTTCCTCGTCGATGTTCGAAGTGGTCGAGGAATTTCCGATGTTCGAATTGATCTTGCACTTGAACGCGATGCCGATGCCCATCGGCTCAAGCGACTTGTGATGAATGTTGGCGGGGATGATGGCACGCCCGCGCGCAATTTCACTGCGAACCAACTCCGGCTCAATCTTCTCGCGCCCAGCGACGAAGGCCATCTCCTCCGTAATCACGCCCTGGCGGGCGTAATGCATCTGCGACACGTTCCGCGAACCATTCGCAGCAGCCGTTGCCGCCAAACGTTTTTCGATCCAAGCCTCTCGAACTCCCATATTATTTCTCCTGATAAACTCGCTCGCGAAGCCGTATGTCTGCTCGCGTCGGATCCACATTGGCATGACCGCAGACGGAAAATCCCTGCTAGCGGCCCGGATCCAGATCTCTCATGATCACATGCAGCACTTGGCCGGTTTGTCGCGCATCGCGCTCCGTGACCTTAGTTTTCAGTCCACCACCGGCTGCGGCGTCATCTCGATACGCTCGCGCGATGGCTGGCAGCCGGGCGCACCCTCCGCGAATCAGTCCTGCTCTCTCCGCAACTGCGAGCCGCGTCTCGAACGACCAGTCGGAAATTTTCTCGGCCGGCGCGCCCGAGGTAATCAGCGCACTTAGCCCCTTGTGTTCCAGAGCGTCGGTCACAATCGCTTCTAGGATTCCACAAGAGGTGAGCAATGCGTTTTCGTATTCACCCTGCTCGAGGGCGCCACGACTATCGAGATAAGCCTGCTCGACAACGGGCCGAAGCTCGGCATTGTGAACAAATTCGAAGCGATGCGGAGGCGGTGCTTCCGACGACGCGGAAATGACCGGTCTGCTGTCAGTTTGGGAGAGCGACGCAACCGCTTGCTGAAGGACGCCGAGCAACCGTTGGACGATCTCGGCCGGCGCTCCCCCTTCCACGGCATGACCGTCCCCTGAGCGCATCAGAAAAGCCTGGCTAAATGACCGGGCAAGCCAGTGGGCCTTGCTCCCTCCCGACAATTGATTAATAGTGACTCCGCAATCTTCTTGCCAGGCCCTGGTAGCGCCGATGGCAGACACACTGGAAGGATCCGCCGCCACTAGCTCCCCGAGCTGACGGCCACGGCCAATCAGGCCATTGAGGTGAGAGAGGTAGGTTTCAATCTGCGCCCGCAGGCTTTCGTCCATCGGTTGCTTTTCCGGCTGGGTGTCCAAATCTGGGGAGTGCGCCTTGCGAGCCGTGTCGTCGCTCGGATTTGAGAACTCTTGACAGTCCGTGGGAAGCATGCTAACTTTTCCAGCCGCAAGTGGTTCGATGACTGG
>JBKQNE010000160.1:0-2873 GCA_052146355.1 Binataceae bacterium (SeqCode) | reverse complement strand
GCTCTGTTGAACCGGGGAGGGGGATTGGTTGCCGACAGCGGTCCTCTCGCTCGGCTGCGAACCGCATGCTGCGCCGATCTACGCTGATTTCGGCGGGTTGGCTGGGAGGCGTGCAACAAGGCGCTTTTGGTCCCAAATCTCAACCGCGAAGCCGTCCGCAATCAGCATCGCCTTTCGGAGGGCTTCTTTGTCGCCGCCGCAGTCCACGACTTCTGGCGGGCCTGAATGGTGACCATCGCGTCCTACAGCATAAATGCGATATGTGGGCACTTTTCGCTCCCCCTTCTCACAGGCGGGAGTGCTACCGAACTCTCAGCCACCGGCGCCTGGTAAAGCGGTTACCGGTGATCAAACTAATATAGGTAGCGTTCCGGCGTTTGTCTGTAGGATTGCGAGCGGCGGCTGTAATAGCGGTGAATGTTGATGGTCGTGCCGACCTTGGGTGCGGTGGAGTGGCGTTGGTTCGGTTGGCGTTACACGGTGCGCGGTTCGGTAGGTCTTTGCTGAATTTCGCGCATGTCTCCGTGGCACACTCTGCCTACCTGCCCATTGCTCCAGGCGATCGTGATCGCATCCCAACTCGTTTCGGTGATAATGCCACTGTCGGCGGCATCACCCCGCCAATAAACGCGGGTACCCTTTTGGAGAGCCTTGGATTCGTCGACTGTCATCGTTGCTTCTGCCCGTGTACGAGCGCTGGGTGCAACAGTGAAGCGAGGTCTTTACTTGGTCCACGTCGCGATGACGGCCGCCCCCAAGATCAGCGTTGAACCTTCAGATTCTCTGCCGATGTTTTTCCTTTGCTCGCGACTTCTTCAAATTCGACAACCTGGCCCTCAGCAAGACCGCTGAGGCCGGCTCTCTCGACAGCGGAGATATGTACAAACACATCTTTTCCGCCGGCCTGCGGCTGAATAAAGCCGTACCCTTTTTGGGAATTGAACCACTTCACAGTGCCCGTTGCCATTTTCAATCTCCGCTTTGGAACATTTCGCGGTGCCCTTACGTGCTCGGCGTTAGATCGGCACCTGGTGGCAGTAGGACCATTGATCTACATCAAGGCGGTTTGAGTTGAGGGCGTTTACGTTGACGCTTGGCTCGAACGCAATAGCAAGTTCTCCAGTCTCTAATGACAACTTGAGCCGGCGGCCTGGCCGAACCCCTCTCGCGGTTCCGGTCCTGGCCGCTTTTTCTTGTGAATTCACGTCACGGTTTTTGGTTCAAGAGGCCCGAGAAATGTCTCTTCCGCAAACGAATTCCTTTGACGCCCAGTTGCCCGGTGTGAGCCAAAGCGTCCGAATAGCAAGCTTCCATGATGCCAAGGTGTTTGTGTGCCGGTGGACGATCAGGGACAAAGATCCTTCGCTAAAGGCGCTTCTTCGGCACATGGAACAGGCTAGGAGCTCCGCAACAGCGGACAGTGCGATCTGGCAATTGAAACAGATGCTCACCTCACGCGGAATGTTAGTCACGCCTCGGCCGTAGTCACATCTCAGCAAGATCGGGTGAAGTTCCCCAATTCACGCCCCTCGCGCTCATAACAGCTTCCCTGTTGTGCTTGCCGCCAATCAATGCCGGCAGCATTTGTCAGGCCCGATCAGTCGGCTTTCAGCGTTCGGTAAATACCGTGTTCGAACTGACGATAGAGCCGCAATGCGCCGTCATCGACAAAAGGCAACACCTGCGTCATAAAAATAGCAGCAATGCGCTTTTTCGGATCGATCCAATAATAGGTGTTAAACAAACCGCCCCAGCTCAGGCTGCCGGCGCTGCGGCCGTCTGGACCGGGTTGCATGTTGATCATGTGGCCAAAGCCCCATTTGAGGCTCGGTGCAACAAATCCCGCAGCTTGGCGAAAGGACTGGCCATCGGACGGGCCTCGTCCTTGATGAGCCGCCTGGAACTTCCGACATTTTGGTGGGTTGACAAGTGTCGAGGGGTGGTGCGGGTTAAGACACCGCTTCCCCTTGAGGAGCCCGTGTAATGACAGATGCCCTCAGAGGAAAGTGATGGAATGGTTTAGCCAGAAAACATCCATAGCGGACGTTCAAATTCCCAATTGGGGAATCGTACTGGGTGCCGTCGTTGTAATCTTTCTCATCTATTCATCGATGCACTGAGCAGGTCCAGGGTCAATTCGGCCCATCGCTTTGGGAATCCGCCAGAATCCCCGAGCCTAATAATAGGAGGCCGTTTCGAAATTGGTTGTCAGGCGTGTAGCTCGTCGAGCAGAGCTTTGGCTTCCTTCAGATCGAGCGTGTCAAAGCCTTTGGTGATGACGTCGAGCAGCATACGGCGGTGCCCAACAATAACGACACCAAGGTCCTTCAAATCCTCCGCCGTCAAGCGCGGCAGGACTTTCTCGTATTGCGTTCTCGCGGAATGCCGCCTCGTACTGTTCGAGGCCCAGGCTCCGCAGCCAACCTCCGAGGTCCATGACAGCGCCCGAACTCAACCTCATCCGGGAAAAACAGGGTGTCCAGCACCCCTTTTTATCGACGCAGGGCGGAACATTTGCGATTTATCAAGGCCTTCGCGTGGCCTGGGTTACATTGTTCCGGTTGCCCTTATAGAACGGGAGTCGGGGCAGCGAGTGAAGCGGCCTTGGCCGAACCCGTTTTTCCCATTGGTTCCGGTCCTGGCCGCTTCATGTACCGACACCCCGAAACGCGAGTTTAGGGTAGTTCTCAACATCGCGGTCGCGTCCCATGAGAATGGTGGTGGCGTACCTAGAAAAGGTAGCCGAGTTAGTTGCCTTAGCGCGCCGCTCCGATGAGCCGTCGCTGAAGCAACAATTTATGGATATGGCCGATGACTACCGTCGGCTGGCGGACGAGCGCAGGCGGGATATCGACCACAAAAAGATGGATAGG
>JBKQNE010000159.1:0-8652 GCA_052146355.1 Binataceae bacterium (SeqCode) | reverse complement strand
CGCCGAACGATCTCTCCGGAGCGGATCTCTCACGAGTTTGTCCATGCTTCTGGCATCCGCGTTTTATGGGCAAATTTAAGAACCATGCTGTAAATGTCGGATGGCTTAGCGAATATCTTCACTTCGCAGTCCCGTATTTCTGGGGCGGTGTTCGAATGCGTGAGCGGGAGGCGCTTGCAAAGTTCGAAGAACCTCAGCCCACGCGCACTCGAAACTCGGTTAGGTGGAAGGCTGCGTAGTCGGCGTACGACAGCGCAAAGACTGGACCCCCGTGACGCTGACTTTTACCGTATTGGCCAACACGCGGGTTGCAAAAGGAAAGGAGGACCGTGCGAAGCGCAACCTTCTACAAGTGGAAATCGAAGTACGGCGGGCTGGAGGTCTCGCAAGCGCGCCGCCTGGAAGTCGCTGGAGGACGAGAGCCGGCGGTTGAAGAAGTTGCTGCCGGAATCGATGTTGGATAATGCGGCGCTCAAGGACCTGCTCGGAAAACGTCTGAAGCCTGTGGCGCGCGGACAAGCAGTGAGCAAAGCGATGGAGCGTCACGGGCTGAGTCAGGACGAAGGCTCCAACAGCCGTATCGAACAGGGCGTTAGGAGGGTCATCCGGACCGCTCGAAAACTGGCCAGCGGCCGCGTCGAACAGCTCGGGGTGCGGCTGGCTGGGGCCCGCATTGCCTCCGATGAGGAACCCTTGGCCGTCGTTCAGCAAAGCCGCAGCGGGGAAGTAACGCGGCTCGCTCATGTGCCCGACCTGGGTCAAGCTATCCGCTACAGGGTCATAGATTTCGGCTTCGGTATAGAGCGGTTCGAGGACGCGTGGACAAGAAGAGTCGAGCGCGAAGGCTTTCCAATCGCTCATATAGACGACATCATCCGAAGCAAACGGGCCGTGAACTGGCAACGAGACAAGGAATCTCTGCCGCGCCTGGAACAATTTCGCGAGTGGCTCAAAGACCATCCGGCGACCCTACACCGAGTTGAAATCGGAGCACGGGGCGAAACCTGATGACTGGAAGTCGCAGTAAAGCTCCCGCAGGCCGAACGCGCGGCCAGCGAAGAACAGACGGGGCGTGGCCGAGTCTCTCAGAAGATAGCGGCTCAGCTTTCGTTTGAAGAGACAAAGGCCAATCTAAAGGCTCTAGAGGCGTACGCGGCCGGTCTAGAAGCGAAGTTGGCGGCGATTGAAACCAAAGTTCAGCAGCGGAAACGCGCGGCTCAACCGGACATAGAAAAGATTGAGGAGCGCGACATCAACGAGAAAGGGGACCTAGGGTATGGCACACTTGACTACTTCGGTGAGCTGAGGGGCGATGTACCACCGGGCACACGCTTGCTTGACGTGGGCAAACGCTATCTCAGCGTCGGTCAGCGCCGAATCCCAACTCCTCGACCGTGAAGATCGGATCGAATCTTTGACCGACCGCCAGCGTTTCCAGGTAGCCACGCTGATTGCAGACTACCCGGACGCCGTTCTCTTCGAAGCACACGTTA
Organism: Binataceae bacterium (SeqCode); assembly: GCA_052146355.1. GTDB lineage: Bacteria > Desulfobacterota > Binatia > Binatales > Binataceae > JAFAHS01. Next base: position 7,159 of record JBKQNE010000159.1, on the reverse strand, counting down.
GAATGCGTATGGCCCACACACCCAGAGAGCTATGGCCCGTACTCAAAGGTTGAAACGGCGCTCGAATAGGACATAGATTCCTTCCGAGCCAGAACGTCTTGGCAGGCAATGGGGGCCGGGCTGTTGAACCGGTCGATATCCACAAAGAGTCGCGACATCCGCGACGCTGTGCTGCTTCTGATTGCAGGAGGAATTGCCTGCATCATCCTCGGATATATCTTTCCCATTCTTCTTTGCTACCCAGCCGACGGACTCTTGCCCTTACAGCTACACTTTCGCCAGCGACCGCGACCTTCCGGAAAGGTCGTAATAGCCGCCATTGACGATCGGACTACCGCGCGCCTTGGGCGGATGCCGTTGAGTGCGACGCAATACGCTGATCTGCTCGCAACCTTGGGCGAACAAGGCGCGTCTGTCATCGGCTTTGAGCCAATCTTGTTCGGCGACCGCAGATTTCGCACCTCTACGAGCGATGATCCTGGCATTGCTGTCCTGCGCGCCAAGTCCCTATCTGGTGACGACGACCTGCTCTTACAGATGATCGACAAACAGAAAATTGTCGACCTGGGCTCGATTTTCGGTACTGACCTTCCGCTTGGCGCCGTTCCAGTGTCCAATGCGAACGCAGTAACGTCAGCCGGGGCGATTGCTTACAACGTCCTTAGGGGTCCACCGGTGCAAAATTTTGCTGACTGGATCATGAGAGAATACCAACCGCCATTCGTTCTTGCAGCAAAGTTCTATTTCGGACCGTCACCTGCCCTCGGAAGCGCTGGCCTCGGAACCGCCTATGTAGACTACATGGGACCAGTAACTCCCTTGCGAGCAAGCAGCGGTGCCTATTTCGGTCGAACGGGAATATGGGGGGTGCTTCGACTCGGGGATACCTACTACGTGCCCATGCCTATCGCGCTCGTGAGTCGCTACTACCATAGCGCGAAACCTGCCCTTGTGTTCGCCGGTTCCGTCCCGAAAGAGGTACTCCTTGGCAGCCACAGAATCCCGCTGGTTGAAGATGGCTCCATGTGGGTCAACCTTCGCCACAGAGGAGCAATTCCTCAGTACTCGGTCGCGGACATCATCTCCCACGACACGCCAACCGACGCATTTACGAACAAGATCGTACTCGTCGGCGATACTAGTGCAGCCTCACTGGTAGCGACATATGATGGCAGTCGTTACCCGGTGGAGATCGATGCCAACGCCATAGAAGACGCTCTATGTGGACGCTTTCTGACGGACCAGCCCTGGATAATGCTTGTGGGATTTACACTGGGTGGCTCCTTTCTCGCTCTCTTCTTGATTCCGTGGAGCGCCTCGCGACCCAGCGCAACTGCGGCAATATGGTCACTCGCTGTAATTCTGATTTATTTGGTGGCGGCGTTCACGATCGCCACCGCATATGTGGCATGGTCTGGGATAGTCGGTTTTTGGGGCGGCGGAGCCGCTATTCTCATTCCCGCCTACTCAGCGGCGATGTTCGTCGTGACGAGTCGAAGACGGCGCGAACGGAATAAGATGCGCACCGCCTTCGAGCATTACCTCGATCCGAAGATTATCGAGACTGTAATCAACGACCCGGCAGGTCTCGAACTCGGAGGAGAACGACGTCACCTAAGCGTGCTGTTTGCGGACATCGTCAACTTCACAACGCGAGCTGAGGCGCTTTCTCCTGAATCGCTGATCAAAATGCTTAACGACTTTATGTCGACGATGACTGAGATCGTACTTAAGCATGGCGGTATCTCGACAAGATTGTCGGGGACTCCATCATGGCGTTTTGGGGAGCTCCTGGCCGGATCGAGAATCCTGCGCGGATGGCAATCGATTGCGGGCTCAATATGATCGAAGCACTTAGGTGCCTGGCGAAGGACGATCAGCGCTTCGCCGGATTTGGTATGGGAGTCGGCGTAGCGACGGGTGACGCGGTGGTCGGCAACCTCGGGGGATCTCGACGCTTCGATTATTCGATTATCGGGGACACGGTCAATCTGGCGGCCCGACTTGAGAGCCTTACTCGGCATCTCAAGGTCGCTTTTCTAGTTAACGAGCAGACCTACAGCGAGGCGAATGGACATTACGTAGCTCGCGACCTCGGCCTGATCCGAGTTAAAGGAAAGACGCATCCAGTCGACATTTGGGAGATAGTAGGCCAAAAGAGCGATGATTTCGATCACTCATACTACGAGATGTTTTCCGAGGCCCTTGCGCTGGCGCGTGAAACGTCAATAGAGAAGGCTCTGGAACACTTACGGGGCTTAGTCGAGTTAAAGCCAGAGGATGTGGCACTCAGACTGTATCTTGAGTTACTAGGTTCGGCTGATAGCCTCGGGTCAGATGGTCTGGTTTTGGAGTTCAGCACGAAATGAGACTAGGGAACCATCTGGAAGGGTTACGGTTGAAATCGCTACTGATAATCCGAAGAGTACAAATGCCGCGTAAGATGCTCAGCCCATTTTCCCAGCTACAGCCGCACGCGGAAAGACTGCTCGCCGAACTTCTGATCCCGTCCTGGGCCTTGCTGGCGGCGTTTACATCATCGAAACTATTCCCTGAATTCTTCATCTCGATTTGGCTCCTCAGACCTCTCTCTCTGAAGGCACGTTAACTTGATGCGTCGGGAGGCGACGGAATCCACCTGCCGCTCCGAGTCGTGGTCGCGCAGTCTAGCTTATGGCTTGGGCCATTGGACGTTTCCGTCTTCGTCTCGGAATTCACCTGAAATGTTCGGTCCGTCGAGGCGCACTACGACGAACCCGTTGAGAGCCCGTTTGTCTTCGTCCGGATCGTGCGCCAAACGGTTCTCGACCCATTCGGCGCCAATCGTTCCGTCGCCCAAACCGACTGCTGTTTTGTACGGTTCGAAGGGAATCCCGCCGTGTCCGACGCACCGGGCGAGCACGCTTCCGTTGTTCGGCGTCGTTATCGGCTTGAAGACAATGCCTGCATGGACGTGTCCCCAATACCAGTAGTCGGGGCCGACACCGTCCATCGCGTTCACCACCTGATCCCACAATTGGTGTTTCCACTCTACTTCGTTTGTCCGCCGATCGACGTCGACAGCATCGTGATGCGAAAGCAGAATGATTCGCCTCTTTGTCTGGCCTCCTCGCGCCCGCGCCGTGAGTTCTTTGAGCCAGGGAAGCTGATAGGTTTCGTCGAGAAGGCCGAGCTGAAAGAGCGGGTCCGGTGAAAAATATGCTGTGTCGAGTCCGATGATGAGCCAGTTCTGGTTTTCGAGCGCAAAATAGCTTAGGCCTTTCTGCGCCTGGAATTGCGCATCCTTGAGCGTAACGCCGAGGTAGCCCTGTCCTCCCGCGTACATCTCGTGATTCGAGTTCAAGGCAAAGGACGGTGCATCTGGCGAACTCCCCCTCGGCCACTGACACCCCGCAGTATTCAGGAAATTGTTTCGCACGTCGTCCGGAGTTCCCGCGTAGTATACGTCACCCAGGTGAATCGTGTGGTCGGGAGCCACGCCCGGCGCGATCATCTGTTGCGCGATTTTCCGCGAAGAAGGCAGCCCGGTGCCCCAGTCTCCCGCGATGGCGATGGTCACCTTATCGTTTATCGGAACAATCGTGTCTTCGAATCGCTCATGATGGGGAAAGGGAACGCGCGGAAAATTCCTGCTCGCGAGGTAATGCGTGATCCAGTCGATATCAAGAGTTCCGTACTGGTCGAATCCCTCAAGCTCAAACGCCCCAAAAGCGCCATGCCGTTGCGCAGTTCCCGCGATGGCGGAGAGGAGCAGCGCGACCGAAGGATCTTCCGGGATCTCGCCATTCAGTAGGTTGCGATCGCTGAGTTTCTTTCGCGCTTCGCGCAGCGACCGCAGTACGGACTCGCTGTTCGCAAGGCCTCTCTCGGATGAATGGGAGATTTTCGTGATCGCCTCATCGATTTCATCCAAAACGTTCCGATGCGTGCCGTCGCTATGGCGAAGCGCGATAGTCCTCCGTCCTCCCGACGGATTGCTGGCCAAGATGGGAACCGTGCGCCCAGCCTTTGCGCCCGTTTGTGTCTCCGACGTGGCGACGGAACTCCTGCGCCAGTGCGCCCGCGGCATCCTTCGCCGATGCCTCCGGCTGCCAACGCGAGGGGCGGCGTATTGGGAAGCAGGAGTACCATCAGCATACACCTGATGCCATCCGTTGCCCCGGCTTGGATCCAGAACCGTGGCGTATCCGCCGGGAAGGAGCTGAAGCCAGCAGGTAATGTGGCAGCACTGGTCGAAGCGCGACTGGCTCGGCTTGCGGAACGGCTCGAACCACGCCGGAAATACGAAATCCGCTACCTCTATTCCGTCGATCTCATAGCCATAGTCGTCACGCTCGCACGGATCGCAGATTTCATAGGCGTAGAATGTCGTACCGTTGCCGTTGTCAACACACGCAGCAAGATTGACTCCCGGATCGACGAGCATTTCTAAAAGTTCGTGGCTTGTCGCAACTGTCCAACTGCGGTGGGTTTCTTTGAGCGTTCCGGCGAAGACCTTGGCGAGAGGGAGCCCCTCGTCTGTCACATCATGGATGCCCATCACGCCGGCTTGATCGGAATGGTCAAGGATCACGAGCCACCACGTCCCTTGCGCGGGTTTCCCGCCATGCGGAACCAATGCGAGTTCCGCTTCTAGTCCCCAAGCCGGTGTGAAATCGCGTGCGAGCTGCGTCTTAAGCACTGAGACGAGTTGGCCAACCTCCGCATCAGTGACCGCCTGAGACTGGTTTAGTATCGAAACCTTGATTCCCCCCATATCATTATTCCTCCGAATCAGCAGAAACCTATGCTTTGCAGCGCGGCCATGATTGTCTCGTAGTACTTGATCGCGCCCGTCGGATTCGGATGCCCGACCGAAGCACGGCGGCAGGTCTGACAGTCCAGCCAGTCTGTGACGTAGCGAATGCAGTCGTCCGTGCGCTGGTCGACGACCTCGTCATAGGCCGCGAGGTCGTCTCCCACGCTCCAGAGCCACGGGTCGGATTCGAACAATGCATTCTTCGCCTCGAAAGGAGGGAGCACATAAGTGATTCTGTTACCCGTAGTTTGGTTCACTTCGGTGACCGCCTGCCGGAACCACCGGTCAGACTCAGTCCAGAAGCGCATCGCAAGGTCGCGAGGATCGCTGATCCGTGCTGCACTCTCGAGAAGTTGCTCGGCGTCTTCGATCCCTATCGCCTTTAGCAGTAGCGGTACCTTTTCCTCTTCGCTCGCATTGCTCAGAATCGGGTAATAGCCGGTTAGCACCACCCTGCACTGCCCGTTCGAGAATGTTTGGCAGACGTTCTGCAGAAGGACCTTGATATCCAGGTAGCAATGCTGCTCGATACGCTGAGAGAGCGCATCGGCGCTTGTGAGAGGATTCAGAATGAATCTCACGTCGATATCGTTGATGCCGCCGTCGAGGACCACCAGTTTCACCGCGTTGGGATCGCCGGCGAAGCCCTTACATTCGTCGAGAATCGTGGGTCCCGACGCCGGCACTTCGCCTGGGAGGCGGGGCCACGCCTGTTCGATTCCAACGCCGATTACGGCGCCGGAGTGCGCGAGCATTTCGACCTGCAGTCCAGGAAACTTCTGTTGCAGGGAAAAGCAGACCAGGCTGGTAAATTTGTTCTCCTCGGTGAGTCCCTGTCCCCATACGACCGAATCGCCGAGCGCGACCATCGCCGGCGCGTCGTTTCCAACTCCTTCCGTTGTCATCTAGTCTCTTCTTTTCGTTCGTCTCACGGAAAGTGGTGCACGCGACGGTAGCCTGCTTGGTGAGCTAATTGCGCAATTGGAAACTCGCGCGATTCACGACTTGCCCAACGATACCAAAGAATCGACTGTCCTTGGTGCGCTCGCCGAGCGGTTTCAAGCGAATTGATCAGATTGCGCACGGTTTGAGAGGCCAAAACAGCCGATCTCCCAGTTGCAATTACGGCAACGCCCGTGAAGAAGGCCGTCGCCACCTCACTTGGGACGCTGATCCGGACCGGTCTGGTGGGTACGGAAAATCATCCCCAAACATTGGGCTATTTCTCCCAATATTCGCACTTAATTCTGGATATTTGCGTTTATTTCTGTGAATTCGCATTTATTTTTGGAATTTACAGTGCCGCCTCCAATCATCCCCGCATCGGAAATCGTGTGATGTGGTGATCTGAAAGGGCGCGTAGCAATCAGCGCACGGCCGTCAAGCAGGCCCATCACGCTATGGACCTTGGTGGTTTCGATCGCTTCCTCGAAGGTCATCGCCGGCAGCACGGTTGGCAGCCGCTTGGCGAGCATCGTCTTGCCCGAACCGGGCGGCCCGATCATCAGCACGTTATGCCCGCCCGCCGCCGCGACCTCCAGCGATCTCTTTGCCTGCTCCTGTCCTTTGACCTCGCTGAAATCGACGTCGTAGCGGCTGGCGCTCTCGAACAGCACGGAGATGTCGGCGTTGGCGGACTCGATAGTGCGATTGCCTTCGAAGAATTCGAGTGCTTCACGCAGCGTCGATACGCCCAGAACCTCGATACCGCCGCCGACCACGGCCGCCTCGCGCGCGTTCTCCGCCGGCACCATCACGCCGTCGAACTTTTGCGCGCGCGCCAAAATGGCGGTGGGCAGCGCACCCTTAATCCCTTGATCCTGCCGTCCAGCGCCAGTTCGCCGAGGACCAAGTAGCGGCGCAGCCGTTCGCGATTGTTGAAATGTCCGTTGGCGCCGAGAAGCGCGACGGCAAGCGGAAGATCGAAACCCGATCCCTCTTTGCGCGTGTCGGCCGGTGCCAGATTTATGGTGACCCGCTTGTTGGGAAATTCGTAGCCGGAGTTGCGCAGCGCCGACCGGATTCGATCCAGCGCCTCGCGCACCGACATCTCCGGCAATCCGACCATCCGGAGATCAGGCACGCCGCCGCTGATGTCGATTTCGACCTCAACCGGATAGGCTTCGACGCCTGCAAGTGCGCTGGAGAGAACGCTGGCTAGCAACCGGTTCCCCTTTTCTGAAATATCGACAGCGACCTTAGCGCAGGATGCCTCGGTCGGAGAAGCCACGCCCGCTAGTGTCGTGTCTCGTAAATAAGTGCAGCGTTACGGATGCTGCGTCTGAGCTGGTCGGTGGTTTTGGTCCAGCGGAAGGGTTGGGCGTGGTCGTTCCAGTTGGCCAGGAAGCGGGTGATGGCCTG
>JBKQNE010000158.1:0-101394 GCA_052146355.1 Binataceae bacterium (SeqCode) | reverse complement strand
GATACGCCGGCCTTGGAGCCGTACTGGGGAAAACCCGCCGTACGGAATCTTAGGGAGGACGATGGAAACGTCGGCATCATTCGAAGCCCGGTCCGCGCCATCGTCCCACCCGACAATTGTTCATTTTCGAGCAAAATCAGCAATTGGCCACAGACAGAAACCGCTGCCCGGTGCACACCTACAACCGCGACGGCTTCATGCGCTTCGGCGGCAATTACGCCGATGCCTGGTCCTGCTAAAAATTCCGAAAGCGTTGGAAAGTCTGGCGATTTCGCTTGGCGAGCCGTAATGTCGCCGGCATGCTCGCACTCATCTCGACAGGGTTCTCTTGGCTCGCTTGGCGGTGTCGCAGCCGCGCGGAACTGGAACTAGAGCTCATCGCGCTTCGTCATCAAATTGCGATCCTGAATCGCCAACGGCCCTGCCGTCTGCGGTTCCGTTCCATCGATCGGCTCCTGTGGGTATGGCTCTACCGGATGTGGCCGCGTTGCCTTGAGGTGATGGTGCTGGTGAAGTCGGCAACCGTGGTCCAATGGCACCGCCAAGGCTTTCGACTCTACTGGCGTTGGCGGTCACGGTCAGGGCGAAGGCCAGTAGGCTGCGAAACTCGCAAACTGGTCCGCGAGATGTGCCATGCTAATCCGCTCTGGGGTGCGCCGCGCATCCACGGTGAGTTGCTCAAGCTCGGCATCAAGATCAGTCAGGCCACCGTCGCGAAGTACATGCTGCGCCGGCAGCACTCGCCATCACCAACTTGGCGTAGCTTCCTGCGCAACCAAGCACTCGGCATCGCAGCCATCGACATGTTTATCGTGCCCTCCGCAACATTCCGGCTCCTGTTCGTGATGCTCATCCTGGCTCACGACCGCCGGAAGATTGTCAGATTCGATGTCACCCAGCACCCGACCGCGGGCTGGCTGTCGCGCCAGTTAACCGAAGCGTATCCCTGGGATACGGCTCCTCGCTTTCTGCTCCGCGATCGCGACTCGTCGTACGGCACGGCGTTCAGCAAGCGGGTCGACGCGATGGGCATCACCGAGGTCGTCACGGCGCCGCGCTCACCCTGGCAGAACCCGTACGTCGAGCGAGTCATCGGCTCGATCCGGCGGGAGTGTCTGGACCACCTCATTATCTTCAACGAACGCCATTTGCGGCGCGTCCTTTCGTCTTACGTGGACTACTACCACCACACCCGGACCCATCTATCGCTCGACAAGGATTGTCCGCACTCGCGTCTGGTCCAGCCGCCGGAGAGCGGCCGAGTCATCGCGCTCCCGCAAGTCGGCGGGTTGCACCATCGCTACGAACGCCTCGCCGCCTGAGGAACCCAATTGCTGCTTGCTCTTGGTCGCGCAGTGGCTCGGGCCGCAGCGCGCACTCCGGAGATTACTTAGATTCTACAGGCGAGGATCTCGATAACGAAACAGAGCTAATGCACGCCCCTCGTGTCAGGTGGTCTTGGCTCTTAGCTCCGAGTTCCTGCACCGAGTCCCGATTTTCATTGTGATGAGATTTTCAGTAAGGACAGGCTGCAATTCCGCCGGGTCCACCGGATGCGTCACTGCCTGAATCGGCGTCGAATTCCTGCGCGGTGACCTGACAACGAATCCGTCAGCGATGCCTAGCGTTCCGATTGATTAGCTGCGAATTCCGAAGGATCCTCGTAATTGCGGATTCCTCTGGCGCGGTTACGCTTACCCAGAATTGTTCCGTCGATCAGCTGGTGCAGATGTTCCACAAGCTCGCCGAATCTCGTGTCAGGAATAAAATAGGTCGGAGCTTTGAACTTTCGTTCGATGTTCTTGAATATGATCGCATAGCTGAATCGAGCTGGCCCGCTGCCAAAGCTCGTGTCCGCCTCGCGATAACGATGATAACGTTCCACCAGGTATCTCACGTAGTTCCGCTGGGTTAGGTCCCTTCCAATCGAACCTTGCGGGTATTCGGCCGGTCGGCTCGGGCGTCGGCCGCGATGAACGTGATTGATAGTAGTGGGACCGGTGTGAACGTCGCCGTGAACTGTGCTGCTCTCGATCGACGTTAGGTTCACGCCGTTGGTCACCGTACTTCTTTCCACCCGCTGGGGACCGTTACGCTTCATCTCTTCTTACCGGCGGCCGCGATTACTTCACGCATGACCAACGCCAGGTCTTTCTTCACACTGGACTCAAATTCTTGCACATCGCGATAGGTTCCGTAGAGAGCTTCGCGTCCCAATCTCCTGCGGAACCGTTCGATCTTCGCTTCCTCGCGTGCGTTTTCTGCCACCTCGCCCATTCCAAGTCGCTGAGAAAAGTATACCATCACCTTCTTACGCCGTCTTCGGGCCCGCTCGATTTCTTCCACGGTTCCCGAAGCCGCCTTCCCCGTGGGGCTCCCCAGCCGCCGCCAAAACACGGCGATCACGACGTCGGCGCGATCTGCAAATTGGCGATTAATGAGAGCCTGCGGCCGGCCGCCGGCTTCTGGGTGCGAGTGTGTTCGCCAATTCATCAGTTCCAGCCTTGCCCCGGCGCCGTCACCATGCTGCACGTTCCATTCCGCGATCACTCCCGCTACTACGGCATGTTCCTCTGTCACGTCAGAAGGCGCCGCCAAGAGGATGCGGAAAAGCTGAATAGTTTCCGGCATGGCAGCGAAACTTACAGCCTACGGCCAAGTGCCCGCAACTACTTCCGACACCGCCGGGTGCAAGGAACGCCGTCTCTCCTAACCCTCTCTCTTCACAGAGAGAGGGTTCAGGAGAAACCGCGATGGAGGAAGAAACGCCGCGCCCCTGGTTCGGGTGCTTGCGCAGGAACGTCGGAATATCCAGCTTGTCTCTGCGGGCCGAACGGCAAGCATTGTTTGAATATCCCGGCTTTCCAAAAAGCGCGCGCGATCAGAGCCGAAATGCGCTTGCGATTATCCAATCCGAGACCCTCTCCGGCAGGAGAGCTAACCTTCCAAAGAAAGCTGCATCTCGGCCGACGAGATACCTCGGTTTCGGGTTTCGGGTTATCAACGCTTGCTCGACAACCTTCGCGACAACCTCGGGCGCGATCGCGACCGCGTGCATGCGCTGGATCATTCCTTTGAAGGCTGTGTAATGGCGCGCGTACAGATCCTTCGCGCCATTTGGCAATGCAGATCGGATCCGTTCCAAAGCTTCAGGGCCCTTTTCCGATACCTTCGTTGATACGCTGCCCGGCTCGATGAGGATGACCTTTATTCCCCACGGTCGAAGTTCCAGGCGAAGAGCCCGGGAAAACCCCGCCAGCGCGAACTTCGTGGCGCTGTAAATGGAAAGGAACGGAACGCCGATTCGACTTTGGACGGAACCAATGTTTATGATTCGCCCTCGCGCCCGCCGCACCAGAGACACGAAGGCTTGTGTCACTACGATACACCCGAACAAGTTGACCTCGATCTGATTCCGGATTTCGTGTTCCGGCAGAAATTCCAGCGGACCCGGCGCAACAACGCCAGCGTTGTTGATTAGACCAGCCAGGCCCTGCTCGCCAGTCTGCGCCTCAACGATTTCTCGCGCCGCCGCAATTGTGGAAGCGTCGGTGACGTCCAGAAGCACTGGGGTAAGGCAGTCGCCTGTTTTGTGCATTAAAGCTGATCCATCTTGCAACCTGCGAACGCCCGCAAATACATGAAAACCACTTTTCGCCAGGCGGAGAGCGCAGGCTTCGCCAATTCCCGTCGAAGCCCCTGTGATCAGTATGGACCGCGGTTTCGAGGTCATAGGCCTTCCGTAAATTCCGTTAAGCTAGTAGCCACGAAAGGACTGCAGAGTGGCAATGCTGCCACTTTACCTGCGTCCAGGGATCTTCAAAAGGTCAGTCGGTCAAGCGCGAGCGAAGTTGGTTTGGCTTCGTATCCTTGTTCTACAGCTGCGCTCTTTCCTGAAGCCGGAGTTTTCGATCATCGGTAGCAGCGTTTCCCCGAAAGACGCCGAGCAATGACCCCTCTCCGCACCGGAGAGATTGCGGGCTTTTGCAGAGGGCGCGGTCCCCCCAACCCTCTCTCCTTGCAGAGAGAGGGTTCAGGAGAACCAGCCGTGGAGGAAGGAAACGCCGCGCCCTAGTTCGGGTGCTTGCGCAGGAACGTCGGAATATCCAGCTTGTCGTCGCCATCCAGCAGCGAGTTCGGTTCGAGTCTCTCCGACCCAAAGTCGCCGTCCTCGTTGCGCCTGCGAAATGCCGGGATATCCAGCACGCTCTCGTCGTCGATTCGTCCCATCTTGCGCACCGGCTTGCCGCTCGGGAATGAATGCACCTGCCCCGCCATCGCCGCAGGCTTGGGCGCTGGCTGCAATTCCGCCGGATCCACCGGATGCGTCACTGCTGCCTGGATCGGCGTCGTGATCGGAGCGCCTGACGGCGAATATTTTCCCGGCCGCATGATGTCGATCTCGCCGAATCCCGTCGCGATTACCGTGACGCGAATCTCGTCCGTCAACTTGTCGTCGATCACCGCGCCGAAGATGATGTTGGCGTCCTCGTGCGCTTCTTCCTGGATCAGGCTTGCCGCTTCGTTGACCTCGTACAGCGCCATGTCCGGTCCGCCCGTCACGTTGATCAGCAATCCGCGCGCGCCCTTGATCGATACGTCTTCGAGCAGCGGGCTCGAAATCGCCCGCTGTGCCGCTTCGACCGCGCGGTTCTCGCCCGACACCGTCGCCGCGCCCATCATCGCCATCCCCATCTCCGCCATGATCGTGCGCACGTCCGCGAAGTCGAGGTTGATCAGGCCCGGGACTGTGACCAGCTCCGAGATGCCGCGTACCGCCTGCAGCAGCACGTCGTCCGCTTTCTGGAACGCTTCCTTCAGCGGCGTATTGCGGCTTGCGACCGAAAGCAGGCGCTGATTGGGAATCGTGATCAGCGTATCCACCGCCGCCTTCAGTTCGCGCAGCCCTTCCTCGGCCTGCGCCATCCGCTTGCGGCCCTCAAACTGGAACGGCTTGGTGACCACGCCTACCGTCAGCGCGCCGATCTCGCGCGCCAGCCGTGCTATTACCGGGGCCGAGCCCGTGCCGGTGCCACCGCCCATTCCGGCCGTGACGAATACCATCTCGGCATCGACCAGCACTTCGCGGATGCGCTCTTCGTCCTCGAGCACCGCCCTGCGTCCGACTTCCGGATTGCCGCCTGCGCCGCGGCCACGCGTGACCGTCTGGCCGATCGGAATCCGAATGGGCGCGTGATTGTTGTCCAGCGCCTGCGCATCGGTATTAACGACGATGAAGTCGACATTGCGGATGCCCACCGAAATCATGTGGTTGACCGCATTGCCGCCGCATCCGCCTGCGCCGACGACTTTGATCCGCGCACCCGGATCGGGACTGTTTACCAACTCGATCATTTCACTTCCTCCTCCACCACCTACCGGCAAAAGTTGTTGCTCGCCGTGTCCATGACTGCGGCGTCGTTTCAAAAGAAATCTCTCACCCAATCGCTCAGCCGCGTGCGTATCGACCCCCAGCGGCCGTTGCGTGCGGAGTTCAGCGCACCGCGCGCCCCCTGGTACAGGATCAGGCCGGCGGCCGTCGTGTACATCGGCTTCATCAGCTCTTCGGGCATCCCCTTCAGATTGATCGGCAGCCCGCGGCGCACCGGAACCCCGAAGATTCGTTCCGCCAGCTCCTGGGTTCCCTCCAGCAGCGACGTGCCTCCCACCAGCACCACGCCCGATGCGAGACTGTCGGCTACGCCCGACCGCATGATCTCCCGCTGCGCCATCGCGAAGATCTCTTCCATCCGCGGCTCGATGATGTCGGCGAGCAGCTTGCGCGCTATCGACCTCGGCTCCCGGCCGCCCACGCCCGGCACCTGCACCATCTCGTCCCGCCGCACCACCTGCGCGGTCGCTGCCCCGTACGAAACCTTCAATTTCTCCGCATCGGTGACCGGCGTGCGGATTCCGGCTGCGATGTCGCTGGTCAGATGATTGCCGCCGATCGGCAGCACCGCGGTATGCATCACGGCGCCGGCGTGAAACACGATGATGTCTGTCGTGCCGCCGCCGATATCGATCAGCGCGACGCCCAGTTCCCGCTCCTCTGGAAACAGCGTCGCGTCCGCCGAGGCCAGCGGCTCGAAAATCAGCTCCGTCGGCGTTACCCCCGCCCGCTCGCAGCACTTGCTCAAATTCTGGCCGTAACTCTGCGCCGCCGTAACGATATGGATGCGCGCTTCCAGCCGCACACCCGCCATCCCGACCGGCGCGCGCACGCCTTCCTGATCGTCGACCGCGAACTGCTGCGGCAGGATGTGCAGCACCTGGCGATCCAGCGGAATCGCGACCGCGCGCGCCGCATCGATCACCCGGTCGACATCGCGGGTCCCTACTTCACCGCCGCGCACCGCCACTATTCCGTGACTGTTCAAGCCGCGGATGTGCGGCCCGGCAACCCCCGCGACCACCGAACCGATTCGCGCGCCCGAGGTTTTCTCCGCCTCCTCCACTGCGGCGCGAATCGCTTCGACCGTCGCCTCTATATTGACGACGACCCCCTTGCGAAGTCCCGTGCAGGGCGCGACTCCATGTCCCAGCAGAGCTATCTCGCCCTCGGGGCTCGCGTCGGCCACCAGCGCGCACACTTTGCTGGTGCCAACATCCAATCCGGTCAGCAGGTTTCTCATCGCGTCACGGACTCCTCGGCTTTGTCATCGATGCGCCCGCGGGCTTGCCGGATGCGCGGTCTGATATCTTGCGAACGGCGCCGCCGTGCGCTGCGGTTGGCGAAGTCACTTCCGCCAGGCGCACGATCGCTTCGCCCGGCGTCGTCATGTCTATCGCCGCAATCATTTGCTCGCGCCCGCGCCACTTCCCCAGAATTTCCGTGACATGAGCCAGTTCTGTCGGCGCTTCATCGAGATCGATCACGACCGCGGTCCGCGCACTCGCAAGGTAAAGCGATGCGGTCCCGTCTTCCGCGACGCTCATCTCTGAAACCAGATTGGAAAGCTGCGCTTCCGCGCGAACCATCTGCGCCGCGAACTCGACCAGCTCTCCCCCGCGTGCGTTCTCTACCCGGGGGCCGCTCAGAACCGGCAGGTCTTCCGCGGTGTTCGGCGAAACCGGACCGCGCAGTTCGCCGTCGGCGAACAACGCGTAGAAACCGTCGTGCCGCTCCACCATCGCAACCGCGCCGCCCGCCGGTTCGCCCGAAGTCTGCCGATGAAGGGACATGAAGCGGATGCCCAGGCGCGCCTGCAGCGCATCAAGCCTCGCGTTGAGCCACTCGGTGGAATCGTGCCTGGTGGGGAGATGCGGGATTTTCCCCGCGAATGAATAGATCAAGCCCGAGACGCGAAGCGCCACCGCGCGTCCGACCGAGCTGAACCCGGTCATCACGCCCAGGGCAAAGAACGCGCACAGCACCAACCCCAGCATCCTGGGGTTCCATCCTGCCGCCGCTTTATTTCCGCTCCGCTTCGCCACCGCCCCGCACCTCTGCCCGCCCGCGTTACCAGTCTCCTACTAGTTTGACCTCCGGCTCCAGCCAGACGCCGCTTTGCTCCTTCACCTTGCTGCGCGCCATCTCGATGAGCGCGCGAACTTCCTCCGCGCGCGCACCGCCAAGATTCACGATGAAATTGGCGTGCTGATCCGAAAACGCAGCACCGCCCATCCGCACGCCCTTGAGCCCGGCGCCTTCCAGCAGCCTGCCGGCGAAATTTCCGGGCGGGTTTTTGAAAATGGACCCGGCGTTCGGCACTCCGCGCGGTTGGCGCGCCGCGCGTTTCGCATGAAGGTCCGCGACCTTCGCGCGCAACGCGTTGCGATCGCCGTGCGCAAGTTCAAAGTCGACGCGCGTGATGACGAACCCTGGCGGAAGCGAGGTTCGGCGATACGCGAACCCGACATCGTCTTTGGTCAGCGATTTCGCTTCGCCTTCTCGCGTCACGCCGTGAACTATCGTGACCACCCTGGCGATCTCGCCGCCGAAAGCTCCGGCGTTCATCACCAGTCCGCCACCGACGCTGCCGGGAATTCCTTCGCCAAATTCCAGGCCGGTAAGTCCCAGATCGACCACGGTCTCGACCAGCGTCCCGAACTCGACAGCGGCGCCGGAAGTCACGTGGAGATGAGAAACCAACATCTTTCGGAAGCCGTCACCCAGATGCACCACCAGTCCGCGCACGCCGCGATCGCTCACCAGCAGATTCGTGCCCGCACCCAGGCAAAAGACGTGGATGCCGTCGCGATGCGCGCCGGCCATCACTTCCTGCAGTTCCTCTTCGTTTTCGACGGCGACGAACAGGTCGGCCGGCCCGCCGATCCGAAATGACGTCATGTCGGCCAGCGGGCGGCGCGCCGCGAACCGCGCTCCAAAGCGCGCCTGAAGCTGATCTTCAAGCCGGCTCATGGAGTTTGTCCTCGTCACCCAGCGCGCTGAGTATTTCATCGCCGAGTTTGTAGATGTCGCCGGCGCCGAGTGTCACGATCAAATCACCGCGGCGCGATGCGGCCGCGACTTCATCGGCCGCCGGCGTTTCGCGATCGAGATAGTGCACATCGACGTGCCCGCGCGCGCGCAATGCCTCGCAGAGCCGCCGCGACGACACCTCCGGTATCGGGTCTTCACCTGCCGGATAGACGTCGAGCAGGAACAATGCGCCCGCGTCATCGAATGCGCCGAGAAATTCGTCGAACAAATCGCGCAGCCGCGTGTACCGATGCGGCTGAAACACCACCACGACGCGGCGCTTGAACGCCGCGCGCGCTGCGGCGAGCGTGGCGCGAACCTCGGCAGGATGATGCGCGTAGTCGTCGAGCACGATGCGCCCCGCCTTTTCGCCTTTGATCTCGAACCGGCGATGAATACCGCCGAACTTCGCCAGCGCGCGCGCCGCGGTCGCGAATTCGATTCCCAGTTCCAGCGCCACCGCGATCGCCGCAATCGAGTTCAGCGCGACGTGCACGCCCGGCGACGGAATTGCGACTTCCCCAAGCACCTTGCCCTCGCGAATCACCTCGAACCGCGTCGACAATCCGTCGACGACAATTTTGTCCGCGCGCAAATCGGCATCGGCCGCGACTCCGTACGTGATCACCGGCTTGCGCACCTGCGGCAGCAGCCCGCGCACGTTGACGCTGTCGATTCCCAGCACCGCCACGCCGTAGAACGGAACGCGGTTGATGAAATTGAGATATGCGTCGCGCACCCGATCCATCGTCCCGTAATGATCGAGATGCTCGGGGTCGATATTGGTGACGATCGCGACCGTCGGCAACAGCAGCAGAAACGACGCATCGCTCTCGTCGGCCTCGGCCACCATGAAGTCTCCGTGGCCAAGCCGTACGTTGGTGCCGCTGTTGCGAATGTTGCCGCCGACCGCGACCGTCGGATCGAGGCCCGCTTCTTCCATGATCAGCGCGACCAGTCCGGTCGTGGTGGTCTTGCCGTGCGTGCCGGCAACGGCGACGCCGAGCTTCGCCATCCGCAGCAATTCGCCGAGCATCTCCGCGCGCGCGATCACTGGAATTTTCATCTCGCGCGCACGCGCGACTTCCGGATTGGAAAATTTGACCGCCGAAGAAATCACGACCGCATCGAGCGCGGGCGTCAGATGCGACGGATGATGCCCCACTTCAATCTGCGCGCCGATCGATGCGAGCCGCTTCGTCGCCGCGCTCTCGCGCAGATCGCAACCGCTCACCGCGAATCCGAGCTTCAGGCTCAGCTCCGCGATGCCGCTCATACCAGCACCGCCGACTCCGACGAAATGGAGCCGGCGCTGCCGTGTGAGCATTCCGGATGCGTGCGCGTCACTCACTCTGTCTAGTTCTCCACCGCTGCGACGTCGAAGCAAACGCGCGCAACGCGCGCCGCCGCATCGGGAAATACCGCTTGCCGCGCGTGCTGACCCATCTCGATCAATCGTGCCGGGTCATCCATCATCGCCTTAATTTCGCGCGCGAGATTTTCCGCAAGATGATCGTCGTCGTTAACGATTATCGCACCGCCGATCTTCTCGATAACCCGCGCGTTGTGCAGCTGCTGCATGTCTGGATGAAACGGGTAGGGAACGAAAATGGCGGCCCGGCCGGCCAGCGCTATGTCTGTCACCGTGCCGCCCCCTCCACGAGCCACCACCAGCGTCGCACGAGCCAAAGCCTCGGGGATGTCCTCGATAAACGGGACTACTTCCGCCTGGACCGGAATATTGCTGTACTCCGCCCTCAACAACTCCACATCCGCCTCCCCGCACTGGTGCAGGAGCGTCCAATTTATAACACTTTTTCCCCAGATCTTGAAAGCCCCAAGCACACCAAAATTGAGCCGGCGCGCGCCGGTCGACCCGCCTAAAACGAGGATTTGTTTTTGAGCACCATTAGCCGGGCGCGATTCCGGACCCGTCGCCCGGTACCGGACCGGGTTCCCGGTCAGCACCGTTTTGGATGGGCTAAAGTAGGCGCTGCTGTCGGCGAAACTCACGCAGATTTTCCTGGCAAATCGCCACAGCATCCGGTTCGAAAGCCCCGGCTTCGTGTTCTGCTCCATCATCACGAACGGCACTCGCGCGAGGATCGCCGCGATCACCGTCGGTGCCGATGCGTACCCGCCCGCGCTCACCACCAGCTCGGGCCGAAATCGTTTCACCAGCGCGCGCGCCAATCCGATCGCGTGGATAAATTCGCCCAGCGCGCGAACCCGTGCGATCAGGTTGTGGCCGCGGATACCGTGAACGTCGAACAGCTCGTATTGATAACCACTCTTCGGCAACCATCGCGCTTCGAAACCGTTGGTGGTGCCGGCATACAGAACCTGCGCGTCGGGACGCTCGCGAACTATTTCCTCGCCCAGCGCGACTGCGGGAAAAAGATGACCTCCCGTTCCTCCGCCTGCGATTATCACTCTCATCTCACCGCGGGCCGCCTTCCGAGCGCGAGCAGCGCTCCCAGCGCGGCCATCGCCATCACGATGGCCGTTCCGCCGTAACTCAAAAACGGCAGCGGCAGACCCTTGGTGGGAATCAGCCCTATAACCACCGCCATGTTGATCAACGCCTGCAGCGAAAGCAGCGAGGTCAGTCCGACCGCGAGCAGGCTCGCGAATCCATCGGGCTCTTCGTGCGCGATACGCATGCCGCGGAAAAGAATCACGCAGAAGAGTCCCATCACCGCGACTCCGCCCGCGATTCCGAACTCCTCGCCGACCACGGCGAAAATAAAATCGGTGTGCGATTGCGGCAGATAGAACATCTTCTGCCGCCCCGCTCCCAGCCCAACTCCCCATCCTCCGCCCGCGCCCAGCGCGATGAACGATTGGATAAGTTGAAAGCCTGCGCCGCGCGCGACCAGCCACGGATCCAGAAACGTCGTCATGCGCCGCGTGCGATACGACTTCGCGAATGCCTGGAACACCAGCAGGCACAGCGCACCCGCGCCGGCTACTCCCAGATGCTTCAATTCGGCGCCCGCCGCATACAGCATCACGAACAGGATCACCGAGATCATTACCGTCGACCCGAAGTCAGGCTGTTTCAGCAGCAGGACCGCGATCGGCCCGACGATCAGAAACGCGGGCAGCGCGCCATGTTCGAACGATTTCATGCGATCTGCCCGCTTGGAAAAGAAATCCGCAAGCAGGAACACCAGCGCCAGCTTCACGAACTCCGACGGCTCTATAACCATGGGCCCCAGCCGCAACCATCGGCGCGCGCCGCCGCGCACCAATCCAAGTCCGGGAACGTACACCATCACCAGCATGACGATCGAAATGACCGTCAGCGGAACCACGAGACGGCGCAGCCCCGTGAGCGAGAACTGCGAAAGCAGGATCATCACGAACGTCCCGGCGATGATGCGCGCGAGGTGCAGCTTGAAGTAATGGAACGCGTCGCCGTTTTTCGCGAGGCCGAGAAAATAGGTCGTGTTGAGCACCATGAGCAGGCCCAGCAGCAGCAACGCCGCCGCCGGCAGCCACAACCACGGGTCGGGCCGGCGGTAACTTACCGCCTCAAAGCGCCCGAACCAGCTCTTTAAATAAGTTGCCGCGCTCCGCATAATCCCTGAACTGGTCGAAACTGGAGCACGCCGGCGACAACAACACGGTGTCGCCCCGCCGCCCAATCCGCGCCGCCCGTTCGACCGCCTCCCCGAGAGTTGAAACCAGTTCTATCTCCGTTGCCCCGCTCAGCGCCGCCCGCATCCGCTCGCGCGCCGCGCCGATAAAAATTGCGTGCCGCGCCTTGCGGCGCAGCGGCGCGATCAGCGGCGCATAGTCGCCGCCCTTGTCCACGCCGCCGGCGATCAGAATCACCGGCGCCGCAACCGCATCGAGCGCTTCAACCACCGCGCCGACGTTGGTCCCCTTGGAATCATCGATCCACGTGATGCCGTCTTTTTCGCGCACGAATTCAATTCGATGGGCCAGCGGCTTGAAGCTCGCCAGCGCGTGCTCGATGGCGTCCACGCCCGCACCCATCGCGAGCGCGGCGGCCGCTGCTGCCATCGCATTGACTAGATTGTGGCGTCCCGCCAACGTGAATCCCGCCAAGCCTATTCGTCCGCGCGCCGCAATATCGAACTCAAGCGAGCCGCTCGCCGGCCAAATCGCCGCGCCCGAAACTTCTGTCCCAAGCCCGAAGCTGATGACGCGCGAGCGAACTTCGTTCGCCAGCTTCCAGACGTGCGCATCATCGCGGTTGAGAATCGCCCAGTCTCCCGCCCCTTGATTCTCGAACAGCCGCGCCTTGGCGCGCCCATAATCCTCGAGGTCGCGATAACGATCGAAATGATCGTCGGTCAAATTCAAATGCACGGCCACGTGCGGCCGGAACGTGTCGATCCATTCGAGTTGAAAACTGGAAATCTCCGCGACGATCGCGTCGTAGGCTCCCTCTGCCGCGTCGCTCAGCGGCGTGCCGAGATTGCCCCCGACAAAAACCTTGCGCCCTGCCCCCTTCAGCATCTCGCCCAGCATCACCGTGACCGTGCTCTTGCCGTTGGTGCCGGTCACGGCAGCGATCGGCGCGGTGATGAATCTCGCCGCCAGCTCGACTTCGCCAATCACCGGAATGTTGCGTGACACCGCCGTGCGCAGGATAAGCGCATCGCGCGGGACGCCCGGACTCGTCACCACCATCTCGACCCCATCGAGCCAGGCCGGATCCTCTTTCCCCAGGTGAACTTCGCCGCCGGGCAATTTACTTCTATCGAGATCGCTACGCTGGTCGGTCAGGATCAACCTGGCGCCGCGCGCGGCAAGCAGTCGCGCCGCGGCCACTCCGCTTCCGCCGAGCCCCACGATCATGACTTTGGCGCCATCGATCTTCATGTCACCGCAGTTTGAGGGTCGAAAGCGCGACCAGCGCGCACACGATGGAGATAATCCAGAAACGAATCACCACGATCGTCTCCGGCCATCCCTTGAGTTCATAGTGATGATGCAGCGGCGCCATCCGAAACACCCGGCGATGCGTCATCTTGAAGTAGTAGCGCTGGATAATGACCGATACGGCCTCGATGACGAATACTCCGCCCGCGATCACCAGCGCCAGTTCCTGCTTGGCCAGAATGGCGACCATGCCCAGTGCTCCGCCGAGCGACAGCGCACCCACGTCACCCATTATCATCGATGCGGGATACGCGTTGTACCAGAGAAAGCCCAGCGATGAGGCTATCAGCGATGCGCAGAAAATCGCGACTTCGCCGACTCCGACCACGTGGGGAATCTGCAGGTAGGTGGCGAATTTCAGGTTGCCCGCCGCATAGCTGAATACCCAGTAAGTAAACGCGGTCGTCATCACCGGGCCGATCGCAAGGCCATCGAGCCCATCGGTCAGATTGACCGCATTCGAGCATCCCACCAGCACCACCATCGACAGCGGTATATAACCCCACCATCGAAGATCCGGATTGACGTTCTTGAAAAAGGGAATCGTAAGATGCGTATCGAAGTGCAGGCCCACGAACAAAAAGAGCGAAACCGCAAACGCCAGCCCGAACAACGCCACCAGCTTTGCCGGCCCGCTGAGCCCCAGCCCCTTGCCGCGTCTGAGCTTGAGATAGTCGTCGGCAAAACCAACCGTCCCGAACGACACCGTCACGAAGATCGCCAGCCATACGTAGGGATTTGTGATGTTCGCGAGCAGCAGGGTCGCAGCGAGCGTCGCCGTCAGAATCAGCAGCCCGCCCATCGTCGGCGTGCCCGCTTTTTTCTGATGGCTCTGCGGAACCTCGTCGCGGATGGTCTGGCCTATTTGCGCGGCGCGGAATCGCTCTATCAGCCATGGACCGAGCGCGAGCGACAGCGCAAGCGCGGTGAGACCGGCCAGCACCGATCGAAAGGTTTCGTAACGCAGGACGTTGAAACCGGGATGGACCCGATGAAGCTGGTAGAGGAGCAGATACAGCATCGTTCAGTCCGCTTCGTCTCTCGGTGCGATTTGTCTTTACGCGTTCGATCCGCGCGCGAGTTCGGCGGCAAGCTCGCGCACGACTTCCCGATCATCGAAATGAATTACCCGCGATCCGACGAGCTGATAGTCTTCGTGACCCTTGCCCGCGATCAAAACCGTGTCACCCGCCGTCGCGGTCTCGAGCGCCATCCTGATCGCGGCGCGGCGATCAGGTTCAACGATGTAATGCTGACCGTCGGCGATATCGTCGCCTCTTGAGCGGCCTTCCGCTTTCAACCCTTCTTCGATCTCGGCGATTATCGCGAGCGGCTCCTCCGAACGCGGATTATCCGAGGTGACGATCGGAATGTCCGCCAGGCGCGCGGCCAGGCCGCCCATGATTGGCCGCTTGCCGCGATCGCGATCGCCGCCGCATCCGAAGACGCAGATGATCCTTCCCGGCGTGAGCTTGCGCATCGCGCGCAGTACCGCTTCCAGCGCGTTCGGCTTGTGCGCGTAGTCCACCAGCACGTTCACTCCCGGCCGCACCTCGATCGCCTCCATTCTGCCGGGGGCCCCTGGGCATCGCCGCGCCCCTTCCTCCACCGCCTCCGTTTCGATACCCAGGGCCACCGACACAGCGGACGCCCCGAGGATGTTCAGCAAATTGATTTCGCCGACCAGCGGCGACTCAATCCTGATCTTCTCGCCAAATGCCGAGATGGTTCCATGAATTCCCGCCAGGTCCGCCGTGAACTCGATCGGATGCACGTCCAGCGATGAATCGAGTCCGAAGGTGGCCTTCCGCCCCGGCGCCGCGTCGAGTACTCGGCGTCCGTAAGGGTCATCGCCGCGTACGATCGTGACCGTGTCCGAACGCCGGCTGCGCGGCAGAATTTCCGTGAACAGGCGCAGCTTGGCGGCGAAGTAGCTCTCCATGTCGCCGTGATCATCGAGATGGTCGCGGCCCAGGTTGGTGAAGACGCACGCGCGGAAGTTGATCGCATCGACGCGCCCCTCGGCGATCCCCATCGACGAAACCTCCGCGGCTGCCGTGCCGACCCCCTCGCGCTCCATCTCGGCCAGCGCAGATTCGAAATCGAGCGACTCGGGAGTGGTCAGGCCGCTGTAGACCTTGCGGCCACGAATAAATATTCCGATCGTGCCGATAATTCCGGTGGAACGGCCGGCGGCGTCGAAGATCGATTGCAGCAGGTAGGTCGTCGTGGTCTTGCCGCTCGTGCCGGTGATGCCGATCACGTCGACTCGCTCGCTCGGCGACCCGAAAAAACGCGCAGCGGCCGCGCCCATCAGCAGGCGCGGCCGCTCGCTTTGCACAACGGTCACCGCAGGGCGGGCGGTTCCAACCTCACCACCCCTCACCACCACCGCCCGCACCCCGCGGCTTAATGCATCGTCAATGTTCGCGCGCCGCCGCTCCGCGTCGCGCGCCAACGAAAAGTAGAGATGACCAGGACCGGCCTTACGCGAGTCATAACTGAGACCGCTTACCTCCACCTCCGCATCACCCGTAATTCCCTCGTAGGCTAATCCCGCAAGCAACCTTGCGAGCTTCACCGAGCATTCCTCGTATTCGTATGTTTGCCGGAGTGCGCCCCAGAGCGTGCCAATGACGGCGACGTTTGCGTCGCCTGCGCGATCACCACCGCTCCGAGCGTCAACTTGATCGTGCCGTGGCTCAACGGAGCGCCGGCCGCCGGCTCCTGCGCCATCACATAACCGTCGCCCCTCACGTCGAGCGTCATCCCGAGCCGCCGCGCCATCTGCAACGAATGCCGCAGACTCATTCCATAAAAATTCGACATCACCGGCGACTTCGATCCGGTCAGCGCCGGAATCGCATCCTCGGCGTCCGGCGGCAGCATCGGAATGCTGCGCTTCGCGCCGCTCTTGGTACCCGGCAGCGGAAAGATACTCGCGACGTCGTAGTTCGGATCGGTCGGCGTGATATTGAGGTCGCGCATTGCTCCGGAGGCGATTTCGCTGAAGACCGGCGCCGCATAGAGACCGCCAAAATGTGCGTGACCGACGTCGTAGAGCACGACGAGAATGAGCAGCCGCGGATCGTCGGCGGGCAGAAACCCGACGAACGAGCACACATGGCGATTCTGGAAATATCCACCCGCCGGATTCACCATCTGCGCCGTTCCCGTCTTGCCCGCCACTTCAAAGCCGTCGACCTTCGCGCGATGCGCCGTGCCGTTCGGGCCGTTCACCGGCCCGCGCAACAACAGGTTCATTTCGTGCGCGATGTCCGGCGAAATCGCCCGCCGCATCACTTGCGGCGTATGCTGCATGATCACGTTGCCTTGCGCATCGTACGCGGTCTTCACGACATAAGGCCGCACGACCAGTCCGCCGTTCGCGATCGCCGCATACGCAACCGCGAGCTGCAGCGGAGTCACTCCGACGCCCTGGCCGAAGCCGTGATTGGCAAGATCGATCTCCCGCCATGTCGATGGCTTCATGATCAGTCCAGCCGCTTCACCCGGCAGGTCAATTCCGGTGCGATAGCCGATTCCGAAGGCGTGCAGTCCGCTGTAAAAGCGATCGGCGCCAAGCGTCAGTGCGATCTTGGCGGCGCCGATATTCGATGACACCTCGATGATGCCGCCGAGGTCGAGCCATCCGTGCTTGGCGTCGTCGTGAATCGTGCGCCGATCGATAGTCCACTTGCCGTTCTCGCAGTAGAACTGCTTCTCCCGCGTAATCGCGCCGTCGGCCAACGCGATCGACGACAAAATTCCCTTCATCGTGGAACCCGGCTCGAACGCATCCTGCACCGCCGGATTATGCAGCCGGTCGTGAATCTCCGACGGGTCCGCGCTGACGTTTGCCATCGCCAGCACTTCGCCGCTGAAGGGATCGAGCACGATCGCGGCGCCGCGTTTGGCGCCGCTCTGCTCGACTTCCGCCGCAAGCTGCGTTTCCGCCAGTGACTGGATCGATGAATCGATCGTCAGTTCGAGTTGCGCGCCCGGCTCCGATGATTTCAGCGCGAGCGGACTGTCGAGAATCGGATGTCCGAGCGCATCGTGATAGAAACTCAGCTCGACCGGCTCGCCCCGGATCAGCTTGTCGTATTCGAGTTCAAGGCCGGAGAGCCCCTGGCCATCCATCCCCGCCAGCCCCACCACCGCCGAGGCCAGGTTGCTCTCCGGATAGAAGCGTTTGTATTCGCTGACAGCGCCCACCCCCTCGATACCGAGCGCTTCAGCGGCTTGCGCGTGATCGACCGAAATCCGCCGCGACAACCACACGAACGGCGACGGCTTCTTGAGCTTCATGTCCAGGTCACCCGCCGTCATGCCGAGCGCGGCGGCAAGCTTGTCGCGCTCACGCGGGGTCGAAGATTCGAATACGTGCTTGGGGCGCGCATAGACCGAGCGCGTCTCCGCCGAAAGCGCCAGCGGCTCGCCGTTGCGGTCAACCAGCGGACCGCGCACCGCCGCCAGCTCGACCTCGGCGGTGTGCTCGCTTTTGGCCAGCGAGTTCAGCCGCGGCCCATCGAAAGTCACCAGCAGGATCAGCCGCACCACCGCCATGACGAAGAGGCCCGCCAAGGCCAGCGTGAGCCATCCGATTCGGGCGCGGCGCCGTTTGAACGCTACGTTCACGGCACCATCACCACCTGCCCGTGCGCGGGCGGCGCGAGATGATACCCCGCGGCCAGTGAGCGCAGCCGTCCATGCGATGACAGCTCGGCGACCTGGAGGCGCAGCGTACGATTCTGATCCTCCAGATGCCCGATGTCTTCGTGCAACGTGGAAAGCCGGTAGCCTTCGCGCGTGGCTTCCAGACGCGTCATCAGCGTCGTGAAACCCAAAATCGCAATCGCAATCATCAGGATCGCAGGCATCAGCTTCGATGGCCGCTTGGTCGGACGAACCCGCTGGTTCATTGCGCGTTCCTCTCGAGGCATCGCAGGCGCGCGCTGCGGGCGCGCGGATTGCCCGCAACTTCCTGCGCGCTGGGCCTCATCACCTTGCGCGTGATCGCCGTGTAGCCGCCGGCGCGGACCAGTTCGCGCATCCGTTCCTTGACCGCGCGATCCTCCAGCGAGTGATATGCGATCACGACCATCCGCCCAGCCGGCGCCAGCAGTCCCGGCGCGGCGCTGAGGAACGCAGCCAGGCTTTCCATTTCGTGGTTCACGGCGATTCGAAGCGCCTGGAAAGTCCGCGTCGCAGGATGCACTCCGCCGCCGCGGCGATGACCCAGCACGCGCTCGACGATCGCGCGCAGTTCGCCCGTCGTCTCGATCCTGCGGCGCCGGCGCGCCTCGACAATCGACCGCGCGATGCGCCGGGCGGCATGCTCTTCGCCCCAATGGTGAAGGATGTCGGCGAGTTCGGCCTCCGGCTCTTCGTTGACGAGGTCGTACGCGCGCAGCCCCTGCGAGCGATCCATCCTCATGTCGAGCGGGCCCTCGAAGCGGAAGCTGAACCCCCGCTCCGGATCGTCAAGCGCAAAACTCGACATCCCCAAATCGGCCAGAATGCCGTCCGCCGCTTCGATCCCGCACTCGCCCAGCACCGTCGCGATATCGCCGAAGTCGGCGTGGCGCAGGATGGCGCGATCGCCGAACGCGGCGAGCCGTTCGCGTGCGACTTCGATCGCACTCAGGTCGCGATCGATTCCGACCAGCCGCGCATCAGTGGCAGCCAGCAGCTCCGCCGCATGTCCGCCTGTCCCAAGGGTGGCATCGACGACGACGCGCGGTCCGTGCGCACACAATAGTTCGCGCACCTCACCCACCATCACCGGCACATGCCTCCGGGCCGGCGCGCCGTCGTCGTGTTTCACCGCCAAACTCATCGCCATCTACAGGTTCAGCTTCTCGAAGAAAGCCGGATCCTGAATTTCCTCTTCAGTAGCGCGCAGCACGCGCTCCAGAATGTTCTTGTCCCAAAGTTGAAAATGATCGCGCCGCGCGGAAAACGTCACTTCACGTCCGAGCGCTGCCCATTCGCGCAACTTGGCGGGAACCAGAATGCGCCCCTGGCGATCGACCGGCACTTCCTGCGCTCCCGCGATATAGAAGGTCTCGAACTTTTGCAGCGATGGGTCGAAACCGCCGCGCGTGGAAATTTTGCCGACTAGCGCATCCCATTCGTGCGGCGGATACAGCTCGAGGCAGCGCTCGCGATTATAAAAAAAGTTGGTGATGAAGAGGCGATCGTGGCCTTCCCGCAGGAGTACCTCGCGGAACCGCGCGGGGATGCTGACGCGTCCCTTTTCATCAATCGCGTGGTCGAACCGGCCGCTAAACACCGCAAGCCTCCGTAATGGCCCACAATATCCCACTATCTACCACCAAGGTCAAGTAAAACGACGCCGATCCGTAGAAAAGTGGGTAATGAGTTGATTACTCAGTAAGCGAAATAAAAGCGAAGACCGATTTCAGTGCAACTATTGAGCGAGTACGAACCCGGGTCCCGGCACAAAAAAATAGGCCCATGTGAGTCCTGACGAATCGGCCTTCTCCCAGCGCGCAAACCGTGTGAGCGAAGGGAAATTCGCGCAGCCAGGCCGGTGAGAATGATTCCTGCGCGCGAAGGTAGTCCACTCGCAGGTCGCCAATGACGGCTAATCTTCGCGGATCTTTTTCTTGACATAACGGCGGTCCATTAGGGAAACTCGCGCGGACCGCCCGGTTGCATAATCAATACGAAAATTTTCTCGGGCACAGCGTGGAGAGGGACAGAAGATGAGAGGAAGAGCTTGGCTGCGAAGCGCCGTCGTTATCGCGGCGGGAGTGGCATTTGCGGTGGGGCTAACCAGCCCGGCGGCGTACTCGCGAGCGAAAAAAAAGAAGGAACCGACGCCGACGGAAACGCCGACGCCGACTCCGACTGCAACCCCCGAGGTTAAGGTCTGGAACTTCGATCAGGACAAAGCGCACGAGGTGGCTGCCGGATGGACCGCGACCGAGGGCGCGTGGGAGGTAATCCCTGACCCCTCAGCACCGAGCCAGCCAAATACTTATGGCCTGCCGCCCGGCCGTATGGTCTCCTCGCTGATGCATGGGCTCGCTTACAATCTGGTAACCGTACTTACCGACCCGACCGAATACGGCGACTTTACTCTGGAAGCATCGTACAAGGGGGCCGGGGGATACTTTGACTGCTCCGGCGGACTCATTTTCCGGTACGTCGACCCGCAGAACTACTACCTGCTGTCGGCGGGTTGCCCGAGCGACTACTTCCAGCTCAACCGTGTGAGCGGCGGAAAGCTGGAGAACCTGAAGCAGAGCGTGGTGCCAACCGATAAAGACACCTGGTACAAGCTCAAGGTCGTGGCGCAAGGCGGCCACTTCATCTGTTACGACGACAACAAGATGATCTTCGACGCCGACGACTCCAAGATCGCCAAAGGTCGCATCGGCCTGTGGGCCAGTGACGATTCGCAGGCGCGCTTCGACGACGTGACGATCACGCTGCCGCTGCCGGGCGAGACTGGGCAAGCCGCCGAGAGTCCTTCGACTCCTCCGCCGCTGCCGCCACCGCCGCACTGATCGCGAGGCAATGCAGAGAGCGGCGAAGCGCCTTGAATCGAGGCGCTTCGCCGCTTAACCTGTACTCAATGGAAACCGCGACTGAACAGCCCGCTGTGCGGGTTGAGATCGAACATCTCACGAAGGGTCACTACCTTCTGGAGTTGACCCATGGAATCGGGTTGACGCTTGGAATGTTGATTCTCTGGGGCCTCGAGGTCGTCCGCAACGCCTACTTCCACCTTCTCGATCGGTTGAACGTGAAACCGCGCCGCAACATGCGCGCGAGCGCTTTCCCGCCGGGCCGCCCGAAAAAACAGAAGCAGCTCCGCATCTAGTAGCCCTTTCGCTTCAGACTGCGCCTTCGGTGCGTAAACGCTTCAATTCCTCTGAATCAATACCGACCGAAGCAAGCACCTCTTCGGTGTGCTCGCCGAGCGCGGGGGGTCTTCTGAGTGACTCCGGTTTTGGTTGGGGCGCGTCTGAAAGCTTGATCGGCGAACCCGCGACGCGAATCGGTCCGCGGTTGGGAAATTCGCTTTCGATCAAGGTTCCTCTCATTGCCGTTTCGGGATCGGACACGACCTCTTCGAGCTGGCGGACGGGAGCACACGGCACGCCCTCAGCGATCAGGATCTGAATCATTTCGTCGCGTGCACGATTGCGGCTCCAGTCCGCGACTATGCCATCCAGCTCGTCGGCGATCCGCAGCCGCGTTCCGTGCGATGCGCATCGCGGATCGGTGATCAGATCTTCGCGTCCGATCAATTTTGCGATGGTCCGCCAATGCGCTTCGGTCAGGCAGAAGATCAAAATCTCACCGTCGCGCGCCGGATAGACGTTGGTCGGGCACGCGCCCCAATGGCGATTGCCCAGCCGCTTGAACTTCTGCCCTTGCAGGGTCGGCGCAACGGCGCTGGTGAGCGCCGGAATCGCGACATCGATCATCGCGACCTCGAGTTTCTGGCCGCGGCCGGTCCGCCCGCGCTGCAACAATGCCGCCAGTATCCCGCTCACCAGATGGCTGCCGGTGCCCATGTCGATGAAGGTTGCCGAGGTCTTCACGCCGCGATCGGGGAATCCCGTGATGCTGATGAATCCCGACGATGCCTGGATGGTGTTGTCCATCGATCCGAGCCTGGCCCAGCGGCTGTCCGAGCCGTAGCCCTTTCCGGATGCATAGATGAGGCGCGGAAACCGCGCCGCGATCTGCTCATAGCCAAGGCCGAACGATTCCATGACGCCGTCGAGATAGTTTTCGACCAGCACGTCCGCGTCTTCGAGAAGTTTCAGCGCGATTTCCTGCGCGCGCTTGTGTTTGAGGTTCAGCGTGACCGATTTCTTCTGCGCGTTGAGCATCAGGAACGAGTAGCCCGCGCCGCCGGGCGGCAAATCCGGCCGCCGCAGCACGTCGCCGATTCCGGGCGGCTCGATCTTGATGATGTCCGCGCCCATGTACGCGAGTTGCATCGTGCAGTACGGCGCGGCGTAAACCTGCCCAAAGTCGATCACGCGAATTCCGTCGAGCGGTAACGTCATTACTGCTATTCCTTTCCCTGGGGCGCCGGCTCAGCGCAGGAGATTGCGAGCGATAACCATCCGATGGACCTCCGATGGCCCTTCGCCGATACGGCGGACGCGCGCCTCGCGGTACCATCGTTCGAGCGGCAGTTCCTTGCTGACGCCGTAACCGCCGTGAATCTGTACCGCGCGATCGACCACGCGGCCAAGCACCTCGCTGGAATACAGCTTCGCAATCGATGCCTCGGTGCGGAAGTCCTCGCCGCGATCGGCCTTCCAGGCGCCGTCCCACGTTAGCCATCGCGCGGCCCGAAGCTCGACCTCCGAATCCGCAAGCATCCACTGGATCGCCTGGCGGCGTGAGAGCAATTCCCCGAACGTGCTCCGACGCTTCGCGTGTTCAATCGCCATCCGGAGCGCCGCGACTCCAACTCCGACGTTGCAGGCCGAGTATGGAAATCGCAGCCGCGTCAGCAGATCGAGCGCAAGATTGAGCCCCTGCCCTTCCTCACCGAGCCGCTGCTCGATCGGCACGACGCAATCCTCGAACGCGACTTCGTTTGGAACGGCCGAGGTCCGAATCGTGCGGATGGGCCGCGCCGTGAAACCGGCCTGGCCCTTCTTGATGATGAAACAAGTGATGCCCTGCCGCCCCGCCTTCGGGTCGGTACGCGTGAAGACAACGCCCCACTCCGCCTCGTGCGCGTGAGAAATGAAAATCTTGGTTCCGTTGATCACATAGCTGTCGCCCTTGCGCACCGCGCGGCACTGAATCGCGCCGGCCGGATCGGAGCCGCCCGAAGGCTCGGTGACTGCGAAGAATGTGTACCAGGCATTCTTGATCGTTCCGCCGGCGTACTTTTCGACTTGCTCGGGTGAGCCCGCCCAAATGACGGGCGGCGGCGTGCGTCCAAATACTCCCGCACCGGGGTTGTAGAGGCCCAGCCGATGTTGCGCCATTTCCTCCGTCAGCACCGCCATCTCGAAGGTGCTGAGTCCGCCGCCACCGTATTTTTTCGGCGCGCCCATGCACCAGAGGCCGGCGGCCTGTGCCTTGCGGGCGATACGCCAGTAGTCATCTTCAGGAATCTCGGGCGCATCGGGATCGATTTTGGCTTCGACCGGAATGATCTCTTCGCGGATGATTCTGCCCACCTGATCGCGCAGTGCGACCAGCTCTTCGGGAAGCTGATAGCCGTTCGGCGAATCCATCACAGCATCTCCTGATTCTGGGGCGCGTTGTCCTCCAGGCCGCGACGCAGCGGGGTGAGCCAGAGTTCGCGTATCCATTCCAGGTCGTAGGCGCCCCAGGTCCCTTTGATTTCCAGATCGATAGCGCGCACATGTTCGATCGCATGGGCGATCTTCGCGATCGCCGCATCGCCGCGCTCCATGCGATCTCTGCCGGTGTTTTCCTTTGCGCCAAGATAGTCGACGATGCCCTCCAGCACCTGGGCGCTGTAGGTCCAGAGCTGCCACTCGGCGCGGGTCGGCTGCTTGTCGTTCGAGCGCAACACCGATTCCGCCGCCTCGATCGCGTGGCGGAACGATTGCACCGCGCGCGCGATGTCGGCGCGTTTGCGGTGTCCTTTGCGCGGTTCCATTTGCGGGCGCATCACGTCGGCGTAGTCGAGCACCAAGGCAGAGGCGTCCGCGATCGCCCGATATGCCGCCGTCATCGCCGGCGCGCACGCCGGATGCCGCCCCTGCGCGGTTGCGGCCGATGCAATTTCAGGATCGGAAGCCACGTTCTTCGCGCATCGCACGAAGGTTTCGAGATTGACTGGATACGCGAGCAGGCTGAACGCGCCAAATGTAAGACATGAGATGCTGCTGATACCGAGCGCATGATAAGCGCGCATGTCGCGCGCGACGATTGCCGGGCTTGCGAACGCGAGTCCCCCGAACAGGATCGCGTCGGCGTAGTACTCGAAGATGTGGCACCGCCCCTCGAAGACTTCCACGTACCGTTTGAGCGATTCGAAGTAGCGCGGATTGGTCTCGCACGCCGGGTCATCGATCGCGTGCGAATAGCATCGTTCGCGCGGCGCCCATTCGACCCACACGTTCGGCAGCGGCTTCAAACCAGGATACGGATCTATCGTGTCGTGATATGCGAGGTACGCGACCGGAGGAGCACCGGATTCGCCGAGCGACTCGGCAATCGCGTTGACGACCGTCATATACTGATGCTGCGGCGCGAGCTCGCGGCACGCGCCACATCGGCACCATGCGCCGCGCCATACGTCCGCGCCCCAGATATGCACAAGTTCGTTCTCCGGATACTCCGCCACGTAACGAAGCGCTCCGTCGCGGACCAGATCGATCGCCGCGCGATTCGAGATACACAGGTTGCCGCGCGGCAGCCGATTGCCGTCATCATCGGCTGGGAACATCGAAGGATCGTTCTCGAATCGATCCCGCGGCAGCAGGATCTGCAGCACGTGGCCGCCATATTCAGCGGCAAGCCCGTAGTCACGCAGCAGCGGCGCAATCTCGTCGATTTTGAGCCGCGTGTCGTGCGCGTGACGGATGTACGAAAAGGCGTTCGCGCCGCGACGCGCCATCCAGGGAATGAACTCGCGATCGTGCCGGAGATGCAGCTCCAGCCGGTCCGTGAAATTGTAGTTCCACGTCATGATGTCGGAAACGAACGCGCGCCGCGTGAACGATGGCGTAACGGTGTATGGCTCGATCTTGTTGAGCCGCGGCGCCTCGATTCGCGGGAAGATCGGCGGCACTCCCGGCGGAAAGCTCGCGCCGAGCTTTTCCAGCAAATCGGCGGCGGCGTGGATCAGACCGCAGTCGCTTCCGGCGCGTATCGATATTGAGTCTTCACTGGCACGCGCGATTGCGAACGAATCGCCCGTAAGGGTCGCACCGGTGGAACCCGAAGCGCCTGCGCCTTCTGCGAAATCGAGGACCATCTCGCGCGCATCGACTTGAGCATCCTCCCGAACCGCCACGTCACGCCCAATCATCGCCGCCAGTCCGCCTTGAAGTTCGCTCGCGGCGGTAAGTGTAACCTCGCGGTCCGCTCCGGCTGAGTGCCGAATTCCAAGAAAATCGCCGGCGCGGCTTTTCGATCGTTCCTGGCTCAAAGAAGGGAACTCCGTCGGAGGATCAGGTCGTTTTTCCCGCAGTCCGCGAATGATAACATGGCTGGACGGCATTAATAGTGCCTCAGCGCCTGAAGCGAAAGCTCTTCTTCGAATCGACGAACCGGAATGCCCAGTCCCAACGAAATCCTCGCCGAACTAAAAAAAATCAGGTACCCAGGCTTCAGCCGCGACATCGTGTCCTTCGGCATGGTCAAGGACATCGAGGTTGCGTCCTCCGGCGTCACCGTGATGCTCACGGCCGCATCCGCCAAGCCCGAAGTGGTTGAGAAGATCGTCGGGGAGGTCAGGATCGCGGTGGGCGCGATGCCGGGTGTCCCCGCCGTGGAAGTGCGAATTGAGCGCCCCCCTGAGACCGCGCCGCACGCCGCAACCGCCGGTGCCCAGGCCCGCAAGGACGTCCCCGGCGTCAAGCACATCGTGGCAGTAGCTAGCGGCAAGGGTGGCGTCGGCAAATCAACCGTCGCCGTCAACCTGGCGCTGGCGATGCGTGCGCGCGGATGGCGCGTGGGCCTGATGGATGCCGATGTTTACGGACCGAGCGTAGCGATGATGGTCGGCGTCGAAAAGGCGGTGTCGCTGACGCCCGACCGCCGAATCATCCCCCTCGAACGCTTCGGCATTCGCTACGTTTCGATGGCGCTCTTCATCAATGATGAGACCGCGGTCATCTGGCGCGGGCCGATGGTGACGAAGCTCGAGACGGAATTTCTCTTCAATGTGGAATGGGGCGATCTCGATTGCCTGGTGCTCGACCTACCGCCCGGCACCGGCGATGCGCAGCTCACGATCACGCAACGCGTCGCGCTTGCCGGCGGCGTCGTCGTCACCACCCCACAGGACCTTGCGCTCATCGACGTAAAGCGCGGCGTCGAGATGTTCCGCGAGGTCAACGTCCCCGTGCTCGGCGTCGTCGAGAACATGAGCTATTACATCTGCCGCAAATGCGGCAGCCGCCATGAGATCTTTTCCCACGGCGGCGGCGCGCGCTATGCACAGGAGCTGGGAGTTCCGTTCCTGGGCGAGCTTCCGATCGTGCGCGAGTTGCGCGAAGGCGGCGACAACGCCAACCCGATTGTCGCGACGAATCCGCGCCATCCGGTGACGGCGGCCTTCGGAGAAATCGCAGCCAAAGTCATGGAGCAGGTGGAGCATCCACGCGAGTAATGCCCGATCGTCCCAAAATCTCTCTTATCACCATCACCAAAAACGAAGAGGAACTGATCGGCCAGTGCCTCAAGAGCGCCTCGTTCTGCGCCGAGAAGATAGTCGTGGATTCGCTGTCCACCGATCGCACCGTCGAGATCGCCAGGGAATGCGGCGCTCAGGTCTTCCAGCACGAGTTCACCAACTATGTGATGCAGAAGCAGATGGCGTTGGACCGTGCGACGGGAGACTGGGTGCTGCTGATGGATGCGGATGAGCAGGCGACTCACGATCTCGGCGAGGAAATTCTGCGCGAAATCGGCTCCTCGACGCCCGCCGACGGCTATCGCATACAGCGGATGCTGTATCATCTCGGGCGCTACGATTTGCGCGGGATCGAACCGGACACACCGGTCCGACTGTTCCGGCGCGACCGCGGGCACATCGGCGGCCGCGATCCGCACGACAAGGTGGTCGTCGATGGCCGCGTGGCAAAATTGCGCGGGCGCATTCTCCATTTCAGCTATCGCGACATCACCGACCACGTCGCCACGATGAATCGTTTCAGCACACGCGCGGCCGCGGAGCATGAACCGACTCGGTTTACGCCGGTCAAGATGGTCCTGAATCCCGCGTTTCGCTTCGTCTATTTCTATATCGCGCGCGGCGGCTTTCTCGACGGAATGCGGGGCCTCTATGCCGCGGCAACGTCCGCGTTCTACGTGTTTCTCAAGTACGCGAAGATGTACGAGCGGCGCCTCAAGACCCAGCATCCGCGCTGAGCGTCCACTGACCACCGGGCAGCCGCCGGACCACTTCTCTGGCGGTTCATTCCTGCTAATTTAGGGCCGGCTCCCAAATGAAACGTCTGTTCAGTTACTTACGCCGCTATTGGAACTGGTACGCGCTCGGGATGTTCTGCACGCTCATCGCTTCCGCGTGCGGCATGACGGTTTCGTACCTGAGCGGCGCCGCGATCAACACCATCCAGGCGCATCATCCGATGACCTTCGGAGCCCTGTCGCGGCTCGGCCTGCCGGCGCAGGAGACGCTGACCAGGATCGTGTTGATGATGATCGGCGTCGCGCTGATGAGCGGGACCGCGCGATGGCTTTCGCGGTTTGTAATTTTCAACACCGGGCGCCTCGTCGAATACGACCTGCGCAACGATCTGTTTTCCCATCTGACCTTGCTTGGGGCGGACTTTTACGATTGCCACAAAATCGGCGACCTGATGTCGCGAATGATCAACGATCTCACGGCCATCAGAATGTTGATCGGAATGGGATTCGTGACTTTCACCGATGCGCCCGGCACTTTCGCCTTCGCGCTGGTGTTCATGCTCGGCGTGAGTGTGCGCCTGACGGTCGCGGCGCTCGCGCCCTACATCCTGCTGATCTACGGAATCAAGCGACTCTCGCGCTCTCTCATGCAGCGCAACCTCAAAGTGCAGGAGGGTCTCGGAGCGATCGAAGCCAAAGTGCAGGAAAGCCTGGCCGGCATTCACGTCGTAAAGGCGTATTCGCTCGAGGAACATGAATCCGCCCGATTCCGGGCCTCCAACGACGAATACAACACGCTCGGGCTGGCGCTGGCGCGGCTGCGCGGCGCGATGGTGCCTATGATCCGCGGGACCTCGGCGGCCGCGATCATGATCGTGCTGACGTACGGCGGCTTGCTCGTTACGCGCGGCACTTTGCGTATCGGCGATATCGTCTCGTTCATGGGCTATCTCGGATACATGGCATGGCCGGTCACGTCGCTCGGCTGGATGATTTCGATCTACCAGCGCGCGAAAGCATCCATGAAACGTCTCGACGAGATCTTCGTGGCTCCGCCGCAGGCGGGCGCTCTCGAACCTGGCGAAGAGCGGCTACAGGTCGCAGGCTCGATCGAATGGGACCGCGTTTCCTTCAGCTACTTCGCGCGTGGCGATTCCTCGACGAACGGACACCACGCCTACGCGCTCAAAAATATAAGCGTGAGTGTGCCCGCCGGTTCGAAGCTGGCGATCGTCGGCCGCACAGGCTCGGGCAAGTCTACGATGGTCAAATTGCTGGCGCGCCTGATCGAGCCGACCGAAGGACGCGTGCTGCTCGATGGGCGCGACATTCGCGATGTGCCGCTGCGCGCGCTCAGAAAGACCATTGGCCTGGTGCCGCAAGAACCGATGCTTTTTTCGGACACCCTCGCACACAACATCGCATTCGGACGTCCCGACGCCGAACTAACCGAGATTCAGCGCGCCGCCAACGTGGCAGGACTCGCGCCGGATATCGCGACCCTGCCGCACGGACTAGACACTATCGTCGGCGAGCGCGGCATGGCGCTCTCGGGCGGACAGAAGCAGAGGACGACGATCGCACGGCTGCTGAACTATCAATCAAACGTCGTAGTTCTCGACGACGCGCTTTCGAGCGTGGACACCGAGACCGAGAGATCCATCCTGCACAGCCTGGAGGAGAGCGTACGCGACCACACCAGCATCGTGGTCGCGCATCGCGCCTCAACGGTTCGTAGCGCCGACCACATAATCGTTCTCGAAGACGGCGAGATCGCCGAGCGCGGGACCCATCAGGAATTGATGGCGCGCCACGGAATCTATGCCGAATTGTTTCATCGCCAGCTCCTCGAGGAGGAACTCGCGAGTTACTAGAGACGATGCGGGTAGAGCAGGAACAGGCCCTCGGACGATCGCGCGACGTCGCGCTGATCAAGTTCATCTGGACGTACGTGCGTCCCTATCGCAGGCTCTTTTTCTTTTCCGTGGTGTTGATGCCGCTCAATTCAGGTTTTGCGCTGGCCCAGCCGTATATCATCCAGCTGATTATCGATCTCTTCCTTGCGGGCCATCGCGTGCCGCCCCCCGGCTGGCTGGCGTGGCTGTTCACCGCGACTGGAGGACCCAGCCTGCTCAAGATGGCGGCGATTTATCTCTGTCTCGTGGCCGGAGAGTTCGCGACCTTCTACGGACAGTTTTACCTCACGATGGTCGTTGCGCAGTATTCGCTCTCTGACCTGCGCCTGGCACTGTTCAACCACGTCGAACGGCTGCCGATGTCGTTCTTCGACCGAACCCCGATCGGACGCCTGGTCAGCCGCATGACCACCGACATAGATGCGATCAACGAGATGTTCGGCGCGGGATCGCTGACGATGTTCATGGACCTGATGACGATGTCGGGAATCGTCGTGATCATGTGGTTCAAAAGCCCGCGGCTCGCGCTTTGGGCTATGGTCGCGATACCCCCGCTGCTGCTGTTCATCAACCTGTTCCGGGTCCGCGCGCGGATCGTGTATCGGCAAATCCGCGAGCGGCTGGCTGCCCTCAATGCTTACCTCTCCGAGTCGCTCGCCGGCATGATCGTCGTGCAGCTCTTCACTCACGAACGCGCCAGCCGCGCCGAGTTCGACGTGCTCAATCAGCGCAGCCGCGACGTTCAGATGAAGGCGAACGTCTACGAGACCGGACTCTTCTCGGCGGTCGACACGGTCGGCTCCATAACGATTGGCCTGATTTTGTGGGCGGGCGGCGGCCAGGTGCTGCATCGCTTGATCACGCTGGGCACCCTGGTGGGCTTCATGCAGTACGCGCGGATGTTCTTCATGCCGCTGCGCGAGATTTCCAACAAGTATACCGTGCTGCAATCTTCGCTGGCCTCCGCCGAGCGAATTGAAGCCCTGATGGAAGAGCCGCGCACGATCGCCAGCCCGCCGGCGCCGAAACTTGCGGCCGCGCGAAGCGGCAATATCGTTTTCGATCGGGTGAGTTTCGAGTATCGCCCCGGCGAGCCAATCCTCAAGGACCTGAGCTTCACGGTCGAGCCCGGACAGAAAATCGCGATCGTCGGGCCGACCGGCTCCGGCAAAACCACCATCATCAAACTCCTCAACCGCTTCTACGATGTGAAGGGCGGGCGGATTCTGGTCGACGGTGTCGACGTGCGCGAATGGGATCTGCATGCGTTGCGCCGTTCGATCGGATTGGTGCAGCAGGATGTCTTCCTGTTCGCGGGCGACGTTCTGGAAAATATTCGGCTCGGCCTGACCGATATGGACGAACACCAGGTGCGCGAGGCCTTGCGCCGCGCGCAGGCGCTGCGCTTCGTCGATCGGCTGCCGGCGGGACTCGGCGAGGAGATTCGCGAGCGCGGAACGAACCTCTCGTCCGGCCAGCGCCAACTGCTCTCTTTCGCGCGCGCACTCGCCTACAACCCCCCCATCCTGGTGATGGATGAAGCGACCTCGAGCGTCGACAGCGAAACCGAACGGCTAATCCAGCTCGCACTCGACGAGCTGCTGGCCCAGCGGACCGCCGTAGTCATCGCCCATCGGCTCTCGACGATCGAACGCGCCGATCGAATCATGGTCCTCAGCAACGGAATTCTGCGTGAGAGCGGCACTCATCATGAGCTGCTGGCCCAGCGCGGTCTGTATTACCGTCTGTTTGAACTGCAATACGCGGCTGCGGGTGAATCTGCCCGTGAAGCAGTCGATTGATCGCCGCATCAGCTTCGGCAAGCCGTTTTTGCGAGTCCCTCGCTTAATTCATCTGACGTTGGCCGCCATGGCGAGCGTCGCAATCGCCGGATGCAGCATCGGGTACATTACGCGCGGAGCGTATGAGGAAGTGCGATTGCTGTGGAATCGCCAGCCCATCAGCACCGAACTGGCCGGCGGCGATCTCTCGCCCGAGGTGCGCGCGAAGCTCGAAACCGTGTTGAACGTCAGGCAGTTTGCCGCCGAGAAATTGGGACTGAACGTGGGTGGCGCATACCTGACGGTCTCGCAAGTCGACCAACAGGCTATCGTCCACGTCGTGATGGCGGCGCCGCGCGATTCGCTCAATCCTTATACCTGGTGGTTCCCGATCGTCGGGTCGGTGCCGTATCGCGGCTACTTCGCAGAAGCCGATGCCCAGGCGGAGGCGGACGAAATGGAGGCGGCCGGTTACGACGCGATGGTTCGGTCGGCGGTCGCGTTTTCCAGCCTCGGATTCTTCGACGATCCGCTGCTCTCCAACTTATTGAAGCTCGACCGGGTAGAATTGGCCGGCGTGCTGATCCACGAACTGTTCCATCGCACCTATTTTTTACCCGGCAATGTGATGTTCGACGAATCCGCTGCGAACTGGGTCGGCGCGCGTGGAGCGCTTGAGTTCTTCACCTCCACCGAAGGCGCGTCCTCAACCGACGCAGTCGAGGCGCGATCGATCCTCGACAGCAACCTGAAGTTCGCGAACTTTCTGCTGACCGAGCAGGCGCGGCTGCTCAAGATCTATATGAGCGGCGAACCCCAGAACGAAATCCTGAAGCAGCGTGAGGTGGCGTTTTCGCAAATCAAGGCCGACTATGCGCGGCTGGCGCCGGAACTAAACGGCCTGGAACGTTTCGATCTCGACAAGGAACCGCTCAACAACGCCGTGCTGGTGAACTATCTCATCTATTTTCACGATCTCGACAACTTCGAGGCGCTCTACCGGATGAATCGCGGCGACCTGAAGCAGACGATTCAGCGGATTATCGAACTGGCGAAGTCGAATCCGAACGATGCCTTTTATGCCATTTGGGAGGCAACGCGCGATGCGCCCGAAGATGGCGCCGCTTTACCCGGCGCTCAGCGATCGCCGAGTGCTCCGGCGACCGCGGCGGAAAGCCGGGGCTCATAGCCGCCGAAGAAATGATCGGCGCCGGCAATGATCTCGAGATGCGCCGCGTCGCCGAGCCTCACCGCCAATGACTTGAGTGGATCAACTGGCGAATAGGAGTCGCGATCGCCCGATACCAGCAGGACCGGCTTCGCAGCCGGACCATCGATGCTGGAATCCATCATCGCGATCGGCAGTGCGACGGCGACCACCCGGTCGATTGCCGCATCAGCAAGACCGGCGCGCATCGCAACCGAGGCGCCGAATGAATAGCCGGCGAGCGTAACAGCTTTGATGGCCGCCCGCTCCGCGAGAAACATGACCGCCGCTCGGGCGTCGTCAGCCTCTCCCTCGCCGCCGTCATACTCCCCTTCGCTCTCACCGACTCCACGAAAATTAAAGCGCAAGGTCGCGTAGCCACGCCCCCAGAGCGCATCGAGCACCGCTTCCACTACGTTGTTGTGCATCGATCCGCCGTACATCGGATGCGGATGACATACGACGGCCGCGCCCGATGCGGCGGTGGGTGAGGCGATCAGGCCTTCGAGTAAGAGTTTGCCGGAACGAAACGTGATACGAGTCTCGTTCATCGCATTACCCGAGCAGACGGCTCGCTTGCGGGAGTTGGCGTTACTCTTCCTGAGGGTCGCGGCGTATCAAGGTCACGATCGCCACGAATTCGCGCGGAGACATCGCGTAGCCGAGCATGCTCAGCTGCTTCAATGCACGCAGCTCGCGGCGCGTTACCTGGTAGCGGCTCAGCAACGCACGGTCGCTCAACAGTTTTCGCCACGCCTCTGCGGGAGTCGCCGGGCGCACCGGTTTCGGCGCCGGCATCATCGCCTTCGCCTCGGGATGCGCCAGAACGAACAGGCGCTGCCGGTCCAGGCGCAGAGTGTCCGCAATACGCCCAAGGAGCGCCAGCGATGGGTTACGCTGCCCGCCCTCAAGATAGGCCACGTGGCTGGCTTTGATCCCCAATTGCGCGGCAAGGGCCCGCTGTGTCAGCCCATGAGCCTGCCGCTGTTCCTTCAACAACTGTCCAAATTTGTTTTTCGATGTCACAAGTCGTACTCGTCAGCAGTGCCTGCCGCGATTTCGCATAATGAACGACACCTACCAGGTATTGCAACCGCTTCGCCGAGGGAAGATTCGCGCCGAAGTCGAGTCCATACCGGTTCGTGATGTATTCGACCGCTCCGGCGATTGACTTCTGCTGCCTTTGACGTCCTTCCCCGATGGGTTTCCCTGCTTCTTCGAAATGGCTCCTCGCCACCCGCCGAGGCACTTCGCAAGATAATCTGAAGTTCCACTTTAAATGTCTCGCAGTTCGATGAGCAATTTGGAGACGTGGCGGTCGTTGTTTTGGCAATCATCCGCCATTTTGCCATTGCAGTTGATACAACAACGCGCCTATAAGAATTGCGTGTAGTGGGGATCGCTGAAACTGATTGGGGTGGGGGAGGTTTGCCATGAAAATCAGGGCTTTTGTCCCGGCACTGGCTCTGCTCCTCAGTTATGCAGCCAGTGCACACGCCGTTTCGCTGACGTTACAAGGAGAGGGAGCCAGCTTCGAGGACTCCAGCTCAAACGTTCTGTACGCCAGCGACAGCGACGGCGAGTCGATCCTGATAACCGCCGTGGGGCTTCCTTCACCCGATGGCGGCGCGTTTTCGGAGCTTGGCGTGCCATCGATGATGCCGGACGGGCGAGTCCTGTTCGGCGCCGAGACGACAGCCAAGGACAAGAAAGTTCACTGGGGAATTTACGAAGGCGACCCCAACGTCTCGCCGCTTTACCGCGTGACTCGCGCGGTCGACCCCACTCCCAGCAAAGACTGCGCCCCGCTGCTGAACGGCGATCCGTATCCGGTCGCCGATGCAAAGGGCAACATCGCATTCATGTCGCGCCTG
The DNA here is from genome assembly GCA_052146355.1 of Binataceae bacterium (SeqCode). GTDB lineage: Bacteria > Desulfobacterota > Binatia > Binatales > Binataceae > JAFAHS01. The sequence goes on along the minus strand of JBKQNE010000158.1, from coordinate 67,186 downwards.
CCCGACAAAAGGGACGCGCTGGTCTACTACGCCGGAGGTACCCTGAACTGCGTTGCGCGCTCGGGCGTGAAAACCAACCAGGGGCATGAAGTTGCGGTCCTGAGCTTCGGCAGCCCGCAGATGGGTGAAGACGGGGAAATCGTCTTCAACGGATGGCTGAACTACCCGCCCGACAAGGACGACAAAGATGCTCCCCAAGGACATCGCCAGTCGCTCCTGATCGGATCGATGGCCAACGGAATCAACGAGGTTGCGGTCGAAGGCGAGTATGGACCCAACCATGCCCGTTACATGCGTCCATTTGGATTGCCGGCTGCCTTGCCCTCAGCGCAAGGCACCTTGATCGCTTTTACCGCCAAGACGCCCAGCGGCTCTGCTCTGTTTATGTACAGCAACGGCCAGATGGCGCGACTTCTGCCAACCGGAACCACTACCCCACTCGGTCCCGTTTCCTATTTGTCTCCCGGACGCCCCGGCCTGATGGCTGACGGAACGACGGCGGTGATGGCGGGATGCGCGCGGTTGCCTGTCGTCTTTCGGCTCGCGCATCAGAAGCTCGACGTGCGTCTCCAGCGCGGCCAACTCACGCCCTTCGGTACCGAACTGGAATCGCTCGGCGACCCGGTGTTGACCGCGACGGGCGCGATGTTCATCGGAGCGACGGACACCGACGGAAGCGAAAAACTCTACGTGCTCAACAGCGACGATTCGTTTTTCGAAGTCGGCGAGCTGGAAATGATTTACAAAATCGCGACGGGCTCGCACCATCACGCGATTTTCACCGGCACGCTGACTGTCAATCAGCTGGGGGACTTCGCCTACCTGGGTGGCAAATAAGGTCCTCCGCTCGCGAGCGCTCGTCGTCCGGCCGAAGCCGTGGCTTCTCACTTTCCTAGTCGCTGGGAAGGTGTAATTCTTTAGGCCATGGCAACCCTCAACAAGTTCATCAAGCTCTCGCCGGAACTCTACGACTACGTCATCGCCCACGGCCATAACGGCGACCCGGTACGCCGCGAGCTTTCCGAAGAAACGGCCAAACTCGGACCGATCAGCATGATGGAGATCGCCTCCGAGCAGGGCACGCTCATGGGTATCCTGGCCGCCGCGATCGGCGCAAAGTCCGCCGTCGAAGTCGGCACTTTCACCGGGTACAGCTCTCTGTGTGTGGCAAAGGCGCTGCCCGCCGATGGCAAGCTGCTGTGCTGCGACGTCAGCGAGGACTGGACCAAAGTCGCGCGGACATTTTGGGAGAAGGCGGGCGTGGCAAACAAGATCACGCTGAAGCTCGGCCCCGCTGCGGAAACGCTGCGCGCCCTGCCCGCTTCACACAGGTTCGACATCGGCTTCATCGATGCGGACAAAGGCAACTATCGCAACTACTACGAAGAGATTTTGAAGCGGCTGCGCGCCAACGGCTTGATCCTGATCGACAACGTGCTGTGGAGCGGCGCCGTGTTGAATCAGGCTGACAAAAGTGAAGACACCAAGGCCATTCGCGAACTCAACGATTTCATTGCGCAGGACGAGCGCGTCGAGGCGGTGATGCTGCCGATCGCCGATGGTGTCACAATAGTCCGCAAACGCTGAGGACCACATGAAGCCATTCACCACTTCTCCGGACCTTCCCGATCTCAGGCGTGTCGGCATCGACCCCGGCTTCTGGTATCCCGTCGCGCAAGCCAAGGCGCTCAAGAACGGGCATACGATGGCGGTGACCTTCGCCGGCGAACCGATCGTGCTGGTAAGAACCGAAACGGGCGCCGCCTTCGCGCTCGAAGATCGCTGCGCCCATCGCCAGCTTCCGCTTCACCTGGGAGTGGTCCGCGGCGAGCAGTTGCAGTGCGGCTACCACGGATGGTGTTACGAGGGCACTGGACGGCTCGCGCGGATTCCTTACCTGGCCGACGGGGGCAAGCTGCCCGCGGCCGCACGCGGCGTTCGCCGTTATCCCTGTCGCGAGGCTTACGGGCTCATCTTCGTTTTTCCGGGCGCGCCCGAACTCGCGGATCAGTCGGATCTCCCGGATATTCCGGAGTGGTCATCGGCGGAATACCGGACCATGTACTTCGAGCGCACTCTCAAATGCCACTACACCTTCATGCATGAGAACCTGATGGACATGAATCATCAGTTTCTCCATCGCAGCCTGATGGGAAGCGTTCAGCCCGTGTTGCTTAACTACCGGACCGGCAGCACCTGGACCGAAGCGCAATATAAATTCGAAGGCGGAGACCAGCACATCGGGGCGGATTTCCTGGTGATGGGCGGCAAGAGCGAAAACTCGGGCGTCGACCGCGACTACGAGCTGATGACAATCCGCACCAACTACCCGCATCAGGAACTGACGGTCTTTCGTGCCCACTCCGAGATTCCGGCCATCCGCCTTTGGGCGGCTTACGTTCCGCTCGATGCGGAACAAAGGACCAATCGCGCCTTCGGTATTCTGATGGTGCGCCGGCCGAAGACGCCGCTGATTCTCAGCATGGCCTGGCCGGTAATCCGCTACTTCGCCCAATCGGTCTTTGAACAGGACCGCATGGCGGTGGAGGCGGAGCAACGCGCCTGGGATGAGCAAGGGGAAGATCGGAACGCCGAAATCTCGCCGGTGCTCCTGGAGCTCAGAAAGGTGCTCGCGCGCGGAGGCGTACCGATCGAGCCGCGGAACCAGGACGCGGATCGCCTCGATGAAAGAAAACCACTGATGCTCCGCGACGTGAGCCGCGGCGGATCTTCGCACTGACCCTTACGAAGGTCAGCGTCAGGCGCGGCCGTTCAGGCTGAAGCGTTCGCAGAATTTCCGGTACTGCAGAACGTTGTCGTCCTCGGCCGTATATTGCGGCGTGACGTTCAGCGCCAGGTTTTCCCACACCGGCCGATCCTGCTCGAGACCCATACTCTCGAATTGCATGATGACGTCGGCAAGTTCCTGCGGCGGCTCAAAGCCTTCCACCAGCCGCGGCATCGCCACCGAAAGACGAACGGTCGAGGTGCCATCGAGCATCGGCACCGCCGATGCGATCACGAAATGCGGATGATCGCCGCCTCCGATCGCGACCTGTGTAATCGTGAGGTTGGGGCTGTAAGCGCGCGCCAGCAATGGCACTTCGACCCACGTCGATCCATCGTCGTTGTGCGAGCCGTTGTCCGTCCCCTGCCACATCGATGGGCCCACGCGCAAAGTGGTCGTCGCCGTAAAGACGCCCTCTTCGATCGTCGGCTGGCCGTATTCGACCTTGAGCACATCGTGGACCGGGGGAAAGTGCGCCCAGTCGAATGCGTTCTCGATAACCATCTCGGGCGGAACTTTCATCGTCTTGGTAAAGCCGGCGAAAATCTTGTGGGTCCGTTCCAGGTAATCGACCATCTCGGGCAACTTGCCTGGCTCGAAATCTCCCACCAGCGCGAAGATGAGCCCGCTGCTCACCAGCGATGGATATTTGCGCACGCAGTATGGTCCCCCGCCCTCGCCGCCCAGCGCGATGCGATGGCCGTGATAAGGACACGTCAGGATCTTCTGGTCGACTAGCTTGCCACCCACGCCGAGGTCGGCGCCGCGATGAGGACAAGTCGCGTCGTAGACATTGATCTCGCCCGCGTGACGGACCATGAGCAAGCGCCGGTCCCCCACCGCCACGGAACTCACATCCTGTTGCAGGTCACGTTCGAACGCGATCTGGTACCATCCGCCGTAACGCATCAACTTCCTCCCCCCGATTCCAGAATGAATTCTGCCTAGACTTCGTAACGCGTGGCGAAAAACCGGTCAACAAATATTATCGGGCATAGACACTGCTCGTCAGACGGCGGGACACCAGCGGCACTCAAAAGAAACCCTGGAAAATGATCTTGAGTGGCGCCGGCGTCCCGCCGGCGTTTTTTCAACGAAGTGCGCACATGCACCAGGTCCGCGGCGAGCATCGATAGGCCGGTTTCAACGGCAAGCCTGCCGAGATAAACTTCATGGTTCGAAAGGCTTCGCGCACATGGACGAACGCTACGACCCGAAGAAAATCGAACCCTACTGGCAGGCCGAATGGGATCGCAGCCAGCTCTACCTCACTCGCGAGGAGCCTGGGCGGCCAAAATATTACGTCCTGGAGATGTTCCCCTACCCCTCCGGCAACGGTCTCTCGGTCGGCCATCTGCATAACTACGTCCCGTGTGACGTGATCGGACGGTACAAGCGGATGGCGGGATTCAACGTCCTGCATCCGATGGGATGGGACGCGTTCGGACTGCCCGCTGAGAATGAAGCGCTGCTCCGGCAGTCGCATCCGAGCGAAACCGTCCCGCGCTACGCCGCCAACTTCAAGCGCCAGCTCACGATCTCCGGATGCGCCTACGATTGGACGCGCGAGATAAATTCCTCGTCGCCGGAATATTATCGATGGACGCAGTGGCTGTTTCTGCTGCTGCTTAAGTGTGGCCTCGCATACCGCGCGACCGGATCGCAATGGTGGTGCGACCTGTGCCGCAGCGTTCTCGCCAACGAGCAGGTCGTCAACGGATGTTGCTGGCGGCACACCGACACGCCGGTGGGCAAGAAAGACCTCCAGCAGTGGTACATCAAGATTACGGCCTACGCGGACCGGCTGCTCGACGACCTCGGCGCCATCGATTGGCCCGAGCCAATCAAGCTGATGCAGCGCAACTGGATCGGCCGCAGCGAAGGCGCCGAACTCGCGTTCCCCGTCACGGCGCATCCCGGTAAGGAAGTCCGCTTCTTCACGACCCGGCCCGACACGGTTTTCGGCGTATCGTTCATGGTGCTGGCACCCGAGCATCCTCTGGTCGCAGAGATCACGACCGATTCTCAACGCGCCGCTGTCGAGAGCTATGTAACCGACGCACGCAGACAGAGCGAGATCGAGCGGATGTCGACGGCGAAGGAGAAGACCGGAGTCTTCACCGGCGCGTATGCGCACAACGTCTTCACCGACCAAGACATTCCGATTTGGATCGCGGACTACGTGCTCATGGGTTACGGCACCGGGGCGATTATGGCGGCGCCGGGACAGGACCAGCGCGATTACGAATTCGCGACCAGGTACGGCCTTGAGATTCCCCGCGTAACTGCCCCTGCCGATGGCACCCCGCCCCCGGATGATCGCGCATTCACCGAGCCCGGAATCGCAATCAACTCGGGGTTCCTTGACGGGATGCCGACCGCCGAAGCGATCAAGGCGGTCTGCAAATTTGCGCAGGAGCACGAGATCGGAAAGCCGACCATCAGCTACCGGATGCGCGATTGGCTGATCTCGCGTCAGCGCTACTGGGGATGCCCGATTCCGGTCGTTTACTGCAAAGGCTCTTGCGGAATCGTGCCCGTACCGGAAGACCAGCTTCCGGTACTCCTGCCGCCGATGAAGGACTATCAGCCGTCAGGCACGGGCCGCTCTCCGCTGGCGAATGTACCGGAGTTCGTGAACACGACCTGCCCCCAGTGTGGCGGCCCGGCCGAACGCGAGACCGATACGCTGGACGGCTTCGCCTGCTCCTCGTGGTACTTTCTGCGCTTCGCTTCGCCGCACGAGGACAAGGCGCCCTTCGATCGCAAGGCCGCGGACTATTGGCTTCCCGTCGATCTCTACGTCGGCGGCGCCGAACACGCTGTCATGCATCTGCTCTATGCGCGGATGTGGACCAAGGTGATGTACGACGCAGGCCTTATCGGTTTCACCGAACCATTTCCGGCTCTGCGTAATCAGGGCGATGTCCTGGCCGCCGATGGACGCCGGATGTCCAAGAGCAAGGGCAATGTCGTGACGCCGGACGCGATGATCGACAAATACGGTGCGGACGCGCTGCGGCTCTGGGAGCTCTACATGAGCCCCTTCGACGAGGCGACCACTTGGAACGAAGGCGGGATCGTCGGCACCGAGAGGTTCATCACCCGCGTCTGGACCATGATTCGACGCTATGCCGAAGCAGGACGCCCGGACGGAACGCCCGCCGAGGAAACGCTTCGCAAGGCGCACAAAACCATCCGCACCGTTACCGAACACATCGAGCGGATGCGTTTCAACACCGGGCTCGCCGCGATGATGGATCATCTGAATCATCTCGCGAAGCTGAAGCCCCAGGAGCTGAACCGGTTCGTCGTGGAGTCTTATGTCACGATGCTCGCCCCGATGGCGCCGTACGTCGGCGAGGCATTGTGGCGCGAACTGGGCCATTCAAGCTCGGTGCATCTGGAGCCGTGGCCGGCGTTCGACGAGGCGATGACGCGTGACGACACGGTCACCGTGGTCGTGCAGGTCAACGGTAAGGTTCGCGACCGCCTCCAGGTCAGCGCGGGCGCGACAGAAGACGAGGTCAGAGAACTCGCCCTGAAGAGCGAGGCCGTCACGCGTAATCTTGCCGGCAAGCCGCCCAGGAAGTTCATCTTCGTGCCCGACAAGATGCTGAGCATCGTTGCGTGATACGGCCGAGCTTCACGATTACAGCGTCGCTGCGGATCGTCATCGCGGCCCTGGTCATGGTTCTTGGCGCAATTCTCCTGCCGCATCCGGCGCGCGCGCAGAGCCCAGCCGCAAATGCAAGTCTTCTCTCGCCGCCGCCCGACGATGGAGGCCCGACCCAGGTTGCGGCCGCGCTTTACGTGACCAATCTTGCCGAGGTCGACGAAGCCCGGGAGCGTTTTCATATCGACGGCTACCTGTTCGAGCGCTGGAAAGATCCGCGCCTCGCCTTCAAGCCGCCGGCCGGGAATAGCGGTTTCAGAGACATCAAGCCGGGCCAGTTGTGGATACCCAGCCTCGTGATTGTCAACGCGGCGGAGAAACGCGACACCGTCGATGTCAACATCAAGTTGCAGCCGGACGGCACGGTTGACTACTCCGAGGCTTTCTCCGCCACCCTGTCCACCACTTTTGCGCTGCAACGCTTCCCCTTCGACCATCAGTCGCTGGAGATGGTTCTTCAGCCCTACATCGACGAGCGCAGCGCGATCTCGCTCGTTCAGGATGAGAGCCTGATGGGTGTGAGTCCGGAACCATGGGTGCCGCTCGCGCAATGGCGCATCAACGGGATGAGCGCGACCACCGAGCGCGCGCAATTCGGCAAAACGAAGAGCCAGATTCCCGAGGTCGCTTTCAGTTTGGAGATTACGCGCCGGTTTAACTTCTACATCTGGAAGGTCTTCCTGCCGCTGATCGTTATGGTGATCATCTCGTGGAGCGTGTTTTGGATTAAGATTTCAGATCACTACAGCCAGATCACGATCGCGCTCACGACTATTCTGACCGTGATCGCTTTCTCGTTTTCGATCTCCTCCAGCCTGCCGCGCGTCCCCTACCTGACATACATCGATGCCTTCTTCCTGAGCAGTTACCTGTTCGTCTTCTTCTCCATCGTCGAGCTGATTATCATTCATCAGGCGATCGAAACGGGGAAAACCTCTCGCGCGGTTCGAATCCGATCCGTGACGCGATGGCTGGTGCCGAGCGGCTATCTGTTCCTCAATGTGGTCCTGATTCTGATCTTCTTCTGACCCTGGGCGTGATGCTGATTGGCGGCGAATCGCCGCTTGAACATCGCGACGAATGCGTGCGATGCTGGCGCCCGAATCATTCATCGATACTGCCCGCTGAGTCTAAGGAGTGCGCGCCATGGCCGAGGAAGTCCTTAAGGTAACCCGCCATCCGAACTACGCCGTTCTGACGCTGAATCGCCCCGAAAAACGCAACGCGCTCAATCAGCCGCTCATCGAGGCGCTGAACAAAGCTCTCATCCAGTTCGAGAACGACCGCGAAGTCCGCGCCCTTCTGCTGCGCGGCGAGGGTGCGAGCTTCTGCGCCGGAATCGATCTGAAAGAAGTCGACGAAGCAGAGGGCGGTCACAATCCGAATTCGCTCGAGTCGGTGTTCGGCCGCCTCGAACGTTTGCCCGTCCCCACCATCGCGGCCGTACAGGGCGCCGCGCTGGCCGGCGGCCTGGAACTGGCGCTGCACTGCGATCTGCGTATCGCCGGCGACGGAGCACGTCTCGGCATGACCCTGGGCCGCGTGGGACTGATGGTTCCCTACGACTTTACGCGCAAGCTCATCGAGGTGTGCGGCTCCGCCAATACCGCATGGATTCTTTACACCGCCGATTTGATCGAGGCGTCCCGCGGCCGCGAAATGAACATGGTCCACGAGGTCGTTCCGGACGCGAAGCTGGCTGAAGTCACCACCGCGCTTGCCGAAAAAGTCGCCGGCAACGCACCCCTGTCCCTGCGCGCGATGAAAGCGACCGTCCGCCGCTGTATGAGTGAGACCTTCGACGCGTGGCACGACGACATGCTGAAGCTCGCGCGCGATGTGCGCCAGAGCGACGACGCGAAGGAAGGCGTGCGTGCCTTTCTCGAGAAGCGCAAGCCCGTCTGGCGCGCTCAGTAACCGGACCCGAACCGGCCCACAAGACACACAGGCTGGGGAGCCTGTGCCACTTAGGAATTAGCTCCGATCGTGCCACAGGATTCCAGCCTGTGTCTGAATTTCCAAAGTTACCCGCGCACGAAGTCTCTTTCGCGAAATCAGCCGCGGCTCGCTCGCGTGATCGCGCTGCGGATGTCTGCGGTGCGGCCTATCAGCGTGCTTGGAAGATTCAAGGTACCCGCGACGTTCGAATATGGGAAAATCCGCGCGTTGATATGCGCGTGGAGCGGCAGCCCTTCGCTCTGATGAATCTCGTAGTCGAACGCCAACGGCCCGAGGATGCGTAAAATGCGGTACATCGCGCCCGCGAACTTGCCGAGTTCATCGGCGGACAGGTCCGAAAGCGCGCAACGATGCGCCGGCATGACGACGTCGTAGCTCCGTGGGAAAGCGCCGATGGGGCTGGCGTAGCTCACGATGCCGTCGTGGTTTTCAATCACCAGGCCCAGCCGGTCCATCAGCGTAACGATCTCCTCGAACAGCCCCGGCGTTTCGCGCTCGGCGCGCACCTCCGCGGCCACGGCGGGGAACGGCTCGGGCGATCCGATTATCTGCTGATGGACATGCGGCTGCGAAGCACCGGATTCGCGTCCTTGGTTCTTGCGGATTACAACGGCACGGACCGATCGATTCTCGCGCGCCAGGCGCATCACGCGGACGTCGGCTTCGAGCAGCCGGTGGAAATGGCCCGGGCCTAGCATTCCGGTTGAAAGAAGATCGCCGTGCGAACGGGGCGTGTCGACAAAATGCCGGGGGTCTTCGACCACGATGTACGATTCGTTGCGGCCGCCAGTGAGTTCGGCGGGAATTCTCGGAAAAAGATTGTTGAACACCCGCACGATCCACTGGTCGCCGTTGCGTTTCCCGCTTCCGGTCCATTCCGGTATCGCGTCCGGAGTGATGCGGAAAATTTCGGCGGTCGAGAGATGTTCGTTGCCGGGGCAGAACGGACATTCTCTGGTTGCCGCCTGGATTTGCTCGTCGCTTAGCTGCGCTGGAGGAGCGACCGCGCCTTCCTCGCGAATGCCGAGCGTGAAGGCGAAGCTCTTCGCGCGCACATCGACCACATAGGAAATGACGCCGGTGATCGGATTTCGAATCCAAACCAGCGCGCCGTCGCGGGTTTCGTGTTCTATCGGCATCGCGGTCTCACAAACTTAGCCGCTGCCCGCACAGGTTTTCAACGTAAAGCGTGCTGTGCGCAAATTGCGCGCGTGTGAACTGGCAAAACTTGACTCTCCAGATGGGCTCCGTTATCCAATTAGTAAGGACGGGGGCCCGGGATGTCCGGGTAATCACATCGGGGTCTGGCGTTCCGCGGCCGCGGACACCAGGCTTTTTTTTGGCCGATGAAACCGCGCCCAGGTCCCAATAAAGACCAATAGTGACACCCACCAAAAGATATCTGTTCACCCCCGGACCCGTCTCGGTGCCGCCCGAAGTGCTGCTCGAGATGGCGCAGCCGATCATTCACCATCGCACCCCGCAATTCAGCGCCACGCTGGACCAGGCGCGCGATCGCCTGAAGCCGCTGTTTGGCACCCGGCAGGAAGTGATCCTGCTTTCGTCGTCGGGAACCGGGGCGATGGAAGCCTCCGTCATCAACCTGCTCTCGCCCGGCGACCACGCCGTCTTCGTCGATGGCGGCAAGTTCGGCGAGCGATGGGGCAAGATGCTCACCGCGTTCGGCATGGTCCCGCACGAGGTCAAGGTCGAATGGGGGCGCGCGGTGCGGCCGGAGCAGATCGAGGACGCACTAACGGCGCATCCACAGGCGAAAGCCGTCTTTACCCAGGCGAGCGAGACTTCGACCTGCGCCATTCATCCGATTGGCCAGGTCGGCGAGGTCACCCGCAAGCGCGGCACTCTGCTGATCGTTGACGGCATTACCTCCGTCGGCGTCTTCGAGCAGAAGATGGATGAATGGGGCGTCGACGCGTTCATTACCGGAAGCCAGAAGGCGCTCATGTTGCCGCCGGGCCTGGGGATGGTCGCATTGTCGGAGCGCGGACTCGAAGCGGCCAAGAACAGCAAGACGCCGAAGTTCTACCTCGACCTGATGAAGGAACTGAAGGCGCAGCGCGACGAGCATACGACCGCATTCACGCCTGCGGTCTCGCTCATCTTCGGCCTGAACAAGTCGCTGGAGCTGATCCACAATGAGACTCTCCCTCGCGTCTTCGCGCGCCATCAGTTGATGGCGGAAGCGACCCGCGACGGCGGCCTGGCCCTGGGTCTCAAGCTGATCGCGCCCGATACTCCTGCACCCGGTGTGACAGGATTGCTCGCGCCCGACGGTTACGATACCGGCAAGATCGTCAAGTACATGCGCGACACGCTGGGCGTCGCGGTGCAGGGCGGACAGGATCAGATGAAAGGCCGCCTCCTGCGCATTGGTCATATGGGCAATCTCGCCCCATTCGACATGCTGACGGCAATCGGCGCGCTCGAAGCGGGGCTGAAGCATCTCGGCTACGAATTCCGAACCGGCGCGGGAGTCACCGCGGTCCAATCACGAATCGCACGGAGCATTTGAAGCCAACATGGCGGAAACCTTCCGCGTTCTATTGAGCGACGCACTTGCGCCTCAGGGAATCGAAGTCCTGAAGCGCTACCCACAACTTCATTTCGACATCAAGACCGGCCTCAAGCCCGCCGAATTGGCGGAGATAATCGGGCCCTACGATGCGCTGATGATTCGCAGCGGTACCAAGGTGACGCGCGACATCATCGACCACGCAACGTCGCTGAAGGTCATCGGGCGCGCGGGCGTCGGCGTCGACAACGTCGACCTCGAAGCCGCCACTCGCCGCGGAATCGTCGTGATGAACAGTCCGCTGGGCAACAGCGTCACCACGGCCGAGCACGCAATCTCGATGATGATGGCGCTCGCGCGCCAGATTCCCGCCGCCACCGCCGCGATCAAGGCAGGCAAATGGGACCGCAGTAAGTTCATGGGCGCCGAGGTCTGCAACAAAACCCTGGGCGTGGTGGGCCTCGGAAATATCGGCCGCATCGTCGCGGATCGCGCCGCCGGCCTCAAGATGAAAGTCATCGGTTACGACCCGATCCTCACCGCGGACGCGGGGGCGCGCCTCGGGATCGAGCTGGTAAGTCTGAACGAACTCTTTTCGCGCGCGGATTTCATAACCGTGCATACGCCTCTCACCAACGACACGCGCGGGCTCATCGGCGCGGCCGCGTTCGCGAAAATGAAAAAGGGCGTTCGTATCATCAACTGCGCCCGTGGCGGTATCGTCGATGAATTGGCGCTCGCGGACGCGATTATCGCGGGCAAGGTCGCCGGCGCGGCACTCGATGTGTTCGTCGAGGAGCCACCGCCGCCGGACCATCCCCTGCTCAAGCTCGATGCGGTAATCGCGACGCCGCATCTCGGCGCTGCGACCGACGAAGCCCAAGTGCAGGTCTCGATCGATATCGCGCAACAGATTGCGGATTTCCTGATCGACGGCACCATCCGGCAGGCGGTGAACATCCCGGCACTCTCGCCTAAGGAACTCGAAGTCCTCGCGCCGCATTTGAGTCTCGCCGACAAACTGGGCCGCCTCGCCGCGCAATTGATCGCTGGTGCTCCCACGGCGGTCACCGTTTCGTTCGGAGGCGAAGCCGCGAACCTCAAGCCCGACGCCATTACGGCGGCGGTGCTCAGGGGACTGATGAGCGGCTTCCTGGCGGAAGAGCTGAATCTCGTCAACGCGCCGTTCATCGCGCGCGAACGCGGCATCGCCATTTCGGAGCGGCGTTCGCGCGAAGTAACCGACTTCGTGAATACCTTGACGCTGCACGTAAAGACCGCGGCAGGCGAGCACGAAGTTTCGGGCGCGGTGCTCGGTAATCGTGCGCTCAGGCTGATAAGAATCGATGGCTACCGGGTGGAGTCGGTTCCCGAAGGCTATTTTCTGATGCTGCACAACCGCGACGTCCCGGGCGTGGTCGGTGCCGTCGGCACGATGCTCGGCCAGTTGGGGATAAACATCGCGGGCCTCGAACTCGATCGCGATCGGGTCGGCGGGACCGCTCTCAGCCTGATTGAAGTCGATGGCGCCGTGCCGACCGAGGTTCTGGAGAAGCTCAAGACGGTTCCGGCTATTACGTCGGCTGTGCTGCTGAAGCTGTAGCCTGACGCTAAAAGCGAGTGCTTACGCGCGAGGGAAGGGCGTGCGCGGACGGGGAAGCGTGTGCCGTCCGACGGGGGAAGATAATGAAGACAGTAGCGGTGGTCGGAACGCAGTGGGGCGACGAGGGCAAAGGCAAAATCGTCGACCTGCTCGCTGCCGATGCGGACGTGATCGTCCGGTTCCAGGGCGGCAACAACGCGGCGCATACGCTGGTGGTCGATGGCGAGAAATTCATTCTGCGCCTCGTTCCCGCCGGAGCGCTGCACCCCGGCAAAACCTGCGTCATCGGCAACGGCACGGTCGTCGACCCTATCGCATTGCTTGGCGAAATTGACGACCTGAAGCGGCGCCGCGGCGTTGCGGCCGATTTCCTGAAGCTCAGCTACGAAGCTCACATCGTGTTTCCCTACCATCGCGCGATCGATCAGATGCGCGAGGCGCGCGCCGGCAAGCGCGCAATTGGAACGACCGGCTTCGGAATAGGGCCCGCCTACGAAGACAAGATGTCGCGAGCCGGGCTTCGCTTCGACGACCTGGTCAACTTCCGGTCGTTCGCGGACAAGCTCAAGCGCAACGTCGCGGACAAGAACGCCTACCTGAAAGCGGTGTTGAAAGCGAAGCCGCTCAGCGCTGCACCGATCGTGGAGGCGATGCAGCGCGCGCGCCGCCGCCTGCTGCCCTACCTGTGCGACACCGGTGAATTCCTCTCCGAGGCGATCGCGGCCGGCAAGCGCGTTCTGTTCGAGGGCGCGCACGGCACGATGCTCGATATCGACCATGGAACCTACCCTTTCGTAACCTCATCGAATTGCATCGCGAGTGCCGCATTCGCGGGAACCGGGATCGGCCCCGGCCAACTCGACGCTGTGCTCGGAATCAGCAAGGCCTATACGACGCGCGTAGGCGCTGGTCCGTTCCCGACCGAGATCAAAGGATGGCTGGCAGACTCGTTGCGTGAAGAAGGCGTCGAGTTCGGCAGCGCAACCGGTCGCCCGCGCCGAATCGGATGGTTCGATGCGGTGCTGGCGCGGCTCGCCGCGCGCGTCAATGGCATGTGGGCGCTGGCGGTGACCAAGCTCGATGTGCTGACCGGAATCGATCCGCTGAAAGTCTGTGTCGCGTATCAGTATAAAGGCAAGCGCTACGAGACGATGCCCCCGGGGCGTCATTCAATGGAAACGGCTAAGCCGATCTTCGAAGAAATGCCGGGATGGATGGAGCCGCTAGGCGATGCCCGCTCGATGCACCAGCTTCCCGCCAACGCACGTCGCTATATCGAGAGAATCGGCGAGCTGGCCGGCGTTCCAATCGCGATCGTCGGCGTGGGCGCCGATCGCGCGGCAACCATCGTGCTTACCAACCCGTTCGCATAAATGATCCGCTGGCGGAGCTTCATTTCCAGGTTCTGCTTCCACGGACTCCTCTGCGCCCTGCTTTGCGTCGCGGTTGGATGCGGTGGCGGCGGCGGAAGCAGCAATCTGCCGTTCCAGGTGGACGAAACCTCGATCGCTGAAGTCGAAGCGGCTTTCAAAACCGGCAATCTGACCTGCCATCATTTGGTGCAGGCCTACCTCGACAAGATCGCAGCCTTCAATCATGTCGGTCCCGCGCTCAACCCGATTCTCGAAACCAATCCCGATGCGCTCTCGATCGCCGACTCGCTGGATGCGGCGTTCGCGAAGAGCGGATCCGTCGGTCCCCTGCACTGCGTCCCAACCATCCTGAAGGACAACAACAACAGCGGCGACCGGATGCATACCACGGCGGGTTCGCTCACGATGGGCGACTTTGTCGCTTCCACCGATGCGTTCGTCGTCGCCAAGTTGCGCGCCGCCGGCGCGGTGTTCATCGCCAAAGCCAATATGGATGAATGGGCGTTCGGCCTTTCCGGATACAGCTCGCGCGGCGGCCAGACCCTCGACCCCTACAAACTGGATCGTATTCCCGGCGGCTCCAGCGGAGGATCGGCGGTCGCCATCGCCGCCAACCTGGGACTGATCGCGACCGGCACCGACACTTCCGGTTCGATTCGTATCCCCGGTGCGTTTAACGGCGTCGTGGGCCTGAAACCTACGCTGGGGCTCGTCGCCCGCTCCGGCATCGTTCCAATTTCCCACTACTTCGACGTGCTCGGTCCGATGACCAGGTCGGTGGCGGACACTGCCACCATGCTGGGCGTTCTGACCGGCGTCGATCCCAACGATCCGCAGAGCGCCGCGAGCGCCGGCCACTTCTTCACCGACTACACGCAGTTCCTGACTCGCGATGGCTTCAGCGCGGCGCGGTTGAGCGTTTTGCGTAGTGCCCTGGGTGCCCAGTTCTCCGGCCAGAACGCGGAAGTTGATGCCGCGATGCAACGGGCACTCGCGGTGATCCAGCATCACGGTGGCACCCTCGTCGATCCCGTCGACGTTTCTCCCGATATCTCCGGCGATGACCTGCTCGATGCCTTGACGGTGCTGGGGAGTCAGGCCTTTCCCAACGACGTAGCGCAATATTTTTCGTCGTTCGCGATCGAGGCTCCGGTTCAGAGCCTGACCGATATAGTCGCCGCCAGCGAGGTCTTCGGCCCTAACGTCGTCAAGAACCTGGCCACCCTGCAAGGCATTCTCGCGGCGCCTCCCCCCGATACGGCCATGGTGCAGGCCGCGCTACAAACGCAGGCGGCTCTGCTCGACGCCATGAATGCTGCCATGGATGCCGCCGATATCGATGCGTTGGTATTTCCGACCATGCTCTGTCCGGCCAGTACGCTGCCGGGCGTGGTAGACAACGACTACCAGTGCGCGAGCGCTCCGCCCATGCCCTTTCCGTTCAACAGCACGTTCGGGAGCGACCCGATCGTGATCGCTTCAATTACCGGACTTCCAGAGATCACAGTGCCGATGGGATTCACGAGTGACGGCCTGCCAATCGCACTTTCGTTCCTGGGGCGAGCATGGAGCGAGCCGACGCTAATCAAGTTCGCCTACGCCTTCGAGCAGGCAACCCACGACCGCCGCCCTCCGCGCTTTCTGAGCGGACCCGAATAATCTCTAGCTGGCGGCGCACACCGCCGCGAGACTCGATATCGCCACGCCGCGACGTCCCTGCCTCATATCATTCCGATCGAAGCCGTTCGTGGTGTAGCCGATCGAGATGCCGGTGACCGGATCGGCCCATCCGATTTGTCCGCCCGCGCCGCCGTGGCCGAAAGCAAGGGCTGAGTTGGTCTTGCCGAAACCCCGATAGTTGGCCAACCCGTCGCCCCCGGCGACTACCACGCCCAGCGCCCGATTCACCGGCACGCCGAAGATAGGATCTTTGTAACCTTCCGAACGCACGCGTCGTGCGTCTTCCAGAACTTCGGGCTTCCAGATCTGCGAGCCGTCCTGCGCGCGATTGTGCAGCAGCCCCTGGTAGAACATTGCGAGATCGCCCGCAGTCATGATTCCGCCGCCGCCCGGCACGCCGGCTTCGCGGACGTTCGGCCGATTGAAACCAAGGATCGCGTCTTCGGTGACTTCCGTTTCGGGCATCGCGGGCAGACCGAGCTTTTTGCGCTCTTCGTCGGTCAGCGCATCGCCGACATAGACCAGATCGGCAACGCGATTCTGTAGGTCGCGGGGCAGTCCGACCCGCATTTCAGGAAGCCCAAGCGGAAGCGCAATACGCTCGCGCACGAAGTCGCGAAAATTCTTGCCCGTGCGCCGCTCGATTATCTCGGCGATAACCCAGAAGCCCGACGTGGGATGGTATTCGAACTTGCTGCCGACCGGCCATTCGAGCCGCCATTTCGCGAAGCGCTCGAGCCGCTTGCCGCGATCCAGCCATTCGCCCTGCGGGAACGGCGCATTGGGAAACCCACCGATATGAAGCAGGACCTGCTCGACCGTGATTACATCCTTGCCGTTGGTGCCGAACTCCGCAACGATATCCGCAACGCGTTCGCTGGTTTTGAGCTTGCCGTCGCCGATGAGAATCCACGACGCGGCCGACATGATCGCCTTGGTGCACGAGAAGATAACGAACAGCGTCTCGTCGGTGGCTGGCTTCTCTTGCCCGCCCTGCACCGCGCGGCCGAACGTCCGCATCGCACCGATCTTCCCGTTGCGCGCGATCGCGATTTGAACCGCCGGCAGCAGCCCCTCGCGCACTTCGCGCTCGGCGCGCTGAAACAGCGCATCGACCTTGGCAGCATCGAGTCCAACCTGCTGCGGACTGTCGGCAATCAGATTCTTTGACGGCATCGGCGATACCCCTGCGTGAATTTGCTCACGCATACCACATCGGCGGCGATTGCGTGAGCGGGAAAAACGCCACGCAGAAGCCGCCCCGCATCCATCGCCGCCCTTCTCCCGAGGCTGTCGATAAACACGCATTGCAACCGATGTGGAGAGCGCGATGCGAACGTCGAGAGTCGCAGAATGTCATCCCGACCGGAGGCTGCCGGAGCGGAGGGATCGCGGTGCGTCCTCGCGCCGCAACCACTGCTCTCTCAGGTAGTCGCAGAACTCGCTCGGGGCAGCCGCGGAGACAGCGTCTCTGGATTGTGGGCGCAGGCCCCCACTATGTGATCGCTCGCGGCATTCCTTCGCCGCAGGAAAAGGACATCCGCTGCCAGCTGTGGATAAATTTTTTTGGAAGTTGATATGTAATGCGCGACCGTGTAGGTTCCCGCAAATGGCCGCTACCGGCTCAGCATATTTATCCGTTTTTCTTGCCACCATCGCGCCGCTCCACGAAGTTGCACGGCCGCTTCTTCAAATGACAGACCGTCAAAAGTTGACCGAAGCGGAGGAAAACCAAAATATTTTTTTACAAAACAAACCCAATTTATCCTTGATTTTGTTAAACTTTTTGGGTTTGCCTAAAATTTAGGCACGCGATCCTGGCTGCCTGGAGCCTAGGTCTTGGCCTGATCCGGGCGAGTGGGTGCCGGCGGAATCCCGGATCAGCGGTGCGCGTTTCGCCGCTGCCTTAGGGGCAGCACCGAACAGGTTTTGAAAATCGATCGTCTCCGGGAGAAGGTGGCGCGCTGCGCGCCGGATGAGGGTCAGCAGGTTCATCACGAACATTGGCGACAACGCGAGTCGCCCTCGCCCGCCAAACTATTTCTACTCGGAATGACCGGAAGGATTGGGCCCCTGCCCCGCTACCCATCCCGCGCGGCCGGGCAGTTCGGTGCGGATGACTTCGCACACCGGTAGTTCGGCGCGGTTGAGGCGCGCCGCTATTTCGTCCATCCGGACAAAGCGCGCGCTCCGATCTTTCAGCGCCCGCACCATAGCGGTGAAGCTTTCGAGCTGGCCCATCCCTTCGGTCTCGGCGTGAATCGTATGCACGTTCAGGCCCTCGGGCTTGAACTCGCTCATGTAGAAACTAAGCAGCGCGGCGCCATCGGGCAGATCGGGCCTGCCCATGACTTCATCGAGCGTCGGCAATGTCGTGGGAATTTCCGGCGTAGCAAGAACCCGGCCTTCGATCGCGCATCGAAATGGCGACCGCCCGCGCGTATCGCTGCGGTAGTCGAGTCCCATCTCATCCAGTGCGATCAAAGCGGCGGCGTTGGTGCGCCAGCCAGGAGCCGCGAAAGCGCGCGGCCGTTCGCCCAGGATCGCCCGATAAACCTCGAAGGCGTCCTCAAGTTGCGCACGCACGCCGCGCTCGCCAAGCGCATCGATGCCGTCCTGCCATCGCACGTGATCGTAGCCGTGCACGCCTACTTCGAATCCGTCCGCTTTCAGTTCACGAACGAGACCCGGAAACGCCAGTGCGATCGGACGCGCCGGCAAGATCGTGCCGGAAAGCACCGTGCGCAATCCGTACATCGAGACGGCGTTGGTCCGGAACATCTTCTTGAGAAAGCCGCGATTGCGAAACACGCGCATCACCGCGCGCCCCGAATAATCGGGACCCATCGCGATATAAAAGCTCGCCGCCACTCCCTCGCGCTGCAACATCCGATGCAGCCGCGGCACGCCTTCGCCCATCCCCTGATGGGTATCGACGTCAATCTTGAATGCTACTTCCATCGCCATTCGGAGCCGCGCGGCCGCGGCCAGCTCTGCGAGCCCGGGAACTCCGCCCGCCGTGTTGCCAGAAACAGCATCCGACCTCCGACTAACTTAGTACGATCGATCCCTTGAGAAGATTCGCGGCCATGACGTTGCGCGCCTCACCCTCCGCACCACCTTCGTACTGAGCGCGCAGCAGAAGAATACTCCCTTCGCCGGCCGCGACTTCCAGGGCGCCACCTGCCGCTTCGCCGATAATCTCGCCCGGCTCGCCGCGCCGCTCCGTTTCATCCGCAATTTGCGCCTGCCAGACCAGAAGCTTGCGTCCCCCCGACATGCAGAACGCCCCCGGGTACGGATGCGTCACGGCGCGGACCAGGTTGAAGATTCGGCGCGCGGGCCATCGCCAATCGATGCGCCCGTCTTCGGAGCGGCGGCGTCCGAAATAGCTGCCGGAAGAAATATCCTGCGGATGACGCGGTGCGCAGCCCGCGGCGATCAGTGGATGAAATTCCTTTATCAACTCGGCGCCGAGCGGTACCAGCTTGCGATACAACGTCAGCGCCGTGTCGCGATCTTCGATCTCAACCGCGCTCTGCGCCACGATGTCTCCCGCATCCGCCCGCGCGACCATGTGATGCAGCGTGACGCCGGTTTCCTTTTCGCCGTTCACCAGTACCCAGTTCACGGAAGCGCGCCCTCGATATTTCGGCAGTAAAGCACCATGCACGTTGTATGCGCCCAGCGGCGCGTAATCGAGCAGACTTTGCGGCAGCAGATTGCGATAGAAGAACGAGTAAATCACCGCCGGCTTCATCGCCGCCACCCGCGCTATCCATCCATCGTCAATCTTGTCGGGATAATGCACCGGCACTCGATGGCGCTCAGCCAGCTCTCTGCACGAGCGCCACCAGATTTCCTCGTGGGGATCATCGTGATGAGTGAACAGTGCCGCGATGGGCGCGCCCATCGAGAGCAGCGCCTCCATGCAGGCGTAACCCATGTCCTGATATGCGAACAGTACGCAGGCGGCCTCTTTGACCGCTGCGCTCTGGCGCGCGTCGAGTGTCACCCGCCTACCTGCGCGGTCCGTCGGCCCCACCGTCCGCGCCATGGACCGCACGAACGATGTACGTCGGGCGGCGGCGCACTTCGATATAGATCCGGCCGATATATTCGCCGATGAGTCCGAGCGCGAGGAAGATCAGCCCCACGAACAGGAACAGCACGGCGAACAGGGTCCACATCGCGCCTTCCTGCTGCGGTCCGTAAATCAGGCGATGCGCGAACAGCAGCAGCGCGAAGGCCGCATCGAGGATGAAGATCCCTATTCCGGTCAGGCTCAGCGCCTGAATCGGCAGCATCGAGAAGCCGGTGATCAGGTTGAGACTCAGGTTGGCAAGGCGCAGCAGATTGTATTTCGATTTGCCTTCGGCGCGTGCGCTGTGGCCGACGCGGATTTCCGTGACGCGTTTCGCGAACGTGTTCGCCAGCGCGGGAACGAAGGCCGCCTTCTCATCGCACTCGACGACCGTGTCGACAATATGCCTGCGGTACGCGCGCAGCATGCATCCGTAGTCGTGCATCGGCACGCCCACGATCAGGGAGGTGAGCCGGTTGTGAAGCTGCGAGGCATAGCGCCGCCAGCTGTCGTCCTGCCGATCTTCGCGCCATCCGCCGACGACGTCGTTGCCGGCTTCGATGGCGTCGAGCAGGCGTGGAATTTCCTCGGGGGGATTCTGCAAATCGGCATCGAGCGTGACTACGACCTCGCCGCGCACGTGGCGGAACCCCGCCAGAATCGCGGAATGCTGTCCGAAGTTGCGCGCCAGCTCGACGACTCGGACGCGGCCGTCTTCGGCGGCGGCAATCGCGTCCAGAATCTCGAGCGAGTCGTCACGCGATCCGTCATCGATGAAGATGACTTCCCACGGACGGGCGAGGCTTTCGAGCACCGGCCGCAGGCGATCCCACAGCAGCTTGAGATTGG
Organism: Binataceae bacterium (SeqCode); assembly: GCA_052146355.1. GTDB lineage: Bacteria > Desulfobacterota > Binatia > Binatales > Binataceae > JAFAHS01. The sequence continues at coordinate 46,641 of JBKQNE010000158.1, read as the reverse complement.
CGGACTCGTTGTAGACCGGAATTACGACCGAAACGAGCCTCTCCAGATGATTCGAGGCGCTGGAGGCCTCGAAGATTGGCGTTATTTTGCTGGGGGAACTCAACCGTGCTTGCGGAGCGGCGCCATCAACTGGCAGCGTGCAGCGCTCCGATTCTTCGCATTCTGACAAACCTAAGCCGGTTGATAAAGATACGTCGGTGGCGGATTTTCGCGCGGTCTACGGAGCCGCTACCCCAAGTTTTTCAAGAGTAGCCCCATTCGCACGGCGCGTGCTCTCGATTGTTTTTTCGTGCGGCGACCCATTTTCGCTCAGCAGCCCTTGCATCAGCCGTCCACGCGCGGCTGCGAACCGATCGGCGTAGTGACAGCGGTGATAGCCGACGATATATGGCTCGGCGAACGCATCCGCGAGATTGCGTTCATACGCGTGAGCGGCGTCGGTCTCGCTCGCGCATTGCTCCCATCCGGTACGCGGATATTTCTCGGATGGAAACCCTATCGCGTGATCGCAGATTAGAATGGGCTTGCGCGCGATTCGGTAGATGCGATCGAAGCGCTCCTTCTCGAATCGCGCATGCTGCGGCTGCACCGCGACCACATCGATCCAGGGCAGCGCCTCTTCGAGAACCTCGACCGGCAAATCGTTCAGCATGTAGCGATCACCGAAGACCAGATGTCGCCGGTCTTCGCGTTCCATCGCTTCTCCAGCGGCCCGATAATACTCGCGCGCGATCAGTCGCAGGAACTCGTAGTCGTCGCGATGGACCAGCGGGTGATCGAGTGCGAGGCCCGCGAAGTTGGCATCAAGTAGCGTTCGCTCATCGAGATTCAAACCATAGGCAGCGCGAAATGCCTCTGCGCCGGCGCGATGACGCTCGCAAAGAAAAGCGACGTATCGTCTCTTGCCCGGAAACACCGCGGGGTTGCGGCGAATCGCCGACACCCAGTCATCGTTCGCAAGCCGCCGCGCGGTGTCCAGGTCCCAGCGCGGCGTATCGGTCCAGTAATAGCCGATGAGATTCGGGTTGCTCTTGACCACCGCGCACATCCGGTGAATCTGATGGCCCACCACGCGCGCGTAGCCGCCGAACACATCGGGATAGCGCGGTTGCGCGACGGAGTACGGAATCAGCGCCAGAAACGTGTCGGCAATGAACGGCAGCCGCTCGCGAATCTCCGCCGGATGATGATAGCCGGCGGTGTTGAATCGCCATTCGCGCAGATTGGCGACGACCTGCTCCACGAACCGCACGCGATCCTCAGGCCCATCCGCCGCGCGATATGCCGCCGCCGCGGCAAGATGCGCGATTCCGAGCGAGATGAACGGAGCGCCATCGGGACCTCGCAGCATCCAGCGCCCGCGCACGTGCTCGACGCTGTAGACCGGCCGCTTGGCACGCCGCTGGTTCGTTCTCATCGCAGCTTTGTGAGTACTGTCGGCCAATAGGCCTCCTCCTGTTTAGCGCTGCTTATCGCAGTGACAATTCTGGTCATCCTGGATTCCTTGCTTGTCATTCTCGCGCGTGGCTGCCGCGCGAAGAATCCCGGTCCGTTTGCCTGCCCCCGGCACCGGAGTCGGAATTCCTCGCGCGCTTCAGACACACGCGCGGAATGACAGATGCAACCGCGGTGAAGCAACACAGGGTAGCTATCTTTCGCAGGACTCATTCGGCACGAAAGATACTTTGCCGGAGCACAAGACGCGGCGTTGTGCGGCAGTTCGCGGCTGCCGAATGCAATATGGCGGGATGCATCACGACCACATCGCCCAACGCCCCGGTTATTTCCGTGACCTTCAGCCCGACGCCTCGAACGACTGCGCCATCCGTCATGAATCGCTCGAGCCGGTCCTTCGCTTTCTCCCGTGACGATAAATCCTGTAGCCACGGATCCGAACGGGCGAGGAGTTTTCGCGCTTTGGCCGAGCGAACCTTCGAAGACGATCCGCTGGCGAGATCTTGAACGAGTCTATGCGACCCTGCGACGACCGCCGTTCCGCCGCCCTGAGGCAACAGCGTATCCAGAATTGCAAACACAATGACTTCGCGCAGCGTTCGCTCAACACCTCCCGAACCCACGTCAAGGTGCCATGACTGATTCGGAACGTCCCATTCACGGCGTTCAGACGGAAATGTAACGAGCGGCCCCCCCCAGCGTGGCGGCCGCTGCCATTTGTCGGGCGCGAAAAGATCATCGAGCGCCGCGCAGACCGCAGGGCTCGCCATATTCGCAAATGCTCCCGATCGCTCTACTGCGTGCAAGCCATAGACCCCACCTGGAATCCAGGTGTCGAGATCATCTCGGCGGATTTGATGCCGTCTGGCGAGCTCTCCCCAAAGACGATCGCGCATCTCGCACGTGTGCTCTGCCGGGATCGCTCCCGGCAGATGAAGCAGTCCGGTCTCCTCGAATTCTCTCCGTTGGTCAGTTGTCAGGCCCGCCCGGCTTGCGACACGATTTTCTTCCATAACCATTTTACCCTCCACAACGGCAGACGCTCCGCGTCTGCCCTGTAAACCGAAGTTTCGGACAAGCGCGGAGCGTCTCCGCGTGGTGCTGGCGTGCGTCAGATTCCTCAAACGCAGGCTCAGATATTTTCGAGCGCAACTACCGAAACCTACTCTATCGTCTGCCGCGCGAGTGTCAACAAGCCCCCGCCCCGGATGTTTGTACTTCGCGCGAGGTTTGCGCCCACGCCGTTGACGCGACGGGCTGGCGCCGGAACACTCGGAGGGTCATGACGCCGCGCTACCGATGGTTTCGAATCGCGCTTTCCGCGTTGATAGCGGCGCTGCTCTATCTGCCCGCTCTCGGTGCGCCCGCGCTGTGGGAGCCCGATGAGGGACGCTATGCGGAAATCGCGCGCGAAATGGTCATCTCGGGCGACTACGTCACTCCGCGCGACAACCTGGTTCGCTATTTCGAAAAGCCTCCCCTCGTCTATTGGGCCGAGTCAGCCGCGATTCATCTCTTCGGACCGACCGAATTCGCCGTGCGCCTTCCCGCCGCTCTCTTCACTGCCGGCGAGGTCGCGGCGACCGGCGCGATTGGCGAGGCGATGTTCGGTGCGGCCGCCGGACTTACCGGCGCATTGGTGCTGGCGCTGTGCCCCCTGGTTTTTGCCTTCGCGCGCTTCGCCACGCTCGATCCCGCCCTCGCCTTTTTTCTGACAATGGCCGTCGGCGCGTTCTATTTCGCCGCCGCGCCGGGTGATTTCCGAAGCCGCGAGAGCCGCCGCTGGATGATTGTCGCCAGCGCGATGCTGGCTCTCGGCACGCTGGCCAAAGGCCCGGTCGCGCTGATTCTGGGCGGCGCGATCGCGCTGGCCTGGATTCTCGTCGAGCGGCGCGGACGCGAAATCTCCCGCATGCCGATCCTGCAGTGCATCGGCGTGTACGCGATCATCGCAGTGCCGTGGTTTGTGGCAGCGGGAATGCGCAATCCCGGGTTCCTGCGCTTCTTCTTCGTCCACGAACACCTGCAGCGTTTCGTTTCGTCGCAGGAGCACGGATGGGGCCCTTACTTCTTCATTCCGATCGTCCTTGGCGGAACGTGGCCGTGGTTGTTTTTCGTTCCGTCCGGAGTCGCCATCGCTCGCGAAGCACGCGACAGCGCCAAAACGCGATCGGCGCTCAGGCTGCTTGGGATTTGGTTCGCTCTGATCTTCATCTTCTTTTCGATTCCACGCTCGAAGCTTGGCTCGTATATCCTGCCCGCCATTCCACCGATCGCGATCGTCGCCGGCCTCGCCCTCTCGCGCCTGAGCGTGATGAGCGAGGAGCGCGTGGCGCGGCTGATGCGGCTCTTCGTGCTGGTCAATGCAATTGGAGCGGCAACAGCCGTCGTCGCGCTGATCGCGATCCGCGGCAAAATCGGGAGTGCGCTCGCGTTCGATGGCTCGATGATCGCGGCCGCGCTGGCCGCTGGCTCTTTGATCGCAGCGATTCTCGCCCGGTCTTCACGGCGTTCCAGTTACGTCTTCGCCACGATCGCGATCACGATGGCCGCGACGACGGTGCTCGGCGAACACGCGAGAATCGATGCCAGCGCTCAAACCAGCTATCGCACGCTCGCCCAACAGATAGGTCAGTACCACGGATGCGCGATCGCATCGTATCGTCATTACGTGCAATCTCTCCCGTTTTACACGGGGCAGCGCGAGTTGCTGGTCGAGTACTGGGGCGAACTTGCACCGTTTGCCGAGTCGCCGGAGGAACACGCCGGTTTTATCGGCACGGAAGCCAAGCTCCGCGAGCTGTGGGCCTCTGGCCAGTGCGTCGTCCTGATCGCGAATCGCAAGGACCTGGGCGCGTTGGCGCAGTCGCTGAGCCCCGCGCCGCAAATTATCGGATGCGAGGGTAAGAAGCTGGCACTCTGCAATCGGACGCAGGCCCAAAGCGTACCCGGTTGCACGGCGGAGCCCGATGCAACCGGCGGACATCTTTTCAACAGCCCGCCGGGGGGCCACTTGGAAACGCATCCGCTGGCCTGTAGTTAAAAAGGGGCCCATATTCACGGTCGACGCGCAAAGTAGCCAGTAATTGAGACGATTCGGACGAATGGCGATTCTCGTGGAAGGCGGGGAAGACTCTGGTGGCTGATGAGAAGTCCGAAACCTCCGGCACTGCGATGACCGCGGGCGGCCGGTCCGCGGGTGAAGAGTTCAGCCTTGGCAAGTTCCTGACCGAGGCGCGCAACCGCGGCGGATATACCGCGGAGCAGGTGGCCAGCGGCACCCACATACCGCCGCATTACATCAAAGCCATCGAGACCGACGACTACGGTCTCATTTCCGATCAGCTCTATCTGCTGCCGTTTCTGCGCAGGTACGCCGCCTTCATCGGACTCGACCCTGAGGATGTCGCGTCGCGCTTCGTGCGCGAAGTTCAAAAGGCGGAGACGAGCGCCGCAAAGGCCAGCGAGCCGATTCGGATGTTTACCAACGATCGCAAACCGGGAGCCGGCCGCTGGGTGGTGGTCCTGGTGATACTCGTGGCGGTAGGCGCTCTCGTCGCCGTCGCAGTGGTCAAGCGATCGATTCTGCTCCGGCACCTGCCCCACTTCGGCTCGTGCTCGAGCACATCAATGGTGGAGCCTGCTCCCCCGCAGCCCTCGGCCGCCGTGCAAGCACCCTCCGACACCTCATCGGCGCCATTCGCAAGCAGCATCGCGCCCGCCCCTTCCGCCCCTGCGCCAGAAGCCGCACAAACGCCACCAGAAAATAACGAGAACTAAGCGCCGCCCCGGCGGGTTACGGGACGCAGGTCGCGACACCTTCTAAGAATGATTGCGATCTTTCCTAACAGGAATCCCCGATCGCGTCTGAACGCCAGACCATACTGAACACTAGTGAAGAATTGCGTTCGCGATCTCCTCGGCGACTAGCTTCTTCGCCGTTCTCACGTCGTCGCCCGGAGCGACCAGGGCGACGACCTTGAATTCGGTTGCGGAATTGGAGACCGTTGCCCGCGCGATTATCGCCGTCTGATACATCTGATCGGCCGGAATGTTGTACTGAGAAGGGGTGTTGTTCGTCATCTCGTTGCGCTGCGCCACGTAGTTTCGGAACCCCTCCGTCATCGGATCTTCATTCGTAAGCGCCTGCCGGCGCGCCTCTGCCGTGTACGCATCTTCGGATTGCTTGTCCCCCGTGTCGCCCAGCAGCGGAGGTTCCGCGCCCATTTCCTTGAGCATACCTGCCACCGACGGGTCTCCAGGCGAAAGTTCCTGAAGCGAGACTCCAGGTGCGAGCGCGCGCGCGTTCACCGTCACCGTGACAACCATCGTCGGCCCGGATCGCTGCTGACTCCTGAGGTCTTCGGTGAGAACATTCTGCACCACCGGATCGGTACAGATGGTCATCACGGCCGCGCCTTGGGGAATCTTCAACCTGCCCAGCGTCTTGATGTCGGTCGCATCGGCGGCGGTCGCGTGGATCAGCGCCGCGACGATGACGATCAACGGCAGCGCAATCAGGTGTCGGTTCATCAGCGATAAGCGCGAGCGCCCTCGATAGGCCATATCGCAACTACCTCGTCCCCGCGCACGACGTAATATTCGCTATGTAAATTTATCGTTGTATCGCCGTGACTGGGGATGATCTCGATTTTCATTCCCGCAGCCATCTCGAGATTCCCGGCCGCGAGATGACCGTGCTCTTCCGACAAGCGCGCGACCTTGACCGGCACGTCCTTGCCCTGCGGAGGTCCGAATTCGTTGGTCAGCGATTTCATGCCCGCGTCGATAATGGCGCGATCGCCGCGCCGTGAGATTATCGTTGAAAGCAGCGTCAGCGCTGGCTTTCCGAGATCCGGCCGCACCGTCCGGTATGCGCCATCCATAAACACGTAGGAGCCCGCCTGAACTTCGGTCACGTCGGGCCACGAACCGGCTATATCGTAGGTGCCGGTGCCGCCCGCGCTTACGATCTCGGGCGGCAACCCTGCCGCACGCAACGCCGCGACGTGACGGCTGAGCGTCGTGAGCGCATCGCGCGCCGTCGCTTCTCGCTTGTCGCGATCCGCCACCAGCACCGCATGCCCTTCGTAGCCCATGATGCCGCGATAGTGCAGCGGACCGCGCGCAAGCCGGCGCGCGAGCGCGACGGTCTCTTCAGGCGACTCGGCGCCGCAGCGATGCATGCCGGTGTCTACTTCGATTATCGCATCGAGTGCCCGGCCCGCGCGCACCGAGCCTTCCTCGAGTTCGCGGATATTGAATTCGCTCTCCACGGTCGCGATTATTTCGACCCGGTTCGCGATGGCGAATAGTCGATCGACCTTGGCCGCTCCGGCGATTTGATTCGCCAGCAGAATCGGACCCAGGCCTGCGCGCGCCAGGACTTCAGCTTCGCCGAGCTTGGAAGCGGTAATGCCGATTGCGCCGGCCGCCAGTTGACGGCGCGCAATTTCGGGCGTCTTTGGTGTTTTGAAATGCGGCCGGAGCTTTTGCGTACGCGCAGCGAAATACCCTGCCATCGCGGCGATGTTCTCTTCGACCACGTCGAGGTCGAGAATCAGCGCAGGTGTGTCGATATCCTGCTTGCGCATGATCACACGATAGCATGCGCCCGGCGCGCTTCGATCGCGCGGGCTACGGCAGCTTCTGTTGCAGCAATTCCTGGGCGCGCGCCTCACGCCAGCTTTTGAGCCGCGCCGCCAATTCGGGATCGCCCAGCGCGAGAATCTGTGCCGCGTACAGCCCGGCATTGGCCGCCCCCGGCTTGCCGATCGCCATCGTCGCCACCGGCACTCCTTTGGGCATCTGAACGATCGACAGCAGCGAATCCATCCCGTTCAGAGAGGTCGTCGGCATCGGCACTCCGATAACCGGCAGGATCGTTTTGGCCGCGAGCACGCCCGCTAGATGCGCCGCCCCTCCCGCACCCGCGATAATCACGCGCAGCCCGCGTTCCGCTGCGCGCGCAGAATATTCGAGCGTCAGGTCGGGCGTGCGATGGGCGGACAGCACCCTAACTTCATGTGGCACTTTAAGTTCAGTCATGGTCTCCGCCGCTGCCGACATGTATTCCCAATCGCTCTTGCTGCCCATGATTACGCCCACCAGGGGTGTCGCGCTCGATGCCATTCCGCCTTTGCCTCCGCCAATGGTTGCGTTCTTCCGACGTGAAACTCACCCCCGCCTGCCCGGGTTGTCAAGGCCGACTCGCCCCGTCGCTATTCCGAACTTCCCTCGGATCGTCGGATCGGCCCACCTGCGATCAAGACAGTAGGAGCGTCGTGTCGAATTCGGCAATATGATGCCCGGATGGCCACTCCGATTCCATCTAACCGCTGCGCCTTCACTCTGGCCGAAGCCGAGGCTGCTACCGGTGGCAAGCTGACGCACGCCGCCGCGCAATCCGCGGTGACCGGAGTCAGCATCGACACCCGCACGTTGAGTGCTGGTGCGCTCTTCGTCGCCCTGCGCGGCGCATCCGCCGATGGCCATGCGCATCTTCCGCAAGCCGCCGCGCGCGGCGCGGCGGCGGCCCTCGTCGCGCGCGGCCATGCGATCGCGTCGCTTCCCTGCATCGAGGTCGATGACACCCTCGACGCGCTCGGCATGCTTGCGCGTCATCACCTGCGGCGCACGCGCGCGGCGCGCGCCCTGCCGACGATCGCGATTGGCGGCGCGGCCGGCAAGACGACGACCAAGGAACTGACCGCGGCGGCCTCGCGCGACATTTTTGGCCCCACCCTTTCGACGCCAGGCAATCTCAACAATCGCATCGGCGTGCCGATGAGTATCTTCACCTTGACCGGGGAGCATCGCGCCGCGGTCCTGGAGTGCGGCACCAACATGCCGGGAGAAATTGCGCGGCTGGCCGATGTTGTCGAGCCGGATGTCGCGATGGTCCTCAACGTGGATATCGAGCACAGCGACGGTCTGGGCACGATCGAACAGATTGCTGACGAGGAAGCTCAACTCTTCTCTACCGCTCGCCGTTTCGCGGTCGCATCTACCGGCCAGCCGCTCGTGATGTCGCGAATTCCGCCGCGGCTGGGCACCATTACGTTCGGCACATCACCGGACGCCGACGTTCGTTTGGCCCATCGTAGCGTGCTCGAAAGCGGACGATCGCGCATAGCGCTGAAGCTCAATCCGCTGCTCGTCAAATCCGAAGAGAGTTCGCTGCTGGTCGTCGAGATTTCGCTGCTCGGGGCTGCGATGGCGCTGAACTGCGCCGCGGCTCTCGCTGGCGTAATCGCGATGAGCCCCGAGCCGCTTTCCGGTGATCAATTGCGCGCCGTCGGCGACGTATTCGCTGCCGCGCTCCCGGTTCCACGGCGGCTGGCTCTGAGGCCAATGCACGGGATGGTTGTTATCGACGATAGCTATAATGCGCAGCCGCCCTCGATGCGCGTTGCCATCGCGACCGCGCGCGAATTGGCCGAGGGCTCGGGGGCAAGGCTCGTCATGGTGCTTGGCGACATGCTCGAACTGGGTCCGCTCTCTGCCAGCTCTCACGACGAAGCGGTGCTGACAGCCCTCGAAGCGCGACCGGCGCTGCTGGTCGCGGTAGGACCTGAAATGACGGCGGCAATCAAACGCGTCCCCAACGTGGGAGTCGAAGTGAGCGCGGCCGGCGACAGCGAGGAAGCATCGAAACTCGTCGCCGCCAGCGTCCGCCACGGCGATGTGGTGCTGGTGAAAGGATCGCTGGGGATGGCGATGGACCGAGTGATCTCGCGCTTGCAGGCGCTGTAGGGTTCCGCGCAGCTCCAGTCAGTCTCCTGCCGATCATGCCCAGAACAAAATCCCCCGAACCGATAATCGAAATCTCCGGCTTGGTCGTCGATCGCGATGTCACGATTCTGCGCGGCATCGATTGGCGCGTGGAACGCAGTCAGCATTGGGCGATTCTCGGGGCCAACGGTTCCGGCAAAACCTCGATGCTGCGCGCGCTCACCGGATACATGCCGCCGACTGCGGGCACGATTCGTGTCCTGGGCGAGACCTACGGACACGCCGACTGGCGCGAACTCCGAAAGCGGGTTGGTTTGGTCAGCTCGAGCGTCCAGCAGATGATGCCGGACGGCGAGACCGCGCTCGCAGCGGTCATCAGCGGCAAGTTCGCGATGATCGGTTTCTGGGGCGAGATGAGCGATCGTGATCGCAAGCGTGCTGGTACCCTCCTCCGCCGTGTCGAGGCATCTGCCCTCGCTGATCGTCCCTGGCGGCATCTTTCGCAGGGCGAGCGGCAGCGCGTTCTGATTGGCCGGGCGCTGATGGCCGATCCGCGCCTGCTGATTCTCGACGAGCCGTGTGCGGGGCTCGACCCGGTCGCGCGCGAGCACTTTTTGCAATTCATACAGCGGCTCGCGAAACGAAAAGGCGCCCCTGCGATGATCCTCGTGACCCATCATGTCGAAGAAATCATCCCGGCCTTCTCGCATGTGATCGTACTCAAGTCCGGCCGGGTGCTCGCTGCGGGTCCCCGCGCCAGAGTCCTCAATTCCAGGACCCTTTCCGCCGCTTTCGAAGCACGAGTGAAAATCACCAGGCGCGAAGGCCGCTATTCATTGGCGGTGCAGCCCGTCGGCGGCCTGGTGACTTAGCGACCAGCGAGCGCCAAAGCGCAGCGGCACACCGGGTCATGTCGACATGTAGCTCGCGAGGGCACTCGGCGAATGTGCCGCAGGTAGCAAAATCGCTTTGGACGTTGGACCATCGCGATGCTAAATTTCAGGCTGAACATGCTTCGGCGCCAGATAAGGAGACCGCATCATGAGCATCAGAGAGCGTTTCGGGATAGTCGCGATGGCATTGGTCGCGGCAACCGCAGGTGGAGCAATCGCAGGCTATGTGATCAGCGCTGCAACGGTTGACGCAGGCGCGACCCCAAAGATGATTTCGGCACACAAGTTTGTTCTCCTTGATGATGCCGGCAAGACCCGCGCCGAACTCGAGATAACCGCTAAGGGAGTGTCCCAGATTGGTCTGATGGACGGCGCAGGCAATCTGCGCGCCGGCCTGGGCGTCGCTGCCGAAGGCGCGCCCGGCCTCGGCATCTATGACAAGGACGGCAAAGTCCGCGTCGAGGTGGCGTATAGCGGTCAGGTGCCCCGCGTCAGGATGTTCAACGCGGATGGCAGCGCTCTCGTCGCTCTGGGCATCCTCGCGGACGGCCGCGCCGGAATCGAGCTTATGGACCATGAGGGCAGGACCCGCGCTTCACTCGAAGTTGCCACCGACGGCGCCCCGACGTTGAGGATGGGCGACGCGTCCGGTACGCGGCTCGGACTCGACGTCACCCCTGACGGCCGGCCAGGAATCGCGCTGCTCGGAACCAATGGATTGACCCGCGCAAGCCTGACCCTCAATGCCGACGGAGCAGGTGCGCTGACGCTGTTTGATACGAGCGGCAACGCTGCCAACGGTCTGCCCTGAGAATTGTCGCGTTAGAAACTGATCTGGATTTGCCGCCCGCATCGGGTTCGAGAGAGTTGCTCGGACTCGATGCGTCGGCGGTAGCTTGCGCCCGCTGCTTTGCGTATGGACAATAACCACCGCGTTGGAACTTCGCGCGAACCCCGAATGTCTTTTACTTTTTGTCTCGATGTACTCCGGCGCGCCTTGGCGCCTTTGTTGATGGCGCTTGCCGTGGCCGGATGCTCCAGCCTCGGCTCCGACATCAACAAGATCAACGACATGGGCAAGCCGACGCCCGAGCAGGTCGCCGCACAGATGGAGCCGATGCTCACCGCGGCGGGATTCGTGATGCTGCCTGCGGACACTCCGCAACGCGAGCAGCAAATTGCCAATCTCCCCCCGCTGCAGGTCTCCTACTACGTGGGCAAGACCGGCAAGCTCCACTACTGGATGGCCGATCCCAAGTTCTGCAAGTGCATGTACTTGGGCTCCGAGCAGGCCTATCAGCGCTACGAGCAAATGAGCCTGCAGCAGAAATGGGCGCAGACCGAAAACCAGACCGCGCAAGCCGACGTGGAAGCCGCGCAACAAGAACAGATGGATATGCAAATCGAAGAGTTCAATCCTTATGGCGGATTGGGCTGGGGCGGCCTTCCGTACTACTGATACGACTCGCTCTGCTCGGGAAATGACGGACCTCAATTCCGCAAGACGAACGATCGCGTTGCTTCTCCGACGTTCGGCTGGCGCGTTGAAAGGGCCCTAGCAACGCGGCGAACGGCGATGCATTTCGATCGGTTTATAGAACGCTGCGGTGCTGAATGGCCCGAGTTCGGCGATCCGGCTCGGCTCGCTAAATCGCGACTCCCCGCCAACCGCGATCTCGCCGACGTGCTCAACAACGTTCCCGGCATGGCGACCGAGAACAAACTGAAGTTGCTGAACCTCGCGGTCGCCTCGCTCGCCGAAAACGAAGTCTACGTCGAGGTCGGATGCTACAAAGGCGCGAGTCTGGTCGGTGCCGCGCTGGGCAATCCTCAGCAGCGCCTTTTCGCGTGCGACAACTTTTCGCAATTCGATGGCGCCGCGGACTCACTGCGCGAGACACTCGAGCGCTACACGGCGCCGGACCAGGTTCGCTTCTTCGACATGGATTTTCGCGACTTCATGGAACGGGCGCCATGGCACCGCGCGCGGATCGGCGCTTACTTCTACGACGGCGGCCATTCGTTCGCGGATCAATACAACGGCATGCGCTATGCCCTGCCCCATCTCGCATCTGACGCGGTCATCATCATCGATGACACCAACAAACGCGCCGCACGGGCGGCCGATTATTTGATCGCACGCCAGGTCCCCGGCTTCGAGCTGGTCCTCAACCTGCGCACCCCGCGCAATCACCATCCGACCTGGTGGAATGGCATCCAGGTGTTTCGCTATCGCGAGCAGGGGAGCATCGACGGGAGCAGACTCGGCGGCCCCGGCTTCACCGTACGCAAGATCGTCTACGACGATATTTTTCTGAATCTGAAACACAATCGCCGCGCGCTGCGCCGTGCCATCAAGGAAAAGCTTCGCCGCCGCTAGCGCAGCTCGCGCGACCTGCTCCTGAGTGTACTACCCCGGCGGTACGTCGAGGTCCATCACCACCCGCACTGTTCCGGACTCGTGAGAGTCGTGAGTCCGAAACCCGCTGTTGGCAAAGACTTCCAGCATCTGCTTGTTGCCGCCCATAACGTCCGCCGTGAACTGGGCGATACCATTCGTTTGCGCGATCCGCCCCAGATGCTTCAACAAAATCGTGCCGATACCGCGGCCTTGATGTTCGTCGAGCACGGCAAATGCGACCTCGGCGCGGCTTTTCTCGCCGCTTCGTAGATAGCGGCCCACACCGATGAATCGCTCGTCTCCACCGTCACTATCCATCGTCGCCGCCAGGCCGACATGATCGGCGAAGTCCAACTCCGTAAGGCGCCGCAGGTCTTCATCGCCAAGCGTTCGTTTGATTTCAAAGAAACGAAAATAGACGGATTGCGGGCTGAGGCCGCGGAAGTGTTCGAGCAAACGCTCCTTGTCGTCCGGCCGAATCGCGCGAACCCGTATCGGACTGCCATCGCGCAGGCTTTCCATCGCTAGGTAGCTCGCAGCATTCGGCGACGTAGTGGTTTTTATGTCCGACATGAGCGATCAGGGTCTGCGGGTGCCGCTTGTCTAGCCTGCGGATGTGTCCGCCGGGTGTTCTTGGTGAACGCCGGATTCAGAAGTTCGCCCTAAGCAGGTATCGATTCGTCTCATGATAGCTTCCGCATCTTCAGAGGAATCAACCACCACATGATCCTCCGCGGAGAGTTCCGTCAGCGGCACAAAATCCGCTCGCTGAACGAGATAAACTTCCTTGGTCGCATCTGAGGCATTGTCATTCCTGGATCCGCGCTCATCGAGCCTCTTCAGGGTTTCCTTTTCATCGGCCTTGCATTCTACGAATAGCACCGGCCGCCCGAGATGCTTGCCGATATCCAAAGCCCGCCGCCGATCCTCCTGCCTCTTGAAGGTCGCGTCGATAATGACTCCGCACCCCTCGCGCAGCCGGGCGCCGGCCTCCGAAAGCACGGTGTCATAGGTCAGGCGGTCGAAGCCGGGAGTGTAGATTCCTTCGTTGTACGGAGTTTTGGCGTGCGTGGTCTGCGGGACACCGGCGAGGCGCTTGCGGATGACGTCGGAGCTGATTACCTGAAACCCGGTGCGATACTGGAGCTTCCGACACACGGTCGTCTTGCCGGTACCGGACAAACCGCACACTACCAGCAGAGCCGGCTTGCCGCGGGAAGCGTAGGTGGAGGCAAGTGCAAAATGTACGCGCGCCTGCTCGCGAGCCTGCTGCCGCTCCTCGGCCGACACTTCATTCTCGAGACTCTTGAGGGTTTCGACTTTCCCGCGCACGCAAGCGCGATGGCATTTGTAGAAATTCACCAACATCGCCAGTTGCTCGTCGCCCGTCGTCTGCGAATATGAATGGATCAGTTCGTCGGCCAGCGCTGCGTGGCCAATTGACTCGAGATCCATCGCCAGGAAGGCGATATCCGAAACGACATCGGAATAGCGCAGGCGCTCGCTGAACTCGACGCAGTCGAAGATCTGTACGGGACTGGTCATACAGATATGCTCGCACCTGAGGTCGCCGTGGCAGTCGCGCACGTGGCCCTCGCGTGCTCGCTGGTTGATCAGTTCGCGATGGGAGGTGATAAAGCACTTCAGATAGTCTTCGATCGCGGTCAACTGCGCAGCGGTGATCGTGTTACCCGAGTAACGTCTGCTCTCTTCCAGATTGCCGAGCACCAGGCGCGCGACCGCCGTGGCTGAACCGTAAAGCCAGCCCTTCGCCGGCGAGGCTTCGGCGTGAAAGGCCGCGAGTCGGCCGGCAATCGTGCCTATCACCGAATTGTCCAGTTGGCCTTCGCGCACCAGCCGATCGAGCATCCGCTCGTCCGGAAGCCGTCGCATCTTGACCGCATACTCGCGCACTTTATGGTCAAAAGTCTGGCCGGCTCCGCCGAGCATTACATCGGCGCCGCTTTCGAGTATCGGAACAACGTCGAGATACACCTCCGGCGCCAGGCGGCGGTTAAGTCGGACTTCCTCGCGGCAGAGCAGATAGCGGGCCCCCAGCGCCCAGCAATCAACAAAATCGAGACATACCGGTTTCTTGATCTTGTAGACGTATTCGCCCGCGAGGAACACGTCGGACATGTGGGTCTGCTTGTGTTCGATCGACGACGGCCGATCCGGATAGAACTCCGGGCGCATCATAGCCTCGACCAATCGTGATTGTGGCGATTTGCTGACAATGTCCATCGAGGCACGCCCTGCTTCGGCCGTCGTGGCCGGCGTTACTTAGTCCTGTTCGAGGAATGCTCGCATGATGTCGGTGCTGGTGATTACGCCGACCAGCTGGCCGTCCTCTACCACTGGCAGCGAATCGAGCTTCTGGTCGAAGATCAGCCGCGCTGCGTCGTGCAGCGGCGTGATCGGCGCGACAGTCACCGGGTCTCCGCTCATCGCGAGCCGGACCTCGGTGCGATCCAGCGAGTCGATGTACGTGCGCAGGTCGCGATCGGTAATCATGCCGACCAGATGTCCATGGTCGACGACCGGCGCCGATCTGAAAGAGCCCTCGACCATGCGTGTCCGAACCTCTGCCAATTTCTCATCCGGAGTTGCCGTAACCGGACTCGAACTCATCCACCTCGCCACCAGGTTCTTGTCCGACTCGCCCCGGCGGACGCACAGCACCGGACACGGCGCCTCACGCAGAACCATTTCCGCGATACTGCCGATGAGCACACGGGAGAATCCGCGCCGCCCATGCGTTGCCATCACGATTAAATCCGCGGCGCCGCGCCGCGACATCGAAAGGATCGCGCCCGCTGGTTCACCCATCTTGGTCAGCAACTCGTACTTGATGCCGTGCAGCCGCTTGGCTCCAATCTCGCGCAACTTCTCGCGCGCGGTCTCTTCCTGGCCTTTGTATATGTCGACATACACCGGCATGCCGGTGACCGGGACGATCATCGGTACGACGTGCAGCAACAGCACCGTTCCCTGACTATCACGCGCCATCTGCGCCGCCACTTCCAAAGCGGCCATAGAGTTATCGTCAAAGTCGATAGGACTCAGGATTCTTCTGAACGGGTAGGACATCGCAGACCTCCGATTGATCTCAAATTCGCTCTTATCTTTCAGATAGCCATTGCCGTGCCAGCGGCCGAAAGTCCCGCCTCGCAAGGACCTTTGCCCAGCCGGAAAATTCGTTCAACCAGGATCTGTATCCGAACGCGCCACTAATTCCAGTACTTGATCCGAATAGCACCAGAAGTCCACGGGATATGGCCAAATGCCGAACCAATCGCTGGCGCGTGAATTGCGATATAGCGTTAGAGACCGCTGGAGATCCCGTATGCAGATCATCAACTGGATGACCCGAAACCCGGCCTGGGTGGCTCCCGATGACACGCTCGCCAAGGCCAAGGCAGTGATGGAGCAAGGGCGGTTCCGCCGCCTGCCAGTGATGGCGGAGGGCAAGCTGGTCGGCATAATCACGGAGCGCAACTTGCGGTCGCACTCCGGTTATCTCGATTCCATCAGGGTGGGCACCGCGATGACACCCGACCCGGTCGTCGTCACCCCGAGCAACAGTGTCCAGGAGGCCGCACAGTTGATGCTCGATCACAAGATTGGAGGTCTGCCGGTAGTCGACAACGGCAAGCTGGTCGGCGTCCTGACCACGACCGACCTGATGAAAGCGCTGTTGAATGTCGTCCAGGCTATCGTTCAAGTGATGAACGAATGACCGACCCTGTGCCGCCGGTTTTCCAACCCATAACCTGATTGAAAGGCTGTGAAACATGAACCAGAGAGCTGAACAACCTCGCAAAGGCTTGACCAGAAGCCTGGACCGGCGCGGCACCAGGGCTGACAAGAGTCCTCCAGTCGCCCTCAAAACACGTACGCCCAAAGAGCCCGGGGTTTGCGAGAAATGCAGTGCGATGTTCATGCGCAAGACGTGGCGGCGCGACCGCAAGCCGACCATCGCAATCCTCGACAAAGCGACTTGGACGATCTGCCCCGCATGCGAGCAAGTAGCGGATGATCGCTACTTCGGAAGAGTCGTGATCAGCGGCGGCGGAGTCACGGGGCAACTCGATGCCATCGAGCGCAGAATCGCCAACGTCGCGCGTCGAGCATCAGTGACGCAGCCGGAGCGCAGACTGGTTTCGGAAGAATGGAACGGAAAGACGCTAGAAGTCCTGACCACGTCGCAGAAGCTGGCCCATCGGATTGTGCACGAACTGAAAAAAGCCTTTGGCGGAAAGGCGCGCTACAACTGGTCCGACGAAGATGGAAGCCTGCTCGCCACTTGGCAGCTCGGAACCAGCCGGTGAAAGATGCCCCGGAACGTCGCTGGCGTTCGGGTTTCTACTTCTCCTGGATGCTCCGAATATAGCTCACGATCGCCATGATCCGAGTTTTGACTTCCTTTTCACTCAAGGGCGTGAACTCCTCCCCCTCGCGCTGAAAAGTCGTGCCCCAGAAGGGCATATCGAATCGTGAATGCGAAGGAATTCCCGCTCGGCCATCGATGGATTCATAAACTTGCTGCGTCGGAAACACTCCGCCATTCCTTTTCGCCAGTTGAGTCAAATCCGGCGGCTTGATTCCCGGAATGACGTACAACGCCTCCCCATGCCCTTTGCCATCCCCGCCATGGCACGAAGCGCAGTTGTCCAGGTAATCCTGCTTGCCGGTTGTTGCTGCCTGAACCTTCGTCGGGATCATCCCGGCAACCAGTAATGCGATAACCAGGGCGGACCGCTTGACCAGTTGGAGTCGCGAGGAGCCAGTTCGCATCGATCATTCCCCTCGTATCGTGAGCACCGGGCATCCAGCTTCTCTCACGACCCGTTCCGCCACACTTCCGAGAAAAAAGCGGGGAACTCCGCGCCGCCCGTGGGTACCCATCACGATCAGATCTATGTTCAACGCCGACTGGGCGTTGATTACTCTTTCCGCGGCATCTCCCGTCGTAACCATGATCTCATGCTCGACGCCGGTCAGATGTTTCGCAGCCGTTTGAGCCAGTTTGTCCTTCGCGTCCTTCTCAGCAGCCGGTGAACTGGTTATAGCGCCGCCCAGCGGAACCACGATCGAGGGGCAGACATGCAGAACATACAGCTCAGCTTCGTTTTCGGCCGCGACCTGTTTCGCCAGGCTGAGCACTTTGAGGGAGTTTTTCCCGAAATCGATCGAGCACAAAATCCGGTTGAAGGCCCTTGGTTTGCGGCCCGCTTTGCGCTCTCGCGTCGCTTTTTCCTGTGCCTTTCGATTCAGCTCCGCGAGTAACTCACGGTCTCTCTTGGACGCCCACTGATTTGTAAGTGCACTACCAGCGTCCTTGATTTTGTCGCCGAAGCGATCTTTTTCGTGTGTTGGCGCCATACTGCTCTCCTCTCCCGATCTGTTCCGCAATGGCCGTGCCAATTGAAATCCGGAAATCAGGGTAACAATTGATGCCACGAAGCACCGCGCGAAAGATACCGCGGGCATCCTGCCTCGCTAATCCGCGTTCATTCCTGTTCCTCTGAGACAATAGACACCCGCAATGGCTCAGCGTCTCCGACGGCTGCACCTTCGGGACTAAATGCCGCCAAATGCTCCATTTTTCCGTGATTCCAAAAGCGACATGTGAAAGCTTTGCGATGGAAGATGGCCCTAAATTCCTTCCATCTCTCGATCGGCGGGCCTGCGCCCCGGATCGCGTTGCGTTGGCACGCTTCACGCAAGAGCTGAGTTTCTGGATGCAGTCGCTTCAATGAGAGGAAGTGTGTTGGCAAGACGATCGCCAGGCCGAGTCTCACACGCGGGTGACGGCGCTGGTGTGGAGATTCTGGTGGTTTCCCAGGACCAGAGCTTGATGTTGCCTGCGCGGCAGGCCGTCGATCACGAACGGCAGATCGAGTCTCTCGGGAGCTGGGGCGCTCTGCCTCAAGCAACAAAATGGCCCCATCTAAAGGTGGTCGTCGTGGATGACGAACTGCTCCCTGCTTCCGATCCTTGGGCTGCTTTGACTCGAATGCGTGAATGCGCGCCGCTCGCATCGCTTATCTACGTGGCAGGGCGACATGGCTTCGAAACCGAGATATGGGCGCGCAGCTTTGGGATCAGCTACTATGCGTCCAAGCCGGTGGAGTTCGAGCGCTTCGCGGCGATTCTTAAAAATTTCCTGAAACTTGGGACTAAATCCCATAACCCCAGGTAGTCGACCTCGGAAAACCACTGAGACTGATTGGCGAATGAGAAAATGAGAAACGGTTAGTTTCTCAGCGCAGTTCGACAAAGGCCTTCAGAACGTCCTGGGTCGAGATGATGCCAACTAGTTGACCGTCGTCGACCACCGGCAGCGATCCGATCTTGCGATCACTGAGAATCCGGCTCGCCTCAAAAATGGAAGTGCTGGAAGTGACGGTGATAACGCTCCTGCTCATGATCTCTTCAATGTTCGATTGATCCCCGGAACCGCTCCTGAGATCACGATCCGTGACAATGCCCACCAGCGTGCCGTCGTCGAGGACAGGAACACTCCGGAAGTTCCCCTGTAGCATCAGCGACTGAACCACGCTCGGCTTGTCCTGGGGCGCGGCAGTTACCGGATGAGCCGTCATCCATTGGCCGACCGACATCCGGTCGGACTTCGAATTCTTGACGGTCAGCACCGGACACTCGACCTCGCGCATCACCGTTTCGACGACGCTACCGAGCAGAAGTCGCGAAAATTTGCGGCCGTGCGTCGAAATGACGAGAAGGTCGGCCGGGAGTTGCTTTGCAATGTCGACGATCACCGTCGCGGGATGCCCCATCTCGGCTTTGACTTCGTATCTGGACCCATCGAGATGCTTTCGGGCCAGCTCTAGAAGTTTCTGCCGCGCCGCCTCCGCGCGTGGCTTGTAGAGATCGGCGCTGAGACGCGCGTCGCCGGGGTTCAATACCACCGGAATTACGTGCAGGACCACAATCTTCGTGTCTCTTCTTTTGGCTATGCGCTCCGCAAAGTCGAGAGCGCAGCTGGCGTTTTCGTCCAAGTCGATGGGACAGAGGATTGTGCTGAACGTCGCCATCCCGTTCGTTTCCTATTCCGGCTGATGCGCCCGCGTTTGCGCGTTCAGCCAAAGGCGCTTCAAATCGGCTGGAAGCTGGCTGAAGACGTCCCACGCCTCGCCTTTCATTTCAGTCATGCCTCCAAGTGCCTCCTGCAGCACCGCAAAGACGGCAACCACAGCTCGCTCGGCTTCTGCCTCGGTGTCGAGAATCGCCATTCTGCCGACGTCGTATAGGAACTGCCGTTCGTGGACACGCCGAACCTGCCGATCGGGCCGATCGAATGACATCCACAGCATCTTGAGCGATTGCGGCAATTGCGCGGCGACATGGCCAGCCTCTTTTGCCGTCAGGCGATCGCGAAGCTCCTGAAATACCGCAAAGATCAGGGTTTCCGCGCGGCGATCGTCGCATTGTGCCAATTTCGCGACTTTTCGAACGAATGATTCCTCTTTCATGATCTCTCCTTGATCCGCAATCGAGACGAAGACCAGCAGAGCAGCACTTGTGCCAAACAGGAGAAATTAAGCATCTGCGCGAAACGAGGATTCTTCAGCGATCAGAGAGAAAATTGTGGCCTAATGAGCCATCGGCAACAAGCTTTGATGCTACCTTTGGAAACATGACCCCACTGAGGCGGCGCAGCCCCACATGGCTCGTGCCATCTGCAACTTAAATCGGCGACACCTGCGGCATAAAGTTGAACGCGACAAAGCCCCCCAAATTCAGTCAACATCGACACTCGGAGCGCGAAATGATCACCGTACTGGAAGTTCAAAACTTGGCAGTTCGGTTCCCCGCGGTCGAAGTAATTCATGACCTGACCTTCAGTGTCCCGCGCGGCACCTGCCTGGCGGTCATCGGACCAAACGGAGCCGGAAAGACGGTACTGTTCAGGGCTTTGATCGGCGCCCTCCCCCACGAAGGAACTATCCGTTGGGCTCCCGGCACAAAGCTCGGCTATGTGCCTCAGAAGCTCGACATAGAGCGCGATTTGCCGCTTACGGGACGTGATTTCCTGCGCGCGAAGGCCGCAATCGTGAAAGCATCGGATGGCAGCATCAGGACGGCTCTGAGCCAGGTCGGCCTTGATCAGGCGATGCTGTCGACGCCGATTGGCAATATGTCCGGAGGACAATTTCAGCGACTGCTCGTTGCCTTCGCGCTGATCGGCAATCCAAATGTGCTCCTTCTCGACGAGCCCGCCGCCGGCATCGACGAACCCGGACAGGAGCGGCTCAACGCGATGATAGGACGGCTGCAGGCGGAAAAAGATGTGACGGTCCTCCTGATTTCGCACGACCTTAGCGTGGTTTATGAATACGCGACCGCCGTACTGTGCCTGAGCGTGACTCATCCCTGCTTCGGCGCACCCCAGAAAGTTCTGACTCCCGAGAACCTGCGCGACCTCTACGGCGCCGCCTCGAGCTTCCACGTGCATGAGTAGCCAGGAAATTAACTCCCTTGCCCTCTGCCTCACGATGGCAACCGCGGCGGGGCTCGTCGGCTGCTTCGCGGTGATGCGCCGGATGACGCTCGCCGCCGACGCGATTTCTCACATCGCATTGCCGGGCCTCGGCGTAGCATTGCTCCTGCGCATCAATCCGATGCTTGGTGCGCTCGCGATGCTGCTGTTCGGCGCGGTACTCATCTGGGCCCTGGAAACCCAAACCAGAATCGCGACCGAAACCATAACCGGAGTGGTATTTTCGGTCGCGCTTGCAGTCGGCACCATGACTACGTCGGGCGAAGAACTGATCGAGGCGCTGTTCGGCCGTCCCGACGTCCTGGCACTGCCCGAATTGATAGTCGGCCTCGTCGCAG
Source organism: Binataceae bacterium (SeqCode) (assembly GCA_052146355.1). Lineage (GTDB taxonomy): Bacteria > Desulfobacterota > Binatia > Binatales > Binataceae > JAFAHS01. The sequence continues at coordinate 25,293 of JBKQNE010000158.1, read as the reverse complement.
CAGTCGCTGTCATCTCCTTCATCCTTGTTGAGCGAAATCGCCTCGTCATCGCGCTGGTCTCACCCGAGATAGCGCTGACCTCCGGGATCGATGTCCGGCGCATGAACCTGCTGTTCCTGCTGATGTTCGCTCTCACGGTCGCGTTGGGCCTGCGCTACCTGGGAGTACTGCTGATGGGCTCGCTCATCATCATTCCCGCCGCAACCGCCAGGCACGTGGCGCGAAATCTTACGCAGATGCTGGCGGTTTCCGTTATCGTCGCGGTCGCCTCCACGATGGCCGGGACCTATGCCGCCTCGGTTTTTCGCCGCCAATCGGGTCCATGCATCGTCGCCGTCGCCGGCGCGATTTTCTTTCTAAGCCTCCTGAGCGCGGGAAACGCGAAAAGCTAGTCTCGCCCCACCCGGCTGCCCCTGAGGTCGTCGACCGTTCCCATCGGCGGAATCTCCGAAGCCGCGATGAAACTGTGTCTTTTGGCTACATCGAAAGTGCGCCCCTTTGCATCACAACTTGAGCCACCGGCTGGATCGGGTGGGTTTTCCGGAGTCGAGCATCTGGCGCGGCTTTTGCGGATAGATCGGCAGCCACAACAAGGGCGGAACAGCAAAATGGAAGAAAGATCCAAAAGCTCCGATTCCGGTCGCCGCGAGATGCTCCGGGAAATGCTCCTGCAGCTTCGCGACGAAACCTCCGAGAAGGTGCGACAGTTTCGGCGCGACCAGGCCCAGGAAGCCGAACTTCCCCCCGCCGATGAGATGGATGTGGCGCGCTCCAGTGCCGAGGTGGAAACCCACGCGGGGCTGATCGCACGCGCGGAGGAAAAACTCCGGTTTATCGATGAAGCGCTCTCGCGGCTCTACGAGGACCAATATGGAATATGCGTGACCTGCCAAAGTCCGATTCCTTTCCAGCGCCTGATTGCTGTGCCTCTGGCCGCGAGATGCGTGGATTGCCAGGAGAAACAGAACCGCGCACGCGAAGGATGGGCCGAAGGCACCAACATCGCGCCTTACGACCAGCAATGGACGCTGCCTGAGGAGATGCAGGAACCTTCGGATCGCACGTACAAGAGCACCGCGCCCGAGGAAGACCTCACCGTTCGATATCAACGGCCAACGGGACCTGAAGAACCGAAACCGCTGAAGCGCGCCCCGAAGAAGACATCCACACGGCGTACGAAACGAGCACGATGATGAAAAAGCAAAGTACATTGTCGCAATCTTCCGGAACTGAACAGGTCTTTCGGAACATCCTCTGCCCGATCGACTTCAGCCGGATCTCCGTACCGGCCATCGAATTGGCGCTGAGGCTCGCTATCCAGAATGAGGGCACGATTTTTCTTCTCCATATCATCCCGGCCGGCGATGCCGACTCGCCGAAAGCCGATCTTGAGCACGCCGCCACGAACCAACTGCGCGCTATCGGCCTCAAGTGGTTCGAGGGCGTGATTCCCTTCGAGACTGTCGTCCGCACCGGAGAACCGGCTGCCGCGATAGTGAACGCCGAAAGTCAACTGAACATTGACGCAACCGTGATGGCGACGCACGCAAGGTCCGGAGCCGATTACGCATTGCTCGGAAGCGTCACCGAACAGGTGGTGCGTCGTTCGACCCGTCCGGTCATCACGGTAAATCCGCAATAGAGCAGCTGGGACATAAGGGGAATCGTCATGAAAGTGGAAAGCCTGATGACCACAGAGATCAAACGCTGCCGGACCTGCGACACGCTCAATACTGCCGCGCAGATTATGTGGGACGCTGACATCGGCTGCCTCCCCGTCGTCGATCCTGACGGTCGTGCCATCGCAATGGTGACCGACCGCGACATCAGCATGGCGGCCTACCTTCAGGGCGTCCGGCTCATCGATTCTCCGGTCACGACCGCGATGTCGAAAGAAATCTATTCATGTGAACCTGCCGACGACGTTGCCCACGCCGAGAGAATGATGCGTGAAAAACGGGTTCGCCGCCTCGCGGTCATCGATGGAAACGGAATTCTGGTGGGAGTGATCTCGCTCGCCGATATAGCTCGCGAGGCCGAGCGCGAGGCGCTTGCCAAAACCGATGCGGAACTGACCCGAACGCTCGCCTCAATTTCAACGCCGCGCCATCGAATTACCGAGGCGCAGGCAGCCTGAACGAAATCGAAAAAACGGATGGCAGGATCAACGTGGCGTACAAAGAATTACATTTCGAATCCGAGGCTCGTGAAAAACTCCTTCGCGGCGCCAGGGCACTGACCGATGCTGTCCGGATAACGCTTGGACCGAAATCCAAATGCGTCCTCATTCAGAAAAGCTTCGGCGTGCCGGTGGTCTGCAATGACGGCGTAACGATCGCCAAGGAAGTCGAACTCAAGGACCCTTGCGAGAATCTCGGTGTGCAGATGATCCGCCAGGCCGCCGAACGCACCGGCGAGGCGGTGGGCGATGGCACCAGCACCGCCACTATTCTCGCATATGCAATTTTCGCCGAGGGTGTGCGCAACGTCGCCGCCGGCGCCAGCGCCATCGATCTGAAGCGAGGCATCGACCGCGGAGTAAAAAGCGCCGTGGCGTCGTTGCGTTCATTGTCGCGTCCGGTTCAAAGCCGTCTCGAAAAGCAGCAAATCGCCGCGATCTCCGCTCACAATGATGTCGCAGTCGGCGAACTGGTCGCCGACGCGTTCGAGAAAGTCGGCGCGGAGGGCGTCGTCTCGCTCGAGGAAGCCAAAACCACCGAAACGCAACTCGAAGTGGTCGAGGGCCTGGCCTTCGATCGCGGGTACCTGTCGCCCTACTTCGTCACCGATCCCGAAAAGATGGAAGCGGTGCTGGAGGGCGCGCTGATCCTCATCACCGACAAAAAGATAAGCGTGATGAAGGACTTGATTCCGCTGCTCGAACAGATCGCGCGCGAAGGACAGCCGCTCGCCATTATCGCGGAAGACGTGGATGGCGAAGCGCTGGCCACCCTGGTGGTCAACAAGCTGCGCGGCGCGCTCAAATGCATCGCAGTCAAAGCGCCCGGCTTTGGCGATCGGCGCAAGGAGATGCTCGAGGACATCGCAATCCTGACCGGCGGGCGCGTCGTCTCCGAAGACATCGGAATGAAACTCGAGAATGCCGATATGTCCTGTCTGGGACGGGCCCAGAGAATAGTCGCCGATCATGAGAACACCAAGATCATCGGAGGCCTCGGCAAAAAAGACCTGATCGAGGCGCGCAAGAATCAGCTCCGGCAGCTGATCAGCAAGACCACCAGCGACTACGACCGCGACAAACTCAAGGAACGGCTCGGCAAGCTCGCGGGCGGCGTCGCGGTAATCAGGGTCGGCGCTCCGTCCGAATCTGAGCTGAAGAGCCGCAAGGAGGCGCTTGACGACGCGATCAGCGCGACCCGCGCCGCCGTCGCCGAGGGCATCGTTCCAGGCGGCGGGCTGGCGCTGTTGCGCGCGTCCGCGACCATCGAGCAGGAAACGGCAACTTGTCAGGGCGACGAACTAACCGGCCTGCGAATCCTGGCCCACGCTCTCAAGGAGCCTGCGCGCCAACTCGCCGAGAATTCAGGCGTGGACGGCGGAGTGGTCATTCACGAAATGCAGACCCACACCGGCAACTGGGGGTTCGACGCCGGCGAACGAAAGTACGTTGATCTAATCGAAGCGGGAGTGATCGATCCCACCAAAGTCGTTCGTCTCGCACTCGAGAACGCAGCCTCGGCCGCGACGCTGCTGCTTCTCAGCGAAGCAACATTGACCGAGGTTCGCGAGGAAAAGGAGGAACGCACCACACCACCGCGCTTCGATTAGACACGCGCCGCGAGCAGCAATGAGCGAACAGTACATAAGCCGCAAACCGGTCGTCATTCCCTCAGACTCGGTGAGCCTCGAAGGTGAACTGGCTATTCCGCGCGATGCGAGAGGCATCGTGCTGTTTGCCCATGGCAGTGGCAGCAGTCGCCTGAGCCCGCGCAATCAACTCGTCGCTGAGACGCTGCAACGCACACGCATCGGCACCCTGCTGTTCGATCTTCTGACCGAAGAAGAAGCCTCCGATCGCGACAACGTCTTTGACATCGACTTTCTCGCTCATCGCCTGGGCGACGCGACCAGATGGCTGCGATCGGAAGCTGGCGTGGGTTCCCCGAACATCGGCTACTTCGGCGCCAGCACTGGAGCTGCCGCCGCATTGATCGCCGCGGCGCATGATCCGCTTATCTGCGCGGTTGTGTCGCGTGGTGGCCGACCCGATCTTGCCCTGCGGGAACTGGCGGACGTAGAGGCGCCGACGCTGCTGATCGTCGGCGGTCGAGACTACGGAGTGATCGAGCTTAACGAAAAAGCCTATCGGCTGCTGCGCTGCGAAAAATCGCTGAAAATAGTCCCCGGGGCCACGCATTTGTTCGAGGAACCCGGAACGCTGGAACGAGCGGCCGAACTCGCGGCCGACTGGTTCCTGCGGCATCTCGCGGAACCGCGAACTGCGGAGCCTTCGATCGATCCACCGATTGTATTTCAAGACCGCCAGCACGCCGGACGGCGGCTGGCTGCTGCCCTGTCCTCATACCGGGGCGACGATGTGGTCGTGATTGGAATTCCCCGCGGTGGTCTGCCGGTCGCTCGCGAGGTGGCCGATGCGCTCGGCGCGCCGCTCGACATCGTGGTGGTGCGCAAGCTCGGCGCACCCGGCCAACCCGAACTCGGGATTGGCGCGATCGTCGACGGCGACCATCCGCGCGCGATTTTCAATCAGGACGTTATTGAGCAGCTTGGCGTTAGCGATGAATTCATCCACGACGAAATGGAGCGGCAAACCCGCGAGATTAAACGCCGAGAGGCCGCCTATCGCCGAGGCCGAAGCCCGGTCTCCCTGGCCGGCAAGACCGTGATTGTTGTCGATGACGGAATCGCCACCGGATCGTCCGTGCGTGCCGCGCTTCGCGGCCTGCGGCGGATAGGGCCGAAACGAATTGTGCTGGCAGTCCCCGTCGCATCACCGGAGGCGATTGAAGCTCTACGGCACGATGCGGACGAGATCGTGTGCCTGGAAGCGCCCGAAGCTTTCATGGCGGTCGGCCAGTTCTACCGGGACTTTCATCAGATGAGCGACACGGAAGTCATCGACATCCTGCACGCGAAGCGGAGCCCCGAGATGCACGAAAGTAACTAGTCCAGGAGGACGTTGGCAAATGGCGATGTTGGAAAAATGGCTTCCGTCAAAGGAGCTGGAGAAATTTCGACACGAACTCGATGACCTGGTCGAACGGTTCGGCGTGGAGCGTCACGGCTGGCTCAAAGAATGGGATTCGCTTCCGCTTCGACCCGCGCTTGAATCATTCGCGGAAGGCAACAAATTCACCGTGCGCGTCGATCTACCCGGCATCGATCCCAAAGACGTCGATATTAAAGTCGCCGGCGGATTCCTTACCATCAAAGGATCGCGCGAGGAAAAAAGCGAAACAAAAAATGCGCACTTCTTTCGGCGCGAGACTCACTATGGCTCGTTCGAGCGCAGCATCCAGCTGCCGGAAGGAATTAAAGCCGAAGACCTGAAAGCTACTTATCGCAACGGCGTCCTCGAACTAACCGCGACGATGGCCAGGGAAAACGCTCCGCAGCAGATAAAAGTTCAGGTCGATAATCCGGAGCCCAAAAAGACCGACGGCGGAAAAAAGGCGGCCTGAAGGCGCAGCTCGCCCGAGAACTATAAGTTGTACTTCGCGATCTTAGCGTAGAGTTTTTTGCGCGAGATGCGCAGAAGACTCGCCGCTGCGACTTTGTTCCCGCCCGTGCTGGCCAGCGCGCGCGCAATCAAACCACGCTCGGCTTCGGCGAACGATCCAATCGGCACGCCAGGCTGCGGCAGCGCCGCAGCGCCCGATTGTGACGGTCCGGCGCCGGTGCTTTGTACGATTGCGCGCGGCAGATCGCGCAGCCGAATCATCGATGATCGTCCGAACGTGAAAGCGCCTTCGATCGCGTTGGAAAGTTCGCGGACGTTGCCCGGCCATCGGTATCGTTTCATCGCCTCGAGGGCGTCCTCCTCGATGCCTTGTACCGCGATCTTCGGCTGCAGCTTTTCGTTGAAGAGCCGGATGAAGTGCTCCACCAGTAACGGAATATCTTCTGCTCGCTCGCGCAGCGGCGGCACCTGCAGAACGCCCGCCTGCAACCGGTAGTAGAGATCCTCGCGCAGCGCCCCGCTGCGCACCGCCTCCTCCGGGTCGCGATTGGTTGATGCAATCAAGCGCACGTCGACGGGAATCTCGCGCGTCGCGCCGACCGGCCGCACCGTCCGTTCCTGGACCGCGCGCAGCAGCTTGCTCTGAGTCTCCGCGCTCATCTCCGTGACTTCATCGAGAAACAGCGTGCCGCCTTCCGCGGCGCGGAAGAGCCCCAGATGGTCGGCGTTCGCGCCGCTGAATGCTCCGCGCTTGTGACCGAACAGCTCGCTCTCGATCAGGTCTTTCGGAATCGCGGCGCAATTGAAAGCGATGAAAGGCGTGCCTGGCGCCGCGGCACATTCATGGATCGCGCGTGCCACCAGTTCCTTGCCCGTTCCGCTCTCGCCGACTATCAGCACGGTCCCGCGCGTTGCGCCCGCCCCTTCGATCCGGTCGTACAGATCGCACATAAGGGGACTATTGCCGACGAGCCCGTGAAAAACACGGCGATCGGTTTTCTCCAGCAGCGCAGCTTGCCGTTCCAGCGCCTGGATGCGCGCGCCTGCCGTTGCCGACGCGGACCGGAAGTACGCATCAGCCAGCAGAATCATCTGGACGTGGCTCAGTTTGTCGAACGCCGTGTAAATCTCGAGCGCGGGCTGCGGGCTGGGAAATACCTGGTAGGCGCTCTCCTCGTACAAATGAAGCGACGCGACGACCTCGGCAAACGGGACGTGCCGCTCGCACAGCAGTTCACCGGTCCGAATCGTATCGATCGCATACTGATCCATGTCGCCGCGGAGCAGGTCCTTGATATTTCTGGACAGCGCCGCAAAGAAAATCTCGTGGAACTCGCTCTCCGACAGCGATCGCTGATCACCGAAATGGAGAGCGTAGAGTCTATGCCAGTAGTCGACGACCTCTTCGAGCCGATCCAGCATGATCTTCGCGATCGGTTCTAAAGACTTCAGTTCTTCGTCCCACAGCAGATGATAGTGCCGTGGGGCCGCTTGGCGCCCGACAGCGGCGGTATTCTCGGGCGGGTCGGACGGTAACTGAGCGGCCTCGCGCTTCTCTACTGGTTCTGCCGAAGACATCAGAAATTCCTTGTCAAATCGAGCCTAATCCGCAAAATTACGTCGCGCAAATTGGCTCTCCGGCCTTCACTGGCACGTTTTTAGCTGCATTTTGTTAAGCTGAATAATTGAAGTCCTCAGCGCAAAACACAACTGCCCACGGATAATGCTACCGTACACCCTCAACTTGCAGGAGCCCTCATGCACAGCACCATCAGTCGAACCATAACCGCACTCTTTGCGATGATCTACCTGATGCTGGCGAGCATGCCGATCGCCGCAGCCGCCGACGTCGCCCGCGGACACGCGCTGTTTTTACAATATTGCGCCTCGTGTCACGGTCCCAAGGGCGAGGGCAACGGCCCCGTTGCTCGAACGCTGACCACACCCCCGGCGAATTTACGTTTGTTGTCCGAACGCTATGGCAACCCGCTGCCCGCAAATCAGATCGCGAGCTTCATCGACGGCAAATCAGATGTCAAAGCCCACGGTACGCGCGATATGCCCGTATGGGGACGGCGCTTCTATGTCGAAGGGAGTCCAAACGAGGCGGACATTAAGGCCCGTATCGCAGACTTGGTGGCGTATCTGCAGTCGATCCAGAACGGCTTGGGCAGCACCTCACAGACTCATTAGCACCGCTAGGAACCGAAGCTCGGACGGACCAGGGACCGACCTGCCGCCGTAAAATCGGCGCACGGGTCAGAACCGGTGCGAGGGGAATTGATCATCTATCCATTCTTCCGCCTCGGCTTGCCGCAGGAACTCGCCCTCCAGTTTCTTTTCCTTCCAGAAAATTTCCCACTTTCCAGTCTCGCGATTCTGCCTGACTTCGTATCCCTGGTACTCTGCCATTCGCCTCTACCTTCCGAATCAGTTTGGCGCGGCCACCTGACGCTCGGCCGTCGATCGCTGCGCCAGGCAATACGCCAAAGTCATGCCACGAAAAATCATGGCAATTCCCCTGATCTGCGTCTCCGAAGGCTCCATCTGACGCCGAAGGACACAGAACGAAATTCGTACCGACCGGGATGAGAATCCCGCTAGTGAAGAGCGGTGAGGGCCTTGAGAAGGTCTTCGCTCGAGATGATGCCGACGACTTGTCCTCCCTCGATGACCGGCAGCGCCCCAATCTTCCGATCGCAGAGCAGGCGGCTCGCATCGAGGATGGAAGTTTGCGGGGTAACCGTTATGACGTCCGCCGTCATCACATCGCTGACCTTGAGCGATTCGGAACCGCTGAGACTACTCCTGACATCCCGGTCGGTGACAATGCCGACCAGTTTCCCGGCGCTGACTACCGGAACACTTCGGAAGCCGCCCTCTTCCATTCGAGAGCGAGCCGCGGCGAGCGGTTCCCCCGGTGCCACGGTAAGGGGGCGAGGTGTCATCCACTGCCCGACGGCAAGCGGCTCCAGCCGAGGATTTTTCGCGGTCATCACCGGGCATTGAACTTCACGCATCACGCGCTCTGCGATGCTGCCTAAAAGAAAGCGCGACAGCCCGCGCCGATGCGTGGTCATGACGATCATATCCGCGGGAAGGCTCTTCGCGACCCGCACGATTACCTCGGCCGGATGTCCGATCTCGGCTCTGACTTCGCTCCTGATATCGCGCAGATGCTTGCGCGTCAGCGCCGCGATCTCCTCCTCAGCGGCGTCCGCTTTTGGCTTGTAAAGCCCCGCATACTGTGGAGCCTCCTCGGGGGCAATCGTGACCGGGACAACGTGGAGAACGACTACCTCTGCCTCGTTCTCCCTCGCGATCTGTCCCGCCAAATTGATTGCGGCCGTGGCATTTTCGTCCAGGTCGACGGGGCAAAGTATCTTCTTGAAAGCCGGCGGCATTCCCGCGACTCCTTGAGCGGCAAGGCTGCGAGCATCATGCCACTTTCTGCCCGTGAATTTCGATGACGCCAGCTCGGTAGGTCCACCTTTGCGTGGTCTCGTCACGCTCTGATCATCGATTTTGGTAGACTGGCGATCGCGGAGTGAGCATATATCAGAACCCAGAGGGGACGACCGGATGATCAGCAGCGCGACCACGAAAGACTGCATGCCGGATGACGCGGGAAAGCAGATGAGCACAATCGAACCCACCAATCCCAGTTCAGCGCTCACCAAATGGCTGCGCGACTACAATGAGGCCCCCTGGCGCAGATATGTCGGTGCGCTTGAAGGGCGCGGACTGCTCGCGAACGTCGATGGGATCATGGTGGATGCGGGCGCGCTGTTTGAAACGCGCTTTCGCTGCGACACGAAGACCTGCGCCGGAATCGATCGCGACTCCTCCACCGAGTCGTGCTGCACGGACTACCAGGTCGAAATCACGCCGGAAGAGCGCGAGCGCATCGTCGCCAACAACGATGAAATCATCGCGCTGTTGCATCGCTACGATGGCGACCGGGTCACGGCCGGGCGAAGCGTCGCCGAGTTCTTCGAGGAATCGAATCAAATTCTGCTCGCCAAGGAAAAAGGCCGCTGCGGGTTCTCGTATCGCGATGGGCAAGGCCAGTTGCGTTGCGGCATTCATTCCCTCGCGCTCGAAAAGGGCGTCCCCGTCGCCTCGATCAAGCCGTTGACCTGCGTGCTCTTTCCGCTCGTCGTCTATCGCTTTGAAAACGGCGAGACTTTCCTGACTGCGATTTCGCGCGACACCGCGTCGCTGCTGGAAGCGGAAAACGATTTGATGCTTCCGTGCCTGAAAATGCAGCAAGGCGATCCGATGTTCAGGGAATGCCGAACCGCAATCGAAGCAGGCTTCGGCGAAGCATTTTACAATCGCCTCACTCTCGCCGCCGGCGAGTTCGCAGCAAACAAATCCGCACGCCGCAGCGCAACATAACTCGCAAGCTCCGCGCCCCGTTCACCATCGTACCGATTCCTACCCCGATAGATTGCTTTGCGCTCGCGCGCCACTGCATGCGAAAGCAATCCGGACGTCATAGATGCGTTTTCCCGTCCTGAGCTACTACTTCCGAGTCTCGTCGCGTGATGCGACGGTTTTGTCTCCAGGTGTCGTTCGCCAGTGGCACATCTCTCCCGCAAAATCACTCAACCATCGTCCGAAAGTGGTGTCATTCCGAGGTTTTTTTCCGAGGAATCCCGTGAGTGTGAGAACCTTTGAACTCGATCGCCGAGACAGCCTCTTTGGGTTGCGGGCGCAGCCCGCGCTATGACCAACGATCAGGCTTATGGGCACATTGTAAAAATTACCTTCCGGATTCGTCTGAAGTTTTAAATTTCGAGACCACGATTCACCAAACCGTACGGAGATTCTCGATTAGGTGACGTGGCACGTCGTGTGCTCCCTCGTGCGTGCAGAGGTCCTGCCCGTCGAATGATCGATTCCTTCAGATGAGTAGTAACCGACGCGGCCGACAATAGGGAGAAATGTGCGATGCTGGACATGATAGTAGCTGGCGCCGGCCCCTACGGACTCGCGGCCGCGGCCTACCTTCGCGGCTACGGCGTTGAGACTCGAGTTTTCGGCGAACCGATGCGGTTCTGGCGGCAGCAGACTCCCACCGGGATGTTTCTTCGCTCCGCTCTCGGCGCTTCTGACATTGGCAGTCCCTATGACGAATGTACGATCACTTCGTATTTCGACCGCTGGGAGTGCGTACCCGAAGGTCCAATACCGCTGAGTTGGTTCGTCGAATACGGACAATGGTTTCAAAATCAGATCGTTCCCGATCTGGATTGCCGCCAGGTGTCCGCGATTTCAGCAGCGATGGACGGCTTTAAGGTGCAGTTGGAAGATGGTGAGGTTGTCAAGGCCAGGCGAGTTGCAATAGCAAGTGGTATTGCCCAATTTGCCTATCGGCCATCAGTATTCAAAGGTTTGCCGGCTGACTTCGTCTCGCACTCAATAGACAATGCGGATCTCTCCGGATTTTCTGGCCGCAGCGTGGCGGTCATCGGCGGAGGCCAAAGCGCCATCGAGACCGCCGCCCTGATGAGTGAAGCGGGTGTCGACGTCGAAGTGATCATGCGCGCCCCGCGAATTCTCTGGCTTCGCGGCAGTGTCGGCCTGCGCAATCATCTGGGCGTGTTGGGACGGATGATCTTCCCATGGACTGACGTCGGTTCGCTGCCGTTGAATCAGATCATCGCCCGTCCCGGGCTTTTTCGGCTGCTTCCGGATCAAACGCGCCTGTCGATTGATCGGCATGCGATGCGCCCCGCGGTCGCCAGTTGGCTGAAACCACGCATCAACAAGGTGGAGTTGACCACCTCGCGCGAAGTCCAGGCCGCTGACTTCGTTGGAGATAAATTGAGGCTCGTCCTCGACGATGCAACCGAACGCCTGGTCGATCACGCGATCACGGCTACCGGATTCCGAATCGACCTCGCGCGACTTCCCTTCCTGTCGAAGGAACTGCTGCGGGGAATTGAAACCACCGATGGTTACCCGCATTTGAATGCCGGATTCGAAAGCACCGTCAGTGGCCTTCATTTCCTGGGCGCGCCGGCCGCGTACAGCTTCGGCCCACTCGCCAGGTTTGTCGCTGGCACGAACTACTCCGCCGCCGCTCTGCTAAACTTCACTCGCCAGCCGACGCAGGCCATCGAAACTTCCGCATCAGCTCAAAACATCGTGCTCAACTAAAAGCTGCGGCGGCTTCGCCGTTGCGCAGTAAACAAGCCTTCTCTCTTGCGCTCGCGCCGATCGCTCACCGCTTCATCGCGTCGCACCGCCGTCGAAAATGCTATAAACAGGGCCAAGGGAGGGGTGGCTGAGCGGTTGAAAGCACCGGTCTTGAAAACCGGCAGCGGCGTAAGTCGCTCGTGGGTTCGAATCCCACCCCCTCCGCCAAATCTCAATCCATGATGGTCTAGCCTCGTCCAAGAACGACGGTAGATACTAGTTTTTTCTAATTTCCGAGGTACGATACCGTCCGCTGCCGTCCTTTGACATCTAGGGGAGGGTGGGGGTAGTTTTCAGGGTAACCGCACTTTTGAGCAGGGGTAACAATGGCTCAGAGTGGGGGTATGTAGGATGTTAACGGATACCAAGATCAGGCAGACCAAACCCGCGGGCAAACCATACAAGCTGTTCGATGAGCGCGGGCTGTACTTGCTCGTGGTGCCCAGCGGCGGTAAGTGGTGGCGGCTCAAGTACCGATTCGGCGGCAAGGAAAAGCTCCTCGCACTCGGCACGTATCCGGATGTGTCTTTGAAGGATGTTAGGAAGCGGCGCGACGAGGCCCGAAGGAAGGTCGCAGCCAACGTTGATCCGAGCGCGGAACGCAAAGTAACGAAGCAGGAACAGGAGGACAGCTTTGAGGCGGTTGCGCGCGAATGGTTCGACAAATTCTCCCCGGCGTGGGTGCCGACGCACGCCTCAACCGTGATCCAACGGCTAGAGCGCAACATATTCCCGTGGATCGGAGCGCGGCCCATTGGACAGATTGCCGCACCGGAACTATTGACTGTCTTGCGGCGCATAGAAAGCCGAGGCGCGATTGAGACCGCACATCGAATCAAACAGGTCTGCGGGCAGATATTCCGCTACGGCATCGCAACCGGAAGGGCCCAACGCGACGTGAGCGCGGACCTGCGCGGTGCGCTCCCGCCGGTCGTGGAAAGGCATCATGCTGCACTCACGAAACCTGCGGACGTCGCGGGACTGATGCGCGCAATTACGGCTTATCGGGGCAGCTTTGTGGTGCGCTGTGCGCTGCGGCTATCGGCGCTGACCTTTGTTCGGCCCGGCGAACTGCGCAAGGCCGAATGGTCAGAGATTGACCTCGACGAGGGTATCTGGCGCATTCCTGCGGCGCGGATGAAGATGCGCAACGAACACCTAGTCCCGCTGTCGCGGCAGACCGTCGAGATCGTACGCGAACTGCATCCGCTGACTGGCGCAGGCAGGTATGTGTTTCCCGGCGCACGCACCGCCAACAGGCCGATGTCGGAGAACACGATCACGGCGGCGTTGCGCAGGATGGGCTATGAGCGCGGCCAGATGACGGCGCATGGCTTTCGCACGCTGGCGAGCACCTTACTCAACGAGATGGGATGGTCCGCCGACGCGATCGAGCGCCAACTTGCACACACGGAGCGCGATGGCGTGCGCGATGCCTACAATCGTGCCGAGTACCTAGCCGAGCGTCAGCGCATGATGCAGGCGTGGGCCGACTACCTTGATGGCCTTGCTTCCGGTGGCAAGGTGATTCCTATCAAAGCTACGGCGTAACAAAAAGAGAACCGACAGCAGAGGCAGAGTGCGTGGCAATCGAGCGGCTTACCTTACCAAGCACAGGTATTTACAAACAGAGAATTTCCCGGGCTCAGTTGCGATTAGGCGATGACCCAAATCGCAACGACTTTGGCAGCCTGCTTGACGAGTTAGCTTCAAAAGCTCCCCAAGGGGCCTTGGGGGAACTCGGCGAGTTAGAAACCACGGCCAAGGCCTTCCTCAAAAAGTACGTAGAAAATGACATGGGCGGCTTTACGAAAACCACTGGTCTTCAAGCCCGGGAGCTTGGCATTGATTATGTGGTTAACCGCTATATCGAAGTCACCCGTCCGAAGTTCGACGTAAAGTCACAAGAAAAAATTAGCCGCGAGAAAATGCGAGAAACCATTAATAGGTTAAGGAGATTAGAGCAGGCTGCCGACGCCTGTAAGATCCTATTTTGCATTACGGTCATCCGAAGCCAGCTAAAATTCGGCGATGCCGAGCAAGCCGTCGCCCACGGTATCCGCTTGGGAAGGGCCGCCGAAAGCTTCAAAGTGAGAGATTTCGAACGCGAGGCTTGGACGGGGGGTCTGGTTCTACAGGGGGCTAGCAGCGGCGGCTCACGTAGGCGCGATCAGCACTATCAGAAAATCGCGGTCAAATTTCGAGATTCAAAGCTCTCCCAGCGCAAGTTTGCGCTGCTCCGGGGCATTCCACGGAGCACAGTACAACGTGCGTTGAAAAGGAAAAAATTATTGGATTCACCCCTCTCCACGTGAATCCACCAAAGCGCGCAAAATCGCGCGCATGCGAACTCAAATTTGTCCAAATGGAGTCGATCCCGCAGGGCTTCTCCGTTTAAGGCATGTTCTAAGACTCGTCCCTGTATGTGCCTCCACGTGGTGGGCTGGCGTGCGATCGGGCCGCTTCCCGGCACCGGTCAAGTTGGGGCCGCGCACGACGGCTTGGAGAGCATCGGACATTCTGACGCTGATCAATTCGCTGCCGAGCGCAGCACGCGATGAGCGCTGAGTCGAAATTACTGCGCGCGGCGCTCACTTATGCCGAGCACTTCGGCTTTATGGTTTTCCCGTGCAAGCCGGGCGGAAAGACGCCTTTGACTGAGCACGGGTACAAAGACGCGAGGCGCGATCCATCTCAAATCCGCAAATGGTGGGAGCGCTGGCCTGAGGCTAACATCGGGATCGCTACCGGCACGATTTCCGGCATCGTAGTTCTGGATATCGATCCGCGCCACGGCGGTGACGATACGCTGGAAGTTCTTCGGGCTGAGCACGGCAAGCTACCCGAAACGCCTACGGTCTTGACCGGCGGAGGCGGCTTTCATTCTTATCTTCGTCATCCCGGCGGCGTTGTTCCCAACAGTGTCGCCAAGGTGGGGCAAGGAATCGATGTCCGCGGTGACGGCGGCTACGTGATAGCGCCGGAGTCGATCCACGAATCAGGAAATCCTTATTCGTGGAAGGTCTCATCCCATATCAGAGACATACCCTTAGCGGAGCCGCCATCGTGGCTGCTCAATCTGATAACCAGTCCGGCGCAATCGAGAAATGGCAAGCGCTTCGAGACGCCCCCGGAAATTTCGGATGGCATGCGCAATGACACGCTCTACAAACTCGCCCGCTCCCTTCGGGCGAGCAAACTGAACCGTGACGAAATTCTTGCAACACTCCGCGCCGTCAACGAATCGCGGTGCAAACCGCCGCTCGATGTGTTTGAGGTCGAGCAGATCGCCCACAACGCAGCGACCGAGCCCGACCGGCCCGACTTTCAAACACGCGACGGCGAACAGAATCGCGTTGGTTCTTACAGCGAAACCGAACGTGGCTTCGTTCGGGCTCAGGTAGTCAAGGGGAAAGAGATCGAAATCCCGCTGACCAATTTCACGGCGCGCATCATTTCCGACATCACACACGACGACGGCGCCGAAACCACCCGGGCTTATGGAATCGAAGCGCGCCTCGGCGCACGCTCGGCCACTTTCACTGTGCCCGCTAGCCAATTCGCGGGAATGCGCTGGCCAACCGAACACCTCGGCGCTCAAGCCGTGGTCTACGCGGGACAAGGAACCGCCGACCACACCCGCGCCGCTATACAGCTTCTTTCAAAAAATCCAGTGCGGCGCATGGTTTACGCACATACGGGCTGGCGCAAAATCGCCAACGGATGGGTTTACCTGCACGCCGACGGCGCGATCGGCGGGGAGGGCACTGTCGAGGGCGTCGAAGTCTCCTTACCGCCTGAGCTGGCCGCGTTTAAGCTTGAACTGCCCGCCGATT
The DNA here is from genome assembly GCA_052146355.1 of Binataceae bacterium (SeqCode). Lineage (GTDB taxonomy): Bacteria > Desulfobacterota > Binatia > Binatales > Binataceae > JAFAHS01. The sequence continues at coordinate 9,588 of JBKQNE010000158.1, read as the reverse complement.
CAGGGGCCTCGAAGCGAGCGAGCGCGGCGAGCTTACGCCTGCTCGATGTCGGCCCGGACCGAATCACGATTCCAGCGCTTGGCGCGGTTTGGCGCTCGATTCTGGGGGGCGCTGATTTTTCAAATTTTCTCTATGGGCCGACCGGCGTTTTCAAAACTGAACTAGCCGCGCTCATTCAACAGCACTTCGGCGCGGGGTTTGACGCTCGCCACTTGCCAACCAGTTTCACGTCAACCGCGAATACCAACGAGGCGCTGGCGTTCACGGTAAAGGATGCCGTGCTGGTGGTCGATGAACTTCATCCGCCCGCAAGCGGCAGTCAGCGCGAAGCTATGCATCGTGATGCCCCCCGGCTGCTGCGCAGTCAAGGTAACAGCGCTGGCCGAGGCCGAATGCGAGCTGATGGCACCTTGCGACCATCGAGGCCGCCACGCGGAGTATTGCTCGCGACGGGCGAGGAATTGCCGCGAGGTCAATCGGTTCACGCCAGGCTATTCACCCTCGAAATTCAAGCGGGCGCAATCGACGTTGAAAAGCTTACCAATTGTCAAGCCGAGGCCGCAGATGGGCTCTACGCGCAGGCGACGGCGGCGTTTGTTCATTGGCTGGCTGCACACTGGGACGAAGCCCGCGCTGAATTCGAGAGATTGCGGCGCGACCTACGCAGTCAAATCCATCACGACCACGCGCGAACTGCTGATATTCGAGCGCAACTTACCGCCGCCTACTCGATATTCATCGCGTTTCTGATGGAAAGTGAGGTTATCGACGCCGACCAGGCGGACCGGCTCCAGAACCGGATCGGCGCGGCGCTGAAAGAAGCGGCAAACGCTCAGGGCCAGTTCTATTTTGCTGCCGAGCCGACCGGGGCGTTCATCAGACTGTTAACGTCGGCCATCGGCTCCGGGCGGGCGCACCTAGCCGACACGCTCGGCGACGCTCCCAAGTTGCGCGAAAAAGCTTGCGGCTGGCGAAAAGTTACCATAGGAACCGGCGACCACCGGCGCGACGAATGGCAGCCCCAAGGCGACCGGGTGGGCTGGCTCGATGGTCACTACGTCTATTTGAACCGCGATGCTGCGTATCGGGCCGCGCAAGGCATGGCTGCCGACGGAGCCGGAATCGAGGTATCAGCAATTACGCTAGTGCGCCGCCTACACGATAAGGGGTTGATTGCTCGTACTGACAAGAATCGCGAGACGCTGACTATACGCGAAACGCTCGATGGTCGGCGGCAGGATGTCGTGTGTCTTCTCGCGGATATCCTGTCTTTATCGTCACCACAACCCGACCAATCCGACCACGACGGCGCAGATGGTCGGATTTCCGGTCGGGGTGCTGGTCGGGACAACGGCTCTTTTTAGGAAACCCGACCATGAAAAAGTCAATGAAGTCAGACAGTTCTAAGCTATCGGTCGGGTTGGTCGGATTCTTACAGCATAACCAGGATAGTAACGAGCCGACGCGCGCTCTGGTCGGATTTCCTGCAAACCGCCCAATCCTGACCACAAACCCGACCACAAACCCGACCAAAACCCGGGCCGCCAAGGCCGCCGAGGTGGTTGAGGTGGTCATGCGCTCCGTGCCCGAAAGCGCGACGACCTTCCTTTACCACGGGGCCACCGATATCGCGCCGATGGAATTTCCGTTGTGCCCGCGATGCGAGACCCGGCGCTACTGGCTCGGCACCGAGGGCAAGGTTGTCTGTTCGGGGTGCGGGACGGTCGGGTTTCAGATCATCGCGATGGAGTTCAGTACGATCCAATGATTTTTCAGCGTGCTTCACGAAACTCTATACAAGCGTCGACCCGGTGACCTGCCGACCAATGGCCTGTGCTACTCGCGCGACGGAGTAGTCGTCCCAGACGGGACGGAGCTTGCGGGAAACGGCGCGATCATCACACTCGGGTTCGAGGCGGGCTACTCCCACCTCCACCGCTCCGGTGTGTACGGCCTGACCATCGCGGGCAAGTCGCACAACGATCGGGCGCACGACATCTACGTTCACGACTTAACGGTTGACGCCGGGCTGGACCTTAACTGGTTTCCTTCGCCCGGAGCCTTCACGGTCGCGGTGTTCGTCTCGTACGCCGAGCGCGTCACACTGGGGCGCAACATCATCAAGAACTCCGATCGGGGCATCGGCGTGCTGGAGGATGCCGATACGGTGCTGCTCGACCACAATTCCTACTCGGACAACCACGGGGATTCCGAGTACATAGGCGACTCGTACCTCCCGGGTGACGCGGTAAACGAACGTCACCACCCAGTATTCCTCGCTCAAGGGGTACTCGGACGACGGCATCGCGGTCGTGGGCGGGAACGTCGCCTGCACCGCGGGCAAGGGCGGCCCGGATGGGGCCGTGCAGAACGTCCAGATCATCCAGCCCACGATCACTGGGAGCCACAACCCGGGCGGCGCGCACATCTACAACGGCGCGGTTCAATTAGCCGGGAACATTCAAAACATCACGTCAACTGGGTAGCCGTCACGAATCCAGCGTCCTGCACACTGGCGATCGAGGGACTGGTTCGGGGGCGCGCCGAATGGCGTGACCGTCACCGGAGGCTCGGGACAGGCGGGCTCGCCACTAACACCGGGTATCAACCTGACGGCAGCCTCGGTGATGATCTCGGGGCAGGCTTCGCCCCCCAACCCGTTCTGGCCGAACTGCCCGGCCACGCCAATCTCCAACGTCACGGTACAGGGGATGACGCTGGGAATGGGCGACGGCGACGGGGCGGGGCAGAACATCGGGACGCCTTACCTGAACTCCAGCGCCAACGGCAACTGCATCTCGGTCATCGGGCTGGTGTCGGGGATCAGGCTCATCGGCAACACCTGCTCGAACGACCCGGATGCCAAGGGCCAGCTAGGCCTGTTCGCCGCCTCGGTATTCGGTGGCGCGCCGAGTGGGGTGGAACAGGACGGCAACGTGTTCAACGTGACGCCCGGGTCGCTCAGCACCCTGATAGGCGGACCGAACGACTCGACGATCGAGCATCGCGGAAATCTCGTGAACGGGCAGCAGGTGGACTAAAAAGGCCCGATGAACCCGAAAGGCAATAAACCTATGCCAGACGAACAGCAAAACCTCCCAGCTACGCAACTCACCCCCCAAAAGAAGCGCGGCAGAGGCCGAACGCGCTGGGTTCCGCCCGATCTAGTGAAGGTGGAAGAGGCAGCTATCGGTTGCAGCAATTTGCGTCACCTAGCTGCCGGTATGGGCATTTCGCTTACCACGCTCATGGAGCGGCAGAAGGATTTTCCGGAATTTCTGGACGCTATCAAAAGGGGACGCGCTCGAGGCTATTCCATGCTCGAGAACCGTGCGTTCACGATCGCCACGACCGGCGACCCGACGAAGGGCGCAACCGTGACGATGCTGATCTTCCTGCTCAAGACGCTGGTGGGCTACCGGGAGGACCAGCCGCAGCCGGATGTCGATACTCAGGCACAAGAAATACGTCGGGAGTTTGGCGGCATGGATGCCGAGGCGATGGACTACCAGCTAGCCATCGTCCGGCACATGACGAGGGCCGAAAGGCTCCAATACCTCGAACTTCTACAGCGTTCGAGAGCGCGCTTGGAGGCCGGGCAACTCCCGGAAGCGCAGGCGGTCGTGCTGCAAAACGCAAACACGGAGGAGGCGGAGATCGTACCGGCCCCGGCGGAGGAAGTGCTTGACGGCAGGATAGTACCGGCGACGCCGGAGGAGATAGAGGAGTTAAAAAATGCATAACGAAACCGCGGAGGCCCTACCTTCATTCCCCATAGAGAGCCCGGCGTGCGTGCGGCCCGGAGTGGGGTTCAAGTTCGGGCCCGAGCCGGGGACGGGGGTGCACTTCGCGCGCACCAAGGACGGGCGCATGCATCTAGGCTTTAGCGCCCGGTCAGCAGAGAGCATAACCGGGGCGCGGTGAGCATCACGTCGACGTCGTTCTCAACCGAGGAGTGGGTTCGCTCACAGGGGCTCGATTTCTTCCCCGTTCAGCGGGATGTGTACGCCTATGCGCGCGTGTCGCGAGCCGCAGGGGATGGCGCTGACGGTGCGTACCGAGACGCCCAAGAGCGTCGATTACTGGCGCTTCTCCAGCGAGCAATTGGGCGGAGATCGAAGAGGCCATAAAACGTTGAATGCCCGTGCGCGGCGGTTACGGGTCGATGAGAGCAATCTCGGCGAGCTATTCCGCCCACATAGAGGGCGGCCGGGTGCGTGAACACACGGAGATCACGGGACCAACCAGCAGAAGCCAACCCACGAGCGCGAGTGAACCTGTGTGGCTAAGGTTCATCATGTTAGTCCTCCCCTGCGGATCTATCGCCGGGCCGTAACCTGCGCTATCAGCCGAATTGTCGCGCCCTTGAAGTTGTCGCGCTTGTACTCGTCGCCGTGGCAGAGGCCGCACGAGCGGACCTCGACGGTTTCAGCGTTCTGCTCGTTGTGCCGGTACTAGGCAGACCTACTCACAAGTCACAGTAACGGTAAACGTCCTGTCAAATTGAGTGACGGTGCCAAGAAAAGGGGGGTCGATTGAGCTAACGGTTAGGATCTGAACCGAATTGTTGTCACTGCCACCCGTCACATAAACAATACCAAGGGTGAAGAGGCCGTAAACGTTGGCGGTGTCTGCTATATATGCACATTTGCTGACGTCCCTGTTGAACGTGACTTGATATAACCCTGTATTTAGGTGAGTCGTTTTAACCACGCTGGAGCTGCCGCGTACCAAGGTCCCGTCTGCGTTCACGACCGCAAAGTTTGGTTGCAGACGCAAGATCTGAGCTTCGAGACTTTTCAATGTAAGTTTCGGAGGTTTGGCTGCCTCCGATTCCTGCGCCCGCAATGTCGTGTGCGTGACAAGGCTACCTAACAGGATTCCGACCATCAGTGTCGTCGTGATTCGCTTCATATCGAAATTTCTCCCCAAAGATGACGTAGGCGCGAGAACGTACCACTAGACGCTTCTAGCGTCAAAGCCCAAATGCGCAGAAAAAGAGGATTTTCCAGAGTTCAGCGACGCGCCGTAACCTGCGCTATCAGCCGAATTGTCGCGCCCTTGAAGTTGTCGCGCTTGTACTCGTCGCCGTGGCAGAGGCCGCACGAGCGGACCTCGACCGTATCAACGTTCTCCTCTTCGTAACCATAGTACGCCGTGAACTTCGCGCCGCAGTTGGCGCAGTTCACTTCCAGCGGCGCTCCTCTTTCAGCCGCTAGTGTCAAGTTTCGCAAATAACTTGAGGAGCGGTCCACGATCCCGCCTCGCAAGACCAGCGATTCTATGGTCACTCATTCAAACCCTTGACCGCAAAGCACCTACAGTTATTTACGAGACACGACACTAGTACTACTGTGTCATAAAGTGGCGCGACCGTCAGTGCCGCACCAGGGGCAGCGCGGCAGACGCGCGGCGAGCAGGCGCGCCTGGCCAATCCGCAGCGAGCTGATCGAGGCTGGATTGTGACGCTCAGGACGCACGGGCCGCTCCGCGTGGACGGAAACCTTTGGGTAGGCGAGCGGCGTGCAGGAAGGCAAGAGGTGCTGGGGGGGAAAGCCGAGCGCGCTCGGCGGCGAGAAAGGCGTAGGCCGCGATACATAAGGCTCCATGGTGATGAAACCCCCGCCAGTTGCGGCCTTCATAATGATCCAGTCCGATTTCGTCCTTGAGTTCCTGATAATCGCGTTCGATGCGCCAGCGGATTTTTGCCAACCGCACCAACTCAGCTATCTCAGTGCCCGGCGGCAGCGTGGAAAGCCAGTAGCGCGTGGGTTCAGATTCTCCCCGCGGCCATTCGATCAAGAGCAACTCCGCTGGACGGGGGGTAACCCGCAGATGGTCGCGATGGGCCGGGCGCACGGCGGTCAGCGCGAAGCGCGATTGCATCTGCCCCTTGGTTCCCTCGCGCCAGCGCACCAGTTGCCAGCTTGCAGGGTCCAACTGCCGGGCCAGGGCGCGTACCGAAACTGGTTGATGATCAGGGTCGCGGCGCAAACGCCTGGCGGGTCGGCCGCGACCGCTGCTTGGCGGTGGCGTCAGTGGCGCTTGCCCGTGGGGCCACACCGTGGTGTCGCGCATGATGCCCACGGCGTATGAGAAGCCACGCGCGGTGAGGGCTTCGCGGAATTCGGTGTTCGAGCCGTAACCGGCATCCGCCACCACCGGCGCGCGCGGCAACTCGTCGGCCGACAGTTGGTCTATTTGCGCCAGCGCAAGCCGCCATTTCTCCTCAAACCCAAGCTCCTCGGGGACTCCCGCCGCCCGCAGCCGCGCGCGATCGCGAGCCCAAGCCTCCGGCAGATACAGCCGATAAGCGCAGGGCACGCTCATGCTGGCATTGACCAGAGACACGGTTACCACTACCTGGCAGTTGTCTTCTTTTCCCACCACCCCGCAGTACTGCCGCGCCACTGCGACCGAGTGCTCGCCCTTTTTGGGAAACGCGGTGTCGTCCACCGCCCAGGCCGCCACCGGCCCGTGGCGCTCCAATTGCCGCAACGCGTACTCGCGCGCGACCCTGATCAGCGCGTTCTCCTCCCACGGTGCGTTGGCGACAAAATGGTGCATCGACTGATGACGTATGCTGACGTGATTGGGGTCCACCTTGGCGGCCATCGGTTCAACGCTCTTACGCTCACCCGCCAGCAACAACCCCGTCAAGTAAGCGCGCAACGGCTCACGCCGGTCGGCGTGGCCGATTACCTCGCTCAACCGCCCCACGTACTCCTCAAACCGCTCCGCCTCTGCCAACCGCCGCCGTCCCATGGGCCAAAGTATCTCATGGCAAAGACCGCCTCGCAACTTTATGACACAGTAGTACTAGTTGATGTTCTGGTCGGGACCGTCCTCATTCTGATCCTTGCCACCGCCGACGCTGGCATTCGACCCGCTAGCGGTGTTCATTTCGCCTCCGCTCACGCTGGACCCCAGTCCAATAGCGGTGTTCCCGGTGCCCCCGCTCACGCTCGAATTGTTTCCGCTGGCGATGTTCTTCTGGCCGCCGCCGATGCTCGCGCCCTGTCCAGTGACGTTGTTCGAGACCCCTCCGTTGACGCTCGAAAATATCCCACCGGCAAAGTTTTCGAAGCCGCCGGTAATGCTCGCTGCTTCTGCTTCGGCCGGGGAACTACTTCCGCAGCCATTAGTGAAAATCACCGCCGAGCCGGGTAAAGCAACATTGCACTCGCCTCCGCTCACGGACGAGTACTGCGCCCCCGCGAGGTTCTCGAAGCCTCCGCTGACGCTCGCTCCGGGAGCGATCGCGGCACTGGTTTCCCCGCCGCTCACGCTGGCAGCAACGCCGCTGGCGAGATTGAATTGCCCTCCGCTAACGGCCGCGCTGTCTTTAGTAACAGCATTTTCGAAACCAGCCAGAAAACCTCCGCTCGCCGTGAACTGATGGCAGTCGCCGACCAGCAGGTTGTGCGAGCCGTTTCGCTGTCCGTCGACACTTCCGGGTGCGCCCGTTGTGCCAAGGATACAGTTTGAGTCGCCGTCGTAGCCAACTATCACGTTGCCGAGGTTGGTGGAGTCGGACGTCATGCCCGAACCGCTGCGCACGTGAAGGTTCGCGCCGGTCACGATGATGTGCGGTCCTTTTAGCCCGTTGATTGTGTCCTTGGTATCGACGGTGACGAACTGCCCAAACGCGAACGCATTCTGTGCGTTAGCCGATGCGAGTTGGTTTTGGAGGCTTTGTACGGTTTGGGTGAGCTGCGTGAGCTGGTTCTGAGAACTCTGCACAGTCTGCGTGAGCTGCGTGACCTGTGCAGCCAGGGACGCCAAGGTCACCTTGGGAGGTTTGGCATCCGGCCTTGCCTCAGGCGCGGATTGCGCGCGAAGCGACGCTGGCGATGTGAGCGACGCGATGAGCAGTCCGGTACAGATGGCGATTTGTGCGGTTCGCATCGTGGTTCCTCTCTTTGGGACGCTGGCAAAGTCACGAAGCGTCGAATTGTCACGAAATATAGTAAGCAGCCCGGCGATGCACAAAGAGAAGAGGCTATGGATGCGATTAAGGCTGGTGGACGTCAGGCGTTTCGATCAGGGCTGATCGGACAAGCCTTCGGACTGTCGGGGGGATCATGCCAGAACACATCGATGCCTAGCGCCTTCGCCCGCTTGAGCGCGAGCCGCGCGTGCGCGTTGCAGTAGAGACCGTTACGTCCCGGATTGAGTCGGCCCGGCGTGCCGTACTGATAGGTGATCCAGATCGCCGCCTGATATTTGCAACCGCCCGATTGGGAGCAGCGCTCGCGCCAGTTCACCTTGCGGATTTCGACCGCCCGCTCTTGAGGGTCGCTCATCGCGGCAACCAGCGTGCTCCACTGCCTGCGCTTAGCGCGCATCGAAGTAGCCCACGAGGTACATGGTGCCGTAGGCAGCCGCGACGAACGCCGCCACGAGCAGGACCACGAGCGCGATTGGGATCAACCACTTCCTCACGGATCACCCTGTCTACCATTGCGCGGGTGGATCACCGTGAAGTTGTCGCCTTCGATTTCTGAACGCGAACTATGCCACGCTCGTCACTTGATCAGCGTCGCTGAGCAGGCGCCTTGCTGATTCATGCTGGCACCGGCCGTGAAAGTGTTCGTTATCGGGTCATACAGTTGGGTCTGCTGAGAGTGAGGTCCGGCGACCAAAACCCGACCGTCATTGAGCGTGACCGCCATAACGTCAGCTAGTGGCGCGACCATTGGCGGTCCGTCTGCCAAGCTGTTGCTGGCCGGGTCGTACAGTTGGGTCAATGCGAGTTGGATTGAACTACCAGGTGGAAAATTCTGCTGCGCCCATCCGCCAATCACTAGCACTTTTCCAGCGTTAGGCTGTCCCTTATCAAAACTTCATCCGCCTAGATTCACTCGCATTTCTGAACGGTCAGCCGTAACCCGGTCGTGGCGATAGAAAGCGAACGCCGTTCTCGGACTGAAAGTCGGATGTTGCTTTTGAGACCGGATGACGTTTTGAGGAGGCTAGGACTTTTGGTGCTTCCCCAACTCCGGTGATAGTGATTGAAGCAAACCGAGTCCATCGGTGTTCGTGGGTACATTTGCTCGAACGGTCAAGCGACTCTAGGTGGTCAGGCGGGAGAGCATATGAAGAATCGTGAAGTCCTCACGGCTTCTGGAAGAACACTCCCCGAGAAGGCGGTTTCAAGTCTTGAACGGTGCCTTCGGGGACAATTGATTCATCCCGGTCATACCGAGTACGAGGCAAGGCGCCGGGTATGGGTCAGGGCCATAGATCGGCTGCCTGTTCTAATCGCTCGATGTGCTTCCGCCGACGACGTTGTAGCTGCGATCAAGTTCGCGCGCGAACATGACCTTCCTACGGCGGTTCGTAGTGGAGGTCATTCGTCGTTCGGGACTTGCGACAGCGGCCTCGTCATTGATCTCTCGCTGATGAAGCGAATCGAAATCGACCTCAAGAACCGCCTCGTCCAAGCGGAGTCGGGCCTGACTAGTGTCGTGTCTCGTAAATAAGTGCAGCGTTACGGATGCTGCGTCTGAGCTGGTCGGTGGTTTTGGTCCAGCGGAAGGGTTGGGCGTGGTCGTTCCAGTTGGCCAGGAAGCGGGTGATGGCCTG
>JBKQNE010000157.1:0-22204 GCA_052146355.1 Binataceae bacterium (SeqCode) | reverse complement strand
CTGCCGAAGGGGCCTTCGCATGTGAAGCGGCTTGGTCACTTCGTGCTGAACGTGAGCAACTTCCGCGAGTCGGAAGCCTGGTACAAATCGCGATTTGGGTTGATTACTTCGGACGAGATCGATCTTGACTCGCCCAAGCGAGCACTCGGGGCATTCTTGCGATGCGATCGTGGATCGATCCCGAGCGACCATCACACCTTGTTTTTGATGGGCACCGGCAAGCCCGGATTCAATCATGCGGCTTTTGAAGTGGTCGATTTCGATGACCTGATGTGCGGACATGACTGGCTCAAACAGAAGGGACGCCGTCACGAATGGGGCGTCGGGCGCCATCTGCTTGGGAGCCAAATCTTCGACTATTGGCGTGACCCTTGGGGACACACGCTGGAGCATTGGACCGATGGCGATCTGCTCGACGCGGTGTGGGGCTCGCGAATTTCCTCAATTCAGGAAGTGGTCGGCACCCAGTCGATGGCTCCCAGCACTATGGGATCATAAGGCGCTATCGTGAAGATAGTCAGATACAAGGATGAGACCGGCGTCAAACTCGGAGCAGTTAAAGGCGGCGGCGTCATCGACCTAACCCGCCGATTCCCTTCTCTGTCCGACAAAGCAATCGAGCTCATCCAACAGTGGAGCGAAGCTAAGCCCCAACTGGAGAAGATCGTTTCAGAGAGTGCGCCGGATGCAGCTTTGGCAAACGTGCGCCTGCTCGCCCCGGTGGCGCGACCCGGCAAGATTATGGCGATCGGTCTCAACTACGCGGACCACATCGGAGAGACAGGTCAAAAGATGCCGTCTCATCAAATCTGGTTCACCAAGGCGGTGACCTCGATCAACGGACCGTTTGATCCCATCGAGCTGCCGATCGCTTCCGCGCAGGTTGATTACGAGGCGGAGCTGGTGGTGATTGTCGGCAAGCGCTGCAAGCACGTTCCGAAGGAGAGCGCAGCCGACGTTGTATTCGGCTATTGCGCCGGCAACGACGTGTCGGTGCGCGACTGGCAGATGCAGACCACCCAATGGGTGCTGAGCAAGTCGTTCGATACGCACGCGCCCATCGGCCCCTGGATTGTTACCGCGGACGAGATTGGCGATCCCCACACGATGGGCATCCGATGTTTCGTCAATGGCGAGCGGCGCCAGAATTCCAATACCCAGAACCTCGTGTTCAACGTGTACGATCAGATTGCGCACCTGAGCCGCGCCATGACGCTGGAACCCGGCGACATCATCTTTACGGGAACTCCGGGTGGCGTCGGGCTTGCGATGCAGCGGCCGCAGTGGCTCAAGGCAGGCGACAAGGTGCGTGTCGAGATAGACCGCATCGGATCCATCGAAGCTGAAATGCAGCCTGAGCGTGCAAGCCAAGCCGCTTCATCCTGGAGGTAACAGTCAATGACGAAGGAATTCGTGGAAACCGCGAGACGGATCGCGCCGGAGCTTGGAGAGACCGCCGCCGAGGACAACGCATTCCGGAGGCTCAGCGATCGCACCTGGAATATCCTGATGGACAACGGCTTTTTGCGATCGCTACAGCCAGCGCGATGGGGCGGCGGCGAAGTACCGTTGATGGAATTTGTCGACGCCACGATCGAGCTCGCGCGCGTTTCGCCTTCCGCTGCATGGATCGCCGGCGTGATCGGGTTACATCCGTGGCAGCTCGCTCTCTTTGATGAAAGAGCGCAGCAGGAGATGTGGGGTAAGGACCCCGCCCTGATGCACTCCTCGTCTTACAACCCTACCGGCAAGGCCGAGAAGGTGGCCGGCGGCTACAAGCTTTCGGGGCGATGGTCGTTCTCGTCCGGATGCGATCATTGTCACGGTGTGATGCTGGGAGCGATTTGCGGCACGCGCGAGGTGCTGGGCAGACCAGTACCGGACTTCAGGTCTTTTCTCTTGTTGGGCGATCAATATCGCATCGACGACAACTGGCATGTTGCCGGACTCAAGGGCACCGGCAGCAAAGACATCATTGTCGAAACCGCTTTCGTACCTGAGTATCGATCTCAGTCACTCATCGACTACGCGATCAATGCGCCGCTGCCGGGGCAAGAGCGCAACAGCGGCCCGCTTTATCGATTACCTTGGTCGGTAGTCTTTAACACGGCGCTGGTTGCTTCGGTGCTGGGCGCTTCGCGCGGGTTCGTCGATGCCTGGATTTCGCAGACGCGCGAGCGCAAGTTGAGCTTGGGCGGAAGGGCGGCCGACGATGCTCTCATGCAGCGGCGGCTAGCCGAGGCGATCTGGCTTATCGACGTCACCATCACGCGACTGCGAACCGACATAGCGGAATTGTGGCAGATGGCGCAGGACCGCGCGCCGGTTCCGATGCAACTCAAGGCGCAGGTGCGCTGGAACATGAACCGGGGATGCGACTTGGTCGCACAGGCGATCAACGATCTGTTTCGGGCGTCAACTGGACGCGCAGTGTTCGTCGATCACCCGCTACAACAGCGCTTTCAAGACATCCAGGCGGCGATGGCGCACGCGTACCTGTCTCCGGATCCACTCGCAAAGGCGGTGGGCGGATATCTCTTGGGTACGTCGCAGCCTGAATTTATCCTGTAGGGGTGCTTACTTCACTTCACGGCGCTCAAAGGAGAAAGTGCGGGCCATGACCACCGTCGCAAGAAAATCGGAAGCCGTCGTTTACGACGAAAAGACATCTACGATATCGGCGTATGGTCCCGCCCGCTCGACGATCAAAGGGACGCCCCTCACCTCGGACGAGTTGCGCAAGACCGACGCCTACTGGCGCGGGCCTCTATCTGTGCCTCGGGATGCTGTACCTCAAGGAAAACCCGTTGCTGCGTGAGCCACGGGTGGGGCAGACGAAGCCAAGGTTGCCCGGACTGCCGTTACGAAACTCGACGATCAATTACAAGGAAAAAGAAGCTCAAGGGCATATTACCCAGCTGCGTCCCTCTTGCGGATCGTACTGATGAACGGGCATCAGCTCGACAGCGGTGACCCAAGGCGGGATCATCGCAGTGACGCCCGAGAATGTCTTGCGAGTTCCGTCATCGAGCTTGCGGCTTGCATGCTTCGTGAAGTTGCGCGTCCGCAGTTCGTAAAATCACCATGTCACAACCGCAGGCGGCGGGCCTTTTTTGGCGATGCAGAACGGCTAGTTGGTGACGAAACGCGACGAGCTCTAGTGCCAATTCCGCTCGGCTGCGAAGCCGACAAACGAGCCAGCACAACAGTGTCAAGATGAGTGCGACATTGCGGGCCGCCGAGCTAAATCGCGAGAATTTTCGTGACCTTCGGAATCTTCAGCAGGCGCAGGTGCCTATTTGACGGTTTGCGATACGGTATCGCGAATGGTTCACCTCTCATGCCGCTCCGCGATAGAGTGGACGCGATGGCAAGCGAGAATACCGATCAACCGTGGCCGCTCCGAATCGTGCGACTCATCGTCTACGCTGCGATCGCAATCGCAGTCGGCTACGCGATCGCCCACTTCTGGCCGGCGTACTACTGGCCGCACTAGCGGGCAATGGAGAACCTGGGCGGTATCTCGAGGATGGCAACACGGCGGCGATCCGGCTCGTGCGCGAGCTGCGGCGTTCGGACCTCAAACGCTCGAACGGAAAATGAGGTGAGCCGCTCAAACAGTTCCTCCCCTTCATCACGCCGTCCCGCCATCACCAGATTGTCTACCAACCAGAATGAGCAGGGCAGGAAGACCCCTTCGCCTGGTGGCAATCCATCCACATTTGACTCGCTGCGATAGGGCATCACCAGGCCGCTGGAAATCAATTCCCGCCGGATCGCCTCGACGTTCCCTGTGACTCGCGGATCGGTCGGCGGCAAAAAGCCGACAAGAGGGATCATCAACAATGCGGCATGTCGGCGCCGTCGTACTGGACAAACGCGTTCTGCCGCTGATTGAAGCCCTTCTCGCAGATGTCGCGGTGAATCCGGTCGCGCAAAGTGCGCCAATGCTCAACTGGCCCAAAGTGAAAGCCGTCCTCGACCTAAATAGCGATGCGAATCGCTTTGTCTTTGAATGTTGGACAGAATTTGGAGGCGGCGATCGGATTCGAACCGATGCATCGAGGTTTTGCAGACCTCTCCCTTACCACTTGGGTACGCCGCCCCCGAAGAACAGGCCGGAAAAGCGAACTTTATCACGCCCCCCTAAGCGCATCAATTCAAATCCGGAAACTCCAACGGTTGCCTGTGTGATTTCGCACCGCTTGGAGGCTCGCGCGGCTTTGCTGTATATCGCGACTCAGACCTATCGAGATTCTTCGGCGGAGGTAGCGCGCGATGTCTGAACAGACGAATTCACCGGTCACGCCCGGGACCGACGAGACCGCGTACGATTGGAATGCGATCGTCGATGACCTGAACAAGCTGCTGCGGCTGCGCACCACGCCGATCGGAATGAAGATGTTCCGCACGGTCGAGGAGATGGAAGCGATTCCCAAGATCCGGCGGCCTAAGTCGATTCATACGACCGATCAAATTGTCGCGCAGGCGGCGCGGCTCGGATGGACGGTCGGAATCACGATGAAGGATCTCGTGGGCGCGCAGTGCGGCGCCGTCATCGGGCTTCATCCGCAGGACGAGGAGTGGCTCTCGGGAAAATCGATGGCAGGCGTGTGGTACTCGACGCTCACCGACTCGTCGGCCCATCAGCACGCGATGGATACCGTGCCGCATGGGCGCTACACCGCGATGGCGGTGTCGCCGCTCGCTTCAGGGCGCCTGAATCCGCCGGACATCTGCCTGATCTATGCCAACCCCGGCCAGATGATCATCTTCATCAACGGGCTCCAATGGTCGGGTTATCGCAAGTTTCAATGGGGTGTGGTCGGAGAGTCGGCGTGCGCCGATTCGTGGGGTCGCGCGCTCAAGACTGGAGAGCCGAGTCTTTCGATTCCCTGCTACGCCGAGCGGCGTTACGGCGGCGTGCTCGATGACGAAATGCTGATGGCGATTCCGCCGCGTTTTCTACCGAAGACGATCGAGGGGATGAAGCGGCTCGCATCGAACGGTCTGCGCTACCCGATTCCGCAGTATGGAATCCAATCCGACGCGCGCGCGGGATTGGCGGTGTCGTACGGCTCGCGGGAGAAGTAATCCGAACGACCTAACCTCTTACCCCTTCCCTGAGAAGAGAGCATTGCGAAACTAAGGAGCGCTTCGCGGACGCGGAACCAGTACCGGCTTCGCTTGCGCGAAGAGGGCCCTTCGTCCTGTTGGTCCTCAACGCGGGCTTGCGCCCGCAAAACGCAGACGCTGTCTCGGCGATCGAGTTCAAAGGTTCTCACACTCACGGGATTCCTCGGAGAAAAACCTCGGAATGACACCACTTCCCGACGACGCCTGAAGACAAAATCTTCCCACCAGGCAACGAAGTTCAGAATTAGTAGCTCAGGGAAGAGGTCAGGGCTTAGGTTTGTCGGCTTCCGCTATTGCTCTTTTTTGCGGGACTCGAGGAAGACTAGGATGTTGTCCAATTCGTCGGGCTTCAGGATTCCGGCGAAGCCCGGCATGTTGTAGCCGCCGTTCATGATGCGCACGGTCAGGTCGGCGCGGGTCAGCCGATCGCCTACCCAGGTCAGGCTAGGCCCGCGATGCCCTCCGAAACCGCCGATTTCGTGGCAGAACTCGCAGCCCTTCTCATTGAACAGCTTGGCTCCGTCGACCACCGGTCCTTCATTTGTGCCGATCACCGCCGTCGGCAGCGGCTCGGCCTCGAAGTCAGGTGACCACGGTTCACGAATTGCCTCCACCCATAGCGTTCCAATCATCATCACGATGATGATCACGGAGGCGACCGCCCACGGGCGATAGCGCGGATGGCGCTCGCCCTTGTTCGAGACGATCGGAACCAGGAACAGCACGATCACCGCCACCATCGGCGCGAGCAGAATTACGGGCGTGGTCATCTTGTGCGGTATGAGTGCGAGCACCGCGAAGTACCAGAGGAGATACCAGTCCGGCGCCGGATCTCTGGCGAGCATGCTCGGGTTGGGCGCCTTGTCGAGCGCTGGCGGACCAAAGATGAGCGCGAGCAGAAAGATGGCAACGACGACCGCGATGCAAAAGACGACATCGCGCCAGGCTGCATCGGGCCAGAAGGGAACGCCACGCTCCTTGAGCACCTTCTCGTACTTCTCGGTGTAGGTGTCGGGATCAACCGGCTCGCCGGCCTTGGGCGGCTCTGAAATGCCGTCGTGCAGGACGAGAAAGAGATGAATTCCGACGAAACCGAAGATGATCGCCGGAATGAAAAATACATGGAAGGCAAAGAAGCGCGACAGAGTCGCGCCGCCGATCGTCTTACCGCCCAGCATGAACCGCGCGAGTATCGGCCCAATGATCGGTGTTCGACCCGCCTGCTCCGCTCCCACCACGACCGACCACACCGCATTCTGGTCCCATCGCAGCAGCTGCCCGGTAAATCCCATCGCGAGCGTGAGGAACAGCAGCACGACGCCGGTCACCCAATTGAACTCGCGCGGATACTTGTAACAGCCCATCAGGAAGACCTGCCCCATGTGGATGCCCACAAGCAGGACCATCGCGGATGCGCCGAAATAGTGCATCCCGCGCAGCAGGTTCCCCATCAAGGCGTGCGTGGTGATGAACTGGAGCGAGTCGTATGCGCTGCCGGAAGACGAGACGTAAGCGGTCGCCAGCGCCATGCCGGTGACGACCTGGATGATAAACGCCACCAGCGTTGCGCTGCCGAACACGTACCACCATCCGGTGTCGGGCGGGACAGGATGCTCAGCGAGGTCGGCCATTATTTTGAGCAGGCCGGTGCGATCTTCGAACGCGTCAATCAGGCGTTTAAGCAGGTTCATCACAGCGCGTTCCTTGTCCTCGCGGTCGCGTCAGCCGATCGGGATAGCGCTGGTCTGAATCTCGACCAGGCCGTTGTTGATCCGCACGGGATACTTGAACAGCGGCAGCGGCGGCGGTCCGCCCGCCACGCGGCCATCGGAGTAGTACACACCGCCGTGGCATGGGCACATGAACAGATTTGCGTCCGGCAGCCATCGGACGGGGCATCCCAGATGAGTGCAGTTCATCGCGAACGCCATGAATTCATCTGCGCTGATCCGCCGCAACCACGCCGCGGTCTCGGCGGTCACGCCGGCCCACGCCAGAGGAGACGGGTCCCGGAAGCTCACTTTCACGGTCTCGCCGATCTTGAAATCGTCGACCTTGCCGACCGATCGCCACATGGCAGAAGAGCGCCGGACCAGCGGTCCGATCAGGAATCCGACGATGGGGACAGCGACCAGCAGCGACACCAAGCCCATCGCGATCATACTGACCTTGGTGATGAAGACGCGGCGCTCGGGGCTCAACGCCTCGTTTGAGGGCGGTCGTGTCTCAGTCGCCATGCACGAGTTCTCCAATCCAGTTGTAGAGCGAGATCGCGAACAGCACGCCGCCGGCGGCGCAGAACGCGTACGAGCTGATAAGCCCGAAGAGCAGGAAGGTAATTCCGAGCGCCATCACTGCGGGCTGATAGGTGGGCCCGGGGACACGTTCCGGTTGCGGCGCGGTCCAGCCTTCGTTGGTCTGCGATGAACCCGGTGTTTCGTCCGCCATCATTAATACCCCTGCCCTGCTAATTCGCCGGCGCGACCCGAACGGTCGGCTCCGGCGTGGAATACCATCGCGCGATCACCCACACGATCGCGCCGAGAAAGACCATCCCGCCCGGCACCCACATCAGCAGTCCGCCCAATTGCTGATCGAGCGCCGGCGTCAGACCCCACGAATCGCGAATCATCGGGAGAATTTTCAGCGGATCACCAGGACTGAGATAAGCGGGATACAACCCCGGCCGCGCAAAGGTCAGCAGGATCGCAAGAATGCTGTTCGCCAACGCGCCGGTCATCAGGTAGATGATGGCGGGCATCGGCGGGAGGCGCACCTCTTCGATGGGCGCCAGAATCGGCCACCAAAAGATTGTCGCGCTGACGAGGAAGCACACGTGCTCGAAAATATGGACGCCCTCGTCGGCGAGCGTCGCGTTGTAGAGGTACGGCGCGTGCCACAGCCACAGCATCGCCATCCCGATCGTCCACGCCACGACGGCGTTGCCGAGCACGCGCTCGATTCGCGCCAGCGCGCGCACGCGGAGGACGGCGCGCACGAAGCGCGGCGACAGTCCGAGCAGCAATAGGGGAGGCACGATCAGAACCAAAATCAAATGCTGCAGCATGTGCGCGCTGAACAGGTACGTGTCGGAGAGCGGGTCGAGGGGAGACACCAGCGCCAGAAACATCGCAACGACGCCCGCCACGAACCATCCGGCGCGCGCGAAATCGCCGCGATGTGCGATCGCATAGGCGGCCAGCAGCGCGATGCATCCGATCACGATCGACGGATCGAAATCCCACGCGTAGATCAGGTTTTGCGCCGCGCCACTCATAAAAACGCCCACAGGTACACGATCGTGAAGATGACGACCCATACCGCGTCGACAAAGTGCCAGTAGATTTCGACCGACCCGAACGCTTCCGTCTCGCGTTCCGTGACGCCGAAGCTTCCGGACGCTGTGAGCACGGCAACGACCGAAATCGAGAGCAGGCCAACCGCCACATGCAGGCCGTGAAAGCCGGTCAGGGTGAAAAATGTCGTCGCGAAGAGGCTGCGATTCGCCGTTACGCCCGACGCGTAGAGTCCCATGTACTCGTGCGCCTGGCCGAACAGAAAAATGCCGCCGAGCACCACCGTGACGATGAGCCATCCGAGCATCGCGCCGCTCTTCGCACGGTAGCTGCGCGATGCCAGCGCCATCGTGCCGCTGCTCGCGAAGAGAAAGATCGAGAAAACTCCCGTGCGCGTAGCGTTGAGCGAGTTCGCGGCCGTCGGTCCCTCGCCAGGATAGGCGTGAAAATACACATAGGCCACGATCAGCAGCGCGAAGAAGACGACTTCCGACAGGATGAAGAGAACGACGGCGAGCTTACTCTTCGACATCGCCGCTCACTTCCCCGCTGCCGCCGCAACCAGCTCATCAGCGCGATCTGGGTGCTTCAAATCCCACAGGGGACGCCGCCCATGCACGGGAGGCACCAGGTTGAAATTCTCCGGCGGCGGTGGAGAGGTGGTCGCCCATTCCAACGTCCACGCATCCCAGGGATTGTCGCCGGCGATCTCGCCGCTCTTGAGGCTGACCATGATGTTCCACAGGAACACGATGACGGAGAGCAGCAGCACGAATGCGCCGATGGTCGAAATCATATTCAGCGACATCCATCCGGGCCAATCGGGATAGGTGAACACCCGGCGCGGCATGCCCATCATCCCGAGCAGATGCTGCACCAGGAACGTCATGTTGAATCCGATGAAGGTAAGCCAGAAGTGCCAGTTACCGATTCGCTCATCCAGCAGGCGGTCCGACATTTTTGGAAACCAGTAGTAGATGCCTGCCAAGATCGCGAAGACCGAACCGCCGAACAGCACGTAATGAAGGTGCGCGACCAGGTAGTACGTATCGGTCAGTTGCCAGTCGAGCGGAACGACCGCAAAGCTCACGCCAGACAGGCCGCCGATCGTGAACATCAGGAGGAACGAGACCGCGAACTTCATCGCAGTGGTAAATCGGATCCGTCCTTTATACAGCGTCGCCGTCCAGTTGAAGATTTTTATTCCGGTCGGGACTGCGATCGTCATACTCGAAATTCCGAAGAAGAGATCGAAAAGATGGCCCAGGCCGACCGCGAACATGTGATGCGCCCAGACGGCGAAGGACAGAAACGCGATCGCTACCGTCGAACCGGCGACGAACTCGTAGCCGTAGATCGGTTTGCCGGCGAAGACCGGAATTACCTCCGAGATGATCGCGAATGCGGGTAGGATCATGATGTAGACTTCCGGGTGCCCGAATCCCCAGAAGTAGTGCTGCCACAGAATCGCGGATCCGCCGAAAGCCGGCGTGAAAATGTGCGCGTTCAGCAGCCGATCCGCCGCCAACATCACCAGCGATGCGTTGAGCACCGGCAGCGCCAGGACCATCAGGAACGAATTGACCAGCGTCATCCAAACGAACAGCGGCACGCGGCGAATGGTCATTCCGGGCACGCGCAGCTTCAGGATCGTCACGATCATGTTGATCGCGCCCGCCAGCGTACCAATCCCGATACCGACCAGTCCGAGCACCCAATAGGTTACCCCGTTGTTGAACGAGAACGCCGGCTCACTTAGCGGCGCATAGCTGAACCATCCGGCATTGGGCGCTCCGCCCGCGATGAAACTGAAATAGAGCAGCACGCCGCCGAAGAGCTGCACCCAGAAACTCAGCGCGTTGAGGCGCGGGAACGCGACGTCGCGCGCGCCGATCATCAGCGGAATCACATACGCGGTCAGCCCCGCCATCACCGGCATGATCACCAGGAAGATCATGGTGGTGCCGTGCATGCTGAAAAGCTGATTGAAGGTGTCGGGCGTCACGACGTGATTACCCGGCATCGCGAGCTGGACGCGGATGATAAGCGCCTCGAGGCCGCCGAGCCCGAAGAAGGCCAGTCCCGAGAGCAGATACATGATGCCGATTTGCTTGTGATCGACTGAAGCTACCCATGAGAGGAAACCGGCGCGTTCCGGGTTTCCCTCGAGCGGCGCGATGCGATCGGTGGCAACGATGTCGCTCATTTGAGCGTCTCCAGGTAAGCGACCAGCGCGTGCGCGTTGTCGTCACTCAGCAGGAAATTCGGCATGTGGCTCTCGGGCTTTATCGAAGCAGGATCCTTGAGCCATAGGAAAAGATTCTCGGGAGTATTCTCGATTGCGCCGGCCGCGAGAATGCGACGCCCGGCGATATGCGTCAGGTCAGGACCGATCCGCTTGTTCCCCGGCAAGCCGGAGATCGCGTGGCAGTTCAGGCAGGTCTCGTCCTTGACCAACTGAGCACCCTGCCCTTCCGCGCCAGCTACCGGAATCGGCGGCGTAGTGAGCTGAGCGCTCTGCCACGCATCGAAGTCCGCCTGCGGCTGTGCAACGACGATCATCCGCATCCACGCGTGCTCGGAACCGCAGAACTCGGCGCATGCACCCCAATAGACACCAGCGGTATCGGCGCGAATCCACAGATGATTCAGATGACCCGGAATCGCATCGACTTTGCGGGCCAGCTCGGGCACCCAGAAATCGTGAATCACATCGACGGAATCGACTTCGACGAGAATCGAGGTACCGACGGGAATGTGGATCTCGTTGGCGGCAATGACGCCCGATTTTGGATATTCAACCTCCCACCACCACTGATGACCAATGACGCGTAGGTCGGGTTGACGATCTTCGATCGGGGGATCCGACGCATTAATCGCGCGGACCATGAACGTGAAGATGACGGCGAGCAAGAGCACCGGGGCGAGCGTCCAGGCGATTTCGAGCCGGCGCGAGCCGAATTCCTGGCTGGCCTCGGGCGCACCAGGGCGGTCGCGGTATCGGATACTCGCGTAAATGACGAGCGCCGTCACCAAGGTAAAGATGCCGGCGAGAACGAGTAAAATTGCAACAAACAGATGCGAGATTGCGGCTGCTTGGGGAGAAAACGGGTTCAGTGTAACAACACCCTGCATCGCGCACCCAAAAGAAAAGAACCACACCGCTGCGTCGTCGACGCACAACCAACATCGTTCACGGGCAAGCTAGCGCCCCGCTATGACCCGTTGCAAGCACGCGATGTTAAGCCTTCAACACTTGCGCATAGGCCGACTATTTCGGCTTCTGAGCGTCAGCGTCGCCGATGCATCCCGGTCCGAGCGGTTCCGCAGAACTCAGCCCTGTTCGCGGGTCTTGACTTTGGTCGGCGCGTAGATGATATTGAGAATGACTCTCAACACCGTTTAGGACGTACTACGCCGATGATCTTCTGCCACTGTGCCGCCGTCTCCGATTCCACCATCGAAGCGCTCATCGACGGCGGCGCCACGACCGTCTCCGAAATCAGCCGCCAATGCGGCGCAGGACGCCATTGCAGCCCCTGCCGCGATGAGATCATCGCCCTGCTCTCCCGTTCGCGGCATCCTCAGCGGTATGCGTGCGCGGATTCTCAAGCCGCCGCCGACTAGTGTCGTTCGAGTCTTCCTCAGCTAGAATACGAACCAGCGGCCTATCGAGCTATTGACAACCTACCCCGCGCGATTCCCGCGCGCGTGGCCGAAATGACAAATTGAAATGCTAGCGGACGCCGCTATGCGGTGCGGCAATCATTGGAGAGGCGGAATGAAAGGCAACCCAAAACTGATCGAAGCGCTCAACGAAATTCTTACCAGCGAACTGACTTCGGTTAACCAATATTTCATCCACGCCAAGATGTGCGAGAACTGGGGCTACGAGCGCCTGGCGCACAAGAACCGCGAGGAATCGATCGGTGAAATGAAGCATGCCGACAGGCTCATCGAGCGTATTCTCGACCTGGATGGCGTGCCCAACATGCAGCGGCTCGACAAGGTGCGCGTCGGAGAGAAGGTTCCAGAGCAACTCAAGCTCGATCACGATTTGGAAGCGGCGGCCATTCCGCGCCTTAACAAGGCGATCGCGCTGGCCGTGGAAGTCGCGGACAACGTGACCCGCGAATTGCTGGAAGACATCGCGAAGTCCGAAGACGACCATCTCGTGTGGCTGGAAAGCCAGCTTCTGCTCCTCAAGCAGGTCGGCGAGCAAAACTACCTGGCCCAACAAATCAAGAAGGAAGACTGACACTTTTCCCTTTTTCGCCTTCGGTCCGCGCGTACGAAGAAATCGGTCTAGACACGCGGATTACCTGCAAACCGGCTTTTAATCGGCCGCTGCGAAACGATCGACCCTATCTTCACAGACTGATCATCGTCGGTCCGCCCTCCTTCAGGGAACCATGCGCGCGCGCCACTTGTTGATGCTGGCAGGTAGGCGGGTTGCGTAAAATTTCGAGGAGGAAAAAATGCAGACGCGACGAATCTTGTTCGCTTGCCTAATGACTCTTGCGGTCGCTGTGCCGGTGCGCGCGGCGATGATGACAAATGGATCGACGACCAAGTCCTTTTATGTTCAGACCAATTTCGATGGATTTGGAGTCGCGGCCAAGAAGAAAGACAAATACCTGATCAATCCCTGGGGGCTGGCATTCGGGCCCGGAACCGCAATCTGGATTGCGGACAACAACTCCGGACTTGCGACGCTCTATACGTCGTCGGGAAAACTCCTCAAGCCAATCGTCACCATACCGCCGCCTTCGGGCAAGTCGGGGCCTGCTGCTCCAACCGGAGTGGTGTTCAACCCCCGTCAGAGCGAGTTTGGCGGCAGTCTGTTCATCTTCTGCACCGAAGACGGAACTATCTCGACCTGGAACCAGAGCAACGGATCGATGGCGCAACTGGCGGTGGACAACTCGGCCAAAAACGCCGTCTACAAGGGAATCGCTCTCGGCACCAATGCCTCAGGCGACCTGCTCTTCGTGGCGGATCTGAACAACGCCGTCGTTACGGTCTTCGACACGAATTTCGACGAAGTCACCGTGCCGGGAGGATTCGTTGACCCGAACCTGCCGGCGAACTTCTCGCCCTTCGGCATCACCAATATCAACGGCAACCTCTACGTCAGCTATGCGATGCCGGACTCGGCGCGTACCGACGAGGTAAATGCAGCAGGCAACGGTTTCGTCGATGTGTTCGACACCGACGGCAATCTGATTCGGCGTCTGATATCGAACGGCGCGCTCAATTCGCCGTGGGGCATGGCGCTTGCTCCGTCGAACTTCGGATCGCTCAGCGGAGCTCTGTTGGTCGGAAATTTCGGCGACGGCCACATCAACGCGTTCGATCCCACCACGGGCGCGCCCGTGGGACAACTGACCGGAATGAAGGGTCAGGTACTGGTGGTTGGTGGGGTCTGGAGCCTCGTCTTTGGCGATGGTTCCGTGGGCGCGACCAACACGCTCTTTTTCACCGGCGGTCCAAACAACCAGGCCGATGGTATCTTCGGCACTTTCACCCTCAAGACCGTCAAGAGCGGCATGGGTGGAATGATGGGCGGCGGTGGAGGCGGGTACTAACGCGCACTTTCGCAGTTTTCTGTGCCTCGCCCGTTCATGAGCGGGCAAGGCACAGAATGAGGCGTTACATCAGCGATTCACCGAACCCATCATCGCCGCAGGATAGCGCTCGCCCGCTGCGACTCCGCGCGGCGCGATCTCATCGATCTTTTTCAAATCCTCGTGCGTGAGCTTCACGCTGTCGGCGCCAACATTTTCCTCGAGATATTTTCTGCGCTTGGTCCCAGGAATCGTGACGATCTCTTCGCCCTGCGCTATCACCCATGCCAGCGCAAGCTGCGACGGAGTGCATCCCTTCTCGGCCGCCATTTTCGTGATGCGATCGATCAGCGCGAGATTCTTCTGGAAGTTCTCGCCCTGAAAGCGCGGCGAGAAGCGCCGGTAGTCGTCAGCTGCAAGGTCTTCGAATTTCTGTATCTGTCCGGTCAGAAAGCCGCGGCCAAGCGGACTGTATGCCACGAAGGTGACTCCCAGTTCGCGGCAGGTGGCCAACAGCTCATCTTCGGGGTCGCGGCTCCATAGCGAGTATTCCGTATGCAGCGCCGCGATCGGATGAACTTTGCAGGCGCGCCGGATGGTCTGTGCCCCCGCTTCGGACAGACCCAGGGTGCGCACCTTGCCTTGTTCGACCAGCCGCGCCATCGCGCCTACGGTCTCCTCGATAGGAGTGTTGGGGTCGACGCGGTGCTGATAGTAAAGGTCGATCGTTTCGATGCCGAGGCGTTTCAGGCTCCCTTCCACCGATTTGCGGACGTAGTCGGGCTTTCCATTGATGCTCCGGGAGCCATCGGGCCCGCGCACGATTCCAAACTTGGTGGCAACCACGACTTCGCTGCGCCGCTCACGGATCGCGCGGCCGACCAGTTCTTCATTCTTGTAGGGACCGTACGCGTCCGACGTGTCGAGATGATTCACGCCGAGATCGAGCGCGCGATGGATGGCCGCGATCGATTCGTCGTCATCGCCCGCGCCATAGAATTCCGACATCCCCCATGCATCCGAGTCCGACCGTCGAGACGCGAAGCTTACTTCGACCAAGTTGCCGATAGTTCATCGGGTACCTCTTTAAGGTGAATGATATTCGGGAAAACGCTCCAGTATCGCGCATGGCGTGCGAACCGATCCAGCGGAGCGCGGAACATTTGATGTTGACTCACAATTCCATGCGCGCCGTAGTAAGCGCCGGAACCTCAAATCTCGAGCGAGGGTCGCGACCATGGCGGAAATAAAGCTGTATCAATTCGGTCCGGTAACCGATCGTGAGTCGGCTTCGCCGTTCTGCGTGAAGGTCCACTATGCGCTGCGCTACAAACACGTCCCGTTTGAAGTGGTCAACATGGCGAATCCGCTCGAGGTGAAGAAGCTTAACCCGCGGGCCAAGCTGCCAGTGCTCGGCTACAACGGGACTATCGTTTCGGATTCCACCGACATCGTGCGGTTTATCGAGGAACATCACCGGGAGCCTCGACTCTATCCGCAGGACGAGCGCGAACGCGCATACGCATTGATGATGGAGGATTGGGCCGACGAATCACTTTACTGGCACATAGTCTACGAGAACTGGCTGGTTGACGATCAATACGACAAATTCGCGGCCGAGATTTTCGCACCGACGCCGGCTCCGCTGCGGCCGCTGGTAAAAGCGTTCGCTCGGCGCCAGTCGCGGGGCCAGCTCAACGGCCAGGGTTACGGCCGCCTGACGGTCGATGAGCACAGAAAGCGACTGTGGGATTCGCTGGACTGGCTGAACAGCATGGTCGGCGACGCGTTCTTGTGCGGACAAGACCTGAGTGTGGCCGATATTTCTGTTGCCGCTCAAGTGACCTGCCTGCTGAGTCCGTTTACGCCGCACACCGCCGTGGAGATCAAAAAGAGGGGCGCCCTGCTCGCATGGCACGATCGCACCAAGGCGGCAGTGGCCTGAACCAGTTCCCGGCGTTCGACGGAGGGTAGGTCTACCGCAGGTTCACCCGCATCGGCGGATTCGGAGCCGAACCAGCCCGCAATTTTCCGCGATTCTCAGCGATGTTCGATGAATTTTGCCGCCACGAGACCAGCTGCATCGGGCAAGCCTTGCGACTTCCATCTCAGTCAGTTGGCTCGGTTATTGCGTAGCTGCCTATTGCCGCGGCGCTGAAGCCTTAAATCGGGACTTATGGCCCGAATAGAGGCAATCGAGTGATGCGTTCGCGGGCAGGTGAGATGTTCGCGGAATTCATAATCGGATCCCTGCTGATGGCGTGGGCATTCGGACTGCCAGTCACAATTTATGTGATTCGGTCCACCATCAAGTGCGTTCTCTGAACCCGGCTCGGGCCGGATAACGTATCGAACGGCGCGAGAGGAAGGTTTCGAAACCGTACCTCCACGCGATCATCCAAGTGGTGCTGACGTCCTACCGTAGATGCGGCCACAAGCTCAGCGCGGTCTCAGTGAACATCAAATGCCTAGCCTGGGGCGACAGAAACCCCAGTTGCTCCAAGGCGAACTGTAGAAACCCCTGGTAGCTCCGATCATTGCTCGCCGGGAAATTTGATCCCCACATCAGACGTTGCGGCCCGAACATATCCAGGAGAAGGCGGAAAAATTCCTGACATCCGCCCTTGCTGTTTGCCGCGGCGGCGATCGTCCACGACGAGAACTTGCCGTAGAAATTGGGAAATCGCGCGAGTTCGAACAGCGGCTGCGCTTTCGGGTACGGCGAACCTTCCGACAGATTCGGCATCCCCAAATGATCCAGCGCCAGACGCATGTCGGGAAAGCGTTCAAGCACCGAAGCCAAGCGGGGCACCTGATGGAAATTGGTCAGCACACAAACGGGGATCTGAAGATCGGTGGCGCACTGCCATAGAGAATCGAGGCGAGGATCGTCGAGCATCGTCTCCGGCTCGGTCCAGGTGACGACGCGCAGTCCCCTTGCGCCACGGTCTTTTACCCAATAGTCGAGCTTCTGCGCCGCGTCCGGCTGAAGCCCATCGACGATGCATACCGCGGCGAAGCGATCAGGATATCGCGCGGCCGCATCGACGACGTAGCTGTTGTCGTATTTGTAAGCGCCGAAAGCCTGCACCAGGATCGCGCGCTCGACCCCGGCGCCGTCCATCAAGCCGAGAAAATCCTCGACCGACAAGTCGCGCACCCACGCGGCCGGCTTCGGTCCGAGATCGCGCGGGTACTTTTGCTGATCCGGGGACATGATGTGACAATGCGTTTCGACGATCATCCCAAACCCCAAGGCGTTATCGCGGCTTAACCCCCAGTAGCATGCCGACGCTCTCCATCACGTAGTTCCTCCAGCCGCTGTCTGCAAGCATCGACGGGTACAGCGTGTCGATATGCGCAAGTCCCATGATCAGCACCATCAGGAAGCGCGCCGCATAGTCGGCATCGTAACTATCGTCCAGCGTCCCGTCGCGCCGGCCCGCCTCGATGCGCGCGCGCGCGTCGCCTGCCATTCGATCGTTGAACTCCTGCAATAGCTTCGCGACTTTTCGATCGCGGCTCGCGGCATTGTGCAGTTCGATCGCCAGGCGGCGGAGCCGTCGCAGGTCGGGCGCGGTGTAGAGCGTCACCATCTCGGGCAGCAGATCGGCCCGGCCGCTGTCCACCCGCATGTGCTGCGCGACCGGCAGCGAAGACAGCGCCTGCCTGACGACATCGAGC
The DNA here is from genome assembly GCA_052146355.1 of Binataceae bacterium (SeqCode). GTDB lineage: Bacteria > Desulfobacterota > Binatia > Binatales > Binataceae > JAFAHS01. Next base: position 4,521 of record JBKQNE010000157.1, on the reverse strand, counting down.
AGCAACTCGCCCTTCGCGGAGAAGTGGCGATAGAGCGCGCCGACAGTCAGCCCGGCGCGTTGCGCAATCGCCTCCATCGAGGTGCCGTCGAAGCCTCTGATCGCAAACAGATCGGCGGCTGCATTCATGATTTGCCCGCGGGTCGCGCCGGCGGGACGATCTTCCTTGCGCGGCCGGCCGATACGGCGTGCCTTTCTCACTTTGACCGCGGTTGCGGCCTTGTCGCTCATCGTTGACAAAGTAAGTGATCATTTACTAAATTCGTCGACCAGCAGGCAAGCGTTCGCATCAGATTTGCGCGCGGGAGACACGCCATGGATTCTGCTTTCGCTGACGACATCAGGCGGCGGGCCACCTGGGAAAAAGAACGGGAACAGTATCCCGAGGGGTTCCCGGCGCTTCCGCCGATACCCGCCGCGCGCTACTGCGACCCCGCGTTTTTTCGCCTCGAGCGCGAACACGTGTTTGGCAAGAGCTGGCTTTTCGTCGCCCACGTCGATGAACTCCCGGAACCGGGCGATGTGCTGCTGCTCGATCAGTTTCCGATGCCGCTGATGGTGATCCGGGGCGAAGACCGGAAGCTTCGTGCTTTCTACAACACCTACCGGCCTCGCGGCGCCCCGCTTATCCGCGATCCCAAAGCGCACGTGAAGACCCGATTGGTCTGCCAGTACCACAGCTGGTCCTACGATCTTGAGGGACGGCTGCGCGGCGTTCCTGACAGCAAGAACTTCGGCAAACTCGACATGACCTGCCTGGGATTGGGCGCGGTCAATTGCGACTCGTGGGCCGGCCTCATCTTTATCAATCTCGATCCAGGTGCTCGCTCGTTGCGCGAGTTTCTGGCGCCCATCATCAAAGACGTCGATGGCGAGATCGGAGACGCGGCCGGCTCGGTGCAGCTCCGCTTCGTCCGCAAGACCGCCACCCAACAGCGTGGCAACTGGAAGCTCGGGGTCGACGCGAATATCGAGACCTTCACGTCAACACGGTGCACAAGACCAGCGCGGCGCCGGCGATCGATCAGAACGCCACGACGATGTGGCTGCTTGGGAATGGGCATTCGCGGATGTTCATCGCGAACCGGCCTGGAATAACCCCGCGCTCGTACATCAGCGGGTTTCCGAAGGTTAGCGCCATGACCGGCGAGGGGGTGTATTCGTACCTCGTCTATCCGAACACCGTCCTGGTCATCGCGCCCACGATGGCATTCACGACGCAGACCTGGCCGGTTGCCCCGGGACAGATGCGTTACGACGTGTTTTACATGATGGCGCAGGAGATGACCGACACGAATCGCCCGGCGTACGAAGGAATCATGCGCGCGACCGACCGCGTGTTGGCGGAGGATCTCGGCAACCTGCCCTTCATGCAGGATTCGTTCGAAGCCGGAACCATCAATAGTATTCCGCTGAACTACCAGGAGCGGCGGATCTACTATCTCCATGAAGAAATCGATCGGCGTATCGGCGACGAGCTGGTCGCGCCTCAGCTCCGGGTCGCAGCGGTGCTCGCTGACTTCGTGGAGAAATGAGATGGAGCCGTTCATCGCGCTGATGCGCAAATACGTAATCGACTACACCAACAGCCATGACCAATCGGTTTGCGACGAGATCATGGAGCCCGACTACGTATTTCACATGAGCGGACTGACCTTTCGCAGCCGCGACAATGACTACAAGCCGGCGGTGAAGCGGCTATTCGAGGAAATGCCCGGGCTCTGTCTTGCAATCCATGGATTCGTCACCAACGGGAACCGGCTCGCGATGCTCTTCAGCGAGCACGGCGCGTCGATACCGCACGACGACCGGCTGTCGGCGTGGGGCGGAATCGGTCTCTACAAGTGGAACGGCCGGCGGCTCACCGAGAACTACGTCGAGCAGGACTATCTGGCGCGTTTCGATCAATTGGAAACCGGACGGCCGCATCCGCTGGAGCCGCTCCATCTCGATCCCTGGTTCATCCGCGCGGTTCCGACAAACCCGAAAGCCGAAGAGATCGTTCGATCGTGGCTGCAACGCGGCGACCTTCGCGATGCCGCCAAGGCAGTCATCGACGATTCGTGGGTGCCGAACGCAACGCCGCAGCCGCGTCTCACCTCGATCAGAACGGAGATCAACGATCTTTTCTCTGCCGGCGATCGGGTTCCCTTTCACATTACGCAGCACGGCAAATACGCCAGCGGAATCGACGGGCTCGCCAAGGAGCAGGTCGGACGAGATGCGACTCTCTACGTGGCGGGAGTTACACGTGTCCAGGACGGAACGGTGAGCGAGGTTCGGGCGATCAGCGATCGATGGAGCCTGAAGCGGCGTTTGCAACGCTGACAGGGAGCGATTGTGATGAATCTTGACTACGACCCTTTTTCCTCCGAGTTTCGCGCCGATCCATATCCAGTCTACGAGGAGCTGCGCCACTCGGCGCCGGTCTACTGGGCCGCGCGCTCCAAAACCTGGGTGGTCTCGCGCTACGAGGACGTGGCCGCCATCCTGAAGGACCCCCAGCGTTTTTCCTCTGATGCGATGGCGTCGGTGCTGACGGGCTCGACCCGTCATACCTCAGGTGCGACGCCGCCTCCGGGTTCGCCGCGGCCCAGCCTGGTGACCAGCGATCCGCCGATACATACGGGACTGCGCAATATTCTCAATCGCGGTTTCACGCCGCGGCAGATCTCCGCCTGGAAACCGGCGGTTGAAAGAGCGGTCAGCGAATCCATCGATTCGATCCGCGCCGCGCGGCGGTTCGATGTGATCGCGCAGCTCGCCATCCCGGTGCCGGTCATCGTCATTGCGCAAGTGCTGGGGGTCGAACCCGAGCGTTACCCGGACTTCAAGCGGTGGGCCACTATCATTACCGTCGGGATGAACGGTTCGAAGCGGCATCTCGGCTTCGTCGGCAGCGGAGCGGCCGCGGCAAGCTCCGAGATGTCGGAATATCTGCGCCGCGTGATCGCACGCCGCACAGCGGAGGGCGGACACGATCTGATAAGCGTCCTGGTTCGCGCCAGCGAAGGCGAAGTCCTGACGCCGGACGAGGCGATCATTTTTGCGAACCTGCTGTTGTTTGCAGGAACCGAAACGACGGCAAACCTGATCGGCAACGCCGCCCACGCGCTACTGACGCATCCGGATGTTCTCGCGCGGGTGCAGGCCGCCCCGGATCTGATACCCACGGCGATCGAGGAAACGCTGCGCTGGGATCCCCCGGTGCACTATCTGTTTCGGCGCGCGACCGAGCCGGTGGAGATTGCCGGCGTTGCGATCCCCAAAGATGCCATCGTGACGGTCCTGATCGCTTCCGCAAATCGCGACGAGACCGCATTCGGAAGCGACGCGGGGGTTTTCGATATCGATCGCAAGAACGAAGTGCCGCACATCGCGTTCGGCTTCGGCATCCATTTCTGCCTCGGCGCCGCGTTGGCCAGAATGGAAGCGACAAGCTCGCTTGAACAACTCGTTCCGGTATTGTCCAGCGCCCGCAGGGTAACCCAGCAATTGGAATTTATCGACTCATTCCAATTTCGCGGTCTCGCCTCACTGGAAATGGAGTGGACCCGCTGACGCGGACTGTTGCGCCTCGCTCAACGACAATCAGGCGACGTGTGGCGGAGCGCTCATCGCCGACGTGGCGCGCTGAACTGACGCCGTGTATCGGGCGGTGAATACGAACGCGCTCACCACAGTGATGGTGGGCACGATCAGGGGAATCCAGGCCTCCAGGCCGGTCGCACCTATCACCATGGATACCGCCAGCAAATTCAGCGAGAAGAGCAGCGCCCATACCAGCGTCAGCACAAAATTGGTTCTGCGGAATATATCGGTCTCCCAGAATTCCCGTGGCGTCGATTCCCGCGCGTACATCGTCGTAAACGGCGTTCCGAGCAGGATCGATCCCCACGCGCCTCCCGCGAAGACAATCCACATCACCACGAAGTTGTATTTCCAGAACGAACTTGCGATTGCGCCGCCGAGTAGCGGAATACCCGCGGCGAGTATGAAGAAGGCAAGCGCCGCCAACTCCGGCAGCTTTACAGAAGTAGCGTGGCTTCTCGCCGTCACGACTGGATACGCGGCGGCGAATAGCGCCGCAAATGCACCGATCGTTCGGTACCCGAAGCCGCCGACCACGAAGTAGACCACCCAAGGGAGCCATCCCCAGATCGAAGATGAGCGCGATTGTGAATTGCCGGCCGTTTCGCTCACGTTAGTCTCCGTAGCGATGCATTCGCGTGATGTCACTGGCAAGCACGAGTTGGCGCGCTTCCGCCGCCTCGGCGCGGCTAATCAGATCGGGCAGGTGAGCGACCGGAGACATAGGTAACACTTTAGACCGGCAACATAGGTAACACTTTTTCGTAGTTTTGCTGGGTGGAGAGCGAGGGGGGCTGCCCCCCACGCCGCTCCGGTGAATGCTGAGTTCGATTGGCGCACAGCAGTTTCAGAGTGACGCCATCGATGCTCCCAAGCCGCACCGGTCCGAAGTAGACCTCCGCGTTTCCGTCCTCGGTTTCAAGAACTCCTA
>JBKQNE010000156.1:0-30135 GCA_052146355.1 Binataceae bacterium (SeqCode) | reverse complement strand
CAGGCCATCACCCGCTTCCTGGCCAACTGGAACGACCACGCCCAACCCTTCCGCTGGACCAAAACCACCGACCAGCTCAGACGCAGCATCCGTAACGCTGCACTTATTTACGAGACATGACACTAGCATTGCTCGACTTTCGAGCCGAGCAGACCCTATTTGTGTTTTTAAATAATTCGCTGTTTTCCTCGTTCGAATACGAACATCTATACACGCAGCAGCAAAGTGGCCTGAAGATGTAGTTCCGCAGTTAAGTCTGAAAGTATAATGGCTAGTTGAAAGGTACCCACAGGGATGGATTAGACCATTTGAGACAATTGAAGGTCAGACTAGTCTGTTATCACAGTCGTCTCTATTATGTGAGCAATTACGGTACAAATAGCCGACAGACCCTGGCAAATACCGAAGGTGTAAAACCTGCTATTGAAGAGGAGAGGGACCCTTTAAATTACACCTTTTACACCTTACTCCAGTTAATTACACCCTACCTCCAGATCACTTATAGATTCCTCAAGATAAAACACCATGTATCCGATTGCCATTGCCCCTTCTGGCAAATCATTCCTGTCCTGAGAAATCCTTTACCTGTAGGCGGTATCGTTTGATTCATTTAGAAAACAAAAAACAAAATACAAAATAATTGATGAATGTGCTACTACATGTGGCCTTGCGGTATGTGAGGATTGAAAATGGAAATTCCGATTAAGTATCGAAAGCCCGCTCAAAAGAAATGCGGTCACACCTACCGCGCGGGCTAAGTATCCCCGTCATTCCGTTGAAAGAGCCCTTCGGATTCCCAGAGCCCTCAGTAAATCATAACTTACGCGAGATTCAAGAGAGGTTAGAGGGACCCTAACAATATTCCGGTTATTGCTTCGGTGATTTGCCATTAAAGCCGATGGAAGGCTTCTGCTTAGCGAGCTGCGTCCGCGACAAATTGCCTGAGGGCCGCAGGGTTACTAAGTACGTGGAGGTCTGCGTTAACTGCGTAGTTAGCGAAAGCCTTTATAAGAATTGGACGGCTACAATAACGATATCGCAGCAGCCAGAGCCAGAAATCGGCACGCTCGCGCGATCGCCGGAGGGCTCGCCAAACACACCGGACGAACGAGAAGTCCAGAAAAATGACGGTGTCCGCAGCACGAAGACGACCTTCGACAGCGTCATAGGGCCCTAAGTCACCCTCCATGATCCACCCGTCTTCTTTGATAAGCTTTTGTTGAAGCTCAATCCACTGATCGCGCGGCATTGCAGCAAGGCCCGGCTGCCAGAAAACCTTGTCAATCTCTATCACGGGTAGCCCTGTGATCTTGCTCAGTTGTAATGCAAGGGTAGACTTGCCTGAAGCGCCGGGACCACAGATAACTATACGTTTCATATTTCCCAGCATGATCTGAAGGCATTCAGGACATTACATTGCAGCTCAGTTCCTAAAGACCTCAGTAAATCATAAATTATGCGAGATTCAAGGGGGTTTTTAGAAGGGCCCCAAACCCAAGACTGCAGCAAAAACATAAGTTCCCAATTAGTTCGCTTTGCTTATCGTCTCGGCGCGCGGTTGGAGATTGCCCTTCGTGTACACTGCTCAAACCAGCTCACCACCGAATGCTTGAAACGGTGAAGCAGGTTGGGCCACGCTCTTTTATTTGCGCAACATGAAAACATAGTGTCCGCGCTCAACTCTATAGAACTGGTGAATATCGCGAGGGGGGCATGCAGAATAAAAAAGCAAACAAAATGAACTCACACAACTGCGCGAAAGGCTCTTATCTCTAAACTTAGGGACGATGACAATCTTGGGGTCCTTCTGGATTAGGACATCTGGGACAATTAGGGGTCGAACTACTCTGTCGTCGCAGTAGTCTCTATTATGTGAGAAATATCGGAAAAATCGCCGACAGACCCTAGCAAATTCCGAAGGTGTAAAACCTGCTATTGAAGAGGAGAGGAGCCCTTTAAACTACACCTTTTACACCTTCCCTGTCTTCGCCCTTTTTCAAAACAAAAAAATATGATCTGAGAACTCCATTACCCGTAGGCGGTATCGTTTCCTTTTATTTCGTGTAATAACAAAATAATTATGGTTCAGAGCGTGATGACCGGGGCTAAAGACGCCTAGCACTGATATGAATTTAATTGAAGACCTCTTCACTTAACCCGGAGGTAAGCACCCCGCGCTTTCTTCTTGACCGTACCGGAATCGATCCACCGCGTGATCGCGGCAAAGAGTTCGGAAGCATGTTTGCTCTTGAGGCCGCGGATACTGCGAATGTCGGAGGCTTTGAATTCCTGAGGAAGTTTTGCAAGGACTTCTGTCCAATTGATACGCCTGCTACCGCTGGTGCCAGCACCGCCTTGTCTTGCGGTCGCCTTAGTCCGCGCGCGCTTGGATGTAAGGCTAGCGCCGCGAAGCCCAGCGATTCCCGTAACCTGCTCAAATTCCTGTTCGAGTCGAGTCAATTCCGATTTCTTCGACTGGATCTCAGCCGCGAGGCCTTCAAGCAGCTTCTTTGCCTGCTGTTGAAGTTGCGAAAAGGCGCTGACACTTTTGCGGGGCATCAATGATTCTCCTAAATGTAATTAACCCTGAACTATAGCATCCGGCAGGGTAGGCTCAATCGGTGAAGTCGTGTTCGTAGCCTTGTTCTGACCCCAAACCCGGAATCTCAGCCAAGCGCAGGCCAGGATTCTTTTGCCTGGCTGAGGACGCACGACACGGTGAGCTACATCGACGGGGCTGTGATATCTGGTTCGGCAAACCGCTTCCGCGGAGGAGGAATTTGAGAGATGGATTTTCTACTGTACTGGAATACGCCCGCTCAGATCGCGTTTGTCGTCGTGGTGTTTGGCGGCGGCAGCGTGGCGGGTTTGTGCCTGGTAAGGATGCTGGTTCCACTGGATCGCCTGCAAAAGAACCACGAGGTGGCAGCGGTTACGTTCGGAGTGCTCGGGGCCTTTTATGGGCTGGTGCTCGCCTTTGTCATCGTAGCGGCCTGGGAACAATTCAATCAGGCCAATGCCAACACGCGTGACGAGGCGACCGCCTTGTCTAACGTCTACAGGCTGGGTGAGGCTTTTTCGGAGCCGCTGCGAACCGAGATTGATTCGACCGTTGTCGAATACACACACCACGTAATCGACGAGGAGTGGTTGACGATGGCCAATATGAGCTACGAGCCCGGAAAGACGACCATGCTCAACAAGGTCTGGGCTCTGCTGCTCTCCTATCGCGCGCCGGACAACCGCGCGCAGATGCTGGTGGACAAATCAATAGATCAGTTGAACGCAGTCAACCAGGCACGCAGCATGCGCTTTCTCTATTACGATAACGACCTTCCTTCGGTGGTGTGGCTGATAATTTACCTTGGATGCGCGATTACGATCGGCTTCAGCTATTTCTTCGGCAGCAACGTCTTCCGCGCCCAGGTTATGATGTGCGCCTTCTTTTCGATCATGCTGGGGATGACGATTCTGGCGATTCTGGAATTGGCCCATCCGTATCAGGGTACCGTGACAATATCGGATGTGCCGTTTCGTTGGGCTCTCGAGCGGATGCAGGAGGTCGCGAACTACAAGATGACGCCATAGTCCCGGAGAAACACTTCAGAACTTTTATTATTCAAAAGACGGCGATGCCTATGGAAGTGACCCTCGGCTGTATTTTCCGAAAGCTCGAAATCATAAAAACACAGAAATAAATAATTGAGGAGCTGTCTGACCGGGGCAGTCCTGTGCCCCTCTGAATCGTTCCGGTCGCCGTCCTGGGCAGGAAGTACTGCTCCAGATTGCAACTAAAGTGGAGAGTCTCATTAGAGGGCGGGCTGTTGTCAACGCCGATTGAAAGCTGACCCACTTTGGCGGGAGGTCGCCGAAGTAAAACTGACCCACCGGACGCTGTCTGGACAGGGGGAGCGCGAGGGGGACCTTCCCCCTCGCTATTCTGTAGAACTCTCGCGGTTGCGATCGAACCTCACAGCAGGCAACATCGCTTGTCGCTCTGAGCGATGAGGAATCGGATATGGCTTCGAAGATCGAGAGATTGATCGAGGCGGAGGATTGGCCGGCAGCAAGGCGCGCGATCCGAGCGGAGCTGCGTTCGGATCCTAAGAATCATTGGCTGCTCACGAGACTTGGGCTGACCTACTACGAAGAAAAGGATTACAAGCAAGCACTCGAATGGTCGCGTCGCGCTGTCGGCGAGGCTCCGAACTGCCCGCTGGTTCTGTGGGACTACGCCGGGTCTCTTCAGATGCTGGGGCTGGGCCAAAACGCTCTGAAGATCTATCGGCGCTTGATCCGCCGGGGCATCCGCGAGATTGCCTTAGACGACTGTGGTGAGGGTCTAGCATGGGCGCGGGGACTCGTCGCGGATTGTCACTTTCGAATGGCCGGCTGCTACCGAGCGTTGCGCCGCCCGGCAATGGGCATCAGGTCTCTTACGAGCCACCTTACTCTCCGAGGGCCGGGGTGCCGATCCATCTATCCTTTGCCGATGGTGAGGAAGGAACTGCAGAAGCTGTGGACCGCCACAAAGAAGAAGCCAGAACTCCGGGTCTAGTGCTTCGCGATCTTGCTTGGACCAGCGAGCAGTCCGGCCTTGCGCTTGTCCTTTAGTCTGAAGCTTTCACCGTTGATACTGACGATGATCGAGTGGTGGAGGATGCGATCGAGCATCGCCGCGGTGAGCACGGTATCGCCGGCGAAAGCGGTATCCCAACTGCCGAATGTGAGGTTCGAAGTGAGGATCATCGAGCCGCGTTCGTAGCGCTGCGCCACGACCTGGAAGAACAGGTTGGCCTGCTCGCGGCTCATTGGCAGATAGCCAATCTCGTCGATGATCAGCAGCTTGTAGGCGTTGACCGCGCGATGCATGGCTTGGCGGTAGCGGCCCTGACGCTGGGCCGCTTCCAGCATCAACACCAGATCGGCGGCGCTGAAGAACCGAGTCTTGTATCCCTTCTGAGTCGCAAGGTATCCGAGTGCGATCGCCAGGTGAGTTTTGCCCACGCCCGAGGGCCCTAGGAAGACCACGTTCTCCGCGCGCTCGACGAAGGCGAGGCTCGCCAGCTCCATGATCTGCTTGCGCGGCGCGCCGGTGGCGAAGTTGAAGTCGTACTGATCGAGGGTCTTGACGGCGGGGAAGCCGGCGATGCGCGCGAACATCTCCCGGGCCCGCGCTCGGCGCGATTCGCGCTCGGCGGTCAGCAGTTCCTCGACGAAGTCGGTGAATGAGGTCTGCTTTTCGGCCGCCTGCTGTGCCAGCGCGGTGTACTGCGCGGCGACCCCGCCGAGCCGGAGTTCGTTGCATAGCTCCACCAAGCGCTGATGTTGAATGCTCATCTGATCCCCGTGGCGATTAGTTCTTCGTACACTTGCAGCGAGTGTTGATAGCCGCGCGGTATCGATAACGGAGGTTTCGAGCGTGCAGGAGCAGGCTGAATCAGGCCAGGCCATGGCGTGGGCATCGGCTGCAGACGCTCGCGCTCCAACTCGAGGCGCACCAATGGGACCTCGCCGGTAGTCGCGTGCACCCGCGCGTTGGCGACCTCGCGCAGCCAGGTTCCCGCTCGCGCGTTGGCCGTATCACGGTCGACTTTGAGTCCTTCGGGACTGAGCTGACTTGCCAGCGGCACGTAGAAGCTGGCGCGCAAGTAACGAATGAAGCGCTCGACTTTGCCCTTGGTCTTTGCCCGATATGGCCGGCACAGGCGCGGCACGAAGCCATGGTGATGCGCGAAGTCGAGGAAGGTCCGGTTATAGCGATGCAGCCCCGGACCATAGCGATCCCGATCGCTTACCACCGTGCGCATGTTGTCGTACAACACCTCGCGCGGTACCCCACCGAAGAAGTAAAACGCGCGCTCATGACAGCCGAGCAGCGTCTCCAACCGCTCATCGATGACGAACTCGACGAAGGTCGCCCGGCTCCATCCAAGCGTCGCAATGAACACCGACAGCCGGTCGCGCCCGCGCCGGATAGTCGCGAAGTCAGCCTGCATCTGTCGCCCGGGGTCGGTCTCGAACCGAATCAGCGGCTCCGGCTTGGCCAGTGGTCGCAGTGCGACAAGGTGATCCTTCAGGATGCTGTAGCCGCCCGGATAACCGAGCGCCCGCAGCTCGCGCAGCAGCACGGTCGCCGGAATCCAGTCCGGCGCGGCGGCCTTCACTCGCTCATCGATGTAGTGCTTGTAGGGGTCCAGCTTGCTCGGTCGCGCTTCACGCTCGTACCGCGGTGATCCTTCGATCCGCAGGTAGCGTCGCACCGTGTTGCGGGATACCTCGAGCATCCGAGCGATCTCGCGAATGCTCTTGCCCTGCCGTCTCAAAACCCGGATCTCCACCGCTTCCTCCGTCACCAGCATAAGGCCCTCCGCTTCGGAGTACCCCACGCCAGGGTGGATCAATTTTCAATCGGCGACCCTGGGTCAGTTTTGCATCGGCGGCAACACTGTGGCCTATTGGGATTCAAAGGAGGTTCAAGGTATGGGGAATTCCAAACTTTTCTTTCCGCGCAGAAAATGCCTCTATTGATCTGCTTCCGCGCTGAACCATATTTGTTTTAAGAATAGATTGCTTGGTCTTCTGTGCCCTTGAGACGAATAACGCGGGCCGAGAAGGCCGTGATTTCAGCACAGCCTGTCGAGAGATGAGGTCAATGAAATCGTTAATTGAGACTACTCTGTAGTCACAGTAGTCTCTATTATGTGAGAAATATCTGAAAAATAGCCAAGAAAGCCTCATGAATTCAGAAGGTGTAAAACCTGCTATTGAAGAGGAGCAGAGCCCTTTAAATTACACCTTTTACACCTTCTTATCCCTTATGGATACGGCAATGTGGGGACACGATGCTTGCCAGTGTGATTACTTTGTCTGTCAAAAAGAAATAAAATATAACCCGACAAATCCATAGCCAATGGACTATGTATTGTTTCGGTTCGTGTTTGATTTTGAAAGAATAGGATGAATGCGCTGCTACATTAGGGCTAAAGAATCGACACTCGTCGCTATGGAGGCTTTTCATTCAATTGGATATTCTCCGATACGCAAGGTTGTATTGCCTAACTGTGCATCCGCTTTTTGGTTGACGCTTTTACTCAATTTCCTTATTAAGTTAATTCGCTGTTTTTAAATCAAGTCGGTACGGAAATCTATTGCCTACAGAACCCAATGTCGCTGGTAGTCGAGAGCTTGAAATCTTGGCCTTATTTTAATAAGAACATGAGGTTCCGGGGGTATTCTGCGGGTTTAATGTGCGGACAAATGTGCCTGGCACCGATATAAACATAATAAATGATCGGCAACTTGCTATTTACTTTATTTCAGCTAATAGATTGGCTTTGCCTAGTGCCGGGCCGACGGAATGTTTAACTGGGCATTGGGTCAGCACATTTGGAAATAACAAAAGAAAAAGGTAGTTAATTTACGTACTTTTCGCCGGGGTCTGGGGAGTAGGCGGCATGTGTTCTATAGTATAGAAGGGCGTTCTAAAAAAATCCACTATTAGACACATAATGCCTTCCAAAAGGCGGAAACGGAATAGGCGTTTTTCGGGGTTTAGGCGATGCGCTTGGATTCCTGTTGAGTGACCTGCCAGGTGTGATTTGATTAAAAAAAAACGGAATTCCGCTATTAGCTGCCTCATCCGCCGTCTATATTTCTGATTGAGACAGCTGTAGACTCCATCTGCGCGGAATATTTATCGGCATTCGCAGAAGCGCCGGTCAGGGTGACGGGTTGGCACCTCGTCCCTTCTCGATTCTCAGGATCGCATCTAGGAGGTACCTTTTGACGAAGCGTTGGGCGCGCGTGAGGCTCGTATTCCTGAACAGGTAGCTCAAGTAATTGGCGAGTGGTTCGAAGACCTCCGTTTCCGTGAGTTCTAGTTTTTGACGCCGGTCTCGAATTTCAGCCCCTTCCTCATAAGTCTTGAAAGCTTCGGCTGCGGCCCGAAAAGCTTCGGCCAAATGTTTTGCACTAAGTGCCACCTTGTCCATTCGCAATAGAAATATGAGAATAAAGATCGCAATCGGCGAATGGCTTCTTACAATACTCGTTATGTCTTGAACAAATGAGAGGTCGACTGACCCGGTTTCGATTCTCTCGATCTCGAACAAGTCGTGCTCGGACCGAGTGTAAGATGCTAACCCGCCTTCGCTGAAGGCTCCGTAGATCCGTTCGGTGGCTCGAAGGAAGGCGGTAAGATCACGAACCGTAATGTTTTCGTTGCGGATGCGTAGTCGCATCTCAAGCGAATCTAGTCTGCTTAGATCGTCAGGCAGAATCACTTTACGAATTTGAGCGATCGCGAAGTGCGGAACTTGAACAGCCATCGCTTTCTCCGGGTCCGGTGGCCTTTCGGAGCTAGTTGTCAATCACCCTTGGTGCCCGTAGCTCAAACCCTAAATGTCGTTTTCCCAATGCAGATCTAAAGCCTGCTCTTGATTCAGCCAGTGCGCTTTATCAGCTGGCAATCGTATCTTGTCCCGCTCGGTCCTCTCCAGGAATATTGGGAGACCAGATGATTGGCAAGCCTTGTCGAACTAACCTAATCATCGATCGGAATACATCCAGAAGTGATCGAGACGCCCAGGACCTTCATGGCCGTGCGCTGTGCTCCAAAACTTTTCCAGCATTTGTCCAAGCCCGAGCGCCTGTAGACCAATTCGCTCATAGGTCGCAGTGTTCTGCGCTTTAGCGAAGTTCGCGTCGGTAAGAACCTTATTGAGTTTGTTGTTTAGGGCGCCGTTTGTTTCATTATCAACGGAGAATCGAATTATCGCTCGCATCGTAACCTCCCCCCTTTTAGGGGGTCTTTTGCGTAGTCTTCCATTCATTCACGGTGCGAACCGTATCTGTCAAGTCGCGAAGCCTGTGCATGAGTCCAGCTTTCCAGGTTTCCTGGCTGAACTTTTGACAGCCAAGGCGATGGAAGTCGGCGAATAATTTGGCCCTGGGCGGAAGATCGGCGAGTTATGCAGGATTAACAAGGGATTGGACGCTGGTGGACATAGAGCTATCGAATTTCCGATCCTATGCCGGCCGAAAACTCCACGCACTGACAAAAGCGAATCTGTCGCACGGGGCCGTGGAAAGCTATACATCGAGATCAATGCAGGATTCTGTCGCTCGAACGTTTCCCAAGGGGTCTTCGCGAAGACCAGACGGGTGTGTGGTCCGATTCGGGCCCAAGCAGGTCCAGCTTACCCCCATCGAACTGACGGTTCGCCGCTCTGGAACAGTCGCTGCGGGGCAGAGGCTAGCTCGCGCGTGATGGGGCCTTGGATAATAAGAAGCCGCCACAATCTCGAGCCGTATTCAGTTTTGAGAGCGGAGACGCTCTCATGGATTTCGCTCGACATTCGGTTGTGCCGCCCCACATAGAAGGGCGTCAGAACGTCGACCGCGAGAAGTGGCAATTGTCTCGATATCTTCTCGCGCTGAAGGATCGCCTCCCGCTCCCAGTTACAGCGATTATGGCTCTTCCGGGCGAGTCTCCTGATTTTGTGCTCGAATTCGCGACCGAAGCGGTCGGCCTCGAGGTTACTGAAGCGACGACGACGGAATTTCACAATCAGCTCGAGTATTCCGAAAGGCACGGGAGCTATCCGGACGAGAACGACCTGGACCAGGAAAAACCATTTGTGGATCTCGGCTGGATCGGCGATTCACCTGAAACCACCAACGCCGCGCTAGTAATGGCTTCCATCCGCGATAAGGCTCGCAGCATTGCGAAAGGTACTTGGAGAGGTGCGGACCATCAGGACCTTTTAATTTACTGTGAGAATGCTCCAGGGCCAGGCGTGAGAAACCGCGATCTGATCGCCCGAGTTCGTCCTCAACTCTTGGAGGCTATGAACAGGGAACCTGAGCTTCGAGCTTTTCGCCGCATCTCTCTGATTGCGGGAGGCAAGCTCATCTTCGACATCGCGGGTGAGTGCGCTCAACTGTCAATTCCTTTTGTCTGATCGCGCTTTCAGAGTCGGCTCGGCCCGGCAAGGTTTCTTCTCCCTTCTCTCGTCAGAGGTTCGCCGGTGATGCGATTCGCCTGTTAAATCCCGCCTCAAATCTTGGGTCCTCTTTCGATGGCGGGCTACGGGCCATTGGGATTCAGAAGAGGGTCAAGGCATGTGAAATTAAAAAACATTTTCCCGTCTGGAAATCGGCCCTATTAGCAGCCTCGCCAGCCGCCTTGTATGTATTTCAATTGTTTTTTTAAAATGTTAGCTCACGTTGTCACCTGGTGCTTCGGGTCCAGTGTCCTGGTCACCATTTGTCCGTAAGGGTCTTATAGATTCGATGACTATGTGAAGTCGGGCCGCCACGGATTGAACAATAGCCTATTAGCAGACCCCCGTTGTGAACCCTGATGTGGCTGCTTCCGGAGGGAGGGTTAATTCTTTTATAAAACAATTCATAGGAGCTGAACCTCGATTAAAATAAATAGGACCGTTTCGCCAGGAGCGCTGTCCAGTGAGTTCGGTATTCCCCGACCTTGTTTTTCCTTTTAGACCTTTTGCTGTCCCGGCCTTGGATGAGTTCTGATTGAGCGGGAGGTCCAGAAAGGAACCATATTGCTAGCGGAGCGTCGGCCTGGTCGGCTCTTCCCCTATTTCTCTTTTAAAAGAATTCCCTGCTTTTTTCGCTAGTAGGTCACTGCGATCCTTGTCCATTGAGTTTGAGTACTCCGCGGTCGTAGTGCTCTTTTAGAATCATTTGTTTTACTCGGCTGAGTGAGCAGAGGTATGCTGTGAGGGACGGACACTAGCCGGCATTGCATCGACTGTCTGGTCGCCGCTTATCCTATTTCCTTATTAAATTAATTCGCTGTCCATCACTGGTAGCTGGCAGCAAGACCTAATGCCTATAGAACCCATTGTTCCTCTCGGACTGCGGCATTTCAATCTTTTGATTTTATTTCTTGTTAGAATAAAAAAGAATGTGGTTCCGAGGGTAGTCTACAGGATTATTAGTGTTCGAGGTTTTGGATGTGCCCAACCGAGTATTCAAAATAGGTATTGGCGCAATACATTGTGAAATAAAAACAAAGGCAGGCAGCGGTCCTGCCCCTTTTGCAGGTCGAGTTGCCCAGCTTTGCTCGTCCGGCGCAAGTATTGCGTTAAACACGTCCAAATTTTGGGTCCTCTATAGAGGGCGGGCTTTGGCCTAGATATACAAGCAGGTTATTGAAGGTCGCCCACCTGGGGCGCGAGAATTTGTGGAAAGCTATTATTTGTATGAACGAGCGATACGAGGAGATGAGGGCAGCCTGAACAAGCTAACCGAGTTAGCCGCTTCGCGTCCGGTCAAAGTGATTGCAGTCATGAAATTAGCGGACTACTACGCGCACTTTGAGCGGGCCGCCGAGGCTGTGCAGGTTCTTGTTGCTGCTGGTGAGGCGGCTTCGACAGAGGACCGATTTCTCTTGATTCTCGATGCTGTAGACCTCCTGAGCGAAGCCGGGAATTTGAGTGCAGCGCTTGACAAACTGAGGGAACTTGCTGCGGGCGAGGAGAGCGCGGAAAAAGGAAAATCGGTGTTTCAAGCGCTCGCAAATATTGCTGGAGCACACGAGCAACGATTCCTAGAGGCCGCCGCTTTAGAAAAACTGCTAGACATGACACCTAACAATATGGAAGTTCGCTTTAGACTCGCATATCTCTATAGTCAGATGAGCAAGAGCAGCCTTTCCATATATCATTACCTTGTACGTGCTGCGCAAGGGAAAGAACCGGCAACTCTGAATAACTTAGGTGTCGAGTTTGACAAATTGCAGCTTCCGGGCAAAGAAATACATATGTACGAGCAAGCGTCACAGGATAGTTTGCTCGCGAAAGCGAATTTGAGTCACGCGTACATTGATCGAGGATTTCTAGAAACTGCCGAAACGATCGCGCATGCGGTAGCAAAGGAGGCGACTGCAAACGAGGACGAACAGGCGAACGCTCGCTCTGTGTCCGCTCTGGAGAGGATCAAGGAGCAACGCAAGAAGGAGATTGAGGCTGAGACCAAGGCCAAAGTTGAAGCGAAAAGAGAGTCGCTTTTTCAGGTCCGCTATGCAGAAGCGTTTTTGGGGCGGCCAGCGACCATCGAAGGTGAATTTGAGACCCGACACGGACGATTGGTGTTTGCTCAGGACGGCTTCACGCTCTCGGCTTCAGCGACTTTCAAGGCGCTCGCACCATCATCGCAATATATGAGCTTGCTCACCGGATCATCTTCTCCATCGACCCTAACAAAAGTAGAGGCGATTGCACTGACAGGTACCGTTTCTGGCCGCACGGCTAAGTTTCAGCTGAGCGTTATCGAAAGCTATGAGGGCGGCGCGCCCCTGCTGTTGAAGCCGTCGACGATTACCTCATCTGTAAAAGGCTACCTAATACTCGCGGATGACGGCAAATCTCTTGAGATGCTGGAAGAGACTGAAGAGAAGAAGGTGACGATCAATACAGCTCCTAAAGTCTCGAAGTGAATTCCTTATGAGAGACGCGCCAGGCTTCGGCGTTGATGGAAAGCAGATCGGAACTGCGACGCCAAGTTCGTGGCCTATTACGGATCAGACGACGAGAATGTCGGACCGGTCGAAGTTGAATCGTGCGGCCTCTGCCACGGCGATTCGTTCAAGCGCGGCAACTTCAAGAACGCCACAATACGGCTGATGGCGCAGGTGACGGCGCGCTATCCCAACAGCGTCCGCACGGTCGGAGTTTGCAGTCGCTGATATACTGCTTTGGCTTCGTTCTCACACTCTGCATAGCCAGTGTCTGTATCCTTGGGAAGGCCTGCGAGGGCGACCTCTTCCTTCACAAGGGTTTCGTAATAGAACCACACCGCTTTCTTCGCGATGTCGAGCACTGGAATGAAGGTGCTTCTGACAGAAGGGTCCCAATGCGCAACCCACTGATTGCGGTACCTGCGCATCGTTTTAATTTCCTTCTGGAATTCATTGTCGTCCATTTTAAGCTCAAGCAGCAGGTCGCTCTTAAAACGGGTTGGGTCAGCGACAACCTTCTTCCAGTGATACGCTTCCCTCTCATTGCCAAAGAGCTTGCACCATTCGAGCGCACACATATCGAGGAAATTGTTGTTTACCAAGCGCCAAAAGTTCATGCTGTCAATGTTTGCTTCGTCGAGGAGGCCTCGATGCTCCGGCGCCCATCCGGCGCGATAGTAAGCAAGATTTCTCACAAATGAATGGCATAATATAATGACGCGATTCAGCCTCTCTGTTCGACTCAGCGTGTTGCGAGGTGTCATGCTCACTTTTCCTTGAGGCGCGGATCGTCGGTCGCGATGCAAGCGCATTGTGCGTACACTACAATTTACTTACGTCTAGGTACTTTTTGAATTTCTCTTTGGCGACCGGAAGCTGCCCCATGAGCCAAGTCAGATGCGTGTTGATCTCTTCGGCGACTTTCTTCGGGTCATGATCATCGGCTCTCTCTCCCTTTGGCAGCCGATACAGGTAGTCGGCCTTTGCCAGCTTAATTCCGTGGAGGTAGATCTCGTTGAGATAGCTCTCGATCTCAGGGCCAAAAATGAAGTAAGATTCAGCCACATCACTCTTGAACTTCAAGAAATCCTCATTGCTCGCTCTCGCCTCCGGAAGGACTGAACTCAGAATCTTCCGCACCTCTAGGAACACCCGGAAACGACGATCGAATAAATCTAACTTCGACTTCAGCGCGTTCGTATGCCACTGCTGATACGCAATATAGACAGCGATTATGGCGACGACAGACGCGAGGGACGTTTGAGAATACCGGAGTAAAAGTGACGGGGTCATTTGTCTTTCAATCGGGGATCGTCCGTTGCGATGCATTTCGCAGACATCGCCGCCGTCAAGCCATAGTGACGCATCCCGTGGTGCCAGCCTTTCGGCAGCTTGGCTGCTTGGTCCATCTTTTCCTCCTCTGCCAATTCTTGCTGCTCGCTCTGATGCTCGCTCCGAATGTTTGCCTCAATTTGCATCAACAATCGAATGTCACTTTCCAACTTGGAATTGCATTCCTTGGCAGAATCAAAGCTCCCCTCATTGTCCCAGTATTTGAATGGGGCAAGTAGATTAGGTGCGCCGTTCGGGAACCCCGTGGTCGGGTCTGGTTGGGGCGGCGGCAACATCAGATAGCATCCCACAAGCGCGAGCGCGGCGGCGTGGCGAAGCTTCCTGTTCACTTTTCCTTCAGGCGCGGATCGTCGGTCGCGATGCACTGCACATCGTAGATTTCTTCTGGCGGCAGACCACGATACGAACCGAGATTGGGGTCGAGTTTCGAGAACTTGGGACGTTCGGCGTCGCAGTCTTTTTCAGTTCTAAATGCGCCGACCATGGTCCAATTAAACAACGGCTCCATGCGTCCATCTTTTGGAAGATGAGATAGCGGCGGCACCATCAAATACCAGCCCACAAGCGCGAGTGCGGTGGCGTGGCGGAGCTTCATGCTCGCGTTTGTAGCGCACGATCCCTACAAAGCGAAAGGCCGAACTCTGCGACCAACTGACTGGCACCGGTAGGGCCATTCCGTTGGCTTGAATCCGCGCGTTCTGGGATGCGGTATCCTCGGATGAGCGGTCGCGTATACTGAAGGCACGCGCTAAGAAGCGACGCGGCGAACATGGATGATCCGCAGCCAAACCCTCGGGAAGCGAACACCGCCTACAAACTAGGCTCCCACATAGCGATTCGCGACGGAGACATTGTCTTTTGCTCTCAGGTGCGAAAGAGGGGGTAGAAGCGGATTGAGACCACCCAAAACTTCCAAAAAAACAGAGCGCACGCCACAGGGTTGGCACAACCGCGACCCTTAAACTATATGACGGCGAATGCGAGTGGACAATCGAAAAAGTGATCCGTAAAAGGCCGGGCAGCTAAATTGAATGGGCTTACAAAATTCTGGAAAGTGGGCACCGCTTACAAACTTGGCGACCGTGTTGCGATTCGCGTCGATGGGAGGGTGTTTGTCCTTGTCTGCATCCAGCCCGGCCAGAGCGCACTCAGCATACCCGATCTTCCGCTGACCGGCCTGAGCAGGATATGGGACGGGTTATGCGTGTGGGAAATTGAAACGTGATCCCCCCAATAACCGATCGGCAGATCATGACGGTCAAGGAAGTAGCCGAGTATCTGCGCATTCACCCGACCATGGTCTACAAACTGATTCGTAAAAGCGAACTACCGGGCTTCAATATCGGCCCGTTTCAGGCGAGATGAAATCGAGAAATGGATCGCTCGAAAAGAGCGTGGTTCAAAGTAGCGCGGCAACTACGCAATCCGACGAGCGATTCTGGCGCATCGAGCCTCGGGGAGAGATCATGGGATATGCCGGATGACTCGATGGAAGTCGAATGATGCTTCGCTTCGACAACCTGCCGCCGCAGTTCACGGTTCACGATTTGGTGGCACTGATCGAACAGCACGGCGCCCATGTCGGCGACTCAAGCCTCGGAAAGTTTGATGGTGCAACCGGGTCTAAGACCTTCGGATTCTGTGACGTGCTGGACTGGGCCGCCGATCGCGCCATCGCTGCGCTCGACGGCAGTGAAATCGATGGGCATGTGATTCATGTCTTTGTCGCACGTACCTGCTGGGACGAGTAAACCAGCCTCCTTGGCTAGTGGGTGCTGATGCGGAAGGATTGAAAGCGGCTGGCGGGCGACCAGCGGGGCACTGCCGAAGAACCTGATCGACAGTTACGGGATCGAGGTCGCTTAGAGCGGCAGCACGGTCATACCCCTCGACGCCAAGCGGCGAACTAACTGCCGATCACGCCAGACCAATCAAGAATCTGATCGATATGGCAGTCGGTTCCGAAACAAATAAATGAAACCCGCCACGCTTGTCGCGTTCGCACTTGTGCGCAGCGAGTTTCTCGATTTATCGGGTTTTGAGGCGCAACTCCGGTGATGCGGACGCAGCGTCCCTCTTATCACCTTTTGGCGGTCGTTCTGCGGCCATCCAAAAGCCAATCGCTAGGACAAGGAAGGTACCGATCAACAACAGCGCAGCTTCGAATTCCATCGTTCGAATCCTCCGTGTTGAGATAAGAATTTCTTTAACGCCGAACAACCTGTACTGCAACAGGGAGCGGGCAGATGGAGGTCAACCGCCCCCTCGGCGGAAGGCGGCGTGAAAAAGAGAGGGCGAGCCGGACCTTGGGGGGCACCAAGGAGATTCCGACTCGCCCAATGACCGGGAAAACGCTGCTATCCTAACAATCGCGCGATCGCGGGGTTGGATCAACTAAAATGTTGCAGAGAGTCCTACTTTTCCTTGAGGCGCGGATCGTCGGTCGCGATGCATTGGGCACCCATAAAGGCGGGCACTGTCCTAACCAGCCCGAAACTGTCCTTACTTTGAGGGTGCCGTTGTCCCAATTTAGAATCGAAGTGCTCGGACGATCTGGCGAGAAGTCTACTTTGTAACGCGGCGAAGCCTCTCTTTGCTATACACTGTCCAAGTGGAATCCGTTCGTCTCTCCCAAGTTACGAGAATGTCGTTATCGTCCTTGCGAATCTGAGTTGAACGAATAGAAATCCGGTGACCGTCTGGAGTTGATACGTCGCCGATCCACAGAAGATTCGCATCGTTCCAACCTGCCGATCTTAAAATCGCAAACGCTCCGTTGCTCTGAAACACTATGCGCAGAAACTTGCGGTTCGCGGAATCGTAGCCCCAATATTCTCGAAGCTTCGCACCCAAGAAGTTGCCAGAACTTGCAAGCCATCCTCCATCAAGAACGCGCTCTATCGAATAGTGTCCATTAAGCTTGAATGGTTTGCCGCCGAAGTCCACACCTTCACCCTCGATAACCCAGTCGCCGACGAAGAAATCAAGATCCGCAATCGTCGGCGGTCCCGCAGCTTCAGCTATCCAGCTCTTCGGCCCTACGGCGAGACACCAGCCTACAAGCGCGAGCGCGGCGGTGTGGCGGAGCTTCATTGGGTCAGAACTAACACAGCGGCAAAATCTACCGAAACCGCCCGTCAGTGTCCTAAATTGGAAAGGCGAATGTCCTAATCTGGGAACGCTTCGTTGAGAGCGAGACCAATCGTGTGTTCCGAAACCCCATGTTTGAACCGTAGATGGCTCTTAATCCGTGATTTCACGAAGCCGCGTTGACGATCTTCGAGGCCTGGTATGACTGGGGTTGGCGGAAGTATCACCTCGCCGCAAGGACATTTTAAATCCATCGTCCTTCCCCGTTCTGCCGCGCCGGAAACGTTGAGGCTTTTGACCTTGGCTATCAATTCAACGAGTAACCGAGTCTCAAGCGCAGCGGTGTGAGGGAGCTTCATGCTGACGTTGTATCGCGACACTCCGCAAAGCGAAAGGGCGGGCTTTTCTGGCCCGGCGCTTCAAAGTCCGGTACTGGCGTCATTTCAGCCGCTCCGAGGAGTGGCGTCTTTTTTGAAAGAGTGAAGTGGCTTACTTTGACCGCCCTCTTTCAGCGATCCATTTGTCGACATTATCTCGGTTGAAACACCAATCGCTGCCGATTGTGAAGAATGGTAGTTCGCCATTTCTAATCAGTCTGCGGAGCGTGACCGGATGAAGGTGCAAATACTGGCCCACTTCCTTGGCCGTCATGATCGGGCTGAGTGCGGCGGCGTGACGAAGGGTCATCATCTCGCAGTTAACACCACGGCCAACCTACGGAAACCGCGAGCACCATTTTCTTTCGCGGAATTCGCGCCATCTTGCCGATGGGGTAGCGGTTGACGCGGAGTTCATCGCGTGGCCGCTGGTCCATCGCAATTTGCTTATTTTACTTGATTGTTCCAAGCACACAGCGCACCATTCGCCAAGTCTGCGCAGAGTTCCATGAGTCTCTCTTTGCTACTCAACACGTCATGGTAGCGAATGCACTCGTGGATATAGAAAGTCCCCACGCTCTTTTGAGCAAGCTTCGTTTCCTCGGCATTTAAGGGTGAGTTGATACTGAACGGTTGCCCGGCCGCCATGAACGGTATGTTCGGCGGATCGAACCCTTCTCGTCGCAAGTCAACCTTGTCGCAATCGTCGAATCTGGGAGGGGACTGATTTGGCTGCGCGGTTTTGTATTGAAAGCCCGTGAAAGCATCGAGGGCAGGTGTTTTCCCGGCGTTTTCGTAATTCTGCAGAATTACCAAATTGCCGCTGGACATGACCGTTCGGAAGTCTTTGAAAATGATCCACGCACGGCTTGCCGCAACAGCGGCGTCGGCGCTCTCCTTTGCTGCTTCCGTAGCTGTTTTCATTTTAGCATACTGCAAGGCGGTAACCGTTGTGTATGCGAGAACGACCAACACGCCTATCCACTGAACAGCAAATGTCGCGCGATACCAGCGATGGCAGAAGTCCTTGCCGAGTACCCGAAAGCCGCGTTTCAGATTCTTAAAACAGTCCATAGCGGCACGACAAGCCGTGCAGGCAGTTTACAAACAAAATCACTCGCCTTCAGACTTCCATGAATATCGCGCGCCGCATCGGAGGCATTCGAGGACGAGTGCATTTCGAAATCTGTGCTTTTTTGCCGGATCACGTGGGTCGGGCAGATCATAGACGCGAAAGCCGTAGCAGTTGTCGTCGTGGGGGGCACCGCACTCACAGTAGAACGCCCCGTCATCGTGCAGTCCGAGCACCTGAAGGCTAAATCCCCTTCAAACGGTCCGAGCCGGGAGGAAGACAATCGCAGTCCGCTGGTTCTACGCGCCAGGGCACGCTGCCATCGCCAACGGCCGCATGTCGCCAAAGATGAAGCGGCGAAACCGGGTGGATGTAGCACTTGGCGCTTAGATGACGAACCAATCCGTTATTTGTGGGCTTAGCATTTTCAGAAACAACGTCTGCTCCGCAAGAAGGACAGCCCGGCTTTAGGCTTTTGGTCGTCATAGTCAGGCTATACACCACGGCGCGGTTTTCAGTCGAGTAGCTTCCCAAGGACATTCCGCGCAACAGCGGAGGCACAACATGGGCACAACATGGGCAGAACCATCAGGCGCGATATCCAAAATAGCGCCCTGTCCCACCCTCAGCGGCCCTTAAAAACCAAGCATTTGTCTGGATAGTGACCGATAGTGGCCCTGCCCGTCAATAAAAGTAAGGACAGGTTGGTGAGTCAGACGGTTTCAGCAGAATTGCATGTAGTTTCATAATCCTAAAATTTCCTAAAATTTTCGATGCGGATCTGACCACGCCCAGGGGAAGTGTGCTTCGGGCACCCCACCTGCCCTGGGCATCGATTTCACTCACCCTTGAAGCCGATTCTTCAACGCAGAGAAGGGGTTAGCGCCCGCCGAAAGTTTGACAGCCAATTTGACAGCCAAGGCGATGGAAATCGGCGAATAATTTGGCCCCGGGCGGAAAAGCGACGGCAAATTATGTAGGATTTACAAGGGATTGGACGCTGGTGGACAGGAAGCAAGCGAACTCATAACCCGGAGGTCGAAGGTTCAAATCCTTCCCCCGCAAATGCTCCTCGCACCTCCCGTTTGACCGCAGCACATCTTGACCGGATCTTTCTCCCGGCGGCTCTAACAGCGTCCCAATAGGCGCGGTGTTCAAAGCCGAGAAAGCCTTATAATCTCAATATGTTTTGAACGAGCGCTGCTGATGGGTGATGGGCTGCCTGTGGCCGCGGCAAAACTGGCGTTTCGTCAGCTTCAGGAAGAAAGGTCGCCAAGGTTTTCAGGAATCGATAGCTCAATCCCCTGACCCGCAACCGTCAAACCGTCTACCTTGGCTCTGGCAAGCAGGCTTCCTGCACATGGCCGAATCAAGAGATGAGCGCACTTGCTGAAGCCAAGCTGCGGGAACCTCTTATAGGCTTCTTCAAGTCCGAGACCGTGCTTAGCCAAATGTTGCGGCGTAAGCTTTCCCAAATGTTTCCCGCACAATGGGCACAGAATTTCGCGATGGCCCATAGAGGAGATTTTTATCTGTGCAAGAACCTCTTGCAGAAACTCACGGCCCAGGTCGACGTTAACTCGAAGCGTTTCGGGCAGGCGGGAAATGAAGTCACTAACAACCGAACGATCGTAGCGGAGCTCTGTGTACGGCGCTGGGCTGGGAGAGGCGGGCTCTCGCTCCGCGGATTGAATTTGGTCCCAGATCTCCTGGTAATCGCCCATAGCTTCTTCCAGCGCGCGGCCGCTCAGAGTTGAGTTCTTGATGGCGCCCATTATTGCCTCGGCCTGCTGCCTCAGTTTCGCGAGTCGCTGTTGAGGCTCAATATTGGTAGGGCCAGCGGTTTGAAGAATCTGGGTCGCAGCCTGGCTGAGATCGTCGCTAAAGACCTCTAGATAACGTGCAAGCTCGGACAAGATCATCTGTTCAAGGGCGGTGCGATGGACACGAAGTGAATTCGAGCAGCTCCCAGACTCAGCATGGTTGCGACATCCGTAACAATCCTTTCCCACAACGCTGAGACACCCGCCACATCTCTCACAAAACAGAAGCCCCGAAAGCAGATGCTGCGTCCGGGAACGTCCCTGAGCAAATAGACGCTTTCGGCTGCGGAGCCTCTGCTGGACGGCCTCCCAGGTATGGTCATCTACGATTCGGAGATCTTCTGATTGACGAATTTCCCACTGTTCAGGTGGCCGCCAGCGGTATGCTCGGCGTCCAGTCGCTGGGTTCTTAACCCATTCTCGACGATTGAAGGTAAAGCGCCCTACGTACTTCTGGTTTTGAAGCATGTGGAAAATAGTATTGGGACGCCACAACCGTCCTGTTTGTTCCGCGTTCAGTTGCTTTGCGATTGCCTTTTCACCATCGCCGCCCCTGAAGCTCTCGAAAATGCGCCGGACGACCGCCGCTTCGAGAGAATCAACCTCGATCCTGTATCCAGCGGGGATTGGCTTCCCGCCGGGTGGCAGGGAGTCGTATACCGGCTCGGATCGGTATCCATAGGTCCGGCCACCGGTAGAGTAGCCCTTTAAGAATTGGCCATCTAATCCTCGCTTTGTCGTTTTTTTTGAGATCATCAAGGTATAGCTCGTTGACCAACGACTTCACCGTGACGCTGATCTTCGTGCTTTCGTCCGCGGTGTTGATGTTGTCCGATACCGCAACGAGACTAACCCCTATGAATCGCAGGCGCTTGATTATTGCGTCAGTATCGCCGACGTCGCGCGAAAGCCTTGCGAGCTGATCAACGGCAATGGCATCAAACGGAGCGGGCGCAGTAGCCGCGGCATCAAGCGCTCTCTGAAGTCCCGCCAACAACTTCAGACTGGCGCCGGACGTAGCCTCGTCCGAAAACTCCGAGATGATCTTGTGGCCGTGCTGAAGAGCCCACCGCTGCACAACACGCAGCTGATCATCGATCGAGGTTTCTTTTTGGTTGTCGGAACTAAACCGGCCGTAAAAGGCAATTCTCACGATGTTTGTATATGTTCGCGAAGCACGACCATGCAGACGCGATGCGATCGCCTGATCCGCTCGAAGACCTGGAACCGACCCGGGTTGACCTCAACGTACTTGTGAAGGCATCGGCTCAGAATTGTGAGTGCACGGGGTGTGCCGGGAGGAGTCGGCGCCCTTCGCACTTGGCGTCGCCGGCTTGATGGCTTGGCTTGGCGATTTCTTGTCATTTGTAATATGCTAATCAGCTGATTAGCATAACGCAAGACGTCTTTTCGATGTGGTGTGGACACGAGAATGTCTCAATTCTGGCTGCGCGATTTGGGAATCTTCAGAGCCCGCCGAAAAACCACGTAAGCGGCTTTCAGCTCTTCTTGGTCGGCGGAAGCCCCCGCCAGATCCGGGGATAGACGCCCTGCATGATGGAAGAGGACGTCTTCTGCGACCCCGAGGAGCGAGGCTATTTGCTGAATCAACTCGTTTGAGGGCGGCGCCCGACGGTCACGCTCGATATCGTTCAGATATTGCGCCGAGATGGGTGTTCCGTCGGCCTTACGCAATCGCGCTGCAAGGTCCTTTTGACTGAAGGTCGATTGAGCCCTTGCTTGCGCCAAGAATTCGCCGAAGGTTTTCTTTTTCACGGCCTATAGCTGATCCGCGGATTATTGTGCATCAAAGCGGGCCGCAGTTGTACTCGTCTCTGCCTAAAATGGCATCCGGGGCGAGGGTGGTCGACGTATGGCAGTGGAACCGGCCGATCGTCGTTCCTGACTCGACTCCTGGTGCTATCGGGTTCCTGTTCAAGAGGCGACGCGAGTTGAAGGCGAGAATCTCGTTAAGGCCACCGAAAACTCAAATCCGGACGTATTGGCGGAGAGGCCGAACTGAATGTCAACATGGTTCCCGGGACGCATTTCGGAACTGTCTCGCCCCAAAGCTCGCCCATTCTTGGCTCTATTCGAGGCAGGAAATCTCCAGCGGCACCGGGGGTTCGAATCCGCCCCTCTCCGCCACCGAGTCCCTATCTCCGGGGACCTTGCTCTCAAATGCGCGAAATAGCCCGCGGATGCGGCGTCATTTGCACATCTGACGGCACCGGAGAAAGTCTCTTTCGAGCAGTTCGTAGGCGACGTCCTTGCAGATTCTCTGTTGGCAAGGGAGGCGGTTCCATCCGTGCCTGAGGTACGATCCGGGCAATTCGCCGATTGACTTGGCCCTCAGGTGCGAAAGTGATCGAACCCAAGTGGACTAGCAGATTCCGACGGCCTGTGCTTGCTCGGTCCAGAGGAGAGGAAGCTGGATACGTTCGGCCAGAGCCTCCGCGGTCAGCTCCAGCGGCTGACGACCTGCCGCGATCGCATCGACAATCTCCGGGGCCAGAAACGCCAGCCTCAGCAATCTTCGCACGTAACGCGCTCCCACGCTTTTGCGCTCCGCAATTTCAGCAACTGAATGCACCCGACCGGTAAGCAGGTCCTCCGACCATTGACGCGCCCGTGCGACGAGTTTCAGGAGGGCCAGATCGGCTCGTACGGCCGGTGCGCCAGTACCCTCTATGATCAGCCGCATCTCCACTCCGCGCCGCCTGATTATCATCGGGAAGACCCGAGTGAGGGGCAGCTCGCTGGGGTTCCCAATGGGCGGTTCGCCCGCATCCGTGATCGGCACTTTAAGCGACACGCGAATGCTGGCATCGCTGAGGTCTACGCAATCGACCAATGCACTCAAGGCCGCTCCGGCTTCGAGCTCCAATTGGAGGCGAGCTCGCCACGCTCCTGCCGCCGCGAAGATGGATGGAAGTCGATTCTCGGCAAGACCGGTCGCCAGCGCGGCGTTGGCGATTTCGGTCCGGTCGTTCAGCATCTGACTCACCGCAGTGGCTACGGTCTGCTCAATCTCTGGCGCCGGCAAGCGCCAGCCGCGTGCTGTCAAATCAGCCGTTCCTTTGATCAGGTTGCGCGATACGTAGTAACGATATCGCCGCTGACCCTTAACGGCGTGACTGGGTGTGAGGCTCTGGCCGCTTTCGTCGAACAGCCTGCCGGTGAGTGGACTGGCAGCGGATTTCCTTGCTCGTGGCGTATGCCGCACGCCGCGGCTTCGCAGCAGCAGCTGGGTGGCGTCCCATAGCTCCCGTTCCACGATTGGTTCGTGCAACCCTGGATGACGGACACCCTTGTGTCGAATCTCGCCAAGGTAAATGGGATTTGAAAGCAGCTCATAGAGCGCGCCCCGGAAGAACGGGTTCCCGCCCGATTGTTTTCCATTCTTTGCGACCCGGATTTTGGATCGGATGCCGCGCTGATTCAGCTCTTCCATCAGGAGCCGGACCGAACCCAGGTCCAGGTATCGCCGGAAGATCTCTCACACCGTTTCTGCTTCCGGATGATTCACCACCAGCCGGCGCTCAATGGCGTCGTAGCCCAGTGGAGCCAAACCGCCCATCCACATGCCCTTCTGCTTGGAGGCGGCGATCTTGTCGCGGATCCGCTCGCCCGTCACCTCGCGCTCGAACTGGGCGAAGGACAGCAGGACGTTGAGCGTCAGCCGGCCCATCGACGTGGTGGTGTTGAACTGCTGGGTAACGGCAACGAAGGAGACGGCCTGGGCATCGAACAGCTCGACCATCTTGGCGAAGTCGGAAAGCGAACGGGTCAGCCGGTCGACCTTGTAGACCACCACCACATCGACTTGTCCCTCGTTAATATCGAACAGCAACCGCTGCAATGCCGGACGCTCCATCGTCCCGCCCGACAGACCGCCATCATCATAGGCCGTCTTCACGAGGTGCCATCCTTCACCGGCCTGGCTCTTTATGAACGCCTCGCACGCTTCGCGCTGCGCGTGCAGCGAGTTGAAGTCCTGCTCGAGCCCCTCCTCGGACGATTTGCGGGTATAGATCGCACACCGCCGAATTGGTGGTTTAGGGCGTTCCATGGTTGTTCTCCATGACCGGTGCTCGCAGTCCAAAGAACCGCGGCCCTGACCACCGACTGCCCGTGATCTCGCGAGCCACTTCCGAAAGCGACCGGTAACGCTTCCCGTTGAATGACACTCCATCGTCGAGCATCGTCACCCGGTGAGCGTTGCCCTGCCATTCGCGGACCAGGATGGTCCCCGCTTGGACGTTCCGAATCTGTGTCGGTTTCTTAGGCGAGTTGCTATTCGCGGTCTCTTCGGCGAACCGAGCCAGCAGACGGCGGGTCGAGGGTTTGAGTCCTCCGTAGACTTTCTCCTGGAGTCGGTAGGCGACAGCACGCACGAGGAAGGACCGGCCGATTTCCCGGGACGGCTCCTTTCCGTACATGGCTTTCCAGCGTTCACGGAGTTCATCGATAGCCAGCCGCGGCAGGCCCGCTATTTCCGCGGCGAGCGCCGCACGGTCCATTGCCGGTGCTCGTCTCGTCATAAACCCTTCTCCGCGTATTTTGGAGCACTCAGGTCAGCCACCAAGCCCATGTGTAGTCCTCCTTTGGGGCGGCGATTGTTGCCCCCATGACCACCACACATTGCTCGATTCGCGGCGCGTTGCCAGTCCTGCAGGCTGTCGCTACTAAAACGTGGAAAGCACCGAAAACTCTAGGTTTTTCGGCCGCGTTCGGAGTTTTTAGCAGGCACACGTACATTTACTTTAGGCGTGGTCGCGCGACGGAGCTACCCAATTCCTTATTCCCGCGCTGCATTCAGCCCTGGCTGCGTTACAGATTTGTCACGGTACGAACGCATGCTCACGATCAGCGCAGCTTCCCGGCGCTCCCGTGCTCAAATTGACCTGGGGCTCAAGCGAAAGTCAGGGACAGCACCCGTAAACTCCCGTTAACATTGCCAGGCTTGACGCCTGCTATAACTCACCGTCGATCTTCGAGAGGCCACTGGTCGCACGTGCGCTTGGTACGACTCCTTCGCCTTTAAATAATGGAAAGAGAGGACCGCGATAATGGCAGTTGAAGCTCACGCGCCCGGCCAGACTCGGTGGAAGTCCGTGCAGGAGTATATCGATGAGCTGCCCATCTGGAGCGATGGCACGAATCTGAAAACTCCGCCGATGACGAATATGCAGTGGCGTATCTGGACGCTCGCTGCAGCAGGCAAGTTTTTCGAAGGTTTCGTCGTCTTCATGACCGGTGTCGCGCTTCCTCTCATCGTGCGCGAGTTCCATCTTCGAGCGGCCGACAAAGGGATCGTCGGCGCCGCGAGTCTGGCGGGAATTCTTTTCGGCGCCCTGCTGCTCGGCGGACTGTCTGATCTCTACGGGCGCAAGCGGATGTTCATCGCCGAAATGATCATCTTCTGTGCCTTTCTCGCACTGCTCATCATGTGCACCAATTTTACGTCGCTCGCCATCTGCCTGTTCAGCCTCGGCATGGCACTGGGATGCGACTATCCGACTGCGCACATGATCATCTCCGAGAGCACCCCGAGCTCAAACCGGGGCAAGCTGGTGATAGGAGCTTTTGGTTTCCAGGCGCTCGGCGCGCTGGCCGGCACCGGGGTGGGATGTCTGGTGCTCATCCTGAAACCCGAACTCACGGCCTGGCGCTGGATGTTCGCGACCGTGCTCATTCCCGCGATCCTGGTGACGATCGGCCGGTTCTATGTCACGGAGAGCCCCAGTTGGCTGGTGGTGCGCGGAGCGCATGAGGCCGCGGAGAAGGCCACCGACCGCCTCCTCAGGCGAGAGCCGCGGTATCCGAAATCGGTGAAGCTCGCGCGTCCTGGGCAGGAAAAGCAGAAACATAAAAGGGTGTCGTTCCTGGACTTGTTCGATCAAAAGAACCGGCGTGCCACGATATTCGCGTCGGTGCCCTGGTTCATCCAGGACCTCAGCACCTACGGTATCGGCATCTTCACGCCGACGATTCTGGCAGCCGCGCTCGGGGGTGGCCCCGATCGGGTTCGCAGCCTGAGCGACGCGATTTCTGAAGTTATTCTGGCGGCAAAGGGTGCGGCGCTGATCAACATCCTCCTGATCGTTGGCATTTTGTTCGCGGTGATACTCGCCGACCGGCTTGGCCGAATCCGTTTGCAGATCGTGGGATTTGTGGGATGCGCGATTGGTCTGCTGATAGCGTCGTTTTCAGTGGACCTGACCGGGGATGCAAAGGTCGCGATTATCTTTGTGGGCTTCATGCTGTTCAACTTTATGACGAATCTCGGTCCGAACTCGCAGACCTATCTGTTGGCCGGCGAGGTCTTCCCCACCCGAGTTCGCGGCATGGGGGCGGGATTCGCCGCGGCATTCGCGAAGATGGGCGCGGTCAGCACGGCCTTCCTGTTCCCGATTCTCCTGCAGGCCATAGGCACGCGCACGCTGCTCTACATGCTGGCCATCACCTCCGTGCTCGGTGCTTTGGTCACTTGGCAATTCCGGATTGAAACGACCGGCGTCAAGCTCGATCGAATCGGAGAGACCGAGGGCGAGGGCGAGATAGAAGGACTCCCATGATCCACCACACCTCCACCCGCTTGAAACTCTTTGCCACAGTCCTGATTGGCTGCTGCGTGATCGCTTCAGCCG
This sequence comes from Binataceae bacterium (SeqCode), assembly GCA_052146355.1. Classification (GTDB taxonomy): domain Bacteria; phylum Desulfobacterota; class Binatia; order Binatales; family Binataceae; genus JAFAHS01. The sequence continues at coordinate 3,277 of JBKQNE010000156.1, read as the reverse complement.
CTGCACGTGCGATCGCCGCGACGGTTTCGCTCACCGTCACCGGCTCCACCTTGCTCATTCCCTTGTTCAAGTTGTGGATTCCTGACTACACCGCTTCCAACCCGAATGTAGTAATCAGCGCGACCGCCAGGGGGTCGGGAATAGGTATCGAGGCGGCGATCTCGGGAAAGGCGCACATAGGTCTCTCGGACATCCATTTTTCCGATGAACAAGCCGCGAAGAATCCCGAGATCCTGAATATCCCGCTGGCGATTTCGGCCCAGACGATCAACTACAACCTGCCCGGCCTGAACAGCAGCTCGCTTAGGTTGAGCGGCCCGGTGCTCGCCGGCGTTTACGCGGGAACCATCCGGCAGTGGGACGATGCAGCCATCCAGTCGATCAACCCCGGGGTCACGCTGCCACATCACGCGATCTTCCCGATTCGCCGGTCGGACTCGTCCGGCGACACGTTCCTGTTCACCGAGTTTCTCGATTTCTGCTCTACCGACTGGGACAACCGCGTCGGCTACGGGACGAGCGTCAACTGGCCGAGCGTCGAGGGTGATATGACTGCGGTCGGCAACGAGGGCATGGTCAAGACCGCCGCGGCCACGCCCTACTCAATCGCGTATATCGGCATCAGCCTGGCGGACGACGTCGCTCAGGCTCATTTGGGCGCGGCGATGGTCCAGAACCAGAACGGAAAGTTCCTGTTGCCAACGCCGGAGACGATAGACGCCGCGGCGTCAGAACTCGACCGGCGAACGCCGCCGGACGAACGGTTGAGCCTGGCGTTTGCCCCGGGCGACAATTCCTATCCGCTTATCAACTACGAGTATGCGCTGGTTTCGGCCAGCCAGACCGATCCCGCAGTCGCAAAGGCGCTGCGCGATTTTCTGCTGTGGGCCGGGTCTCGCGTGGGCGGCAACGCGCCGAAGTACCTCGACGCGGTGAACTTTGTCCCGCTGCCCGACTTCATCCGGGCGCTGAACGAGAAACAGATAGCGAAAATCAAATAGCTCGAAAGCCAGAGCCTAGACTTTCGCGCAAGCTGCCCCTACGTCATTGATTACTTGCGAGCCTGACCGAACCGCAATTTCGAGAATGACAAACACTGGGAAGCACGTATCGCCGCCCGAAAGTGCCGCCCCGTGATCAATAGTGGCCGCAGCTTCGACAGTTCCCTTGCCAACCGGATTCCCGTTGACGGTTCCTGCGAATTCATCATACACACAATTTCTGCTAGGGCAATTCTGATGACGCAGCGCGATGAGCTCTAGTTCCAATTCCGCGCGGCTGTGGAACCGGCAAGCGAGCCAGGAGAAGAACGCCGAGATGGATGCGAGCATCCGGCGACACTACGGCCCGTCAAGGTAAATCACCAGACTTTTCGACGCTTTCGGAGTTTTCAGTAGGGACAGGGACCGTAAAACCCCAGATTTATCGACGGTATTCGGAGTTTTTAGTAGCTACAGCAAGTCCGCGTAGGGCACACGCGTGAGTCAGCGCACTCAAAGGAGGGTGCCACTCAGAATCACTTTGGCCACACTAAAGTAAATGATCAGTCCGGTGACGTCGACCAGAGTTGCCACAAATGGAGCCGACGCGCTGGCAGGATCAAGACCGCAGCGCCGCAAGATAAACGGTAACATCGAACCGGCGATGGTTCCGAAAGTCACGACGCCCAGCAGGCTCCAGCGCGATGTTAAGACCCACCAGCAGATAGTGCTGTCCATACGTCGGTGCCAGCGCTTGCCAGATAACGATTCGGAGAAATCCAATGGCACCGAGCAAGCACCCCAAAGCTATTCCAGCCCTCACTTCGCGGCCGATTTACGCGCCACCAGTTTCTCAAGCGCAGTTCTCCCAAAGCCATGGCGCGAATGATCAATGTGGTGGCCTGCGACCCCGAATTACCTCCGCTGCTGATAAGGAGCGGGATGAACAACGCCAAAACGACCGCTTCTTGGATTTGATGTTCATAGTGAGCCATCGCAGTCGCGGTCAACATTTCGCCCAAGAACAAGATCACCAACCAGCCGGCGCGCTTTCGAAGCATGGCCAAAAAGCCCGTCTGGAGATAAGGTCCATCCAGCGCTTCCATGCCACCGATCTTCTGAATGTCCTTGGTGTCCTCCTCACGTATCACGTCGATGACGTCGTCCGCCGTAACGATGCCCTTCATGCGGCCATTCTGGTCAACCACAGGAATGGCCTGAATGCCATGGACGGAAAGCAAATGTGCAATTTGTGTTTGATCGGTAATGTCCAATACCTTAAATATCTGTCTGGTCATTACGCTCGCGACAGTTACCGTCGGAGCTGACCTAACCAGATCTTTCAGCGAGACGACCCCGAGCAAGCACTGTTGCTCATCCAGCACATATGCATAGTAAATCGTTTCGACGCGGCTCAATTGTTCTCTCAAGTACGTAATCGCCTGGTCGATCGTCTCCTCCGGCCGAAGCCGGGCGAAGCGCGGATTCATCAGGCCACCGGCCACATCTTCGCGATAGTCGAGCAGCGCCTTGGCGTCCACCCGTGTCATATCGTCAAGAAGTCCGAAGAGATAATCGCGCTCACCTCGGGGGGACTCCTGAATAAGGTCGTCAGCGTCGTCGGGCGCCAACAGACGTATGTACAATCGGCGCTCCCCTTCCGGCAACGCGAGCAAAAGCTCGGACTGCGATTTGGCATCCAGGCCCAGAAAGAAATTATCCATGTATTCGCGAGGAAGGCTTTCGAATTTCGCGACTCGCTCAGACTTGCGCTGGTGAGGCCATTGATCCAATAGTTGATCCGCAACGGTCAGACTATGGTCGATCATAAGATTAGTCATCTCCTGCGCCGCGCAACTTGTCATCGGTTTGGTCTGAATAAAAATAAAAATTCAAAAGAAGTACCTCTGTTTAATCGGGACTCCCGTTTTTAGTCTCCAATTGCAGCTACCCATAGAGGTGGGACAGACTACCGCCGTGAGGTTCCGGCCTGTTCCGGTCCACAGTCTTGCGAGCGCTGCTCGGAGGGGCTGAATTGGTGCATGGCGGCCACAGCAACGCCTGGAAATGACGTCTTTCAATCGATTTCGCGCGCACGTCCCCTTCCGGTGTACTAAAGCTCCCGAGCGGCCGGTTCGACCCCTTTCTGCTTAATCCCGGACAGAGCTGGTAACTAGTGTCGTGTCTCGTAAATAAGTGCAGCGTTACGGATGCTGCGTCTGAGCTGGTCGGTGGTTTTGGTCCAGCGGAAGGGTTGGGCGTGGTCGTTCCAGTTGGCCAGGAAGCGGGTGATGGCC
>JBKQNE010000155.1:0-8176 GCA_052146355.1 Binataceae bacterium (SeqCode) | reverse complement strand
CAGGCCATCACCCGCTTCCTGGCCAACTGGAACGACCACGCCCAACCCTTCCGCTGGACCAAAACCACCGACCAGCTCAGACGCAGCATCCGTAACGCTGCACTTATTTACGAGACATGACACTAGGATGTCCTTTGAACTCTCTTACTTCGCAGAAGTCCATCCGGTTCTCGCTGGTCGAAAGCACACGCTGGTGAAACAAAATGCGCGCGCGCTCGTCTTGATGTAGATCGCAAGCTCTTGTAGTTCGTGTAGGATCAACGTTTTTTATAAACTTCATTTGCGCAGAGCGGACAACTGGGCCGCGTAGCAAGGAGCCATCGTGTCCAAGCTTTCGCCGATACTGAAGATCTTCGCATTTCTTCCGCCAATTCTGCTGCTGGTCGGAATTATCGGCACCATGTCTTGCGGCAAGGGGCTTTTCCCAACGGTAACGGCCACCAACACCTCAAGTGCCACAGCCACTGCGACCACCGGCGCGTTCGCATTCGCCACCAATTTCAACGACGGCAAGATCTCGGAGTTCACGCGCAACACCACGACTGGCAAGCTCACCCTAGTCGGCACCGTTGCGGCGGGGTCGAGTCTGGGTCCGAAAGGGCTCGCATCGCTCGGCAGCTTTCTTTACGCGGCGAACTTCAAGGACAATACGGTTCTTCAGTACACGATAGGTTCCGGCGCAATTCTGACCCCGATCGGGACCGGAAGCGTCAGTGACGGTTCCGGGAGCGGTCCGGAACAGGTCGTAATCAATCCAGCCGGCACGTTCCTGTGGGCTTCGAATTTCAGCAACGGAACGATCAGCGGATGGGCGATCACTTCCGGGACCGGCGCGCTGACCACGAACGGCACGGTTTCGGGATTGTCGGGTCCGTTCGGGATGGCCGTAAACTCGGCCGGGTCGATCCTATACGTAGCGGACAATAAGGCAGGACTTATCTACACATTCACGATTAACTCCAGTGGCGGCCTGGCTCAGGTCGCCGGTTCGCCGGTGCCAAGTCTTGGCGTCTCGAACGGATCACCTGGCTTGATGGTTATCGATCCGACCGGCCTGTATCTCTACGTCGATGATCTGACCAACGGCGTGGTTTCGATGTTCACCATAGACACCACCACCGGCTTACCGGTGTTCGGAAGCATCCAACCGACCACCTTCACCAGCAACGTGCCGGTCGGTATAGGCATTGCAGCAATCTCGTCGGGGACATTCGTACTGACGGCGAATCAGAGCGCCGGCAACCTGTGGTATTTTCAAGAGCTGAACAGCGGAATTTTGTCGTCACCAATCGCATATGGAACTCTCAGCAGCCCGACCGGTCTGACGGTCGATCCGCAGAATGCATTTGTGTACACCGCGAATCAGGGCAGCAGCAGCGTCGGAATCTTCCAGCTCAATGTCGCCTGTCCGACCACCGTTCAGGTTCTTTGCCAGATTGGGTCGGTCGCGACCGAAAAGAGCCCTCCCTCGGGCGGCAGCGGTCCGTTCGCCGTAATTCTCGGGAACTAGGCCGTCGCGCAACTACAAGCGCAAGCAATATCCGGCGGCAAGGTCGCGCCGATCATCTCCACCAGGTCGTAGCGTCGCGTGTACACCACGCTCGGTTCGCGGGGCTATTCGTCAGGCAACTCCGCGCACTTTGAGCTCCTAACGCTCGACGGGTACAGGGCTAATACCCCGCGTCGATCGCGTCGGTCTTGGCCAACTGCGGCGACCGATGATCCGGCGTTAGCTCGGCAAGATGGCAAGAAAGATCGCGGACCCCGCCATCGGAGTCGATCAAGGCTAGCTTCTCGTTGGGCGTGATCCGACCTACGAGTTTCATGAGACGAGCATCGGGCTCAATGAGTATACGGGCGATGGGTTGTGCAATCGGGGTTGAGGCGGACGCCGAAGCCGGGGCGGTCTGATAGTTTCAGGCGTCCGTTCACAGGCACGGGCTCGTCGAGCAGCAAGGGCGTGAACATCGGCACCACGTGGTTTGCCTTCGGCGCCATCATGAGAAATTCCGCGAAGAGGCTGTTATGGCGCGTCATTACGAAATGGTAGCTGTACACGCTCGAGCCGTGTGGGATTACGAGCGCGCCCCGGCTCTCCGCGAGCGCGGAGATTTTGATTAGCTCGGTGAGCCCGCCGCACCATCCGACGTCGGGCTGGATTATGTCGCAGCATCCCATTTCCAACAGCATCCTGAAGCCCCATCGCGTGGCTTCGTGTTCTCCCGTCGTCAGCAGCATCTCCTTCGGCATCGCGGCGCGCAGAGCCGCATAGCCCCAGTAGTCATCGGGCGACAGCGGCTCCTCGATCCATCGGAGGCCGTACTGATGCGCCGCGTGCGCGAGACGGATCGCGTAGTTGAGATCGAGACTCATCCAGCAATCGAGCATCAGCCAGAAATCGTCGCCGACCCTCGCGCGCATGTCGGCGAGCGCGGCGAGGTTCGCCTTCATCCCCACGTCGCCTTCGGCGGGGCCGTGCCGCAGCGGCATCTTGCCGCCGATAAAGCCCATCGCCTTCGCCAGGTCGGGACGCGAGCCGGTCGCGTAGAATTGCAGCTCGTCGCGAACCGCACCGCCGATCAGATGATATACGGGCTCATCGCGGATCTTGCCGATCAGATCCCATAGCGCGAGATCGACCGCCGAAATCGCATTCACGACCAATCCCTTGCGGCCGTAATACTGGGTTGAGAAATACATCTGGTCCCAGATGAGTTCGTAGTCGAACGGGCTGCGGCCCTCGAGGAAGCGCGCCAGGTGCTTTTCGACGATATAGGCGGCAGGCTCGCCGCCGGTGGTGACCGCGAAGCCGACGGCGCCGTCGCTCGCCTCGATTTCGACGACGAGCGTGCCAAGGACGTTCAGGCCGAAACTCTGGCGGCTCTGGCGATACTCCGGATAACGGCTCATCGGGGTGGCGATGTGGTCATCGATCCAGTGGCCGGCGCCTTGGTCGTGGTAGTCGGCGCCGCCGCCGTGGACAACATAGGCGCGAACCTGCTTGATGGTCAGTATGGTCAAGGTAAACCTATGCCACGCCGAGCTAAAGAAATCCTCTCTAGTTTGTTTGCTGCTTAGTCGTCTGAAGGCGCACGTGGAAGCTCGTTTGTATATGGTTAGACGCATTCATGTACGATAAAGCTTGTCACTGCATAATTTGGCCATTCTAAAAACCTAGTGGAATTGCGGTTCCAGAACAAGTGCGGTACTGCGGAAGGTTGGAATAAAAGAAGGCAAGCTGGCACGGAAACTGACATAGCAGAGCGGCTTAGGTGCGAGAACCGGATTCTGCGCGAAGCACGAGAAAGACTATCAAGATCGGCGGCTAGTTTGCATGGAGACCGGCTGAGAGCCGCTTAAGCGCGACGGATCAGCCCAAAACTCCGAAAGTGTGGATTTATTTTGGCGGATCTCTAGTGTTGCCGACATGGTCGCCGAGCACCACAAATAGGAGCCGGAATGTCGCCGAGGGGATTCTGAGCTCCGAACCATAACACCGTCACAATCGTTGTGTCCGTGGAGAACCTTCAAGTATGTCACAAGGTTCATCTTGAGATGGGTGATCCTAGCGTGGCTTCCACTTGACTAAGATAAGGAGGACGAGGGGCTGGTGCTCTCGTGTGCTCGCCTCGGCGCTCTAGTACTGCACCCCTCGCCGATAAGTCGAAACGACGGGACGCAGCGCCTCGCAAGATCCGGCAGCTTTATTCTCCGCCTTATTGCGATGGGCTGACCGGAGGAGGTGGGGGTGTTGGAGTCGGAGGATTGTTGATTCTGTTCGCTATTGGAATGAGAGTGACGCCGACCGGAACGCCTCCGACCATGCCGCTGGGACCGCTCGGGAGGCCCGGACCGTTGTTTGCACTAGCGGAAGAGGGGGAATTGGTGCCGGATGCGCTCACGGGCCCGGGCATGCCTGAAAAAAAGTTGGAGACACCGCTCGATCCGATCTGTAGGTCTGCCGCAGTCTGTGATGCAGTCACCATAGAGGCGTTACTCGTCATCGTCCAGTTCGCATTCATTCCTTGAGGTCCCACGTGAGCGATCACGTCGTTGCCACCGGTGAATGCGTCTGGAATACCAACGGCGTTGACCGCCTGAGTGCCATTGGCGCCAAAGGTGTAGATACCTGGGCTGAGACCGCTTACCTTGTATTCGCCATTCTTGTCGGTAACCGCTGTTCCAACCACCTTACCTTTGGAGTCCGTTACCGTTATTTTCACATTCTTCAGCGGGAGGCCGCTCTTGGTGGTCACGACACCGGTCAGGTCCGAGCAAGATCCCGGACGAACGAGCGCAAGAAAGATCGCGAGACCCGCTACAGCGACAAATAACGCCTTTCCCATGATGGATTCTTAGAGATACAGCAGATTAAAACATAAGTCAACGATAATTCAATTGGTATAGACTCGTCTGGGTCACGATCTAGTGGAAATTACAATCTAGACGTCGAGTCCGTCACCGATGAGAAGAGACGGATAGATGAGGGGCAGCCGAATAAAATGCGGACCATCGGGATATGCCTAGCACAAACTCCGAATGCGCCCAAAAAATCTGGGGTTTTACGAGTCACGGACGCAATCTCGCGGCCATGTTTACGTTCGTGCCTTTCATCGTCGTTAATTCTTGGCCGCCGCTTCCGGACCGCCCGTCACCCGCGATTAAGTTTTCGGTATCGACAGCCGACGGTCGCAACGAGAGCGCTGAGGTCTTAATCACACCTCTGAGCCAGCTATGGAAAGGAAAGCAACAATCGGCTATAATCGCCAAGATTTATCGACGTTAACAGGTAAATGAAAGGCTAAACAAGAAAAAGCAGAATGAAACACCATTCAATCCTCACCCTCGCGCTTGTAGGCTGGTACCTTGATGGTACCGTCGCCGGAAAACACGCGCAGCCTCGCTCAAAGTAGGCCGCCACCGCCATGAAGCTGCGCCACGCCGCGACACTCGCGCTTGTGGGCTGGTATCTAGTGGTGCCGCCCCTCAACAATGGCTACCCAAATATGCGCGCCCGTTTCTCCCAATGGGAGACAGTTCGATCGTTTTATACGGTTGATGACTGTGAAATAAGCAAGTCTGAACTACAAACCGCAGCCCTAGAACGCCGCGCGTCGGATCAGAAGAACCCTGCCCAGGCCGATATTGATCGTCGGCTTTTTGATGCAATCTGTGCAGCTAATGCTGCTCTCCACCCGTGAGGGAAATTATGCCTGATGTTGAATTGACACCTTTAGAGGATCATCCCCGATTACCCGAAGTTGAGCCGCTCAAGCCGCTCCTGCGAGGGCATATCGCCGTGAGAGATTTGTGGCGCCTTGAAGTGTGGGAGTGGGTCATTTTTATAGTTGGCGTCGTTATCACGATTGCGCTGGCTCTGGCTTTGACGGATTAGGAACATACTTAGGACACTCGCTCAGGATCGTCTCTCAATTAGGACAGTACCGCCCGGCCCTCGTGGTCTCGGTTAAGTCGCTGTGTTAGTTCGGAATCCTGAAGCACGATCCCCGCCACGCTTAGCATTGTCATGCCGCTCAACGAGGTCGCCGAGTATCTGCACCGTAATCCCTCGACGGTATATTGGCTGATTCGCAAAGGCGAACTACCGGCTTTCGGAATGAGCCACACCACCGTTTGGACCGAGAACAAATTGATGAACGGATCGCGAGCGGTCCCAACGCTCGTTCGAAGCAGGCCGCCACAGACGGGGCAGCATTTACTCGAGCCGGGGACGCGGAGCGCCTAATCTCTCACTCTCTCTTCCACAGAGAGAGCTTTTCAGCCGTCACACAGCTCGGATTGGGCCAGAACCGTTCTCGTTACCGCCTCGGCGATCTCCTCTCCTGTCGGCCATTTCTCGGGATCGGGCGGGAGGGCACGAAAATATATACCACTTGACCACATTTTCCGCGTGGCCGCCCCTACACCACTCCTCCGATGGCGCGGCGGATGACATTGAGGCGCTACCTGCACTATCTCGTAGGCCCGCATCATTTCGTTGTCTTCGTGCTCTTGAAACCGCACGAGGTGGAGGTGAATCGGATGAGTATCCGGAGTGAGGTTGAAGAGACTCCAAATCTCCACCGTGTCTATAGTTGGGTTCTCCGTTACCGGCATGTGCCAAGGCGTCTTGTTGAGCAGCATTGCCCTAAACAGGCGGCGGAAAAACGCTACTTGATAGGGGATTTGGTCCCGATATTTGAAGCTGATGGATCAGTTTGGTGCTTGCGCGCCAGCAGGGCTTCCGGGTCGGTGGTGGACTGGTGTGAGTGTCGTTGCGACGCCGTTCGCCGTGAAAGTCCACGGTCGGATTGCCGGGATCGTCATCGGGCGGGCTTTTCGGGTCGGGATCATCTTTGCGCTTAAAACTCTTGTGTCCCGCCCTCGCTTCGATCAGAGTGCCGTCGACTCTGAAGTGCTCGATTTCATCTCGCCTGAAACGGTAGTCTCTGCCGACTTTGAAGACCGGCATTCTGCCAGCGGCAAGGTCGCGCTGCGCCGACGCGAGGGGCTATCGAAGCCGCGACAAGGCTTTTTGCGCTCTCTGATTTCCCTGAGCCGCGGCCTTCTGGTACCACTCGATCGCTTCGCCTTTATCCTTATCCACGCCCCAGCCGTTCATGTACATTATGCCAAGACCGCACTCGCCCAAGGCGTTACCTTGTTCCGCGGACTTGCGGTACCACTTGACGGCCTCCGAATAGTCCTTATCCACACCCCAGCCGTTCATGTACATTACGCCAAGACCGTGCTGGCCGAGGGCGTTACCCTGTTCCGCAGATTTGCGGTACCACTTAACCGCCATCGAATAGTTCTTATCCACACCCCAGCCGTTCATGCGCATTACGCCAAGACCATACTCGCCGAGGGCGTTACCTTGTTCCGCAGATATGCGGTACCACTTAATGGCCGCCGAATAGTCCTGATCCGCACCCCAGCCGTTCATATACATTTCGCCAAGACCGTGTGCGGCGAGGGCGTTACCCTGTTCCGCGGACTTGCGGAACCATTTCAAGGCTTCGGGATAGTTCTTGTCCACGCCCCAGCCACGGAAGTACATCCGACCAAGCTCCCACTCAGCTTCGGCGTCGCCCTGCCCGGAGGCCTGCTGATATTCCTTCAGAGCTGTCGCATAGTCTTTTTCCATCAGGGCAGCGTCTCCGGATGCTACCAGTTTGCCCGCCTGCTTCGGCTTCGGTGCAACCTCGCGCGTCTGAGGCTCGGCGGCGACGCGTTCTTGTGCGGCATGTTGTCCCTTTCCCTGCTCGGTTTCAGGTTGCTGCTCGGGCGCAACCGTGCCGGCGCCCTCCCTCTTCTGCGCGAGTTGCCGCTGAGCCTGGAAGTAGCGGACGCGGAAAAATCCCACTCCAGCGAAGGCTGTGATCATGAGCGCGGCGATCAGGTACGTTCGCAGGCTGGTGAGGCGCTCGGACCGAGGCGTGGTTTCGGCCGCTGTGAGCGCCGGGGATTCGTCAGGGGCTGAAGCCCGTGCCACTGGTGAGGCCGGTGCAACTGTGGAGATCGGAGGTGGTGGTGGAACACTTGCAGTGCCGGAGCCGCCTTCGACACGCTCCAGCCAGAACTTTGCCGAGTCGGCGATCTTTTCCAGGTGTTGCTCGAACGGTTGCGAGATCGCGTCGAGCCAATGCGGGGTCCCGAGAAAGTACTCGAAGTCCCCGGTCGGCTTGATGTCCTCCACGCGAACCGGAACTATGATCTGCTCCTTGCTGACCGCTCTTTCGACCTCGCGCTTGATTTGCGGCGAGGCGTTGGCGTGCGAGGAAAACAGCAGAAGCATGACGCGTGCGCCATCGATCGCATCGACGATCGCACCGCCCCAGCTCATTCCCGGCTGTATGTCGCGCGGCGCTATCCAGCAGCGTATTCCGCGTGATTCGAGCTTCACACAGATCGCGTCGGCTGCGACCTTGTCGCGGGCCGAATAGCTGATGAAAACGTCGTGCGCCATCTCCTGCTGCGTAGTCTTAGACATGAAACCGTGGCAAATCCAACCTTCAGGTGGCTCTTATGGGCTGCGTGCGGATAAGTTCTCTCTAGTGTCATGTCTCGTAAATAAGTGCAGCGTTACGGATGCTGCGTCTGAGCTGGTCGGTGGTTTTGGTCCAGCGGAAGGGTTGGGCGTGGTCGTTCCAGTTGGCCAGGAAGCGGGTGATGG
>JBKQNE010000154.1:0-16617 GCA_052146355.1 Binataceae bacterium (SeqCode) | reverse complement strand
GATCGAACGATCCCGGATAGATTGCGGTAACCGCTTTTTCGGAGGAGGTCATCGGTCGCCGATTCTACCCCAGAATCGGCGGGCAGCCCCGCGCAAAATCCTCCGCCCTCTCGCGGTGGAAGGGGATAAAAGCTATTGAGCTCTCTGGGCTTGGATCCAATCGACCGTCTTATTGAAGCCGCCGAAAACGAAAAAGTGCAATCCGGCAATGCCGAGCGGCAGCTGCGATCCGTTTCCGGGACCGATCCCGGCAGCGACGTCGCGGATGATCGGCTCAGGCCCTTTATCTACGAGCAGCTTCGCAAAAGCGGGCTTTTCCGTGAGCACCTTGATCGAATTGCCGACGCCGCATTTGAGCGCGTAGCGCGTGAGCGAAATGATGCTGGCCGGGCCCGCCAGCCCGACGCGAATGGGCAGATCGATCCCCTGGCCTCGGATGAGGTGCAGCCATTTGACGATCGGCTCGGCGTCGAAGCAGAACTGCGTGACGATGGCGGTCTGCAAGCCGTTGCTTTTCGCGAAGTTCACCTTGGCCGGCAGAGCCGGGACGAGCAGCGCATCAGGAATGGCCGGATTGCCCTCGGGAAAGGCTCCGATTGCGATGCGCGTTATGCCGGCCTTCTGAAGGATGCCGCTCTGCATCACCGCAAGGCTCGAATCGTAGGGACCGGCGGGCTTGTCGCGGTCGCCGCCAATAATAAGGACGCGATCGACGCCTGCCTCGCCCGTAAGCCGGGAAGCGAGCTGTTCGAGCTGGGCGGCGCTTTCGACGTGGCGCGCGCCGATATGCGGAGCCGGGAAAAGCCCCGCCTTGCGGAGCTTGGCCGCCGGCGCGATGGTTTCCATCGGGTTCGTGCCGGGAATCCACGTGAGGAAAACCTCGGTGCCGGGTTCGAGCCGGCCGGGGGCCGCGTCCATCACCTTGGCGTCCCCGGGATTCAGTTCAATCGAAAAACCACGCAGCATCTCGGCGACGCTGGGCGCACTGGCAGTTGTGTTTGTCATGGGGCAACGATTTTACACGAGATTATTCCATGCGTCACGAGCGGGAGTCGGACGCGAACCGGTCAGCGACGGTCGAGAGCGGGGTGGCGGACGTCGCGGCCAGCGACGAAATAAATGACGTCCTCGGCGATATTGGTCGCGTGGTCGCCGATGCGCTCGAGGTTCTTCGCAACCATAATGAGCTCGAACGCTGAGAACACCACCGACGAATTCTCCATCATATAGGTGAGCAGCTCGCGGAAGAGCTGATCGCGCAGGCGGTCGACCTGATCGTCGCGTTGCATCACGCTCTGCGCGAGTTCTTGATCGCCGCGGACCAGCGCGTTGAGGCTGTCGCGGACCATGCCTTCGGCCAATTCGCTCATGCGCGGCAAATCGACGTACGGCTTCACCTGCGGATGTCGCAGGACCCGCATCGCGGAATGCGCGATGTTCACGGCCTGGTCGCCGATGCGCTCGAGGTCACCGTTGATGCGGGTAACAGCAAGCAGGAAGCGCAGGTCGCCAGCCATCGGCGCTTGCAGCGCGAGCAGGCGCTGCACGCGGTCGTCGATCTCGATCTGCATCTCGTTGATGGCGTCTTCCTCATTCAGAACCGCCTCGGCGAGGCTCTCGTCCGCCTGGAGCAGCCCCTGAACCGCTTGGTGGACGGCTCGCTCGGCGAGACTGCCCATCCAAAGCAGCCGCTGCTTCAGCTCCTCAAGATCGTGCTCGAAGTGGCGTTCCAGGTGTTCCATAGACCCTTCGGCCCCCATTGGCCCTCCCATCATCCGAACCGGCCCGTGATGTAGGCCTCCGTGCGTGGATCGGACGGCGTCGTAAACAGCTTGGAAGTCTCGCTATACTCGACCAACGACCCTTGCAACATGAATGCGGTATAGTCGCTGGCTCGAGCTGCCTGCTGCATGTTATGGGTGACGATGAGGATCGTGCAGCCCGTTTTCAATTCGAATAACAATTCCTCAATCTTCGCTGTCGAGACGGGATCGAGCGCCGAACACGGCTCGTCCATGAGCAGCACCTCGGGATTCACGGCGAGTGCGCGGGCGATGCACAGGCGTTGCTGCTGGCCGCCCGAAAGCCCCAGCCCGGATTGATTCAGCTTGTCCTTCACTTCATCCCACAGCCCGGCCCGGGTCAAGGATCGTTGCACGCGTTCGTCCATTGCTGAGCGGGACAAGCTTTCATATAGCCGAACGCCAAATGCGATGTTTTCAGTGATCGACATGGGGAAAGGCGTCGGTTTTTGAAAGACCATGCCTACCTTTGACCGGAGTTCGCGAATGCTTTTCACAGTCAAGATATTTTGGCCGTCGAGAAGAAGCTCACCCTCCGCCCGCTGCCGAGGATAAAGATCGTACATGCGGTTGAAAATCCGCAGAAGAGTCGACTTGCCGCAACCAGATGGACCGATGAAGGCCGTAACCACACGCTCGCGGATTTCGATGTTGACGTCCTTGACGGCATGGAACTTGCCGTAATAGAAATTCAACTTTCGGGCCGCCATTTTCACCGGCTTCGGCGCTGCGCTGTCTTCTTGCGGTCTATCGCCCGGCTTGACGGAAATACCGATGGGCGCCATGCGGGATCCTTCCGATTGATTGGGGGTCATTTAGCCACCTGCACCTTACCTAGGAACCAACGCGCAACCAAACTCAGCACCAGCACGAACGCCACAGTAATAAAAGACGCGGCCCAAGCCATCTGCTGCCAGTTGGTGTAGGGGCTCAGCGCGAATTGGAAGATTACCACGGGAATATTCGCAATCGGGCGGAAGATATTGGACGAGTAGTACTGGTTATTCAGGGCGGTGAAAAGCAAGGGGGCTGTCTCGCCCGAGATGCGTGCCAAGCCGATCAATACCCCGGTCAGGATGCCGGCGCGGGCCGCTTTCCACGTCACTTTCGTGATTACCACCCAGGCTGGCGCTCCCAGCGCAACCGCGGCTTCGCGCACGTCACCGCCGACCAAACTCAGCATCTCATCGGTCGTGCGCACGATGATCGGAATCATCAAAATCGACAGAGCAATGCTGCCGGCAAACCCCGAAAAGTGCCCCATGGGCGCCACTACGGCAGCATAAGCAAACAATCCGATTTCGATCGACGGCGCGCTGAGCATGATGTCGTTGAGAAATCGCACGGTCTCGGCCGTTCGGCTCCGAAAACCGTATTCCGCCAGCCACGTGCCTGCCATCAAGCCAATCGGAACCCCGATCGCCATCGACATCGCCAACAGGAGCAAACTCCCGACGAAGGCATTGCGCAAACCGTATTGGTCGGTGCCGGGGGGCGGCGTGTCCTGCGTGAAGAGAGTCCAATGCATTCCGGAAATGCCGTATTTCAGTGTTGACCAGATAATCCAAAATAGAAAGAAGACGCCGATGACGGTCGCCACAGCCATTAGGATTTTGCTGGCCACGTCGACGATACGACGCCTTGCGAGCACGCCCGTCACGACGCCGCTCCTTCCTTGCGGCCGAGGTGGCGTATCAGCAGTACGGCGAGGAACCGCACGGTCAGGGTGACGGCGATCAGGATCAAGCCCAAATAAATCAACGAGGACACATACAACGGGGTCGTCGCTTCGGTGAATTCGTTGGCTAGCACCGACGGAATGGTCGCACCCGGCATTAGTAGGCTCGCTGACAACATGTTGCTATTGCCGATGACGAAGGTCACGGCCATCGTTTCGCCCAGCGCCCGGCCCAAACCCAGGAAAACACCGCCTATGACTGCCGAGCGGGTGTACGGCAGGATGACGTCCCAAGCCACTTCCCAGGTCGTGGCCCCCAGAGCGTAGGCAGATTCGCGCAACGAGGACGGCACAACCATGAACACATCCCGCATGATCGACGAGATGTAAGGCAGGACCATGATCGCCAACACGATCCCGGCCGTCAGCATGCCGATGCCCAACGGCGGACCCTTGAACAACACTCCTATCCCTGGGATTGCCCCGAAGGTGTTGTTGATCCAGGGCTCGATTTGAGAGAACACCGGCGCGAACACCACCAGCCCCCATAAGCCGTAAACAATGCTGGGGACGGCCGCCAACAGCTCGATCGCTCCGGCTACCGGCCTCTTGATCCACTCCGGAGCGATCTCGACAATGAACACCGCAACTCCGAAGCTGAGCGGCACGCCAAGGACCATCGCGATCGTGGAGCTGACCAGCGTCCCTATAATGAACGGAAACGCGCCGAACGTCTGCGTTACGGGATCCCAATCGCTCGATTTGAGAAAGCCCCAAATGCCGAATGCGTGGATCGACAATCGACTATCGAACGCGATCGCGATAACCGTGCCGAACAGCGTCGTCGCCGCTACGAACGCCGCGAACACGGCTGCAGCGTGGAACAAGGAATCGCCCGACAGCCACGCCTTCGCGGCAGCCCTGGGCTCCTCGGACGCCGGCCCCGCATCTGTCCCAAGCACAACGTCCGAGGCGTTCATTCTTCTCCCTTATCCTGAAAGCTTATCCGATTCGGCGCCGACGCCTTAGAGGCCGTAGCCGAGCTCGGATTTCCAATAGGCCTTGATTGCTTTGACGGTGCTTGCTGGCAGGGGACCATAGGTGATCGACTTAGCCATATCTTGCCCCTGCTCGAAGCCCCAATCGAAGAACTTCATCACCGCTATATTGGTATCCTTGGGCGCATCCTTCCGCAAGATTTGCCACGTGCAGCCCGAAATCGGCCAAGTGTTCGCGCCGGGCTGATTGGTGAGGATCACGTAGAAATCCTGCGCTTTGGTCCAGTCCACATGTGCCGAGGCGTCCTCAAAACCCTCCAGGGTGGGGCTGACGACCTTGCCGTCGCTGTTGATCGCGCGCGCGTAAGATCCCTTGGTCTCGAGGATGTAGGCGTACTCGACATAGCCGATCGAACCGGGGATGCGCTGCACGTAAGATTCGACACCTTCACTCCCCTTGCCGCCAACCCCTGCGGGCCACGAAACGGAGGTGTTCGAGCCCACTTTGTCCGACCACTCCGGGCTAACCTTTGACAAATAGTTCGTGAACGTGAACGTTGTCCCCGAACCGTCCGATCGATGTACGACGGTGATGTTCATATCGGGCAGATTCAGACCCGGGTTCAGCTTCTCGATTTCCGGGTCGTTCCACTTCGTGATCTTCCCGAGAAAGATGTCAGCCGTAACCGGGCCGCTGAGAATAAGCTTCCCTGATTCAATCCCGGGAAGATTGTAGCTGATGGCGCAACCAGCCACCGCCGTGGGGAACTGGATCAGCCCGGCGGCCTTCAAATCTTCGGGCTTGAGCGGCATATCGCTGGCGCCGAAAGCTACGGTGCCTGCCTTGATTTGGGCAATGCCTCCGCCCGAGCCAATCGACTGGTAGTTAACTTTAATGCCGGTCTTGTTTGTATACTCGGCAGACCATTTGGCGACCAGCGGATAGACCCAGCTACTGCCGGCGCCGGTTATAGTGGCCTCGTCGGCCGAAGAGACGGCTGCCAGCGCCAGTGCGCCAGCCGCAACCGCAACGCTCAGCAGGAGCGACACAAAAAGTAGACTCTTCTTCATTACTACCTCCTCTTGAATTTTTCGCGCCATTGTTACGTCCGTGTTACACCCACAAGAATTAGAGATGAATGCGCCTTTCGACGAGGAAAGGGTGGGGCGCGGTCTCGGGGGGTGGATCAAACCGCGCCCCTTAGTAGGCGAACCAAGGGGGTGGTACTTCCAGCGCAGGTCGCCATACGCCAGAACTCAATCAAACTTGTCCCCGGTAGTCCCCCGATTGCCTAGTAAGTCGGCAGATGCGAAGGGTAGAGTTGCTCGTTGAACGTGCGATGATTGGAATGTGAAAACTCGATGACTATACGTCTGCAGCACGGGAATCTCCCGCTGTTGCTTCAAGTTGCCGTGCTCTCCCGTGCCGCACTTCGAGCCCTCGCACCCAGAAAAGAACATCCTCGGCGATATTCGTTGCGTGGTCGGCGATCCGCTCGAGATTGCGCGACGCGAGCACAAACTGCAGATTCGGGGCGGCCTGCGCCGAATTCTCTGCGATTCCAGCCAGCAGCGCGTCGAACACGCGATCGCGAAACTGATCGACCACGTCGTCGCTTTCGAGCACCTGGGTAGCGAGGTCCACGTTCTGATAGATCAGCGCGCCCAGGCATTTCGAGACCATCGCGCGTACCGCCCCGGTCATCGGCTCGAGTTCCGCCGGCGTCTCGACGTCTCGCATGGCCGCGAGCGAGATGGCGCGCTCGCTGAGATTCACGGCCAAATCGCCCATCCGTTCGAGATCGTTGTTGATCTTCAGCGTCGCTACGATCAGGCGGATGTCCGTCTCGACAAGATTGCCCTGGCGCAGCAGGCGAACGGCGTGCTCGTCGATCACGATCTCCATTTCGTTGATGCGGGGTTCGGTGAGAAACACCTCGCTCGCGAGACGTTCGTTGCGGTCGAGCAGGGCCATCAGCGCGCGACTTACCGACGACTCCACGGTACGTGCTTGCGAGACCAGATAATTCATCAGCACGCTCTGAAAAACGCTCTCCGTGTTCATCGCCGTCGTGGTCACGTTTTGCCCTCCCAGGCCTTGCCACCTGACTCTAGATTCCCTTATGTAGGATCGCTTGGGATCATTGCAAGGAGATAAAACGGAGGTAAATGTTCGAAGACAGCGGCTTCCGGTTGTCAGGCCGCAAGCGGCACGGAAAAGAAGAACTTCGATCCGCGCCCCACTGCGCTCTCTACCCACAAGCGGCCGCCGTGCGCCTCGACGATGTGCTTCGCGATGGAGAGTCCCAGGCCCGTGCCGCCTGCTTCGCGCGAGCGCGCCGCATCCACCCGATAGAACCGCTCGAAAATTCGTTCCTGATCGACAAGCGGAATGCCGATCCCCGTGTCGGCCACGCAGACCACCACTTCGCGCGCCCCCACGGTGGCGTTCACCTGAATGCGCCCTCCCTCCGACGTGTATTGAATCGCGTTGTCGATCAGGTTTTGAAGGACCTCGCGAAGCAGACTCGCGTCGCCGCGCACCATCGGCAGGCCGGGAGGCACGTCCACTTCGAGCGCGATCTGTTTCTGGCTCGCTTTCAGCAGCGTCGTCTCTGCGGAGCGCTCGATCACTTCCATCAGCTGCACGGGAAAGAATTCGACTTCGAGCTTTCCGGCCTCGATCCGCGCCAGCTTCAGCAGGTCGTTCGTCAACCGCGCCAGCCGCACGGCGTGATCGCGGATGATCTCGAGGAAGCGCCGATTGCTGCGGGAATCCTCCATCGCGCCCGAGAGCAGCGTCTCGGCGAAACCCTGTATGGCCGTGAGCGGCGTCTTGAATTCATGCGAGACGTTGGCGACAAAATCCTGGCGCACGCGCTCGAGCCGCCGCAGTTCGGTCACGTCGTGCAGCACTACGACCGCTCCGGACGCTTTCTCCGGCACGGGCGGCACAACAAAGGTGCCCCTGGCAACGCCCGGCTCGAGCGCGTGCACCGGCGTGGCTGTAATCGCAAACGTCCGTGGCTGCACGAAGCCCATCGCGATGTCGGTCTGCAATCCCTCTTCGCCCTTCAACGCCCTGCGGATCAGCCCCAGCAGGGCCGTATTGCGGATCACTTCGATCACCGGCCGCCCTTCGATCGCCGCTGCATCCAGGTTCAGGATTTCCGAGAACGCGCGGTTCGAGAAAACGATCCTCTCCTGCGCGTCGACCACGGCAACGCCCTCGACCATGCTTCGCAGGATGGCGCTCGAGCGGTTGCGATCGCCGCTAAGCGAACGAATCGTTCGATCCATCGACATCGCCGTCTCATTCAGGGCATCGGCCAGTTCGGAAAGTTCATCGCGCGAACGTTCGGCGGGCAGCGGGCGAAAATCCCCCTCGGCAAGACGGTGAGAAAACTTCTTAAGCCGTTCCACCCGTGCCGCGAACACGCGAAATGAAACCAGCGAAATGGCAGCGGCGATCGCGAGAATCAAGAGCGACGCGCCGAGAAGCCTTCGCCGCAGTTGGGCGACTGACGAATCGATCTGAGCCAGCGGCAGAGCCATGCGTATCACGACGGAGGAACCCGACGCCGGCTGATACCGGACGGCCCGATAGATGAAATCGACTCCTAGAGTCGCGCTGTGGCGTACAGATTCTCCCTCGCCTGAAGAAAACGCCTGCTGGATTTCCGGCCGCGTCGAGTGATTATCCATTGTTCCGGGATTACGCGCCGAATCCGCGAGGACCTGTCCGCTCTGGGCAATCACGGTGACCCGCGCGCCGCTCGACGCGGCCCAGGAGGTCCACGCACGCAAATCGGAGGGATCGCTCATGCGCGGCGGCCGCGCCTCGGCAAGTTTCGTCAGCGATGCGAGGGTATCGGTGGCGGCCCGGATATAGTCGCGGCGCAGAACGTGGGAGGAGTAAAAGTCCAAGGCGAGGAAAATACCGAACAGCAGGGCGAGGTAGCTCAGCCCCAGTTTCCAGAAGAGCCTAGCTCGCACGGGTTTCGAAGAGATATCCGGCCCCGCGGATCGTCTTCATGTACGCAGGATGCTGCGGATCGGCTTCGATCTTTTCCCGCAGCCGGCGCACGTAGACGTCCACGCTGCGCGGCGTCACGAAACGCTCGGTGCCCCAGACGCCATCGAGCAATTGATCGCGCGTGAAAACGCGGTTGGGGCGCGCCGCCAGAAAATAGAGCAGGCGGAATTCGAGCGTGCTCATCGGCACGGAACGGCCGGCGCGGGTCACGCGATACGCGGCTGGATCGATGCGCAAGGGCCCGACCTCGATGGGCTTTTCCGAGGGCGTGCCCGGTTCGGCGCGCCGCAAAAGGGCTTTCACGCGCGCCACAAGCTCGCGAGGGCTAAACGGCTTCGTCACGTAGTCGTCCGCGCCGAGTTCCAATCCGACCACGCGATCCGCCTCTTCGCCCTTTGCCGTCAAAATCAAGATCGGCAGCCGATTCAGGTTCACGTCTTTGCGCACTTCTTTGCAAATTTCCAGGCCGGAGAGCTTCGGCAGCATCAGATCGAGAATCAGCAGGTCCGGCGGCGCTTTACGGATCTGGGCGAGACCCGTGGCGCCGTCGGCGCTCGTCGTCACCTGAAAACCATCCTTCTCGATGTTGTACCTGAGCAACTCGACGATGTCTTTGTCATCTTCGATTACAAGTATGCGTTTCATGGTTTCTCTCTGGATTTTGTCGTCCACACCATACGGAAATTGTTCTCCGGAAGCAAGTCGATGATTTTCGGGGCTTTCGCGATCGGACGCGATTGTTCCACGTTTCACACCGGCGCAGCCCTTCGCAATTGAACCTCTCATGTCGTTTGCCCTGCTCCTGTTCCTCATCGGGTCACCCGCACGCCGCTGAATCCACAAGAGTTGCCCGGGCCCGGTCTTCGCTCACTTGGAGATGTTCCTGCTCTCTTCCCCTTTTCGCATTGGTCCCTGCATGGAGTGCGAGTTTCTGCCGATCATGCTCCTAGTGGGGTGTGTCGGATAGGCGACGGGCAGTCGTTGGGGTATCGGGGGTGAAAAGGTGAGGGAGCAATTTTGTGCGCGCGGTGAAATTTCGATCTGGCGCACGCCGAAGCCATTCGTGTGGTCGGCGCCGTTGCCAATATTCGTCGTCTTCATCTGGCTTCTGTTGATTCTTGCCGGCCCGGCACGAGCCCAGCAGGAAACCAGCGACCTCACCAACAAGAGCCTCGAAGACCTTATGAAGATCGAGGTCTATAGCGCCTCGAAATACATGCAGGACGCGAGTGATGCGCCCTCGTCGGTCACGGTCATCACGGCGGACGAAATCCAAAAATACGGCTACCGCTCGCTCGCCGATATCCTGGAAAGCGTCCGTGGTTTTTACATCACCTACGATCGCGACTACAGCTTCGTTGGCGTGCGCGGCTTTGGGCGCTTGGGAGATTCCAACAATCGCATTCTGGTTTTGATCGACGGCCATCAGATCAACGACAACGTTTTCGGCGAACCCTACCTCGGCACCGAGTTCCTCGTGGACGTGGATCTGATCGAGCGCGTCGAAATCATCCGCGGCCCCAGTTCCTCGCTCTACGGCGCCGACGCCTTCTTCGCGGTCATCAACGTGATCACGCGCAAAGCATCGCAACTTAAAGGCGTGGAAGTCTCGTTCGCGCCGGCCAGCTTTGGCACCTACGACGGCCGCGCCAGCTATGGCGGCGAATACCGCGGCGTGGACGTGATGCTCTCCGGCACCTTCTACAGCAGCGAGGGAGCAACTCTGTTTTTTCCCCAATTCGACAGCCCGGCCACCAATTACGGCGTCACCCGAAACACGGACTACGAAAGCTTTCAACACATTCTGGCCACGATCAGTTTTCACGGATTCACCTTGCAGGGATTATTCAGCGCGCGCGATAAGGGAGTCCCCACCGCCTACTACGGCGCGTTGTTCAACGATCCTCGCACGCAGAACTTCGACTACCACCAATACTTCGACCTGAGTTACCAGCACTCCTTTGGCGACACGTGGAACTTCACCGCTCGGACTTCCTACGACCAAGCCCGCCTGCAAGCGCCGGTTGCGTATTCCACCGGGCTGCCCGATGGATCGACCACGGTAGACACATATTCTTTCAGGGGAAACTGGTGGAACAGCGAAGCGAAATTGAACTGGACGCTGTTCAAGAAGCACAAAATTACGCTCGGCACGCAGGTGATGGACAACCTGCGGCAAGACCAGGGGGATTACACCGCCATCGGCAATACCTTCGTGGCGGACCCGGCAAGTTCCACGATCTGGGCATTCTACACGCAGGATGAGTTCGCGATCACTCACACGCTGAGCTTGAGCGCCGGGCTTCGCTACGATCACTACTCCTACTTCGGCGGGACCACCAATCCGCGCCTGGGGTTGATCTACCACCCTCACCACACGACCGCGCTGAAGCTGCTCTACGGCACCGCGTTTCGCGCGCCCGAACCGTTTGAAATGAGCCCCGACTACGGACCCTTTTACGACAACAATTTTCAGCTCAAGCCGGAAACGATTCGAAGCGTGGAAGGCGTGGTGGAAGAAACTCTCGGACAGCATTTCACCCTCGAGGGCAGCGTTTTCCGCAATTGGATTAACAATCTCATCACGGTTGAGACAAATCCGGCCGACGGCCTGTCAATCTACGAAAACTCCGGCCAGGTGAATGCCACCGGCGTCGAAGTCGAGCTGGACGGCCGCTTTGCCGGCGGCCTGCAAGGCAGGGCAAGCTACAGTTACACGGCGACCGAGCAGCCGGTCACGCATCAGACTCTCCCGAACTCTCCTACCCAGCTCGGCAAATTGAACCTGAGCGTCCCGGTAGTCCATCAGTGGCTGTTCGCCAGCCTCGAGGCGCAGTACACCAGCCCGGTCCAGACTTTAGCCGCCAACACAGTCAGCGGGTTCTCCGTTTTCAACGTCACGCTGCTGGGACACACGCTCGGCAAGCACCTGGACGTCTCCGCCAGCGTCTACAACATTCTCGACAAGAAATACTTCGATCCCGGCCGTCCGGAAGATCCGGAAGACTCCATTCAACAGGACGGAAGAAACTTCCGAATCAAACTCACCGGGAGGTTTTAGACATCATGTGGTTTTCAGCGCAACGCGAATCACCGAACCCATCAACGATCGGATCGACGAACGCAATGACGATCGGGCAAACGTCGAAGGTCGTCTCGCGGTCGGTCACACCGCTGCGGCTACTTGCCGGATATGTCTCCTTGCTCCTGATGCTGACATCACCGACACAGGCGCAGCAAAAAGCCGTCGACCTCGCCAACCAAAGTCTCGAAGATCTGATGAACGTCAAGGTCGTTTCCGCCTCGAAAACCGAAGAAAAGATCTCGCGCACGGCCGCCGCTATTTTCGTCATCACGCAAGAAGACATTCGGCGCTCCGGAGCGACCAACATTCCCGATCTGCTCCGCATGGTCCCGGGCATGGACGTCGCGCAGATCGATGCGAACGCCTGGGCCATCAGCGCCCGCGGGTTCAATCAGCGGTTCGGCAACAAGCTCTTTGTGATGGTGGACGGGCGCAGCATCTACACGACCAGTTTCGGAGGCGTCTACTGGGAGGCGCTGGATATCCCGCTTGAGGATATCGAGCGCATTGAGGTCATTCGCGGGCCAGGAGGCTCGATCTGGGGCACGGACGCCGTGAATGGCGTGATCAACATCATCACCAAGAAGGCTTCGGAGACCAAAGGCGCGCTCGTCACCGCCGGGGGCGGAAACATCGATCAAGGCTTCGGACTGGCGCAGTTCGGCGGCGCCGCAAGCCAGAGCACGACTTACCGAGTCTTCACCAAGTACTTCGATCAGGACCATTTGCCCGGACTGGCGGGAGGCAACGGCGGAGACAGCTGGCATTCGTTGAGGGCGGGTTTCCGCACGGACACGACTCTCTCGCCGCGGGACTCGCTCACCTTCCAAGGTGACCTCTATTCCATGCGCATAGGCAATCCTGCTTTCGAATTCCCGAGCGTCACCACGCCGGCGCCGATTCCCGACGAACTGCTGGTGAATATGGCCGGCGGATACATACAGGGCGCCTGGTCTCGCGCAATCTCGGATCGCTCCGCTACTACGCTTCAGGTTTCCTACGATCGATACAAACGCAACGATACGGTGGGCGACGATCGCGGCACGCTGAACATCGATTTTTCGCACCACTTCGCATGGGGCGAAAGAAACGCTTTTGTCTGGGGCTTGAACTTCCTCGACAGCGACTCGCAATCCCACGGAACGTTTTTTACGTCTTTCGTCCCTGCGGATCTCAATCTCCGCGTGTACGGCGCATTCGTTCAGGACGAAATTGCCATCAGTCCCGACCAGCTCTACCTGACGGTGGGCATGAAGCTCGAACACAACCACTACACCGGATTCAATTTCATGCCCAGCGCACGAATCGCATGGACGCCTACTCCGAAACAAACGCTATGGGCTGCGGTGTCGGATGCGGTCCGATCGCCCGCGGAGACCAACGCCAACTTTCGGGCCAACGTCGGAAGCTTCTACAGCCCTGGGGACCAAACGCCATTTCTAATCGCCTTGATGGGGAATCCGAACGTCCAAGACGAGAGCTTGGTGGCCTACGAGCTTGGTTACCGTCACGTAATCGGTAAACAGTTCTCGATCGATTTTTCGTCGTATTACAACGACTACAATCACCTGGACACCATCGAACCCGCCACGGAGTTCTTCGAGGAAACTCCCGCGCCGCCTCATTACGTCCTGCCGTACACCTACGGAAATCTGATGCACGGCGAAACGCAAGGCCTTGAGGTCTCCGGCGCCTGGAAGGTCACCGACCACTGGACTCTGAATCCCGGGTACGCATTCGAAGAAATTCACACGCACGTGCGTCCCAGCAGCCAGGACACTACTTCCGTCGCAGGAGTGGAGGGGAGCAGCCCGGATCACTCCGCCCAGCTTCGCTCGCGGGTCGACCTCCCGCTGGGTCTCACCTGGGACACTTCGGTTTACTTTGTTGGTCGCCTTACCGATCCGGTCGAGCCCTCCTACACTCGGCTCGACAGCCAACTTTCCTGGAGATTCAGTGAGGACGGATCGTTGAGCATCGTGGGACAAAATCTTGCGCAAGGCCTCCACGCGGAGTTTCTCGACTCAAGCGAAAGCGCCCAAACGACCTTGGTCAAACGCAGCGCCTACATCAAGTTCACCTGGAGATTCTGAGCCAGGTTTGCGAAGCATCCGGCTTTAGGTGGGAGACAAAAGGAAGTTGGACCACAAGATCACAGCGCGAAGAATGGCAGCGAGCGCTCCGCGACGCTCATGCCCGACCCGCACGCGTCGGCCTTCGAAGGTCTGCGCTTTGCTCGCGCTCGCTTTGATTCCATTCATTGGAACAGCGCGAGCGGCGCAGGACAGCCCGAGCGAATACCAGCTCAAAGCCGCTTTCGTCTACAACTTCGCGAAGTTCGTCGACTGGCCTCCGAAAGTCTATTCCGGACCTCAATCTCCTTTCTCGATCTGCATCCTCGGCACTGATCCTTTCGGCTCGGTAATCGACGATACCTTGCGCGGCAAGACGGTCGCGGATCACCCCGTGGTCATCCAGCGTGACAAGGACGCCGCCGGAGCACGCCATTGCCAGATCGTTTTCGTGAGCGCTTCGGAAAGGCATCGCTTGCCCGACGTCTTCGCAAGCCTGAAGGGCGCGAACGTCCTGGTCGTCGGCGATTTCGACGGTTTTGCCGCCGCTGGCGGAGCGATTGAATTGACCCTTCAAGACAGCCGCGTACGATTCGCGATCAATCCCCGCGCCGCCGATGGCGCCGGCCTTAAGATCAGCTCCCAGCTGCTTGCTCTAGCGACGATCGTGCACAACGCTCCAGAAAGCGGGAAAAATTAATATGCGCTCCCATCGCGATCTATCGATCCGCCGGAAACTCACAGCCATCGTCCTCGTCACTTGCGGCGTGTCCATTCTTTTTGCCTGCACCATGCTGGCCGTCTACGACGTGACCGCGTTCCGTCGGGAGATCGCCGTCGAGCTTGTCTCGACCGCCGGCATCACCGGATCGAACACCACTGCCGCGCTTTCCTTTAGCGATGCCTACGCCGCTCACGAAACCCTGAATTCACTCGCCGCTCAGACCCACATCGTTGCGGCCGCTGTGTATGCGGCGGACGGATCCGTTTTTGCCAGATATGCGCGGACGGGCGGGGATCCGCAGCTCGTGCCGCCGCACGCAGGGCCGGACGGAATCCGCTTCTCGTTCCACGATGTTGTCGTCTCTCAACCCATTCAGCTGAGCGGCGAACGGATTGGCACGATCTATCTGCGATCTGACCTCGACCAGCTTTACGCCCGGGCCAAAAACTTCTTCGAGATTCTCGACATCGTCATTCTGGCGTGCCTGCTCGCCGCGTATCTTCTGGCGTCCCGCCTCCAGCGGCTGATTTCCGGGCCCATTCTCGCATTGGCACAAACCGCAGCCACGGTCTCCGCCGAAAAGGACTACTCCGTCCGCGCCAGGAAATCGGGCGACGACGAAGTCGGCTCGCTTGTCGACCGCTTCAACGAAATGCTCGCCCAGATTCAGGAGCGCGACACCGCCCTCCAGTCCGCGCATGATCAACTGGAATTGCGCGTCGACGAGCGCACCAAGGAACTGCTCACCCAGGTCGCCGAGCGTGAACGCGCGGAGAAATGGCTCGCCGAGCGCACCAATTTCCTCGACTCTCTCATCGAAAACACGCCCATCGGCATTGTGGCCATCGACGGTGATCACCGGGCGACCGTCTGCAACCCCGCCTTTGAAAATCTCTTCAAGTATCCGCGGCAACAGGTCCTCGGCCACCGTTTGTCCGAGTTGCTATCCGCCCCAGAAATCCAAGCGGAGCTCAACCTCAACAAGACGAAGCTCCAGCAGGGCGAACACACACATGTTGTGACCCGACGCCGTCGAAGCGACGGCACCCTCGTCGACGTAGAAGCATTCTCTGTACCTCTCTCGACTGATGAAAGATTCACCGGTGCCGTGCTTCTCTATCAGGACGTCACCGAACGCAAGCGTGCCGAAGAAGCGCTCCTGCGCGCCAAGGAAGCCGCCGAAGCCGCCAGCCGCGCGAAAAGCGAATTCCTCGCCAACATGAGCCACGAAATCCGCACGCCGATGAACGGCATCATCGGCATGACCGAGCTCGCTCTCGACACGGACTTGACCGCAGAGCAGCGCGACTACCTCGGCATGGTCAAGACGTCGGCCAATTCGCTCCTTACCGTCGTCAACGATATTCTCGATTTCTCGAAGATCGAAGCGGGCAAGCTCGATCTCGATTTGGCCGACTTCCCCTTTCAGCACACCATCGGCGAGACCTTGAAGGCTCTCGCCTTCCGCGCGCACCAAAAGCGCATCGAACTCGCCTGGCGCGTCGCCCCGGACGTTCCCCTCTACCTGAAAGGCGACATGGGAAGGCTGCGGCAAATCCTGGTCAATCTCGTTGGAAACTCCGTGAAGTTCACCGAGCGCGGCGAAATCGTCGTCTCGGCGAACAAGGAATCGGAGGATCAAGACGGGATCATGTTGCATTTCCAGGTGCATGACACCGGAATCGGGATTCCGCCAGAGAAACAGCAAATGGTTTTCGACGCCTTTACTCAGGCGGACACCTCCGCTTCGCGCAAATACGGCGGAACGGGACTCGGACTCGCCATCACCTCCCGCCTTGTCGCACTCATGGGCGGAAAACTCTGGCTCGAAAGTGAAGCCGGGCGCGGGAGCACCTTCCATTTCACATGCCGTTTCGGATTCGCCGATAACGTCCCGACGGCGGCACAATCCACTGATCCCGATATCATCCGCGACCTGCCGGTTCTGGTTGTCGATGACAACGACACCAACCGTCGCATTCTGGTTGAGATGCTTTCCACCTGGGGCATGAAGCCCGAGTCCGTGGATGGTGGCTCGGCTGCCATCGCCGCGCTTCAACATGCTTCGGACGAAAACCGGCCCTTCCGTCTCGTGATTGCCGACATGCAGATGCCGCGGATGGACGGATGCACACTCACAAAGGAAATCCGCAAAAGCCCCTCGTTCGGCACTGTGCCCGTGCTCATGCTCAGTTCGGGCGGCCAATCGGACGAAGCGCCCC
>JBKQNE010000153.1:0-110880 GCA_052146355.1 Binataceae bacterium (SeqCode) | reverse complement strand
CAGGCCATCACCCGCTTCCTGGCCAACTGGAACGACCACGCCCAACCCTTCCGCTGGACCAAAACCACCGACCAGCTCAGACGCAGCATCCGTAACGCTGCACTTATTTACGAGACATGACACTAGGTCTTTCTTTTTTCCTTGCAGATCGAACCGCAGCTTGAGAGAGTTGCCGAGCGCGTGCAAAAAGGTCAGTCTCGCAGGATCTTCTTTCGGGAGAGTTCTGCGGCTTTCTTTTAGATGATCTATAGCACTCCGCAGATCACTTTTGTCCCCGAGGACTTCGGCGCGCATGTTTAAGGAGACGCCGAGGTTCCCTTCGATAGTCGCTCTTGTAGATGGATCCGAACGCTCAAACGCACGTGATAGGCATTTAACAGAATTCTGAAGGTCCTGGAGGTTTCCGCGCTGCAGATATCGGTTCGCCAGCGCGTTGCCATAGCTATGTAATATCGATGAATTGTCAGGATCTAATTGAAATGCCTTCTCAAGAGCGCCAATGGCATCATCTAGTGCATCCGGCAGTCCAACTGTATAATGTGCCGATAGCAGCAGGTCAGCCAGTGAGTATAAGAGTCCACCCAGGTCCGGACCTGGCTCTAGCCCCGTTCGCCTCAGCGCCTGCATTGCTTGCCCTAGAGCGGTCACCGCCTGTCGAAAATCGAGTATGTCGCCACGCCTTAGAAACCTGTGGCGGAACAGTATGCTCCGTGCTTTTTGTAGCTTGATTAATTGAAAAAAGACGATCGGGCTTTTGATGGCAGCGTCAATGATAGCGATCGCTCGATCTAGATCCTTCACGTTGTCGGACCACAGAAAACGCCTCTCGTAAGCTTGAGCCGCGGCTAAATGAAGGTCTGCGACCAATGCCGAGCCACATGGCTCCATTGCCAAAAGAACCGCTTCCCAGACCGAGACAGCACGATTATGAGATTGTGGCTTTCCGACCGTTTTCGCGGCGCGATCCGCGGCGTAAGCGGAATCTATCAGAGCGCAGAATTTAGCAGAGGGAGCTGCGACCTTCATTCAGTTGCTTTCCGAAGATCGCATTTGATCCGGAATTTCCGTTTTGAGTCTCTGATTCCCGCTCACCGATAGACCCGACGGCCGCCCGGCGCAAGGTTCTGGCCGGTTTGTTCCGCGGCCTCTATTTGAAAGAGAGCCGAGAGCATCAGCGACGAAACCATGACGAACATATGAAGGCGCGTTTCATCGAGCCGATGCATTGCCTCCGCGGTGGCTGAACTCCCGGAAAGCCCCGAATGCAAGCGCCAGCCGTTACGGATTCATTCGCATGCTGGCAATCGCCTGCAGCGGGTTACTCTTTTTCAAGATTGTCACTTGTGCCGACCGATGCAGGGGTGACTGACTCGCTGGCCGGGCTTTTCCGCTCGGTGAAAGACCCCTCTATTCGAGTAATGAGGTCAGGAACGAGACGCTCGCTCGCTCCAGCGATTGCACCGATGAGCATAAGAGCGGCAAACGGATGCTGCGTTCCCGCGACAAACCCACCGAGCACGTTGACCTTCACGGCGAGCGTCGCGAGAGCGGCACCTCCCATTCCGGTCAAAACCCGCGTGATTCCGGCAAATAGATGTGCGGGCTTTCCAGCCGTAGCGTCGAGGGGACGACTCTGAATACCCAAGAGTAGTGAGATACTCGCGCCGACGGCGCCTGAGCAGGTGCCCATAAGCATGTCGAACGCCGTCTTGCCCAACTGTTCAATGACGAAACCCTTTGACCACCACATTGTGAACGCTGCAATGAGCGCGAAGCCGGAAATCGCCCCAGCAGCGGCAACGTACCAGCGTCGGGCAAGTTCCAGGTTTCTGGCATTTACATAGTCCTCGGCCTTGTCGAGAATTTGATTTGCTGCATCGACGTCGCGGCTGACGAGAAGCCTAGCCACTGCCTCCCCGATCATCCGACGGAACGACGTGCGTATTTCGCCAGAAAGGCCGTCTATTTGGAACGCCTCTAGGAGCGACACCCTGTTGAAGATGCCCGGCCACCCTTCGCTCTCCTGAATCTTTGCTTCGTCATATTCCCATTCGACATAGAGGTCTTCATCGAGATAGACAAGCACGTCATCGTCTTGAAAGATCAAGGTGTCTACGCGCTTGCCGAGACTCGGATCGATCTCACCTTCGCGGACGGACCTGCGCATTGATCCGACAGACTGCGAGCGGGTGCCGACTGACTCACCGTTGACTTCGCCGTCCTTCATCTTCCATCTACGCCTCTTCCCTTAGGTGCAATGCCGACCGTGAATCGCTTTGCGTGAAACCCATCAGCGGGCATAATGGCACTGCGAGTGAATCGGCCATTGAGGCGTTCTCGCTTCAGCTAGTACCCGAGGAACGAGGGCCATGACAAGGGGTGCACTCATAATTATAAATCCGGGTCTGCCAGATGAGGAAAACTACTGTGCGGGTGTCTACCGAGACGCGGCCAATTATCGTGGCTTCATGCAAGCGCCCTATGGTGGTTCATGGGATAAAGATGAGATCAGAATCCGAGAGCAGCCGAGTCCGAGATGTGTTCGTCAGGATATTGCTTGGCTGAGCGGGTGCGACTATGCGATCGTCGTATTTTCTGGACACGGCTTCCATTCGATCAATAGGAACACAACCGTTGTCGAGCTGAAGCACGGAGTGCAGTTGGATTCCGAGGAGTTGATCCCGGGCTCGAAGAAGCAGGTATTAATTCTCGACTGCTGTCGAGTGCCAGTTCAGGAACCGCTGACCGAGGAGCTGGCGAAGTCCTTCAATAAATTGAGTGTTTCTAGCCTATTGGATACCGACGAATGTCGTAGGTACTTCGACAAGTGGATAGAATCCTGTCCAGATGAGCTCGTGATTATGTATGCGTGCTCCGTAGGGGAGAGGGCGGGCGATGACGACGAGCGAGGTGGCTTCTATTCCGACGCGATCTTGACAACGTCAGAACTGTGGGCCGCGAATAAGAGCGCAGATCCGTCACGGGATCCGTACGAGTATTACATATTCACCGTTGGGCAGGCACACGAGGCTGCTAAGCCAATCGTCAAAAGACGAAGGAGGAATCTGCAGAACCCTCACATCGAAAAACCACGAAGCGGTCGTTCATTCGCGCTCGGCATCGTCGCCTGACCACGACCGGGCCAGATAGGCATGCGCACAGGAGTCTCCTGACAGACAATGAAACAAGGCAAACACTCCTGAGGCCGACTCCCCGAACAGCTTCAAGCATTTTATCTAGAGTTCAAGAGGCTCTTCATTTTCGCCAATTTCAACTAGCAGTCGTGTCGCTGGTTCAATCCGGCCCTGGGAGCCATTCTCACATCATTCGGCCACTCATGCTTTCCTCGGTCAACTCGACCGATCCTCCACCACCGATGCCTGCCGGGTGCCGCCGATCGAACGCAGCCGCGATGGGTGCGCGGCCGATCGCCCTCTGACGCACCAGGCTGAGCCTGCGCTCGCGTCTCTCGTGCCGAACCATCCAAGCGATGCGAAGCGGATGCGCAGCCGTTCCAGCGCGCCCGCGGCGAACGCTCGCCAAAACTCCCAAACCGATGAAGAACCCTGCGGCAGATTCCCTACGCGCCTGCCGTTTCATCCCATTGCCCCCGGCACCTTTGGGCAGAGCCAGTCCCTACCCCGTAAGCACATGGGATTCGTGTACGCGCAATTGCGTATTGCCGATCTTCCGGGCGCTAAGCCAAGCTCTCAATTGCAGGCGAACTGAAACAGATGAGGACAAAGTGGCTGTTGTAGTCAGCAAACGAAACGGGGATTCGATTTGGAGGCACCAGGCAGCGCAAAATGCTCCGCGTATAGCGGCTCGGATCTGCTGAGCGTTCAACGGTATTGGTGCCGAAACACGGGAATTAACTGACTGTGAGGAGGAACGTCCATGCGTATTTCTTCCTTTGTGCTGGTAGTGCTCGGTTTAACGTGCCTCGGCTCGATCGGCCTCGCAAATGGACTGTGTGGAAACGCGACGAACGGTGGATTGAAGGCGCGCTTGGATAATCGGGTGACGCGACATCCTGAACCATTGAATGGGGTCGGTTTCGATTCGACACTCCTAAGCGACCCAGATGCGCGCCAGTCCATGTCGTCGCCCACACAAGTAGCACAGGAGGAGGGTTGTCCCCCAGGTAAGCCGCTGGATTGCGGCAACGGATACTGCTGCCCCGAAGGCCACACGTACTTCTGCGGACACTTGATTCCTGGAAATCCTACCGCCTGTTTTGATCCCAACGATCTAACGAACGAACAGTTGAGCTACTTAGCGGGCCACTGCTCCCCTTGGGCGAGTTGCAATTGAGATTGATTCGGAATCACCGATGCCGCCCGAGCCCCGCCCGTCGAACGCTGCCGCGATGGGCGCGCGGTGGCTTCCCCTCTGACGCACCAGGCTGAACCTGCGGTCGCGTCGCCTGTGCCGAACCATCCCAGCGATGCGAAGCGGATGCGCAGCCGTTCCAGCGCGGCCGCTGTCGAGGATGGCATCACCTTGATTATCGCCATCATCCCCGCGTCCTCATGCCCTGCTATATGGCAGTCATAGACGAACTGTCCCCTGTCCGCCGGACCGCCGCCGTCCCGCCACTTCCCGGATTATCCCTCATACTCACGGTATTTTCGCCAGACTCACTCCCGGAATGTTCGGCTATTGGTCACCGCCTGTCGTCTGTCAGGTTGGCCTATCGTGGATGAGATCGCTTAAGAAGAAAGGGACGGCCTGTTGAACGGAAGCCGCTGTCGAGGATCGAAGACAGGGGGAAAAAATCATGGCGTTCGAGCCGGTAAGCTTCGCAGGCAAAAAAATTCTCATCACGGGCGCGACCGGCCTGGTGTCGCGCCCGCTGGTGCGCGAATACAGCCAGGTCGCCAAAGTCTATGCGATGGCGCGCTACGCCCGCGCTGAAGACCGCATCGCGATCGAACAGCTTGGCGCGATGCCTATCGCGGCCGACCTCGCCGACCCGAAGACCCTGTCGGCCATACCCGATGATATCGACTACGTAATCAACTGCGCCGTCGCGAGGTCCGGCAAATTCGACTACGACTTCGCGGCCAACGCCGATGGTGTCGGCTTTCTGATGGCGCGATGCCGCGGCGCGAAGGCCTTCCTGCACATCTCATCCACGGCGGTGTACGAATACCGCGGTCACGAACCGCGCAAGGAGTCCGATCCGCTGGGCGACAACCACCGCGCGATGTTCCCGACCTACTCCATTTCCAAGATCGCCGGGGAAAGAGTCTGCACGTTTGCCGCGCGTCAGTTCGGTATTCCCACCACCATCGCGCGCCTGTGCGTTCCCTACGGCGACATCGGCGGCTGGCCCTATTTCCACCTGATGATGATGCGCAACGGCGCACCCATCGACGTTCATCCCGAGCGCCCGAACTACTACAACCTGCTGCACGTCGATGATTGCATCGAAAAAATTCCGCGCCTGCTCGCCGCCGCCAGTCCCGATGTGACGCTGACCAATTTCGCCGGCGCGCCGCGCGTAAGCATCGAGGAGTGGTGCGCCTGGCTCGGCGAGTTGACGGGTTTGGAGCCGCGCTTCGCCGACAACCCCGGCGCGTTTGGCAGCCTGAGCACCGACCTGACGCGGATGTATTCCCTCGTCGGCGAGACCAAAGTCGATTGGCGCGACGGCCTTCGCCGCATGGTCAAAGCGCTCGCCCCGGAACTGCTGGCGGCGCGCTAGTGCCCTGTTCTGAAAGTTCATTTTCCCGGTCAGCGACCTTCGCCCCCAGTCCGGTGATAGAGGCCGCTTGTCGCATGGGAGTTTGTTCTGGTTCCCCTTCCCGTGCCCGCCTCCAGAAGCCTTGCGGAGGGCAGGCGGAGGGCAGGCGGGAAGGGGTTAGGGGTTAGGGGTTAGGTCGATCCTTTTCCGTTGCGAACTTCTGGAACGGGACTACCTCATCCACCAGCATCCTCTCGTCGCTACCGCCCCGCGGCGAGACCGTTCGCCGCGATCAGCTCGAAAAACTTGACCGGATGTGAAAAGCCCTTGAGCTCCGCGGATTCCATCGGCTCGAAACGAAACGAGTGATCGTCTCCCACCAGGCTAACCGTGCGCTGATCGACCAGAATCGAATCGGTCGAACGTTCACACAAGCGCGATGCAAGGTTGACGGCTGAACCTATCGCTACGTACTCGAGTCGCTCCGCACCTCCGATCGCGCCGACCGTTACGTATCCGCTCGCGAGGCCCACGCCGACTCTCAGCTCTAGCCCCAGATGTTGCCAGGTGGCGAGCACCGCCGTCACGCGTTCGCGAATCTTGAATGCGATACTTACAGCTCGCCGCGCGTGGTCCGGATAAGCGACCGGTGCGCCGACCAGAACCAGCACGCCGTCGCCGGAGTAGTCTTTGATTATGCCGCCAAATTCGCTCACCGCTTCTCCAATTGCGGAATAGTAATGCTCCAGCAGGTCAACCACTTCTTCCGGAGCGACGCTTTCGGAAAATGCGGTAAAACCCCTGAGGTCGCATTCTATTGCCGTCAGTTGAGAGCGGCTCTTCTGGAGCACACTGGCCATGCCTAGTTCGTTGGCTATGCGTGCGACCTGGGGAGAGAGAAATCGCGTCAGGAAGCGATTGGCCTCGGCCAACTGATGCTCGCGCGTTTGCAGGCGCTGCATCACCAAAAGACCCAGACCAAACATCCCGATCAGAAGCGTGAAATCGAATCCGCCAAAGGTAGCGATCCACGACCCCGAGAACTGTCCATCTTTGAACGGCGGCTCAAGTAGCAACGGGGCGTATGGAATCACCCGGAGTTGCACGGCAATCGTCAGGGCAACGAAACCCGCAATCAGGCTTAACTCGGCGACAATCACCGGCCGGGGCTCCAGCATCAGCATTCCTACCGTCAACCCGGCCATGAGTGCTGCGCCGAAATAGATTGCCGTGAACAACCCGATGCAGTAGCCGACTGTCAGGACGTGAAGAACGTAGAATCCGGCGATGAAGCTGGACAAAAGGCGCGTGCTGCCGCCGCGCTCTCCAATGATCCCCAGCAGCAAACCAGACGCGGCAAAAATCACCCATCCCGACAGGTAGAACTCCTCCTCGATGCGCAACAACAGCTCGAGCACTGGACGCGAGACATACGGTGCGGTGGCGGGGTGACTCATCAGATAGTGCGCGATGAGAACGGTCCAGGCAGTGAAGAAAAAACCAATCAAGGAAATGAGCGTGCAGCGATAACCGGGGTCCCAATCCAGCGGATTGCCGAACCGATGCAGCAGGGTTTCGTGAGAAAGATTCGGGCGATCAGCCATCGCGGTCTCCTTCCGTCAAACTTTCTTCCGCTCCTCGCTTAGCCCGCGAGCGCACTACGTTTCCTGAACAAATTTCCCCCTCAGACAACGTCTGCAATCTCGATCCCCAGACGGTTCGAGGTTGGTGCCGATAAGAGGGAGGTCCCCAGCGAAGACACCCTTATCAGTCAACTCTGTCACGCTGACGATCAGGGTGCAATAAGACGTTGCAAAGGTCCTTAGAAGCATCTTGAACCTTCCTTAGATTTTACTGGCCTAGCATGTCATAGAAGAACTTGGAGAAACATCACTTCGGTGAATACAGAACATTACATTCACCTAGTCACCGGATGCCAAGACACCAGAAGGACTTCGGGCTGTCTTTGTCCCCTTGTGGCGATCCGCTGCACCGGCTCTCGGTAGTGGGCCGTTTCCGATTCTGGAGCCCGTCACCCAAGGCGGGATAACAGAAAGGTAGCTGCGGCGCGACTGGTTCAATCTTGCTGCAAACTCGCGCTCCACTTTTGTCATTCCCGCTCGGCTACGCCGTGCGCTTCGCGCCTGCCGCGCGAGGTATCCCAGAATCCGCTGCCGCCTTGCACGCGGCAGCTCATGCCGGCTGCGCGCCCGATGAGGGGGCCCATTGAATAAGGATCTCGGCGCTGTTTCTTGGCAGCGGCCGTCGTTCCGCCCGCCCCAACCGTACCGCTGTCAATGCCGGATGGAATGTTGACCAGGCTCCCCAAAGGGGTCGCCGAGCTAAAAACTTATCCACACAGCCGTAATAGCCCTATGCACGAAAACTAGCCCATTATCTTGACGATTAAGTCCCTCCGTCCACAGTCTGTTAGCCTCGACTTTGAAATGAAACGTGGAGCCGGATACGATCACTCGCATGGTCCCGCGAGCATGCTCATCCGCTTTCCCTGCCGCCGTTGCACCGCTCCTTGGAAATTGCGGCTGGCCGCTCCTGAGTGACCAAGAGGACCGTCAAAAATTGACCGAACCAGCGGAAGTTCTGAATTTTTTTACAAAACAAACCCAAATAAAGCCCGGAAACACTCGACTTATTTGGGTTTGCCTCTTTTTACGGCAGACCGCTGGACCATCCTTTCGAACCATACGACGCCAAAATCTTTCACCAGGAGAGTGCAACGATGCTCGATCACATCGGCATTCCGGTTTCTGACCTCGCCCGCAGCAAACAGTTTTTCACCACTGCCCTCGCGCCGCTCGGCTACAAGGTGCTCTTTGATTTGCCCAACGCCGTTGGTATGGGCTCTGAAGCATTCCCAACTTTCTGGATCGAGAAGGGCGAGCCGCGCTACCCGTTGCATATCGCGTTTTCCGCATCTGACCGCGGAGTTGTCGATGTGTTCCATCGCGCGGCGCTTGCGGCCGGCGGCCGCGACAATGGACAACCCGGCGTGCGCGCGCACTACCATCCCGATTACTACGCCGCATTCGTGTACGATCCCGATGGCAACAATCTCGAAGTCGTGTGCCGTAAAGGCTAGAGACGCGGCCCGTCGCCCAACGCTTGGTTCGATCACATCCAGTCTCCTGATATGCGCCGACTTCTTCTCACCACGCTGAGCCTTTGCCTCCTGGTTCTGAACAGTTGCGGCGGCAGCAGCGGCGGCGGCTCCCCTGCCGCGCCTGACTTGCGCGCGCAGATAGAACCAATCGTCGAGCCCTATCTGTGCAAACAAAGCACTACGCAATGCACGCAGGCGCAGGTCGGAGCGTACCTCGGTGCCGCCGTTTTGATTGTTCGGCCGGCGCCGAACGGCGGCCCACCGCGACCGATGATTTTTCGTTACGCAAGTCGTACCGATGCGAACGGCAAGCCGGTGCTCTTGAACGAAAACCATCGGGAGGTCGCTTTCACCGACGACACACCGCTCGAGATTGGATCCATCACCAAGACGTTGACGACCAATATCCTCGCGCAGCTTGCGTACGGCCAAATGTCGATACTCGCAGAGACCACTAATCTGCTTCCTCCTTTGGCGACCGTTCCCGTGTGGATGGTGCCGAACATCAGTCCTCCGCTGACGATTCCCACCACCATCCTCGACCTCGCGAACTACACGTCGGGCCTGCCCGACGCGAATGCGCCCGACAACGGTACCTGCGATTCGTCGACTTATCCCTGCTTCACCCTGGACCAGATGTTCGCCAACCTCACAACCCCTGTGAGCGATCCCTGCGTCGCAAGCGGCCAGTTCCTGGGTTTCGCACCCGGCATCCAGTATTGCTATTCCGACCTCGCGGTTGCGTTCCTGTCGCTCGCGCTGCCTACCCTCGATGGATCCACGGAGACGGACCCTTCGATGCTCCAGGAGCAATACGCGCAGATGCTGCAACAGATGGTGCTGACGCCGCTCGGCATGACGTCATCTCATTTGTTCAGCCTTGCGGATTTGGCGACGCTCCCCCTCGGCTACATGACGGACGGCACGACGGGACACGTAAATGGAAACTGGCCCGCGTATCTGGGAGCCGGCGGCCTGGTGACGACTCCCCGCGACATGCTGGCCTATCTCCGGTTCAACCTGGGCCAGTTGGATACCGGACTAGAGAAGATTTTGCCCTTGATGCTGTCGCCAACCACGGCCGTTACCACTCCCAGCGGCAGCAAACCCGGCCTCGGATGGTTCATCGGACAGACGCGAGGCGCCGCGCCCATAACGGAGATTTATAAGAACGGAGGCCTGCCGGGGTATTCCGCATATATCGTTTTCTCTCCAGACACCAAAATTGGGGTCGCGGTCATGATCAATTCAGTTCGCACCGCCCCCAAGCTCGGATCGCAGGTGTTCGAGTTCCTGAACAACCTGCCGCCAGGTTCCAGCCTCAACTCCGATGATCCCGGTTAGGCAATCGCTCTGTCCCGTGGTCTGGGGACTGTCTCACTTGGCGGGCGTGTATTAGACTTTACGCTGACAGATCTAATGGCAACGAGAAGGCACTTAGCGCTTCGATCGACGCCGCGATAGAACCTATCAAGGTCAAATATTATGGCTGATTGGAACCCCGCACCTTATCGAAGCTACAAATGGATTGTCCACGATCCCGATTTGCTCGGGGGCAAACTCGTGGTGCGAGGCACGCGATTGTCAGTCTCGTTCGTACTCGCATGTTTAGCCGAGGGAATGAACGCAGCCGAGATTAGCCAGACCTACGGACCGTTTCCGACTGAGGCAATTCCAGAAATGATGCATGTATTGGACTTTCCGATCTGAAGATGGGCCATTTGCCGATATTTCTGAACCTCAAGGGGCGCCGATGCGTGGTCATCGGCGGCGGCGAGGTTGCGGAGCGCAAAGTGCTGGCGCTGCTCGAAGCCGGTGCGCAGGTGCGAGTGGTCAGTCCCACCCTCGGACCCGGGTTACGTCAGTTAAAAGAGGACCATCTGATTGAATATTGCGCCCGTCGATGGGAGCCGGGCGACCTCGAGGGTTTCGCCATCGCATTCGCCGCGACCGACGATTCCGGTGCCCATCGCGCCATCGCAGCCGAAGCGCGTGCGCTCGGCGTGCTCATCAACGTGGCCGATGAGCCCGACTTGTGCGATTTCATCGTGCCCAGCGTCGTGCGCCGCGGCGATCTTCAGATCGCCATCTCGACCTCCGGCGCCAGTCCGGCGCTCGCCTCGCGAATCCGGCGCGACCTCGAAGAGATTTTCGGCCCGGAATACGAAGTCGTCGCTCGAATTCTGCGATCCGCGCGTTCGTATCTGCGCGAAACCGAGCCTGATGCCAAAGTGCGCGCCCGCCTCGCGCGAGCGATCGCCTTTTCAGATCTTGCGATATACGTTCGCGATGGCGATTGGCCCAGAGTCGACAGCCTGCTGATCGCCCATCTCGGAGTCGGCCTCGCGCGTCTGGGCCTCAAACCCGAAGAGCTGTCTGCCGCGGATTCACCGGAAGTACCTCGCCCGGCCTGAAGTCTATGGAAACGATCTGGCTACTGCCCGCAATCGTCTGCTACGCGCTCTCGGCGCTGGTGTTCCTGGCAGAGCGGATTTCGGGCAAGGTCCACGCCGGAGGATGGGCCGTCGTCCTGCTCGGCGCCGGCGCGGTTTTGCACGCGCTCGATCTTACCTCGCTCGGCCTGCAAGCGGGGAACATCCCGGTCGCCAACTTTGCTCAATCGCTTTCGTTTCTGGCGTGGTTGACCGCGCTGGTTGGAATCATCCTGATCGTCCGCCTGCGGATGGCGGTGATTGGCGCGTATGCCGCGCCCGCGGTTGCGATCGCGCTGGGCGCATCGTCGCTGATGCTGTCGAATGGGCACCTGGTGCTTCCCGATCCGCTGCGCAGCGTGTGGCTTCCGATTCACGTCACGCTGGCGATTCTCGGCTATGCGCTGTTCATCCTTGCCGCCAGCGTAAGCCTCGTCTATCTCGCCTACGAATCGCGCCTGAAAGCCAAGCGCCCGCTCCAGCCGGCCAACGATCGAATGCCGAGCCTCGAAAAACTCGACCGAATCAACTATTCGCTTCTGGTCTGGGGCTTTGTGATGTTGAGTCTCGCGATCGTGACCGGCGCCATCTGGGCCGATGCGACCTGGGGCCACTTCTGGTCGTGGGAGCCCAAGGAGTCGTGGTCGCTGGTCATCTGGATCCTCTACGCCGGGCTTTTGGAATCGCGGCTGACGGTAGGATGGCGCGGGCGGCGCGCTGCCGCGCTTACGATCGTGGTCTTTGCGGTGTTGGTCAGCTCGTTTGTCGGTGTCAGCCTGATTTTTCCGGGCAAGCACGGGGGCAGCTTCGGTTAGATGGAACAGGTGCTGTTCATACTGGGCGTGAACCATCGCACCGCTCCCGTCGCGGTGCGCGAGCGGCTCGCCTACGCCGAGGAAGATATTCCAGGGGCGCTTGCGCGTTTGAAGGAGCGCGTGCCCTCGCTTGCTGAGGTCGCGATCCTTTCCACCTGCAATCGGGTCGAAGTCGTCGCCGTCGCGCAGGATTTCGCGCGCGCTGCCGATGAAGTCGCGGCGTTCATCGCGATGGACCGCGGCGTCGAGCGGTCGGCGTTTGGCGATGCGCTCTATCGGATCGAAGGACGTGAGGCGGCGCGTCATCTGTTTCGTGTCGGCGCGAGCCTCGATTCGATGGTCGTCGGCGAGCCGCAGATACTCGGCCAGTTGAAACTCGCATACGCGCAGGCGGCCGAGGGCGGCACGGTCGGCTTGGTGCTCCATCGCGCGTTTCACAAGGCGTTCTCGGCCGCCAAGCGAATTCGCAAGAGCACTCTCATCGGTCACGGCGCCGTTTCGATCAGCTCCGCCGCGGTGACCCTGGCCGGCCAAATCTTCGACAAGCTCAATGACAAAACCGTCATGCTGATGGGCGCGGGCAAGATGGCCGAGCTGACGGCGCGGCAATTGAAAACCATCGGCATCGAATCGCTGCTCATCACCTCGC
Source organism: Binataceae bacterium (SeqCode) (assembly GCA_052146355.1). Classification (GTDB taxonomy): domain Bacteria; phylum Desulfobacterota; class Binatia; order Binatales; family Binataceae; genus JAFAHS01. The sequence goes on along the minus strand of JBKQNE010000153.1, from coordinate 98,174 downwards.
GCACCTTCGACAACGCGGTCACGCTTGCGCGCGATCTCGGTGGCATCGCCGTGCCGTTCGACAACTACAAGCCCTACCTGCGAATCGCCGACGTGGTTATCGGCTCGGTGGCCGTTACCAAGCCGGTTGTCGGCCCCGAGGAATTCGAGTCGGTGATCAAGGAGCGGCGTTACAAGCCGATGTTCCTGATCGATCTCGGAGTGCCGCGCAATTTTGACGCGCGGCTGAACTCGATCGAAAACGTCTATCTCTACGACATCGACGATCTCGGGCAGGTCGTGGACAAGTCGCGCGCCGACCGCGAAAAGGAAGCGGACAAGGCGGAGGAGATTGTCGAGCTGGAACTCGAGTCGTTCGAGCGCTGGATGGCGGGACTCGATCTCGTGCCGACGATTAAGGACATCCGCTACAGCATCGAGCGCTTGCGCGATGTTGAGCTGGGGCGCAATCGCGGATGGATCGCGGCGCTCGATCCCGCCGAACGCGAGCGTGTCGAGCTCCTGACCCGAAGCCTCACCAACAAATTGATCCATCGCATCCTGCTCGGCCTGCGCCAGGGCGGCAACAGCGCCGCCGACAACACCTATGCGGCTGAAGTCGCGCGCCGCCTCCTGTGCGGCGAGTTCGAACTGGACGAGGCGGACTTCGATGCCATCGAAGACGACGACGAAATCGAGTAGTGACCTTCCGGTGTCTGGTCCCCCTTCCTTCTCAGGGAAGGGGTTAGGGGTTAGGTTGATTTCGATGACTCTCAGATAATAGGTCCACTGCACGCACGCACAAATTCGCAACGTACTCCAGACTCAGCACATTAGATGGCTTTCACAATCAGGATCGGAACGCGGCCCAGCCAACTCGCGCTCGCGCAGGCTGAGATCGTTCGCGCCCGCCTCGCCACCGTCATTGCTGATCTCGCAGCCGAGATCGTGGAAATCAGGACCACCGGCGACCGGATGACGACGGCATCGCTCGCGCAGGTGGGAGGCAAGGGACTTTTCATCCGCGAACTCGAGCAGGCGCTGAGCGAGAAGACGATCGATCTGGCCGTCCATTCGATGAAGGATCTTCCCGCGGTGCTGGCGCCCGAGTTTCGGCTTGCCGCGGTGCCCCAGCGCGAAGACGCGCGCGACGTTCTCGTTACGCGCGCCGGAGGCTCGATCGCATCGCTACCGCGCGGCGCCAAATTGGGAACCTCGTCTTCGCGCCGGCGTTTCCAGGCCCTCAGGGCAAATCCCGGCATCGAGATATCGCCCCTGCGCGGCAACGTGGACACGCGCCTGCGGCGCGTCGCCGATGGTGCCCTCGACGCGATCGTCATCGCGATGGCGGGGCTTAAGCGTCTCGGCCGTCTTTCCGAGGTCACATGCACGCCGCTGGACGTAGGCGATTTCATTCCGGCCGGCGGCCAGGCGGCGCTGGCGATCGAAACTCTCGCGACCGGGCCTCTAGATGGATCATCGGAGCTGGAGCGCGCACTTGCCGCCCTGAACGATGCGCACGCGCGCTACGAAACCACCGCGGAGCGCGCGTTCCTGGCCACTATTGGCGCGTCCTGCGTGACGCCCGTTGGAGTCAAGGCAACAATCGGCGATGAGTCCTTGTCTGTCCGCGCGATTCTCTTTTCCAATGACGGCGCAAGCGAGATGTCAGAAGCGCTCCAGGAGCCGCTCGACACCGATCTCGCGCCTTCTGCCGCGCACGCGGCCGGCGCGCGGCTGGGCGAGAAGATGCTCGCGCGCGGCGCCGATCGGTTGATCGCGGATGCCTGAGCGCCGAGGCAGGGTCTACCTGGTCGGCGCCGGACCGGGCGCTTTCGATCTCATCACGCTGCGCGGCGCGGACTGCCTCGCGCAAGCCGACTGCGTTATCTACGACTACCTGGTGAACGCCGACCTGCTGCGCCTTGCGTCGCCCAAGGCTGAGCTGATTTTCGCGGGCAAAAAAGGCGGCAGCGGCAAGGCGATCGAACAATCGGCGCTGAATGCGATGCTGATCCAGAGCGCGCGCAGAGGCCAGACCGTGGTCCGCCTCAAGGGCGGCGATCCCTTTATCTTCGGCCGCGGCGGCGAAGAGGCAGAGGCGCTGGCGCGCGCGAAAATCCATTTCGAAGTCGTGCCCGGTGTCACCTCCGCCATAGCGGCGCCTGCGTTTGCGGGTATTCCGCTGACCCATCGTAACTACGGATCGTTCGTCGCGTTTGTGACCGGCCACGAAAATGCCTCCAAGCGCGCGCGGGCGCGTGTGCCCTGGAAAGAACTTGCGCATGCGGCAAAGCGCGGAGGCACGATCGTGCTGCTGATGGCGACGGCGCGCATGAGCACCTCGCTCGCGAGCCTCGCGCGGGCCGGCTTGCAATCAAGGACGCCGGCCGCCGCCGTCCAGTGGGGCACGACCGCCGCGCAGAAGACCGTTCTCGCGACCTTGGCGACTCTTGCCGCACAATGCGAGCGCGAAAACCTGGGAGCACCCGCGATAATCGTGGTGGGCGAATCCGCCCGGCTGCGCGATCGGCTGGGATGGTTCGAGAAACTGCCGCTGTTCGGCAGGCGCATCGTCGTGACGCGATCGCGCGAAGCCAGCGCCGCCTTTGCCCGCGATCTGCGCGCGCTGGGCGCCGACGCAATCGAGTTCCCGACCATAGAGACCGCACCGCCCGCCAGCTACGCCGCGCTCGACCGCGCGATCGCACGGCTCAATCGCTTTGATTGGATAATCTTCACCAGCGCGACCGGCGTCGAAAGTTTTATCGCGCGGCTCAGAACGCTCGGCCACGACATTCGAACGCTGGGAAAAGCATCGCTGTGTGCGATAGGACCCGCTACTGCGGAGCGACTGCGGAACTACGCACTCCGGGTCGCGGCGATGCCCGCGGAGTATCGCGCCGAAGCGATTATTCCCGCGATCGGCGCGCGGCGGATTCGCGGCGCGCGCATACTGATTCCGCGCGCGCAGGTCGCGCGCGAAATTCTTCCGCAGACCTTGCGCGAGAACGGCGCGCGCGAGGTCGAAGTCGCACCTGCCTATCACACCATCAAGCCGGCCGCGGCAGCGGTAGAGAGGGTACGTTCGCTAATCGATGCGGGCGAAATCGACTTGGTTACGTTCACCAGCTCAAGCACGGTCGCGAACTTTTGCGACCTGGTCGGCGACGTAACGGGCATCAAGGCCGCCGTCATCGGGCCAATTACCGCCGAGACCGCGCGTCAGCGGGGATTCGATGTGGTCGTGCGCCCCGCGCGCTACACCGTGCCAGCGTTGATCGAGGCTATCAGTGCACACTTCGCGCGGTAGCGGGGCGGAGAGCTCAGGGCTTCTTAATGCTCGGCGCAGGTATATAATTCGCGAATAGTCCGCGCCCAAAGCGGGTTTGACCATGGCATTTCCGATTACACGGCCGCGACGGCTCCGGCGCAGCGAGACGCTGCGGCGCATGGTGCGCGAGACGCGCCTTTCGCCCGACAACCTGATTCATCCGCTGTTCGTGTGCCCCGGCCGCGATGTGACGCGTCCCGTCCCGTCGATGCCCGGCGTCGCGCAGATGTCCGTGGATCGAATCGTCGCCGAGGCGCGCGAGATCCATCAGGCGGGTGTGCCGGCCGTAATCCTGTTTGGAATTCCCGAACGCAAAGATCCGATCGGCAGCGAGGCGTGGAACGACAACGGCGAGGTTCAGCGCGCGATCCGCGAGATCAAGGAGCGGGTTCCCGGGCTCGTTGTCATCACCGACGTGTGCATGTGCGAATATACCGACCACGGCCATTGCGGCGCGGTGAAGGGCAACGACGTTGACAACGACGCCACTCTCGAACTGCTCTCGCGCGAGGCGTTGTCGCACGCACGCGCGGGCGCCGATATCGTCGCGCCATCCGACATGATGGACGGCAGGGTCGGCGCGATACGCGATGCGCTCGATGAGAACGGCTTTGCTGATATCGCGATCATGGCATACTCGGCGAAGTTCGCGTCTGCCTTCTACGGCCCCTTCCGCGACGCCGCGGAATCGGCGCCGCAGTTTGGCGATCGGCGCTCATACCAGATGGACCCTCCCAACGGCGATGAAGCGCTACGCGAAGTCGCACTGGACCTGGAAGAGGGCGCCGACATCGTGATGGTCAAGCCGGCGCTTCCGTATCTCGATCTGATTTGGCGCGTAAAGAACGAATTCCAGGTGCCCGTCGCCGCGTACAACGTCTCGGGCGAGTACGCGATGATCCGGGCCGCAGGCATCAACGGATGGATCGACGAAGAACGCGCCATCATGGAAGTCCTGACCAGCATCCGCCGCGCCGGCGCCGACATGATTCTCACCTACTTCGCCAAGGAAGTAGCAAAGAGGCTTTAAGACCTAACCACAAAGGCACTTAGTGTCTTTGTGCCCTTGTGGTTAAGGCGCTTTGGGACCGTCGCACGACCGGCGCTGGTCTTAGTTTTTTGCGACGGGATATTCCGCGACCGCATCGCCGATATGCAACGAGGCAGGATCCTGGACAAAGACCGCGATGCCGAGTTCCTTCGTGTTCCACGACGGATCGAGATCGAGCTTGATATCGCGTGCTACGCGTTTGCCTGCGCCTGGACCGACTTCGAAAGCCTCGCTCAGTTGCCGCACCGTATAGTCGTATACGATTTGGCGCCCGCTGTTCTCCCCGGCGCCGATCTTCGTGACCAGGCCGTTTTCATACAACGCAACCATCACCGGCACCGGATGATCCGCGGCGTGCGTAAGCTCCGCTTTTATCTTTACGGTCAGAGTGTGCGCGGATTCGTCATAGCGTACCTTCCCGACTTCAAGGCGCGCGGTTGTCGGCCGGGAACGCGCCGATGCGATCGCGCGCGCGATGCTGCCGCGGTCCGATCCCACGCATTGAGAACTTCCATTGATGACCGCCTGCGGCGTGTACTCGCCGTCCAGGCCCATCGCGCGCGAATAGTCGCTCTGCCGCAACGACCATTCGTGGCTGGAAAACGGATCGCTCCATCCCGAGTGATTCCAGTAGTCGACGTGAAATGCCAGCGGTATGACGCCCGGCGATCCGGATGCCCCGATGCTGCTGAGCAACGCATCGGCCGGCGGGCAACTCGAGCATCCCTGCGACGTGAAGAGTTCGAGTACTACGGGACGACCCGCCGGAGCAGCGGCTTCGGACATTACAGGCGACTCCCCACGGAGGATGAATGCGACCATCGCGAGGCTCACGATCAATTGAATTGGCCGATACTGTTTCACCGCGATCTCTCTATGAACAAAACCCGGATGGGTCCGCAAATGTTCCGGTGCTCAACGCTTGGGGTCGGAATGCTGCGCAGGTTTGATGTTCTGTTCGTACCATGGGCGCATCGCGCGGAGCGCACGCTTCTGATGGTGTGCGAGTTCATCGTCGGGGTAGCGATGCTCCGGGCCGATCACGCACGCCGCGCGCGCGTGGCATCGTGATGCGCAGTCGGGCTCGGATTCGATGCGATAGGTGAGACAGCGCGGAATGTCCCAGCCCGAGGGAAAAGCTACCGCGCCGGTCGGGCAGGCGGTGATGCAGCTTCGCGGCATGCAAGTCGGGCACGGGTCGAAACCTCCGGCCTCGCCGGGAGCATCGATTAGATCATCGATCAGAATCGCCGCGCGAAAAGCGATCCAGGGGCCGAAGCGAGGGTGCACCAGCACGCCAAGGATGCTGGGCCCCGCCAATGCCGCCACCTTGCCGAGCTCGACGAAATTGAGCGTCGACTTGCCCTGAATGAATGGGTACACGACGGCGCATTTGCTGCCGGCGCCACGTGCAGCCGGCAGCAGTTCGCTTTCCACTATCGTGCGCGTGAAGTCATCGAGCGGATGCTCCCTATTCCACCATCCGGGATTGCGACCTGCGTGATTCTTCAAAGCGGCCCAGAGCGCGCCGCCGCCGTTCGCGACGACGATGATTGATTTCGCGGCGGGATCGAGCGCCGCCGCGCGATAGGGTTCCGTAACGGCGGCATCGTAGCGCGCGATCGGAACGGCCGCGACAAGATTCAAACCGAACGGGGCGCCTGCGGTTGTGATTTTTTCCAGGATCGGATTCATGAATAACCGCTAGGCGATTTTGTAGGTGATGAGCGCATCGGCGATGAGTTCATTCGCCGCGTCTCGAATCTCCACGGTCAGAGTGGCGACCCGTTTCCCGTGGCGTCGCACCGTCGCGCGCGCGACCAGGTCGCTCTTAATCGCCATCCCCGCGTAGTTGATAGTCATCGAAATCGTCGCGCTCCTGACCGTCGCGTCGATGCTCCAAACTGCCGCGCACGCCGCGAAATCAGCCAGCGACGCGATTGCACCACCATGGATGGGCGCTTCCGGGCCGCCGTCGTTGAGCAACGCGGGCCGAAAGGGCATCCGGGCGACCGCATTGCCCGTGGCCGCCGATTCGATTCGCAACCCGAGCATCGCCGCATATGGTGCGCGCTCTATGGAATCGAGAGACTCCTTGCGTGACGTCATCGCCCGCTCATCCCTTCCGGCGTGCGCCGAGTTTGAACGCGAGCGCCACTGCCTGCGCCGGAGTCTCCGCGCGATGCAACTCCGGAATCTCCGGCCACGATTTCAGCGCTATGATGGGACGATTCATCTTCTTTGCGAATCCGATTTCCGCCAGGGTGCCGCCTTCGCCTTCCAGCGCGATGACCGCATCGGCCGTGGCCACGATGATAGCATTGCGCGCCTCGCCCATCCCGGTCGCAATCGCAAATTCGATATGCCGGTTGGCTGCCGCGCGGTCGTAGCCCGGCAGTATGCCCACCGTGTGTCCGTTTGCGGCGCGCGCGCCGGCCGCCGCCGATTCCATCACGCCGGTTCTGCCCCCATTGATCAGGGTGGCTCCCCCGCGCGCAATCTCGCGCCCGACTTCGTAGGCGAGCTTGCGGACGGCCGTGGATGCATCGCCCGCGCCGATGACGGCGATGACCCGAGCGCGCCGCATCGCTAGCAGCCCAGGATGTTCGGCAGTTGCGTCAGATCGTCAATCGTGATTTCCGGCGGCGCGATGCCTTCGGGAAACGGCTTGTTGTGTTTGTTGATCCACGCCACCGGCATTCCCGCGCGTTTGGCGCCGACCACGTCTTCATGCGCCGTGTCGCCGACGAACAATACTTCCTGGGGATCGAGCTTCAGGGCTTCAAGCACGCGCCTGAACAATGCGGTATGCGGCTTCCGAACCCGGAACTCCGCTGAGATTACGATAATATCGAACAGATCGCCGACTCCCGTGTCGGCGACGATCTCGTAGCCGGTCGCCGAGTCGTCGAAGTTGGAGAGCAAACCGAGCCGAAACCGCGTCTTGAGCCTTTTGACCGCTTCGATTCGCGCCGCCGGTGCCTGTGTCACGGCACGCACGCGAGCCATATGCGTTTGTCGCAACCGCTCGGCAAGCTGTGTCAGCTCTCCATCTTTGAGTCCTTCTTCCAGTCCCAGCCGCTTCAACGTGCGCTCGAAACGTTCGTGGCAGGTGATTTCGACTTCATCGCGCAGGCGTTCCGCAAAGATCTCCTGGTACACGTCGTAGTGCGCATCCATGAACGCCGCCTGATCGAAGCGATCGCCCAGCGCCTCGGAGAGCACGGGGAAGAGCAGCGGCGTGGTGGTGCGCAATTCGCGTCCCCGATACGTCATCAGCTCCAGACGGCTCTGATCCCAAGTCACGATCGTGTCGAACAGGTCGAGCACTACCGCTTTGAAATCGTACTTAGCCACGGGGCGTGAGCGCTCCCGCGGTGCCTACGATCGCCGCCAGGTTCAGCAGCAACACGGTGCCATTTAGATAGACCGAAAGACGATGCAACCGATCGAACTCGGCCTTCCGAACCGGGTCGGGATTCTGATCTTCGGCGACGCTACGAATTGCATCGACTTGCGGTCTGACGACGGCACCCGCATAGACGGTGAACGCAACCGCGGCCGCAAGCGCGATCGTCGCAAGACTCCACCATAGCCGCGAGCTTTTGACGACGGTGAAATACGCGGCCAGCGCGAACGCGATTATCCCTGCGACGTAGCCCAGGAGGTAATAGCGCGGAAAGATGACGCCTACGACTTTGCCCGCCTCAGGAATCGGAAGTTGAGTGAAGATTGCTGGCGCGGTGAAGAAGGAGAAGAAGACGATTCCGCCGAGCCAGCATGCGATGCTGAGAAGATAAATGGACAGCGCGATAATCATAGAAAGAAGTGGCCGCCAGCCCTGCCCGTCAATGAAGGTAGGGCTTGGAAGCGCCGGGCAGCGGTCGGCGCCCGGAGAAGCCGCCATCAATACTGTGCCACGCGATCAGGTTTGGCTCCCCGTACTGCCAGCAGAGGAAGACGACTTCCTCGCCGTTGTCGAAGGGAAAATCGACCAGGCCCTGATCGACGTCCTTCAGGAAACAGCCCATCGACTCGATCTGCGACGCGGCCTCAGCCATCGCCTCTCCTGATTCACGTAGCTCAGGATAGCGCTCGATGATGTCCGGAAGTGTCAGATTAACCAGCTCAGAATCATTAGCGGCCAGTTCAGTTATCCGCGCGCGGAGGGTCGTGAGCGCCTCCTGCATCTCGCGCATCAACAGTTCAAGCCGCGGGATTAGTTCATTGGCTTCTTCGGGACTAAAGAGCTTTTCGAAGCTGTGATTCGGCAAATTGTCCTCGCCAGTGGCGCCGGAGAGCAACCGTGATTAACTTTGACATCAGAAGGTTACCTTGTCACTCCGGCACTCCTATATTACGGTAAATTTCGGTTTCTGTGGAAGCGTGGCCCGGTTGCAAGGCACTTCCGGTGAGGTTTGAACTGTCCTATGGCGGATAAACCGACAGCGGAAAAACGCTTCGATATTGAAGAGGACTTCAGCAACGTTGAGATTCCGGAAGTCCTCCCGGTGCTGCCGCTGCGCGGCATCGTAATCTTTCCCTACCAGATTCATCCGTTCCTGGTTTCGCGCCCATCCTCGTTGAAACTGATCGAGGAAGTCGGCCAGGCGCAGAAGATAATCGGACTCGCTGCGCAACGGAATCCTGAAGAGGAAAACCCGGGGCCCGATGGCCTTTTCGAGCGCGGGACCGCGGTGCGGATTCTCAAGATGTTGCGTTACCCGGACCAGAGCGTGCGCGTGCTGGTGCAGGGCCTCGCACGAGTCGAGTTAAGCAACTTCACGCAGCGCGATCCTTATTTCATCGCGCATGCGACCAAGCTCGTGGAGGCAGTCACGTCCGATAAGGAAATCGAGGCGCTGCATGCTCATCTGGTGAGCCAGTTTTCCAAGTTCGTCTCGCTGGTGCCGTATCTGCCCGATGAGTTGCAGGTCAGGGCTATGGAGGTGAACGAGCCGGCGCGTCTGACCGATATGGTCGCTTCGTATCTGAAGATCGCGGTGGAAGAAGGGCAGGATTTGCTGGCGACGCTCGACGTGCGCGCACGGCTGGAGAAACTGATCGCCATTCTCGGCCGCGAGATCGAGATGCTCGAGTTGGGCCACAAGATTCAGTCGCAGGTCCAGACCGAGCTCAACAAGAATCAGCGCGAGTACTATCTGCGCCAGCAGCTCAAGGCTATTCAGAAAGAGCTTGGCGAGGGCGATGCGCGCTCTTCGGAGATCGAGGAAATCGAGAAAAAGATCGAGGAGGCGAAAATGCCTCCCGATGCGCGCAAGGCCGCCGACAAGGAACTCGAGCGCCTGAAGATGATCCCGCCGGAGTCTGCCGAACACACCGTGGTGCGCACCTACCTGGATTGGCTGGTGAGCCTGCCGTGGGGCGTTTCGACCGAAGACAACCTGGATATCGCAAACGCGCGCAAAGTCCTGGATGAAGACCATTACGACCTGGACAAAATCAAGGAACGCATCCTCGAATTTCTCGCCGTCCGCAAGCTGAAAAAGGACTCCAAGGGCCCCATCCTGTGCTTCGTCGGACCGCCAGGCACCGGCAAGACTTCGCTGGGCCGGTCGATCGCGCGTGCGCTCGGACGCAAGTTCGTGCGGCTCTCGCTCGGCGGTATTCGCGACGAAGCGGAAATACGAGGTCACCGCCGCACCTATATCGGATCGTTGCCCGGACGAATCATACAAGGGCTGCGCAACGCGGGTTCCAACAATCCGCTCTTCATCCTCGATGAAGTTGACAAACTCGGAGCGGACTTCCGCGGCGACCCGGCCTCGGCGCTGCTGGAGGTGCTCGACCCGGAGCAGAACAGCACGTTTGTCGACCATTACCTCGACGTTCCCTTCGATCTCTCCAAGGTGATGTTCCTGACCACGGCGAACATGCTCGATCCAATTCCGCCGGCGCTACGCGACCGGATGGAAGTGCTCGAACTACCCGGTTACACCGAAGAGGAAAAGCTGCAGATCGCGGAGCGCCATCTGATCCGCAAGCAGCTTACGGAGAACGGGCTTGGCGACAAGAAAATCGGTCTTACGCGCGAAGCGGCCGCGGAGATAATTCGCAGCTATACGCGCGAAGCGGGACTGCGCAACCTCGAGCGCGAAATCGCGCGCGTATTCCGCAAGGTTGCACGGTCGATGACCGAGGGCGAGACGGTGCCGGAGGAAATCGGCGCCACAGATGTTCAGAAATACCTGGGTCCGCCGAAATTCTATTCGGAAGTCGCCGAACGCACGAACGAACCAGGCGTCGCGACCGGACTCGCATGGACACCGAACGGCGGCGACATCCTGTTTATCGAAAGCACCCGGATGGCCGGGACGAAACAGCTCACTCTCACCGGCTCGCTGGGCGACGTGATGAAGGAATCGGCACAGGCGGCACTCTCGTATGTGCGTTCGCGCGCGGAGAGTCTTGGCATTCAGCCTGATTTCTTCGAGAAGGCGGACATCCACGTGCACATTCCCGCCGGCGGTATTCCCAAGGACGGACCGTCGGGCGGCGTCACGCTGGCTGCATCGCTCGCCTCGCTACTGAGTGGACGCCCGGTGCGATCCGATATCGCGATGACGGGCGAGATCACGCTGCGCGGCAAGGTTCTACCGGTGGGCGGCATAAAGGAAAAGGTCCTGGCGGCACGGCGCGCGGGAATCACGACGATAATTCTGCCCAAACGTAACGAGCGCGATCTCGAAGACATTACGCCCGAGGTTCGCAAGGAACTCACTTTCCTGTTCGTCGACACGGTCGACGAGGTTCTCAACCTGGCGCTACGCAATGGCACGGCGGAGCACCCGGGCGATCCCGCGCATACCGAACGAACCGTACTGAACTAATCAATTCGCACTGTTTGCCTGAAAACGCCGGCCTCTGGCCGGCGTTTTCATTTATGGGCGGGCAGGCCCGAGACTCGCGATTGGGAAAATCGCGCGCGCGATGATAAATCCTCGCGTACAATATCCGAGGAGAAGAGCCATGCCGGAAATGGTGCTGCGAGAAGACAAGGGCGGATTGGCGACGCTGACGCTGAATCGTCCCGACAAGCTGAATGCCCTGAACGTCGAGATGTTCGTGGAGTTGCGTGCTCATGTCGATCGCATCGCGACTGAAACCGATCGCGTCGGACTCGTAATCGTTCGCGGCGCCGGCAAATGTTTCTCGGCCGGCCACGACCTTGCCGATATTGCCAAGGGCGAGCGCCCGCCCAAGCCCAACTTCCAATCCGAAACTATCGAGCGCCTCGCGAATCTTCCGCAGCCGGTCGTCTCCGCGGTTCATGGGCATTGCTATACGGGCGCGCTCGAACTCGCACTCGCCGGCGATCTCAACGTCGCGGCCGAATCGGCCAAATTTGCGGATACGCATGCGCGATGGGCGCTAACTCCCGTGTGGGGCATGAGCCAGCGTCTGCCACGCCGCATCGGTGTGCATAAGGCGCGCGAGATGATGTTCACCTGCCGGACCTATTCGGGCGCGGAAGCATTGACGATGGGCTTGGCAAGCATCTGCGTTCCCGATGCCGCGTTCTACAAGGAGCTGCAGTCGCTCGCCGAGACCATTCTCGCCAATTCCTGGTTCAGCCATCGCGCCAACAAGCGCCTGCTGATCGATACCGACGGATTACCGCTGGGCGCCGGACTCGCACATGAAGTCTATCGTAGCCCTGGCGTGGGACCGGACATGCGGGAGCGAATCGCCGCGTTCACCAACAAAACCGCGCGCCGCGGCTGAGTTCTGCATCGCAAGCTGGGCGCCGTCACGAGCCGGATGAAGATAGCGATAGTAGCCGCCGAGATTTCTCCCTGGGCCAAAGCAGGTGGACTCGCGGATGTGATCGGCGCGTTGCCTGCCGCGCTCAAGCGCGCGGGCGCCGATCCGGTCGTGATTCTTCCCGGCTATTCGTCAATTCTGACCAGCCTGGCGGCGAAACAGAATGGTGGTCTGATGACCGTCTATGTGGGCGTGGAGCCCCATCAGTTTCGCGTGCTGCGGGTCGACGGTCCGAACGGCGTACCGTTGTATCTGATCGATCATCCGGGGTTCTTCGCCCGCGATGGCGTGTACGGCGAAAGGGGCAGCGACTATCCCGACAACCTGCGCCGTTTCGTGTTCTTCGGGAAAGCAGCCGCGACGGTAGCGGCGGAAATCGTCCAACCAGACGTAGTCCATGCGCACGATTGGCATGCCGCAGTGGCGCCGATCGTGATTCGTGCGGCGGCCGATCTTCGGGCGCGGCTGCCGAACACGATCGTCGCCTACACCATCCACAACCTGGCGTTTCAAGGCATTTATGATGCGAGCGATTTTCCGCTGCTCGGGATCGATTGGTCGAACTTTACGATCGACGGGCTTGAGTTTTACGGCCGCATGAATCTGATGAAGGGCGCGATCATGATGGCCGACGGCGTCTCGACGGTCAGCCCGAGTTACGCGCGCGAAGTCGTAACTGACCCGACACTCGGCTTTGGACTGGAGGGCGTGCTGCGTGGAAAGGGAGATCGGTTTGTTGGAATTCTGAACGGCGCCGATTACCGCGAATGGGATCCCGTCGGCGACATGCTGATCGCTTCGACCTACACTCCGCAGAGGCCTGCCGGAAAGCGGGTTTGCACGCGCGACTTGCGCGACGCGCTCAAGCTGCCTGAACGCGACGACTGGCCACTAATAGGAATGGTCACGCGGATGACCTCGCAGAAGGGATGCGACTTGCTGCGCGATGCGCTCGATGAGCTGATGGCGCTGGACGTCCAGCTTGTGATGCTGGCCAGCGGCGAACCGGCGCTGGAGAAATTCTTTAACGCAGGTGCCCAGCGCTATCGCGATCGTTTGCGCGTGATTACGCAATTCGACAATGCGATGGCGCATCGAATTCAGGCGGGTTCCGATGCGTTCCTCATGCCATCGCGCTTCGAACCGTGCGGGCTGACCCAGATGTATGCTCTGAAATATGGCACCGTGCCGATTGTCCGCGCGACCGGGGGCCTTCGCGATACGGTCATCGAGTTCGAGCCAACGGCGAGCATCGGCAACGGATTCGTGTTCGAGGAATATCGCACTGACGCGCTGGTTGGCGCCGTCCGCAGAATGGCCAAGGTCTTTGCGAATCCGCCCGTCTGGCGGCGGCTGGTTCAGAATTGCTTCGCCGCCGATTTTTCGTGGGACCGCGCCGCGCGAAACTATCTCGATTGGTTCTCACACCTGGGCACGCCGCGTGGCGTGAAAGCAGCGTAGGCAATGCAGGTACCGGCCGGGTTCGATTTTCTCGTCTACGCTGACGGATCGTGCATCGGAAATCCGGGCCCCGGCGGATGGGGCGTCGTCATCTTGCGGCCCGATGGCTCCGAGAGCGAGCATTACGGCTCGAACCCCGCGACGACCAACAACCAGATGGAAATAACCGCGGCGATCGAAGGACTGAAACGAACCACGCCCGGAAGCAGGGTCGTCCTGCGCAGCGACAGCCAGTACGTCATCAACACCATGACGCGCAATTGGAAGCGGCGAAAAAATCACGAGTTGTGGGCGGCTCTCGATACGGAAGCGGCGCGGCGCAAGGTCACCTTCCAATGGGTTAGGGGCCACGGCACCGACGAACTCAACGAACGCGCGGACCGCCTGGCTAACCGCGGCTCGCGGCGAGCGAACGACTGATGCTGCGCGCGGTTCTGTTCGATCTCGACGGCGTATTCGTGGAAAGCCGGAAGGTCTGGTTTGAGGTGATGCAGGCGGTTGCGCGCAAGTTTGGCTACCCTGAAATAACCGCGGAGCGAATTCAGCGCGCACGGGGGCAGAGCATCGCGGATGACCAGAAGCTCTTCTATCCGGGTCTGACCGTCGAACAACTCGAACGCGAATACAATCTGATGTTTCCCCAGTGCGCGATGCATCTTGTTGTCGATGCGGATGGGCCCAAGGTGGTCGAGGCTCTGCGGGCCCGGGAAATGAAAATCGCGGTGGTGACGAACAGTCCTGCGGAAGGAGCGCGAGCGATGCTCAATCGCGCCGGAATTGTCCCCGATGCGCTCGTGTGCGGCACCGATGTCCCTGCTCCCAAGCCCGCGCCCGATGGAATCCACAAGGCACTGGCGATGCTGGGGGTGCGCGCTGAGGAAGCGATTTACGTGGGCGACACGAGCTACGATCGCGAAGCCGGGCGCCGCGCAGGCGTTCGATTTATCGGCTATCGCATCGATGGCGACGCGCGAATCGAGTCGTTACTCGAGATAATGAATCTGTTTTCCTAAAGATGTAAGAACGGCTCGAAACTCTTTGTGGCCTCCTTCGTCTAAATCAAGACGGGATCATGTCCGATATCGTCATTGAACTCGAAAACCTGACCAAGACCTACTATCTCGGCGACGTCGAGGTGCGTGCGCTGCGTGGCGTAAGCCTGACCATCCGCAAAGGTGAGTTCGTGGCGATTATGGGCGCGTCGGGCTCCGGCAAATCCACGCTGATGAACATCATCGGATGCCTGGATCTGCCGAACACCGGCCGTTACCTGCTCGAAGGCGTCGATGTCGCGCTGCTTTCCGAACCGGAGCTGGCGAGTATCCGGAGCCTGCGCATCGGGTTCGTGTTCCAGAGCTTCAATCTGTTGCCGCGTACCAGCGCGCTGGAAAACGTCGAGTTGCCGCTGCTCTACTCGGGCGACGTATTGAACAGCGCACAACGCGCTCGGGACACGCTGCGCCTGCTCGGACTCGAAGGGCGCGAACGCAACTACTCCAATCAGCTCTCAGGCGGCCAGCAGCAACGCGTCGCAATATCCCGCGCGCTAATCAACAATCCCGCGATCCTGCTGGCCGATGAGCCCACGGGAAATCTCGACTCGCAGACGTCCACCGAAATCATGGTCACGCTCCAGGGGCTCAACCGCGATCGCGGGCTGACGGTCATCCTGGTGACCCACGATCCCGAAGTGGCCGCCTACAGCGATCGGGTTATCACCTTGCGGGACGGACTCGTTGTCTCCGACCATCGCGAAGCCTCGCGCCATCGTGCAGCGGATTTGCCTGAGCCGGCAAATTCCGCGGACGCGCAGGCGCCGCATGCCGTGTCCAGCGTTACGCAGACCGACTCGCGATTCGGCCTCATGGCTCTGCGGGCGGCTGGACGGGCCCTTGCGCGTAACAAGCTCAGATCGGCGTTGACGATGCTGGGCATCTTTATCGGCGTCGCCGCGCTGATCGCGATGGTTGCGGTGGGGCAGGGCGCGAATCGCGCTGTCGAAGAGCAGATTCAAAGCCTCGGTACAAACTTGCTCATCGTGCTGCCCGGCGCGGTTACATCAAACGGAGTGCGCGTCGGCCTGGGTAGCCGCTCGACGCTCACCGTCGGCGACGCGGACGCGATTACCAAGGAAGACCCGGCCGCGCTGGTGGTCAGCTATCTGAATCGGCAGACGGCGCAAGTGGAGAACAGCAATCAGAACTGGAGCACCAACGTTCAGGGCGTGACGCCGAACTATCTCCAGATTCGTAACTGGCCCGTCGCGCTGGGACGCGGTTTCACCGAGGAGGATGAGAAATCCGCCGCGCTCGTGTGCCTGCTGGGAAACACCGTCCTGCTCAACCTGTTCGGCGTTTTTCAAAATCCGGTCGGCGCCACTATCCGGGTCAAGAATGTCGATATCCGCGTTATAGGTGTGCTGAGCCCGAAGGGACAATCAGGCTGGGGACAGGACCAGGACGATGTCGTGTTGATTCCATTCAGTACGGCCGAGCGCAAGGTGCTGGGCGTCGCCGCGCCCATTCTTACTATTCCGGCGGCCTCAGCCACGGCGACCGTCGAGCATCCGTATGCCGCCGACCCGAACACTACGGCGATCTACAATTCCAACACCAGCGTGATCAGCCCCTTCGGCAGTCCCCTCAAGCTCACGGGCGTCGTGCAGGTAATCTTCGTCCAGGTGCGCAGCCCCGAACTGGTTGCGGCCGCGATCGATCAGATCACCGCGACGCTGCACTTGCGCCATCACATCCGGCCCGGAAAGGATAACGACTTTGATATCCGCAATCTCAGCGAGATCGCGCAGGCGGCCGAGACCAGCAGCCGCGTGATGGCGCTGTTGCTGGCG
Organism: Binataceae bacterium (SeqCode); assembly: GCA_052146355.1. Taxonomy (GTDB): domain Bacteria; phylum Desulfobacterota; class Binatia; order Binatales; family Binataceae; genus JAFAHS01. The sequence continues at coordinate 81,717 of JBKQNE010000153.1, read as the reverse complement.
GCGGTCGCATCGATTTCGCTCCTCGTCGGTGGAATCGGAATCATGAATATCCTGCTAGTGTCGGTGACCGAGCGCACGCGCGAAATCGGCGTGCGGATGGCGATCGGCGCGAAGCGAACGCACATCCTGCTGCAATTCCTGGTCGAGGCGGTGCTGCTCAGCACGATCGGGGGTGTGGCAGGCATCCTCGGAGGCATCGCCGCGTCCCAGAGCATCTCAGTCCTCGCAGGATGGCCAACGCTGCTCTCGGTCAACGCGATTGTGGGCGGCTTCGTGTTTTCGGCCGCGGTCGGGATTTTCTTCGGCTACTATCCGGCCCGAAAAGCCTCCCTGCTGAATCCGATCGACGCCCTGCGCTACGAGTAGTCGATCAGAGTCCATCCAATGTCAGGATGCATCTCGGGCGCACGACCTCCTGCGCCTTCGGCTACTGGTTGATTCTCTTTCGCCAATAACCCGGCCGCCGGCGTCCATGAGCGATGGCCAGGACCAGGATGTCTTGACGCCGTATTATATATGCGATCGAAAAAGGAAAACGAAAAAGAACGAAACGATGTATGCGAAGCCGCGAATTCCATCCGGGCCAGATCGGCCAGATGCGTGGATTTTTGGCGATCGCTTCTATGCTGCGCGAAACCTCGCGTAAGAAGACTTCGCCGAGTCCAGGTCGCTGCTCTTCGTACCAATCTGCCGAAGCGCTTAACTCGCGAGTGGCCTCTGAATGAAGCTTGATTTTCAAGCCCGACGTGAGCGCAGACCAGTCGCAATCCTTTTGCGTACCAGGGGCCAGTCTTCCAATTTGGCGGTGCCGTGCGTGACCTCACGCGCGCGCCGATCAAGTTCCGCCAACCATGCTTCGGCTGCATCCGTATCTTCGGATTCATCAAGGCTTTGCACCAATTCGATCGCGAGCTTGGCGCGTTCAGGGGCCGATAGCTTTAGTAGTCTTGGAAGAATCTCTTTGACACTAGCCATAAATGCTATGCTAGCCCGGCTTTCTCTCCTGCGCGATATCACCAAGAGAGGCCGCCGATCGCGCAGACCTCCTACCAGATGCTCGGGATGAGCGCGTCGCTGGTGCTGCAATATTCCTCGAATTCCTCTCCGAAGCGCGCGAGCAAAACCTTCTCGTCCGCGGTGATCTGACGGCGTGCGACGACTCCCCCGATGATCATCGTCAGTATCGCGACGACTGGAGCACCGTATTCGAGCGGCCAGGCGAACAACACCAGTAGCACGCCCGCATACACCGGATGGCGGATGTATCTGAAGAACCCCGTCTTGACCAGAACCATTCGCTCGCGGCCACTCTGATCCGACGAAAGGAAATGAAGCTGTATGCGCGAACCCAGCGCGAGCCACAGTCCGGCCAATTCGAGCAATAGGCCAAGTGCTCCCAACCATGCCGGCGCCTCGCCGCCCAGGAAATAGGTCCGTTCGAACGGCGCGGCGGCGAATACGATCAGGATCGGCAGTTCATTCAAAACGCGTTCACTGAATCCGCTCAGCGGAGGCGTCTGGCGATTAGGATCGTCGCCGACCAGAAGGTCCGCGAAACGAAAGCCGATGTAGGCGAGCAGGTAAGCGGCGACGTAGCGATGCTCGCGGAAGTAGTCGCTGATCCCGAGACCCATCGCAACCGCACCGATGACCGCGGTGACAAAGATGATCTGCTCCACGATCCGCACGAGCAAGTCGCGACTTACGAGATTGGAGCGCGCTGGCGACGAAGATTCCGGAGGTGTCCAAAACGACAAATCCAAGGCGCCGGTAGCGCGCGGCGAAAGAGCATCCGGGGAATCGGGCAATCGCTTGTCGGCATCCATGTGGATCAGACCTTCGCAAATCGATGGTAGCAATCAAAGAGACGAAATGATCGGCGCATTTTGTTCGCGGCGCAGTGCAGTCCGCACATTGCGGCGATTCGCAAAAATAGAAAAGCAACTGGATTCAGCATGACAGGTAATTTGCGTATCGCAAACCGCGAAAATCGAGAAACATCTTTTAAAGCCGCATCTTTCTCGAAAATACGAGATCTTTTGCACAGGTTGCGAATTCCAGGCCTTAGCAAAATCCACATGTTTCTGATGGCACAGCCATTGCTTTACTCCCCCTCAAGCTACTGAATGGGAGGATACGAAGATGAATGCGACGACCAATGAGGCAAGGCTTGAAGGATTCGCGGCGGTTGAGAGGCAGGCGGCGTCGACTGATGCAATTCGGCTGGCGCAGTACGCGTGGCTGGATGAACTGCCTGGTGTGGTGTTCGGACTGATCACGATCGCTTACATCGTGACCTCTCTGCTCGCCCTCGCGTAACGGCCTGAACGATAACAAGCGGAGGAACCTCAAATGAACGCGACGACCAACCGAGCCAGGATAGCGGGCGTTACTCCTGCGGCTGTGCCGGCGGCGCCGACCGATCACGTACGCCTCGCACAGAATAGTTTTCTGACCGAGCTACCCGGTGTTGCCTTTGGAATCATCACGCTGGTGTACATCGTCAGCTCGCTTCTCGCTCTCGCCTGACCACACGACTCGCGCCACGCGCGCGCCGCTGGGTCCGGGCGAAGCCCCGGCCAAAAGTGCGGCGCGCGCCGGTACGATACGAACCATCGCATCAACCGTAGCGCGCCGCACAATAGTTAGCGATACCAGCACCGTAACCGCGGTCAGCACGATCGTCACCCAGACCATCGCGCGAATCCGCGCCAGCATCGAATCGATCTGAGCGACCGTAAAGGCCTCCCCGTCGCCGTGGGCGGCAATCTCTTCCTGTCTGCCAATCCTGAAGGCCAAGCCGAGGCAAATGTAGGTTTGGATGAAAATGATCAGGAAGGCGAGGCCGAGCTTGAGGGCCAGCGGCTCTCCGATGCGCGCAAAATAGTCGAACTTCATTTCGGCCTTCAGATCGGTAAGACGCATCGCGCCGGTAATCACCACGATCAGCAGAGCCGCCAGAGAAAACGGATTGTAGAACTTGAAGCCCGCGATCAGGCTGGCGCGGCGCTGTGCCTCGTCGGGCGCCCGCTGGGCCATTGGGATCAGCATGTAGATGACCATGAACTGGGCGCCGAAGTATGCGGCCCAGGCGAGGATATGAATCCAGATCAGGATCTCCGTACCGGACATGGGTAGGGGACTTTCTCAGATCGCGCGCCGATAAGCGATCGTCAGCGTTCTTCGGCGGGGTCGAAATCGAGAGCGTTCGAGCGCGCCACCTTCGAGTACCATCGTCCGCTTTCCTTGATGATTCGCTGCTGGGTTTGGAAGTCGCACCACACAATCCCGAATCGCTGTGCGTGCAGGCCTTCGGCCCATTCGAAATTGTCGGTTAGCGTCCACGTGAAATAACCGCGGACGTCGGCGCCCTTGCGAATGCCGCGATTCAATTCCGCCAGGTATCGCCGCATGAAATTGATGCGCCGCTGGTCGTTGACTTTACCGTCCGGCCCCGGCCCGTCGCTGTACGAGCATCCGTTTTCGGTGATGTAGATGGGCAGGTTTGGATAGTCCTGCGCGACGCGGAGGACCATTTCCGAGAGAGCCCGTGGGTACACTTCCCATTGGAAGTCGGTGACTTCCTCGGAGCCGCCGCGAACCTGTTTTGCGGCCATGTGATGCTCGTGCGGATCGTGTGCCACGACCGCGCGCGAATAGAGGTTGATTCCGATGAAGTCGAGCGGCGCCTTGATCGTTTCCATGTCGCCCGGCTTGATCTCGACGCGATCTGCAATCGTGCCCTGCAGATATGCCTCGGGATAGCGGCCATTCATCACGGTTTCGAGAAACCACAGATTCGAGAACTTATGCCATCGCTCCGCCGCCGTGCGATCCTGCTCCGAGTCCGAGGCGGCGTAGACTGATGCCATGCTGAACGCGGTCCCGACCATCGTGGGCTTGTGGCGCGCTTCTCGCAGTGCGCGAACCGCGAGCCCCTGCGCGAGATTCACTGTATGAGTTGCCCGGATCGCTTCATTCGATTCGCGCCGTCCCGGAGCGTGAACGCCGACCAGGTAGCCAAGGACCGTGAAGATCCAAGGCTCGTTGAAAACCATCCAATGCCTGACCCGATCGCCAAGTTGATCGACGACGGCAGCGGAGTAGTCGCGAAAATACTCGGCCAGATCGCGATTCGCCCATCCGCCCACGTCCTCAAGCTCCTGCGGCAAATCCCAGTGATAAAGCGTGACCCATGGCTCGATATTGCGCGCGAGCATCTCGTCGATGACCCGCTTGTAGAAATCGATTCCTTTGGGATTGACCTGCCCTTTGCCGCCGGGAATGATGCGCGGCCACGAAAGAGAAATTCGCGCGGCGTTGAGACCTAGTTCCGACTGAATCGCGATGTCGTCTTTGTAGCGATGGTAGAAATCGCAGGCGACGTCGCCGGTGTCGCGATTCTTGATTTTGCCGGGCGTGTGCGAGAAGCGGTCCCACACCGACTCGCCCTTGCCGTCTTCATTCCACGCACCTTCGATTTGATAGGAAGCACTGGCCGTGCCCCAAAGAAAACCCTTCGGGAAACTCATCTCCGCCATAGGGGCGTTGTTAGCATAGCGGCGCCGCGTCTGGCGACATGTCTACGCAATATCGAATTCGAGCCAGAGTTCCTTGAGTCCGCGCAGAATAAAGCTCGGCGTATGGGCAAAGTCGTTGCGGCCGGGCATGAAGCGGATGTCCTTCAACCGCCCGAGCAGCGTTTCGAATGCGACTCGGCCCTCGAGCCGGGCAAGGGCGGCGCCGATGCAGAAATGCACGCCCTGCCCGAAAGCCAGATGTGATCGCGCGTTCTCGCGGCGAATATCCATTTTGTCCGCATCGGGGAAATGCGCTGCGTCACGATTGCCGGAACCGTAGGTGACGATCAGGCGCGCGCCGGCGGGAATCCTGACGCCTCCGACCTCGGCGTCGACTTTGGCAAGGCGGAACAACGCACTCACCGGAGACTCCAGGCGTAGCGCTTCCTCGACAAAGTTCGCGATGAGCGATCGATTTCGCGCCAGCGCGGCCATCTGATCGGGATTGTGCAGCAGGAGCATCATCGCGCTCGCGATCAGGCTGGTCGTCGTCTCATTTCCGGCGACCAGAAGCTGCTGCAGGATGCTCAGCATCTCAGGAACGTTCAGCGGATCGACCCCCGCGAGGCGCGCGTTAACGAGGTCGGTCAGCAGATCGTCGCGTGGCACCGCACGCCGTTCTTCCAGGCGCGCGGCAAAGTAATGCTGAAACTCGACGACGCTGTGGGCGCATTCGATCTGCTGTTCGTGAGAGATCATCCCGCCCAATGGTGCGACTGAGTCGTCGGACCATTTCTTGAACTTGGCCATGTCCTCGCGCGCGACGCCCAGCGAATCGGCGATTACGGTAAGCGGGAGTCCGACTGCAAATTGAGACACCAGCTCCACCCGGCCGTCGGCGATGAATCGATCGACGAGGTCGTCCGCAATGGCGCGCACCTGCGGTTCCATTCCGGCCACGCGCCGCGCCGAAAACGCTTTGTTCACCAGCGCGCGAAAGCGGGTGTGCGACGGCGGATCGTTGGTCAGTAGCGTGTTGGCCGGCGGATAGCCTTGCTTCATGATCTCCGCAATCTCAGGCCCCGCAGCCACCTGCATTCCCGGCGGTTCGTTCGAGGAAAAGACCTCCTCGTTGCTCAGCACCTCGAAAATGTCTTCATAGCGGCTGATGACGAAATAGCCGGCGCCGGGAATCTCATATACGGGCTGCTCTTCGCGCATCGCGCGCCAGAACGCCCGGGGATCTTCGATGGTCTCGGGTGCGAACGGATTGATCTCCGATAGTGACACCACAACGCGCCTCCGGCTCAGAGATTGCTGCGGCCTTGCGCGCCGTCCACCGGGATGCACGCGCCGGTTATCCAGCTCGCACGGGGCGACGCGAGCATCAGCACCGCGTACGCGACTTCCTCGGGCCGGCCCAGGCGTCCGCACGGAAATTCGTGGGCGATGAAATCTTTTTCGAAGGCCGGATTTTGTTTGAAGATGGTTTGCCACACCCCGCCCGGATAAATGATCGAGCCCGGCGCCACCGCGTTGACGCGAATTTTATTCGGACCAAGCTCGCGCGCCAGCATCTTGGTGAAGGAGATGAGCGCGGCCTTGGATGCGTTGTAACTTACGGGGCCGCCCGCTTCGCGACCGTAAATCGAAGCGATGTTGACTATCGCACCAGCCCCACGCTTACGCATGTCGGCCGCACAGAAACGAGTGAGCGCGACGGCGGAAAAGAAATTCTGATCGAAGGCCGCCTGCCACGCCTGATCGTCCAGGGCGGTCGACGGCCGCGGATCAGCGCCTCCCGCGTTGTTGACGAGCACTTCTACCCTGCCGAAATGCTCGACCGTCGCGGCGACCCATCGTGAGGTTGCCGATGTGTCGGTGGCATCGAGGGCTTTGGCGAACACTTCAGCGCCCGCGCCGAGCAGCTCTTTTTCGGCTTCGGCGAGGGCCTCCGCCCCGCGGGCGCATATGCTGAGGCGCGCCCCTTCAGCCGCGAACGCCCGAGCCATCGCGAGTCCAAGGCCCTTGCTCGCGCCGGTGATCATTACGACCTTCCGATTGAGTCCGAGGTCCATATTCGATTACTCCGTTGCGCGGTGAAGCGGTGATCTCATCTCACTAGCGCGCTGTCCCCCGAGTGGTTTGGCGAGATCTTGGGTCGCATATCCGTTTCTGAGAGTCTCACGGGCAAGCGAGCCACTTGTCCAGCAGGTGCTGGAAATGCCGAATCTTGGTTTCCTGATAGTTCGCCAGTGTGATGGTCTTTTTCTTCGCTGTTTTCAGGCCGAGCTGCACCTTCGGCAGATTGAAGGTGTCCTGGTTGAACACGCGCGCCAGGAAACCCAACTCGGGCGCCTCGGTCCAGTCGTCATCAGGACCGAGGCGATGGATCTGCGCGGGCGCGGGTTTTTCGCCGGGCGGGTAGGGCGCGAGATACATGCACTCCATGATTGACTGGTCGACGTCGGTACCGTTGGGCCGGAAGCGATAAACGATCCGGTTGTATGCGCCCCACGGATGAAAGTTCGGAAAGACCGTGTAGTAGAAGCTGTCGACCAGCTCCGCGTCGGATAATTCCTCGACCGATGCGCCGAGTGCGGGCCGCAGCATTTCGCGCGCGCCCGCCGCGGCCGCGATGCGCGCGGTGAGCGGACCGCCGATCTCAGCCAGCGGAGGTTCGTCGAGCCGCCGATCGGTCATCGAATCGAACATCTCCTGCTCGGTCGGTTCCCATGAAAGATGCGGGCTCGGCGTGCCGTTGGCGGTGATAGCGCGCGAGAAGTTTCCCCACGCATCGTATTGCGAATTCGCATCGCCGAGTCCCGCCAGAAGCTGCGGATGCGTCGCGACGACGTGGAACGCCTCCATGAATGCTTCCTGCGCCACCTTCCAGTTGCAGCGGAGAATCTTCGCTACGTGCGCCTGCTTGTAGCGCCGCTCCAGCGGCCAGCGTTGGAACTGTTCAGTCAGCTCGGTTCCGATGAAATCCTCGAGCGGGCCGGCGGCAGGATCGGGATTGATAAAGACGAACCCGCCCCAGGTCCCGACCTTCGCTTCGGGCAGGCACCATTCCGCAGGCTTGATATGTGGAAAATCCCACTGGCAGGGAACGTGTTTCAGGGTGCCGTCGATATTCCAGGCGAAGCCGTGGAACGGGCAGCGAAATTCGGTCGCGCGAGTGCCGCCGGCTTCGCGCAGAAGGCGGCCGCGATGCAGACACGCGTTGTAGTAGGCCTTGAATTTGCCGGGCTCGGTGCGCACCACCAGAAATGACATGCCCGCGATATCGTAGATGAGGTGGTCGCCGACGTTGGGAATATCTTCCTTGCGGCACGCCATCTGCCATACGCGCTTCCAGAGCCGCTCGACTTCGAGATCGAAGAAGTCGCGCGAGGTGTAGCGTTCGATCGCGATTTCGGAAAGCGCCAGATCGATCGGATTTTCGCGGCGCAGCACCGCGGGTATGCGGCGCGTGTCGCCATCGAGCAGGCGCTGATAGGTCAGCCAATTCGCAGGTCGTTGCGGGGCAGTTTCAATGATGGGCATTGGTGCCTCCGTCGCTCGTCACGCAGTCTTGCCGATCGGCGCGCTACGCGGGCGAACGTGCGACGCCATCTCGCGGCCGCCGATCCACACACACATATGCGGGTCGGCAAAGTAAATGTCGCCCGACACGTAGGTTCCGTCCGCGCGAAAGACTCCTGCCTTGCCGTCCTTCTCAACGCGAATCGTACCGTCCGCTTGCCGGTCGTAGAGCGCGCCACTCAAAGGATGCTTGATTGAGCGTTAGTCATTTCACCTCGCGCATTGTCATGCGCGGTTTCATTGGCGAACTATGCGGACGCCGCGCCTGGTGCGCACAACCTCACGGCGAACCATCCCGCGCGCGAACTCCAAAAATCGTTCGCGTTCGGCAGGATCGGCGGGCTTGGTCCGGTAGAACGTCGCGTACCCGACCATCATTCCCAGCAGCGCAAGTGCCAGTCCCTCGGGTTTTCTGGCGCCCGCCGCGCGCAGCGCCTCGCCCAGCAGCTCCCGATAGCGAAAATGGAGTTGCGTGTAGAACTTGTCCACGGTTCCCTTGCGCACGCTGACCGCCCAATACTCGATGACCGCCAGGGTCGCCTGCCAGTTCTCAGTCGCAAGCATCACGTACGTTTCCAACAGGGCCTCGGTCCGCCTGAGGGCGTCCTTCTCTCTCGCCCGCACCTGGCTCAAACGCTCGATGGTTCCGTCGAAGATGCGCTGCACGACGGCGAGCATCAGCTCGTCCTTGTCCTTGTAATAGTAGTGCAGAATCGAGAGCGGGACCTTTGCTTCCCTGGCCACTATCCGTAGCGAGCTGTTAGGAAAGCCGTGCTTGAGCACGCTTTGCAGGGCGGCCGTTTCGATCTGCTCGCGCCGCATCCGGCGCACTTCAGCTTTGAATTTCGCGGTCGCGTATTGCGGCATGTAACCGGTCCGTGCCGGAATTGGACAGATGTCCGAGATTTTGGATGGATCGCTCAGTCTCGTCCGAATGTCAATTGCTCCGGGCACGCCTGTGCGATGAGCGAAAATCCCATCGGAGATTTTCTTAAAGGAAGACAACGACACCCTCTACGCGTCGACCACCCATTGGAGCACCAACCTCGAGCACCGCGGTTGCTTCGTGCGCCGCTGCACGGAGCATTATTAATTCGCGGCAAACATATCATTGATAATATTATCAATGGTCATTGACAATATTATCAATACTCAGTAAGTGTGGACTGCATGCCGAAAGCAACTGCCAGGCGGCGCCGGGCACGTCCTCTTGAGCGGCCCGAGCGCCAGGCCCTCTTGCTCGAATGTGCCATTCGCGTGTTCGCGCGCAGGGGGTTGGGCAGCGCGCGTCATTCCGAGATCGCACGCGAGGCCAAAGTGTCCGTGCCGACAGTGTTTTTCTACTTCCCGACGCGCGAAGCGCTGCTCAGCGCCGTTCTGGAGGAGGTGGCGCGGTTCTTCACGGAGATGGCCGAAACCATCCACGACCAGCATCGCCCCGCGCCGGAGATCATCCTGGAGCACACGCGCGCCTTCGCCGCCGCCGTTGCGACCCATCCCGATTATACGCGCGTGTTGCTTGAGTGGAGCACCGCGCTGCGCGACGAGGTGTGGCCGCTCTATCTGCAGTTCCAGGAGAAGATTGTCGGCACGATCGCGCGAACGATTCGGCGCTGGCGAATGGAAGCGGGCAGCCGGCGCGATCCCGATGCCGAGGACGACGCGCGCATGATCGCGGCGACCGGCTATGTGATCGTGCAAATGAAAATGGCGAATCTGCCCGGTTCGCGGATCGAACGCTTTCTGCAAACTCTGGTACGCGACACGCTCGGCGAAGTTAAGGCGAGTGCGCAGAATGAGGCTCATCTAACTGAATTCAACGTGGCCGTCGGATAGCCGGCTCGGGAAATCGAATCGACCGGCCGTCGCCTAGATGGCTGAGAACGACACGCCAACGATCGCGAAGGAGAGAACGCAATGCGCATCGGAGCAACCATCTTCAATCAGAATTACAACGACTGGGATCGCTATGAAGCCGAAGAACAGGGCAAGTTTGTGCCCAGGCGCGCCGCGCGCTCTGACCGCGAGATTTTTACCGAAGAAATCGGTATCGCCCGCTTGGCCGACGACCTTGGTTTCGATTCGGTGTGGACCATCGAACATCACTTCACGCCGTACACGATGGTGACCAACCCGCTGCAGTACCTCACTTACATCGCCGGCATCACGAAACGTGTGGACCTGGGAACGATGGTCACGGTGCTGCCCTGGCACAATCCGGTCCGCGTCGCCGAAGACGTCAATATGCTCGATGCTTTTCTCGGCTCGGGCCGAAACGTCATCTGCGGCGTCGGCCGCGGGCTGGGGCGCCGAGAGTACGCGGGGCTGGGCATCGATCAGAACGAAGCCCGCGGTCGGTTCGATGAGTCGCTGCAGGTGCTCACCCAGCTGTTGGCCACCGGACAGTGCGACTTCGATGGCGAGTTCTACAAGATCCACGGCCTGCGGCTGCGGCCCCAACCCGAGCGCGACCTGAGCGCGAACCTATGGTGTGCGGGCGGCACCGAGCAGACGGTGCAGATAATCGCAAAACATGGCGTGCGGCCGCTCACCATCCCAACCACCAGCCTGGACGTAGCGCTGTCGAACATGCGCCGCTACGCCGCGCTGCGCCGGGATGCAGGCTACGCGCCGAGCCACACCAAGCTCGCGCTATGGACCTATGTGGCCGAGACTAACAGCGAGGCTCGGGCCGGAGCGGAGCGGCATATGGTGGAGTATGCGAATTCCGCGCTGCGTCACTACGAGCTGCTCGGAACTCATCTGAAAGACATCAAGGGCTATGAGGCATACGGCGCGCAATCGGATGCCCTACGCAAGGATCCTTCACCGTTCACGCGCGGCTTTTTCAACAGCCATCCGTGGGGCACGCCGGCCCAGACGATCGCGCGCGCGACCGAGCTCGCTCAGGCATTCGGCACTGACGAGCTGATGTTCATCTTCAAGTATGGCGCCATGCCCATGGCCGCGGCAGAAAAGAGCATACGCCTTTTCGCCAAAGAGGTAATGCCTGCGCTGAAGGAACTGAACCCGAAGCCTTTGGTCGCGGGAGATCGCCAGGCGGCTTGACCGTCGTCGGAAGTGCAGCGTCGGTGTAGTGAACACCATCGCGGAGGCGCGCCGCAGGCAGTCCGAGACGTACGAGCCGATGCTATAGTCGCACCGTGAGGCTGCACCTCGTCGACGGGACTTACGAACTGTATCGGGCTCATTTCTCGCCGCGCCCCGGCCACCGCGCGCCTTCCGGAGACGACGCCAAGGCGACGGTCGGCGTGGTGCAGTCGCTGTTGGCGTTACTCCACGACACGGACGAAGCGGTCACTCACATCGCGGTGGCATTCGACAATCCGATTCGGTCCTTTCGCAACGATCTCTTCAAGCAATACAAAAGTGATGAGGGCGTGCCACCCGAACTGCACGCGCAATTCGATGCGGTAGAAGAAGCCGTCCGCTCCATTGGCGTCGTCGTCTGGTCGATGCGCGAGTACGAAGCAGACGATGGCCTCGCCACCGGTGCGCGCCGCTTTTGCGATGAGACCGATCAAGTGCGCATTCTCACGCCGGACAAAGACCTCGGCCAGTGTCTACAAGGCGATCACGTTGTTCAGGTCGACCGGCGCCAGCAGAAGGTTATCGACGAGGCCGCGTTTCGCGCCGAGCGCGGCTTTGGACCGCAAAGCATGCCGGACTTCCTGGCGCTGACCGGCGATGCGGCCGATGGCTTTCCGGGACTACCGGGCTTCGGCAAGAAGAGTGCGTCGTTGCTGATAGGTGCCTATGAGCGGCTGGAGCGCATTCCGGCCGACTCCTCGCAGTGGAGTGTCAAGCCGCGCGGCGCGCCTCAGCTTGCGGCCACGCTGATCGAGCGGCGCGACGACGCCTTGCTCTTCCGCAAGCTGGCGACGCTGGTCGACACGGTTCCGCTCGAGCAATCGCTCGAGGATCTGAGGTATCGCGGCGTGCCCGGCGCGCGTTTCGAGAAGTGGTGCGACGAACTCGGCGTCGCGAGACTCAAGACCGCGCCTAGGCGATGGCAGTAAACCTCGGACGCCGGAATTTGCACGGGATGCGTGGCTAGTCGGCACCCTGCGCTTCCAGCCATCGCTCTGCGTCGATCGCCGCCATGCATCCGGTTCCCGCCGCCGTCACGGCCTGGCGATAGATTCGGTCGGCCACGTCGCCCGCGGCAAACACCCCTTCGATATTGGTGTAGGTCGAGCCGGCCCGGACTTTCAGGTAGCCGAGATCATCCATCTCGAGCTGCCCCTTGAAGATGTCGGTGTTGGGCTGGTGTCCGATCGCCATGAAAACGCCATCGGTCTTGAAATCGCTGTCCTTGCCGCTCTTGAGGTTCTTGAGCCGCACGCCGCTCACCCCGTTTTTCGGATCGCCGTAGATCTCGTCGATCACCGAATCCCAGGTGAATGCAATTTTCGTGTTCTTCTGAGCGCGATCCTGCATGATCTTCGATGCGCGCAGCGAGTCGCGGCGATGCACGATCGTCACCTTGCTGCAGAAGCGAGTCAGGAACGTCGCCTCCTCCATCGCGGTGTCTCCGCCGCCCACGACCACCACTTCCTTGTTCTTGAAAAATGCGCCGTCGCAGGTCGCGCACGCGCTGACGCCATAGCCCATCAGGCGCTTTTCCGATTCGATGTTCAGCAGCTTCGCCGAGGCGCCGGTCGAAATGATGATCGCTTGCGACCTCACGACTTTTCCGTCGACCACGACCTCGAAAGGCCGCTTGCCGAAACGCGCGTCGCTCACTTCTCCGGTGAGAAATCGCGTTCCGAAGCGTTCGACCTGGCGCCGGAACACTTCCATCATCTCGGGTCCCTGAATGCCTTTTTCAAAGCCCGGATAATTCTCGACCTCGGTGGTGATGGTGAGTTGCCCGCCGGGCGAGGTCCCTTCCACGACCAGAGGCGCCAGATTGGCGCGTGCGGTGTAGAGCGCCGCGGTGAGGCCCGCGGGGCCTGAGCCAAGAATCACGATCTTGTTTACTTCGTCTGCCATGTCAATTTCCCGGGAAATGCAGGGTGTGTGCGGTGCAGTTTATTGTATATGCGCAGGCGGTCAACATAAGCTCTTATCCACCGAAATCAATGCCCGTCAGGAAAACAAATTCCAAAAAGGCGCCGCGGCTTACTCATCTCGATTCGCGCGGGCGAATCAGGATGGTCGATGTGGGCGAGAAGCCTGTTACGCGGCGCGAGGCGGTCGCGCGCGGCAAGATTGCGATGGCCCCGGCCACGCTCGCCGCGATAATCGGCGGCAAACTGAAAAAGGGTGAGGCGCTTTCCGCTGCGCGCCTGGCCGGCATAATGGCCGCCAAACGCACGCATGAATTGATTCCATTGTGTCATCAGCTACCGCTCGAAGTGGTCGAGATAGATTTCCGGCCGGTGAGGTCCGCCCTCGAAATCGAAGCGCGCACTGTCACGCAGGCGCGCACCGGCGTCGAGATGGAAGCGCTGGTCGCGGTCAGCACCGCCGCCTTGACCATCTACGATATGGCCAAGGCGATCGACCGCGCGATGGAAATCGGCGCGATTCGGCTGATCGCGAAGCGCGGCGGGCGCAGCGGCGAATTCATCCGGCCCGGCGAGACAGCCTGGCCGTCGCGATGAGCAAAGCGGGAGACGGCGGCGCGACTACCGGCCGCATCTACCTGCGTGCGGGCCGTGATGGTCCCGTGCGCGGCGGCAATCCCTGGATTTTCTCCCAGGCGATCGGGCGCGTTGAGCCGGCGACTCTCGAAGCCGGCGCGCTCGCCGAGGTCTATGACATCGGCGGCGATCTCATCGGCACCGGCTACTACAATCCGCGCACCACCATCGCCATCCGCATGATCGCGTGGGGCGAGTCGAGGCCGCTTTCGGAGATAGTTGCGCACCGCATCGACAGCGCCATCGCCCTACGCCGCCAATTCGTGCGCGACGACACCGATTCGTATCGATTAATCAATGGCGACGGCGATGGGCTCTCAGGGGTTGTCGTCGATCGCTATGGCGATGTTCTCATGGTTCAACTCCTGACCGCGGGCGCCGAAAGAATGCGCGATTTATTGGTCGCGGCGCTCAGCGCTCGCGTCGGACCGCGCGCGATCATCGAGCGCAGCCAGGGCGCGGTGAGAAAGCAGGAAGGCTTGCCGGATCACGCAGGCGCGCTGATGGGCGAGGCGGTCGCCGAAGTGGTGGGGCGCGAGAACGGACTCAAATTTGTCGCCGACCTCGCGCGCGGGCAGAAAACAGGCGCCTTCCTCGATCAGCGCGAAAACCACGCGCTGGCCGGGACTCTGGCGTCCGGCGCGCGGGTGCTCGATGCGTATTGCTACGGAGGAGGGTTCGCGCTTGGGGCTCTCAAGGGCGGCGCGAAACGGATCGTCGCAGTTGACACCTCGGCGCGAGCGCTGGCGTTGCTCGGCAGAAATCTCGAACTCAATGGATTCGATGCGGAAGCGATCGAGGCCGTTCATGGTGAGGCTTCCGAGTTTATGGCGAAGACCGATGAACGCTTCGATTTGGTCGTGCTCGATCCCCCTCCGCTGGCGCGCAGCCGCGCGGATGCCGAGCGCGCGGGCCGCTTGTACGCCGATCTCAACGCGTTCGCGATGAAGGTGCTTGCGCCCGGCGGCCGGATATTGACTTTTTCGTGTTCGGCCCATTTTCGGGGCGAGGACTTTGTCCACGCGGTGCGCATTGCGCAGTCAAAAGCGCGACGCAACCTCCGGATGATGGCCCATCTGGGTCCCGGCCCCGACCATCCCTGCTTGCTCGGCCACGTCGAGGGCGAGTACCTTACCGGCCTGCTGCTGGCTGAGCTCTAACAGTCGTCAGGCTTGCAGATTTGCACTTGCGAATCGGGGGGCTTTCCTTGAGTATAGAGCAAATTTTCCGCTTGAATATTCCAATGATGCCAAAGATTCGCCTGCGTCATACGGTGACGCTGCTGCTCGCACTCGCCTCCCTGACGACCGTCGCGTGCCATCGGGAGGTCGCGGTGCCTCCGCTGCCGTACCGCCCGGTCACCTCCCACGACATATTTTTCGATGTGTGGCCGACCGGCTCCCAGAGTGCGTTCATTGTCGGGACGCGCGGCAAAGTGCTGTACACGGAGGATGCCGGGCTTCATTTTAAGCCGATCAACATTGGGACCGATCTCGCGGTGTACGGAATCCAAATGGTCGATGACCAGAATGGCTATCTGTGTGGGCAGGATGGCCTGAGCATGCGCACGCGCGACGGTGGCAAGACTTGGGAGCGTCTCAACTCGCGCACGCACCTGTCGATTTTCGCGCTGTCATTTCCCGACCGTCTGCACGGCTTTATGGTCGGCGATCATGCGTTGATCTTGAGCACGACGGACGGCGGCGAAAGCTTCTTCAAGCGCCAGTTGGAGCACATTTTTCCGCCCGAGCTCCAGGACTACGCGCTTCCCTATCAGGAGCCGACGTACTACGGGGCCTCGTTCGTCGACGACAGTCACGGATGGGTGGTGGGCGAGATGGGACGAATCTGGGGTACCGACAACGGCGGCAAGACCTGGCAGGAGCAGCAGAACTCGTTACTGCCGCAATGGAAGCAGGATTCGGGTCCCGGCAACGATCCCCGCTTTGTGGATTTCACGCTTCCGGACTTCTTCGGTGTATCTTTCCGCGATCAGCAGCACGGTGCGGCGTGCGGCCTTGCAGGATGGATCGTTCAGACCGACGACGGCGGCAAGACCTGGCGCTTCGCGCATCAATCGGACAAGCCCGACGGACCGCCCGATACATTGGTTCCGGGAGAGTTGCGGCTCGACCTTCCAGCGCGCGACCCGCTCTTTTCCATCGAGCTTTATGGCAAGGACCAGGGCATGACCACGGGATTAACCGGCACCGTGCTCCGTTTGCAAAACGCCGGGACCTGGGGTCCCGTCACCGGGTTTCCATCCATAGCGGCGCCGCTCACCCAGGTTCGCTTTTCTGACGACCTGCATGGCTGGATCGTCGGCTATAGCGTGATTTTTCGCACCGATGACGGCGGCAAGAGCTGGCGCTATTGCTCGGGGCAAGGCTAGCGCGGGCGGGAACGGGAAGCGGAGATCGCAATGACCTGGTATCGATTCGGAGAATGGATTATCGAGCGCCGCTTCAGGGTGCTCCTGATAATTGGCGCGCTCACGGCGTTTTTCGGCTACTTCGCGGCGCAGACGCAACTGGTGACGAGCTTCGGCGACCTGATGCCGCAGAACCATCCGTTCATCCAAATCGCGCACAAATACGAATCATATTTCGGTAACGTAAACACCGTGACGATTATGGTTGAGGCACGGGAAGGGACCATCTACAAGCCCGAGATCATCGCCAAGATCGCCAAGATGACCCGCGACCTCGATCTCGTGTATGGAATCCAGCACGGCTCGGCGCGTTCGCTGAGCAATGCCAGTTTCTTCCGTCCCCTCCCCGGCGGCGTCATCTTGAACACCCCGATTCTGCCCGGCGGCGCGGTACCCACCACGCAGAAAGATCTCGATGATCTTCGCCGCAATGTTCATAGCAATCCCGTCGTTGTCTACGGAACGTACGTCTCGCTCGATGACAAAGCGGCGAAAATCGATGGCAGCTTTCTGGAGTCGCGGCTCGACTACCAGCGCATCTTCAACGAGGTCTATCGGATCGTCGTCGACCCGGAAAAAGATTCTACCGTTCACATCTACGTGGGCGGAGAACCGATTCTCTATGGTTGGGTCTATTACTACACGCCGCAGATTTTCAAGATTTTCCTCGTAACCGTCCTCGCCCTGTGGGTCCTGCTGTATCTCTATTTCCACGACTGGCGCGGCGCGCTGCGGCCAACCATCTCGGGCGTAATCTGTGCGATTTGGGGGTTGGGCTTTATCCGGCTCATCGGCTTTGCGCTCGATCCGCTGGTGCTGGTCATTCCGTTTCTGATAACCGCGCGCGCGGTGAGCCATTCGGTGCAGATGCACGACCGGTATTACGAGGAATATTATCGGCTGCGCGACAAGAACAAGGCGATTCTGTCGGCATTTTCGGAACTGTTCGTACCGTCCCTGTCCGGTATTTTGACCGATGCGTTTGGCGTGCTGGTTATCCTGCTGGTGCCGGTGGTGTTTCTGCAGCGCCTGGCAATAACCGCGTCGTTCTGGATCGCCGCGATCATCGTAAGCGAGCTGCTGCTCAATCCGATCGTCTACTATTATCTGGAGCCGCCGCGCATCGAGGTTATCGAGAGGCGCGAGCACGGCTTCTTCAAACGCATGCTGGAGTCAATCGCGCGCCCGATGCTCGGGCGCGCCGGGCGCGTGGTCACGATGGCGGCGACGGTCGGCGTCGTTCTGCTCTGCGCGTTTTTCTGGACCGGCCTCAAGATCGGGGACCCAGGCTCGGTGTCGCCGATTCTGTGGCCGAATTCTCCGTTCAACCGGGCGAGCGCCGCGATCCAGGATAAGTTTGGCGGCATTGAACGGTTCGTCGTCGTGGCGGAAATCACCAACTCCAGGGCATTGGAAGACCCGAAGCTATACCACGTAATGGATTCCTACGAGCGCTACATCGAGGGCGACCCGGGAGTCGCCGGCGCGTTCTCACTCGCCGACCAGCTTTCAAACAGCGCATCGGCGCTGCGGGGGTTTCAGGTCAAGTTCAACGTCCTGCCTGCGACCAGGCGTGGCACCGGCCTGTTGTTTGGCCAGTTTGTCGCGGGATCAGCCCCGTTGGCGACGGCGTACATCCTTACGCCCCGGCGCGACGCCACCCAGGTGACGGTCTTCTGCAAGAATCGTGAAGGTGAGAGCATTCAGCGCATCGTGTTGCGCACGGAAAGATTCTTCGCCGACCCTAAAAATCAGATACCAGGCGTCCAGTTCAAGCTCGCCGCCGGGATCATTGGCGAGTTAGCGGCTGCCAACGCGGAAATAATTGACAACGACCTGCGGCTGAATGTCCTGGCGTTCCTGACCATCTATATTATCGTTTTGGTAACCTATCGCTCTTTCGTCGCGGGGTTTTACCTGCTGTTTCCGCTCGCGCTCGCCAATGCGGCGATCAATGCATACATGGGCGCCCACGACATCGGCATCAATATCAACACCTTGCCGGTCGTCACGGTTGGCGTCGGTTTCGGAATCGACTACGCGATATATATCGTCAGCCGCATCATCGAAGAGCTTGCCTTTGGCAAAGACATTACCGACGCGACCTACAATGCGCTCGTGACCTCGGGCAAGGCGGTCGCGTTCACGGCGCTGACGCTGGTTGCCTCGGTCCTGTTCTGGTACTGGTCAAGTATCCGGTTCGACGCCGAAATGGGGCTGCTGCTGGCGGTTTGGATGTTCGTGTCGATGCTGGGTGCGATGACGATTCTTCCCGTGCTGATCGTGATGTTCAATCCGCGCTTCATTCATCGCGAAAAAGAGCGCGTCCTCGCCTCGCGCCGCCCCGATCTCGCACAACGAACCGCGGCCGCCGCCTCGGCTTGAGTCGGTGTCGAGCGGTATTTTTTCCGGGTAGCGGCGGGCGGCCCCGCCCGCCCCAGCGACGATTGAGAATTGAAAGATCACAGGAACCGAGAAGCGTCCACCAATTCTCATGAAACTCGAGCGCCTCGATCATTTCGGACTTGAAGTTGGCGATCTGCACCGCGCCGAACGTTTCTACCTTGAAGTACTCGGTCTGAGCGTCGTCGCGCGGATGGGCGATCAGGTATTGCTCGATTGCGGCGGACAGAATCTCGCGCTGTTCGCGGTCAGCCGCGCGCCGCTGAATTCCACCGAACGCGCGGCTCGAATTAGCAGCCCCCTCGGCAAGGGACATCACGCCTTTCGCGTCAGTCTGGCCGATTTTGCTTCCGCGCGCGACCGGCTCCGCGCGGCGGGAGTTGAAACCGCCAGTCCGATCGATTGGGGCGATCACGATTGCCTCTACTTTCTGGATCCCGACGGCAACTTGCTAGAAATTGTCGCATATCGTGAGGCGGGGTAATCGCCCTCGGGTGATAGCGTGTCAATGAACCCGCAGATCGAAGCGTGGCAATTGCGCAAACGCTACGGCGAGCGCGTGGCGCTGGATGGCGTCTCCCTCGAGGTCCGCGCGGGTGAAGTGGTGGGTTTGCTTGGCCCCAACGGCGCGGGCAAGACCACCACTCTTTCGATCCTGTCCGGTGTGATCACGCCGGATTCGGGAGAGGTCACGATCGCCGGTATCGATCTGTGTTCGCCGTCGTCATTGCAGGCGCGGCGCAAGCTCGGCCTGGTTCCACAGTCCATCGCGCTTTATCCGACACTCACCGCGCGCGAGAATCTGCTCTTTTTCGGCCGGATGCAGGGTCTGGCGAGCGTTCAAGCCGGGGAGCGCGCCCGCTTGCTTCTCGAAGAGGTTGGACTAGCCGATCGAGCCAGCGACGTGATCGGTGGATTTTCCGGGGGAATGAAGCGCCGTCTCAATCTGGCCTGCGGGATGATGCATGCACCGTGCGTGCTGCTCCTCGACGAGCCGACGGTCGGCGTCGACCCACAATCGCGCGGCCGGATTTTCTCGATCGTGGGAAAGGCGCGCGATCATGGCGAGGCAATCCTGTACAGCACGCATTACATGGAGGAAGTCGAACAGCTCGCCGATCGGATCGTATTGATCGATGGCGGCAAGGTCGTCGCCGAAGGCACGAGCGAGGAGTTGATCGCCCGCACCGGTGCTGAACCGCGAATCGAGCTGGTTACGGCCAACTTGCTGCCGGAAGGATGGGCCCACGATCTCGCGGGCACGCGAGAGCTTGCTCGCGAGAGCAACGGCGGCTTGAAGGTCTCACTAGCGCTCACCACCATCGAGCAAGCGCCCGAGGTCCTGCGCAGGGCCGAGCGCGACGGCGGCCAGGTTCTCGAATTTCATCTCCATCGTCCGAATCTGCAGGATGCCTTTCTCGCCCTGACTGGTCATGCGCTGCGCGACCTCCCGTAACCGCCAGCGGTGAAAACCGGGAGCGGAAAGCGCGATCGCGCCGCGAACGCCGTCGAGAGGCCCGCGCTGGGTGACGTATCGCTGGTGGCGATTTCACTCGATCGCCTCGAAGACGAATTTCGCTGCGAGCGGTCGATTATCGAGGAAGCAAGTCTCAGTGGTGCGCGAGCCAGCGGCATAGTGTTCGATACCTGCGAGCTTCGGCGCTTTGCCCTCGACAGTTCTACGCTCGGCTGGCTGAGACTGCTCGATGTACGCCTGGAGAAATGCAACGCCAGCAATGCGCGATGGGAAAAAGCTCATCTGCGAAGGGTGGAATTGATCCGCTGCCGCCTTACCGGCTTGTCGCTGGCCGCGGGAGATGTGAGGGAAGTCGTTTTCAAAGACTGCAAGGCCGATTTCCTGGGATTGGGCGCATCGAAGTTGAAAAACGCGCGCTTTGAGAATTGCCATTTGGTGGACGCGGACTTTCAGGCGGCGGAACTGGACAACGCAGTCTTTCTGAACTGCGATTTGAAAAACGCGGACTTTGGGCAGGCCCGATTGACCAAGGTCGACTTGCGGGGATCCGTCCTCGACGGAATCAAGCTCGAGCCGAATCAATTGCGCGGGCTGACTATCGATCCGATTCAGGCGCTCGCGATCGTTCAATTGCTCGGCGTAACCGTCGCGTAGCCCATCTATCGGCGCGCATCACTAAAGCGCCCGCGAAACGGGCATGACGCCCCGATAATCCTGGACAGATTCGGCAACTTCCGCGGCTGCCCCCCGATCACTCAGGCGTTCGACGTTCTGCTGATGCACACCGCGATCGATCCGGTAGTAGAGCAGGACAGCGATCGATATCAGGCTGCAACTCGCGGAGATGGGGACGTACAGCAGCACCAGATGGCGCAGAATGAGCGGATCGACGTGGCCTTGGATCGCGTTCTGCGGGAAATGGACGAATTGCAGCAGCGATCCTGACAGAAAGGTGCCCACTCCCGTTACGCACTTTTGCAGCAATCCGTTGGCGGCGAACAGCAAACCCTCGGAGCGCTGCCCGGTTTCCACTGCGATGTCTTCGGTTACGTCCGCCATCATCGACGTCACGATAATGAAGCCCATGATCCCGAGCGTCACCGTGACGAGATAGAAACCGAGCATGGTCAGCAATAGCGCGGTGGTGTGGTTCGCCGGCATCAGGCCCAAAAGCCTGGAGGGAATCGGAATTGCCGCCGCGAAGAACGAAAGCACGAACACGCCGATCATCGACCGTTTCTTGCCGAAACGCCTCGATACCGCCGGCGCCAGGGCCACCGCCAGGAAGGAAGCCAACAGGAACATACCGGCAAAGTAGGAGAGCTGCTTAGTCGTGAACTCCCAGAAGTAGTTGTTGATGTAGAGATCGAGCGTCGTGTTCAGTCCCATCGCGACACTGCCGATAATTCCGGAGATCATCAGCGCGAGGAACGACCGGTTGGACAGCATCGCGATCAAGTCACGGGCAGTGTCTGTCCAGCTGCTAATCGGCCGTGGCGCGTGGACCACCGACGCAATGAAGCGGTGCGTACCCAGGCACGAAATCATGATCGTGACGAACATCACGATGGCGCACACCAATCCGAATTCGCCGTAGCCGGCCCGGTTCATCAAACCCAGAGGATGAGTCGCGTCCTGGCGCAGGAACACCTGGTAGGCCAGGATGGCCATTCCCGCACCGCCGATCGATCCGAAAAAGAAGCGCCAGGCCATCAGGTTCGTTCGCTGGTCGTAGTCAGTCGTCAATTCCGGGGCAAGCGCCGTGCTCGGAACTTCATAGAGGCTGAGCATCAACCGGACCGTGACCAGCAGCACGACCAGGTAGACGAACATGGCTTCGTGGGACCATCCGTGCGGCGGGTTCCACAGAAAATAGAAAGCGACCGCGATCGGAAGCGCCGAGGCATACATGAACGGATGGCGGCGTCCCCACCGCGAGCGGGTATGGTCGGACCACTCGCCAATCAGAGGATCGCAGATCGCATCGAAGATCAGCGTGACCATCATCGCCGTGGCGACCAATCCCGCAGGCAGGCCGATGACCTGGTTGAAAAACAACAGCAGCAACGCGCTCAGCGCGGTAAAATGAACTCCGAACGCGGCTGAGCCCACGCCATAGAGAATGTTGGTCGTCAGCGTAAGACGCGGCCGGTCGGTCGATGGCTGTTCCATGGTTTGATGTCCTTACGGATTGCGTCGGGTCGCCAGGTCGAAGGTGGTCACGAGTTCCCGCGCGTAGGCGTCCAGATCGAAATTCGGATCGGCCGCGGATTGGCCGACGGCGATGTCGATCGCCGCGGCCCGGATCGTCACCGCCATCATCCGCGTCGAGAACTTTCGAAACTCGCCCTTTTGTTGTCCACGGCGCAGTATCCGCTCGAGACTTTCGATCTCCCGCTCGGGAAGCGCTGGATCGAGAAGCGGTTTACCATCCTCGGCGCGCGCGTTAGTCAGTATTTCGATCAACGCCCGCAACTGCTTGCGATGGCTGCCGATGAACGCGATGTTCGACTCGATGAAGACCCGCAGCAGGTCTGCGGCGCTGTATTGCGTCATCATCCGCGACCGGACGTAGGAGTCGAACGAGCGGAGCACCGCGCCGACGATCTGCTTGATCAGGTCGTCCTTGCCGGCGAAGTGATACGAAATCACTCCTTTGCTGATTCCGGCCCGCTTCGCCACCCGCGCCAGCGACGCTTGCGCATAGCCTACCGAGGCGATGGTGTCGATCGCGCATTCGATGATCTGCGCGCGCCGCGCCGCCTCAATGAAGGACGGTTCGTCCCTCTCTGCGGATGGTCCCTCTGACCGCATGGCCAAATTTTAGGCCGATTGGCCAACGAGCGTCAACATTGGCGTTCGAGCGCGATTTTATGCGATACGAGCGGTTGAGCGCGGCCCGGGGCGGGTGCGCAGTGCAAGGAGGAATCATGGCAGACGGAAGATTTGCTGGCCGCGTAGCGGTAATCACCGGCGGCGCATCGGGCATAGGAAAGGCGACCGCGGAACTATTCGCAAAAGAAGGTGCAAAGGTGGTGATCGGCGACCTCGAATCGAGTGCCGGTGCGAAAGTGGCCGAAAAAATCGGCGCGACCTTTGTGGCGACCGACGTGCGCGAATCGAAGCAGGTTGAAGCTCTCGTCAAGGCTGCGACCGACAAGCACGGGCGGCTCGATGCGATGTTCAACAACGCGGGCATCGGTATCGGCGTGCCGTTGCTGGCGATGACCGAAGAGGATTATCACAACACGATTCGCATCGATCTCGACGGGGTGTTCTGGGGACTTCGTGCGGCTGGCAAAGTGATGACGCAGGCGGGCCGCGGCTCGATCATCAACACCGCATCGGTGGCGGGACTGATCGGAACCACCGGGCTCTCCGCTTACAACGCAGCCAAACACGGCGTGGTCGGACTCACGCGCAACGCTGCGCTCGAATTCGCGCCCTTCGGCGTGCGGGTCAATTGCATCTGCCCGGGTGTCATCGAAACTCCGCTGGTGATGAACCAATTCGGCACGATGGAAGGGGCGCGCAAGATGCTGGACGCGATGCATCCGCTTGGCCGCATGGGTCAGCCCCAGGAAATCGCGAAGGTGGTTTTGTTCCTGGCGTCCGACGATTCGTCGTTCGTGACCGGCCACGCGCTGGCCGTGGACGGCGGACTGATGGCTGGATTGGGCGCAGGCGGAGTGTTCAACCAGGGTTGAATCGCGACGGCTTTCCGGCCCGGCGGAGCGCGAAAACGCTCTCGCCTTAAGCGCGCCGAAAAAGCAAAGTAGACCCCAACTATACAAGGTCCACGACGTGCGGAAGCAAGTCACCTGAAGCAGGCGTAACCGCTGGAACGACATGTGATCGCGCGCGAAACGATGCGGCGGATAGCGTACACGGTCGGCCTTCTGGCCATCGCGTTGCTGGCCAGCGCCGCATCGGCTTTCGCGTTCGAACCGGCGTTGCGTATCCACTACCAGGGGCGCGAAAATCTCGTTCTGCATCGCCTCCAGCTCGATCCCTCGACGCAAATAGTCAGGGATCTAGCCGATGCACAGGCTGCCGTATTTCAGGGGGAACTTCCCGGCCCTAGGCCGGGGCTCGATGCGCTCAAGGCGCGAGTCGCATCGGGCATGGGCCTGCTCGTCGTTCTCGGCGATGAAATTAATCCCGAGGCTCTTCGCACGCTCACCGATGGCGCCGTCGATCAGATCGGAACGGTTCAGGCTCCGCCGGGTGCTACTCACGCCAGTGCCGAAGAGAGGCTGGCGGCCATCATCAGCTACGTTGGCCCCAAGACCGATCCGATCGGTGCCTACGTAAGTTGGGGCTCCGCGGTCCGCATCCACGATCGCAGTCTTCTCAAGATCGGGCCGAACGTCACCGCGCTGGTCGCGACCACGGCCGGCGACCCCGTTCATCCGGGCACGCCGATTCTACTTCGCACCAGCGTCGGCAAGGGCACCGTCTTCGTGCTCAACGTATGGCTCGCGGAAGGCGATCTGAAGGAGCGCGAACATAGCTATCTGCGCATGTTGCAGGGCGCGCACGGCGCGGAGAACTACGATTTTCAGCGCTTCTTCTTTTTTAACTGGCTGCTATACGCGACGACCCGCGAATCCGGGGGAATAACGCCCGTGCGTTACGGCAAATGGATCGCGGCGCCGGTCCCGGGCACCATCGCGGTGACGCTCCTGGTTTCGACTTTCATTCTGCTGTTTTCCGCGACCATCGTGGCGTTCGTATTGGTGCGGCGCTATAGCCGGCGGCATCCGGAAGAACTCGAGAATTTCTACCGTCCGGTCGCGGTCCGGCCGCGGCCCGAATCTCTCGGCGCGGCCGCGTTGCCGATCGAAGGCTCGGCAGTTACGGCGGAGCACGGCGACCCGCGCTGGGAGATGGTAGGGTTCCATCGCCCGCTCAGCGGGTTCTTCTACAACTACCTGCTCAACATCTTCTTCATGATCCCTCTCAACCTGGTCATCACGTTCTATATCGATCGCAACTTCGTCAATCCGTTCCTCGAGGCGCGCGGTGCGCAGGGTGCGATTATCCAGTTGATGGTCTTCCTCGCGCCGCTGCTCGATCTGGGTACCAGCCAGGCGATGATCAAGTACTTCGCTGAGTATCGGGTCAAGGAGCCGGGCCGCGCGATTACCTATATGCAGTTCTTCGTCTGGCTGCATCTGATTCTCGGTCTCGCCGCGGTCGCCGTGCTGGGCTTGGTCGGCGCGATTTACCTTCCCGGTACCAACTACGCGTATTTGAGCTGGTTCGTGGTGCTGCACACGATGGCGGTGTTTCCGTCTTTCTGGCCGGCGTTCAGCAGCTTGTTTCGTGCGCAGCAGCGTTTCGACTACGCGCAGCTTCTCATCGTGCTGTTTTTCGCGATGAACCCCGTCGTGCAGGTGCCCTGTTCGATAATCGGACGGCATTGGGGACTTATGCATCCGGTTTTTGGCGAAGGCATGGGCGTCGTGATCGGCTTCGGCGTGGGCGGAGTAATCGGCAATCTGCTGATCGGGCTGATCGCGGCGCTTTTCTATCATCGCGTGGGGCTCCGGCTCACCACCTTGGTGCTCGCGCATTTCGACCGCGACACCGTAAAGAAATCGCTGGTATATGGACTCAAGCTCACCGCGGGCACGGTGATGCCCTTCCTGACCTGGGGTATCTCACCGGTGATCATGGGCATGTTGCTGCCTAATTTTCTGGAGCTGAACGAGATCTGGCTGGTCGTTTACTCTCTCACCTTTGCCTACCTCGAAACCGGCGCTTACATGTTCCTGACGCTCATGCCCTCTATTTCCGAGAGCTATTCGCAGCAGATGCGCGCGCTCACCCAGCGTTACATCGATCAGGGATTGCGCTGGGGCCTGATGGCGACGCTGATGATGGGCGGGGCATACGTTGCCTTTCTCGATCCGCTGATCACCGGACTGCTGCCGCCCCAGTTCGGCAGAGCAATCGGCGTTTTGGTGTTGATTCATATCTTCCGCTTCTTCGATTTCTTCACCCGGTTGCCCGACCAGGTTTTCCAGGGTGTCGGCCGCTCGGGCACGTTCACCTGGGCCAGCATCATCGAAGGCGTTGGCCGCGTGTCCCTGATGTACGTGTTCATCAAGCATTTCGGCTTTCCCGGATTGTTCTATGCGTTCAGCGCGGCGTCGGTGCTGAAAGCGATTTTCGGCTGGGGCGTGATGACGGCGCTGGTAATCGAGCCGGTGTTCAGCCTTTGGCAGACGTTCATCAGCCCCGCGCTCGCCGGCATCGGCAACTATGCAATTCTCCGCGCAATCGTCGCCGCGGCATGGCATGGCCGCGGGCATCCGCTGAACACCGCGCTGGTAGTCGCGATATGTCTGGTGGGCTCGCTGCCGATTTATATGATGCTCAGCGGGTTGCTCGGATGGGACGCGGTGGAACTGAAGGAATTCAAGGATGCCATGGACCTGGTGCCGGTACCGCTCAAGACACTTGCGCAGTGGACCTATGCGATCGTGGCGAAGGCCGACTCCCTGAGCCCGTTCCGAAACAGGTTCCCCGCCAGGCTCGACGTCGAGGCCACGATCGAGGCGCAAACGCTGACGGGCGCCAAAGTCGAGCTTCGCTGAGATCGCTCCGGGCACCTGACCAAGGGATTTCACGCGGCGCCCGGCGTTTCGCGCACCGTGCATTCATGTTATCCGAGGGGGGTAATGATTCGCGCTGTTCTGCTCGCAATCGGCAAGGAGTTCCGGCTCCTCAGGCGCGATCCCGTGGGGCTCTTTATGCTGCTGGTGGCGCCCGTCGCGGTAATCGCGGCGGCCGGATTCTCCCTGGCAAATGTCTACGGTGGCGCTCCATCTACATCATATGCGATCGCGGTCGCGGACGAGGACCATGGCCAGATAGGTCGGGTCGTCACTCAAGCGCTGCGCGACAGCAAGGCGCTCAGCGTCATCGATGCGCCGGACGGTCGTGAAGCGGAACGGCTGGTTCGCGAAGGTAAGCGAGCGATCGTCGTTGCCATTGTGATTCCCGCCGGCACCACGGCGGCGATCGAAAACGGTGCCCTCCGGTCTCCACGCCTGATGGTCTACAGCGACCCGGTGCGTTATCTCGAGACCGTCAAAGTCGAGCTTGCGCTCGGTGAGGTGTGCCGCCGAATCAACATCGCCAGCAACGATCAGGCGCGCCTCAAACTGGAGGCGGCGAGGGCGCGCCTCGGGCGGGAGATCTGGGAAGCATCGCGCGCGGCGGATCAGGCCCGCACCGCGGCCGAAAAACTCGCGCACAACGCGCAGCACTCAAGCGCTGCCGTGGAGGGTCAAATCCGCCGGCAAATCGATGCGGCAATCGCCAATGCGAAGGCGCAAACCGAGACCGCACTCAATGACGCCATCGCACAGCTTTCCTCGCAGGCCCAAGCCCAGGTTGCCTCGCAGCGGGCGCTGATCGGCCAGACCCGCGACTACCTGCAAAGCCTCAAGAAGACGGAATCCTCCTTCCAGGAGTGGCTCGCTGAACTCAAGCAGCTCGCGGGCTCGCGAGCCTCCAACATACCGCCGCCGCCTGCCTTTCCCGAGCCGCCGCGCGAACTGCTCGCGCTCAACGACTCGCAACCGCAGGCGCCCGATTTCGCGGCGATCCGTTCCCGGTTGGACAAATCAATAGTGATGCCGGACATCCACATCCAGATGCCGACCGACCTGGCCCCCGGTCCGCTTCCGGAGATTCCCAAGATTTCGATCGATGGGCCGCTGGGATCCGAGTCGATCCCAGGCGTGCTGGGATTTTCCGTGCGCGACATTACTGGAAATGAGGTAGGGCCGCTGAGCGGCTTCAACGCGTTCGATCTTCAGGTCCCCGGATTCGCCGTCACGTTCCTGCTGATCGGAATGCTTATGGGCGTGTCGCTGGCGCTAATCGATGAACGCGATTGGGGTACGCTCGACAGGTTGCGCGCGGCCGCCGCGCCGCTCGGCGCCACGTTCGCCGGAAAGCTGCTGGCCCGCTTTACGGTGGGATTTCTGCAGATGGCGGTACTGTTCGCCGCAGGATGGGTTTTCTTCGGCATCTCGCTGGGAAGATCGCCATGGGCACTCGCGCTGCCTTCCGCCTCGATCGCCTTCGCCGGCGCCGCCTTCGGCCTCGTCATCGCGGGGATCGGTCGCACGCGCGATGCGGTCATGCCGGTGGGTGCGATCGTCATCATGACCATGGCAGCGATCGGCGGATGCTGGTGGCCGATCGATTTCGAGCCGCATTGGATGCAGACTGCTGCGCTCGGCATTCCCACCACGTGGGCGATGCGCGCGTTCAACGACCTGATGATTCGCAGGCTGCCGGCCTCGAGCGCGTTGCTCCCATGCGCCGTAAATCTCGCGTTCGGGTTCGTCTACATGTTCGTCGGCATCGCGATTACACGCCGCAGGTTTGCGCGAGACGCCGGATAATGATGTCCTGAACGGGAGAGGTACCGCGATGAATCATCGTAGTTCCAGCGCGGCAGCTATCCTTGGCATTGTGGCGGCGTTACTCGTCGTACCCGCATCGCCCGCGCGTGCGGAGTTGATGCGCTTCACGGTCGACCCCAGCGCGAGCGAGATTTCCGCGTCGGTTGCTGAGCCGCTCTCTTTGCTGCGCGGCAGCGCGTCCGGAAAATTTCGCATCGTCTCCGGTGCCATCGCCACCGACTCGGCGAGCCCGGCGCGGACTACCAGGGTAAAGATCATCTGCGACGCCGCAAGCTACTCGAGCGGAATCTCGATGCGCGATCGCGCGGTGACGCATTCGATTCTGCAAGCCGAGACCTATCCGACGATTACGTTCGAGGGTGGCGACATCGACAATATCGTCCACAGCACCGACAGGAGCGGAACTGGAACCATCCGCGGCACCCTGACGCTCCATGGCGCTGCACATCCGATCATGGTTCCGATAAACGTCCAACTCGCCGGCAATGGCCAGCTTGGCGTGGACGGTGAAGTTACCTTCAGCTACACGGACTGGGGCGTGGAAGCGCCTTCCATGGCCTTCGGAGCATTGCGCGCGGGCGATCAGACGACGGTGCACTTTCACCTCATAGCCGGGCGCGTCTCCAGCTAGCGGTCGCCTTTATCGCGTGCTGGTCTGCGCCGCGGCGCTTACCTGCAGGTCATCGAAATCGGTCGAGGTGCTGGTGCTCGTCTCGTTGCTGTCGCTGGCGAAGGCAATCGTCTTGACTAATCCGGGTTTCGAGCCGAACGCGCGCTCGTAGTCGTCGACCAGGTTGACGCGCTCGCGAACCCACTGCCTGAGTTTTGAAGATCCGCTTTCCAGCACGATCGCTTTGACCGTCGAGGGCGAGTAGGGCTCGGGAATGACGGTTCCCACCGGATGAGTCGTGTCCCACACGTAAACGATTTTGCGAACTCCGGATGGATCTCCCGCGCTGGAATTGCGAAAGACCACGAACACGCGTGCCGCGGCGTCATCTGCGTTGCGCTGCGAAATGTCGGCACCCTCCGGCACCCGGTCGATACGCCATCGCCAGCTCAGGATCGGATATTGATTGGCCTCGAAAGCCGTATCGATTCCGATCGAATAGAACGATCCGTTGGTGGAAATCCGCAGAAAGTGATTTCCGCCTGCCTCCTGCTCGATCCCCGCCGTGCCCTGATCTGGTTGCGGGCCAAGTCCCTGTGTCGTCCATCCGGGCGTCATGCCGTGCTCAAAGTCTTCGCTGGGCGGCGAGGTCGCGGAAACGGCAGCGGCGGCGAGCAGTGATACGGCACAAATTAAGATGGCGGTTCGATATTTCATTTTGTCTCCGCGGCGCGTCGCGCTTTGGCGACCACAGGAGTGTGAAGCTCCTCGAGCAGCACGTCGGGACTATAGTCACCGGGCGTCGTGATCAATAACGAATCGAATGTGTGAGTGCCGCTTTCCAGCTTTTCCCATCCGGTGATCACGTAGCCGATCCCCGGATGTTCCCCTCGCACGCGCTCCGGTGGGTCGGGCGTGTTCGGATCGTCGCGGAAGTAGAGCTGCCGATTGAGCAAAGGCAAATCGGGTGTCGGGGCAAGCGTCTGGATGGTTGTATGGCCATGGCCGCGAAAGGCGATCCATGAGACGGACGCGGCTGGCGCGTGCGCGATCGCCTCCTCCATCTTCGCATCACCTATTCTGACCGGCGGCATGGCCATCTGCGACCACAAAACTTCATAACCGCTCAGATCGTTGAAATCGAGATCGAGCCGGACGCGAATATCGCCGAAAAATATTCGCGGCGCCCACGACAGGTGCATCTTGAACGGATTTTCCAGGTAGTCGCGATAGAAGAAATCGTTGCGCTCGAAAACCGGCGAATGAAGGCCGAGCACCAGGTTCACGGAATGACTGAGCCGCCGTATAACCCGTATGGGTCCCGCCTTCCATGCCAGCGTGCGGCTGTGAATGTCGTCTTCGGAAAACGAAAAACGAAAAAGGTGGAGCACCGTCGTGCTCAGCCGGACCTTGAACCGATCGATCAGGTTGGGGCGCCGCTCGTTCATGCGATCCTGCATCGCAAAGTCGCTGGGCAGTCCATTCGTCAATCCCACCCGGTAGTGGGTCGTCTCGATTGAGTCGGCCGCGGGATCGAACGCGACGTAGCTCACCGGGCTCAAGCGCGGCGAGTCGACGGCGGCTATGTATGCGTAGCGGTCCTGCCCGCCCAGCGGGTCAGACACCGCAATTTCGAATGCGCCGTGAGGCAACACTGATGTCGCAGCGCGTTCACCCAGATCGGAAATCATCATCGCGACTTCGTCCTCGTTGTCGATGATTCCGGGCGAGTCGTCCACCGTCGGCTGCGGTCCGCCGGGCAGCGCATACGAACCATCAATCGCTATTTCGTCGGCCTGAAACGGAATCGGTTCGAGACGTCCGTTATGAACGGCCAGGACTTCGAGGCGATCGATTCGCGCGCCAACCAGGCCCGGGACCTGCGCGCCCTTGAGGATTAGTGGCTGCCAGTCGCGCGGGCTTGCCGTGGCGGGCGCCACGGCGACGGCGAGCATTATCACCACCGCCGCAAGGCATTCGAGGGGAATCGGGTAACCCGCTTGGCGCGGCCGGCGAATATGCATTACAAAGTCCTAGCATGGCGGATTTCGCGGTTTCTCCAAAGTCGGGCAAGCCTCCGAAGGCAATCGAGGAGCTTGCCGCCCAGGTCGAGGCCGATGGTGGCGATGCGCTCGCTGCGTTCGAGGAGCCAATCGGCGGCCATTGGCATCTGTTTGCGATGCTGCCGCTGAGCAAGGTTGAAGCAACTCCTTATCAGCGCGATCTGTCGCCGGCTCATCTGAAACGGATGATCGAGGTGATGAAGAAGCTCGATCGGTTCACCGAGCCCATCGTCGCCGTGCGATACGGCGATCGTTACTGGACGCCCAACGGAAACCATCGCCGCGCCGCCGCCGCTAAATCGGGCGCCAAGACCATCCCGGCGATCGTGATTCCCGAGCCCGATGTCGCCTACCAGATTCTCGCGCTCAACACCGAGAAGGCGCACAACCTGCGCGACAAAGCGCTGGAGGTGATCCGGATGTATCGCGCGCGCCTCGAAGAGCATCCGCGCCGCCAGGAAAAGGAATTCGCATTCGAATTCGAGCGCGCCCATTTCATCACGCTTGGTCTGCTCTACGACAAGAAGCCCAAGTTCTCGGGTGGGGTGTTCGCCCCGATGCTGAGTCGGGTCGACAATTTCCTTGCCAAGCCGCTCACGGATGCCTTCGCAGAGCGCGAGGAACGGGCCGCGCAGGTTGAGCGCGCTGACGAGCTATTGATAGAGCTGACGGCGCAGGGCAAGAAACGCGGTCTGATGCATCCCTATTTGAAGAACTTCATCATGGCGCGCGCCAATCCGCTCACTCGCGCGCGCAAGACCATGCCAACCTGCAACGCAGCACTGAACAGCTTGATCAAGGCGCTGTCGGAATTCGATCTCGGCAAGATTCACTACGGACAGATTCGCGACGCCGCGCAGATCGCGGCCGCGTCGGCAACAGAATAAAGAAATCTGCGGATTTTTCTTATGCCGCGGCTGGCGACTGGCTCAGTTCGAACGTGCCGGGTTCGAGACCGTCCTTGGAGCGGAGCACGATTTTCGCGCCCAGCTTTTGCTCGAGCATCTCGAGATCGTTGGCGCCGTTGTCGTAAAGGTAGCGCGCGACCTCAGGGCTGAGCTTCACGATCACCGTGTCGCCCAGCGAGCGGCGGCTCGCTTCGCGCCGTATTCCGCGAATTACCTCCGCTGCCATCGTCGCGACCGACTTGACGACGCGCCGCCCCTGGCATCGCGGGCACTGCTCGGTCAGCAGCGCCTCCAGGCTTTCGCGCGTCCGCTTGCGGGTCATCTCGACCAGGCCCAGTTCCGAAATCTTGAGCGCCGAGGTTCGCGCTTTGTCACGCCTGAGCGCCTGCGCCAGCGCCTCGCTGACCTTCTTGCGATCGGCCTCGCGTGACATGTCGATGAAGTCGACGATTATGATGCCGCCGATATTGCGCAACCGCAGTTGCTTCACGACCTCCTCGACGGCCTCCAGGTTGTTCTTCAGCACCGTCTCGTCCTGGTTGCGTTTGCCGACGAAGCGTCCCGTGTTGACGTCGATAGCGGTCAACGCCTCGGTCTGGTCGAAGACCAGGTAACCGCCCGACTTGAGCCACACCTTGCGGTCGAGCGCGCGCTCGATTTGAGGCTCGATATTGAAGTGATCGAAAATCGGCTCGGCTCCCCCCTGATGCAACATCGCGCGGGACCGCAGCCGCGGCATGTAAGTCTGGATAAACTGGACGATACGGCTGAAGGTGTCGGGATCGTCGCACCACAGCCGCTCGACCTCGCTCGAGAACAGATCGCGGACCGTGCGCAATGCGACGTCGAGATCGTTGTAGAGAATCGCCGCGGGCGGACTCTTCTCGTTCTTTTTCAGAATCGACGCCCACGTCTTGGTCAGGAACGCGATGTCCCGCTGAATGTCGCGGCGCGACAGGCCCTCGCACGCGGTACGCACGATGAAGCCGCCCTGCGACGGGCGGACCTCGCTGACCGCGGCGCGCAGCCGCGCGCGTTCCTCCGCGCTCGCGATTCGGCGCGACACGCCGAGATGATTGCTGGTCGGCGTATAGACCAGATACCTGCCGGGCAGCGAGATCGAAGAAGTCAGCCGCGCGCCCTTGGTGCCCATCGGCTCCTTCGCGATCTGGACGATTATCTCCTGGCCCCGACGGAGCTGCTGCTCGATCGGCAATCGCGATCGTTGAGGCCGCTGATTCTGCCGCTGGCGGCGTCTCGGTCCCTGCTGGCTCGGCGGTGGGCCGCCGTTCTCGCCCAGCCGCTCCTCGTTGGCAGCTTGTTCCTCGACCGCTTCGGTTTCGATCGCCGCGACCGGGTCTTCGGTCTCGACATCTTCTTCGCCTATAACTTCGGCGATCGAGCTGAGCGAGTCGGTATCGCCATGAAAATCAGACACGTGCAGGAAGCCTGCTTTTTCGAGCCCGATATCGACGAACGCCGCCTGCATGCCGGGTAAGACTCGCGTGACCTTGCCCTTGTAGATATTGCCGACCAGCCCGCGATGCGCGTTGCGCTCGAGATAAAACTCGGCGAGCTGACTGTCTTCGAGAAGCGCTACCCGCACTTCGAGTGCGGCAGCGTTGATTACGATTTCACGTTTCACTTGGAAATTGTTGTACGCCCCTTGGCGGAGGTGTTTCAAACACGGGACCAGCCCAACAGAATTTTCGCGGAATTTTGGATGCCGGAATGGACTAGCCGGAGAGTGGACATCCGCCCCTCTACCACCACCAAAGCCTACTTGGTGATCATACGGACCACAAAGCACAGGTGCAAGGCAATACCAAAAGGGCTTGAATTCACAGGCTTTTCATCCGACAGAGCCTTGACTTGGGTTGCCGGGGCAGTTACGAAACTTGTGATGTCTTCGGCGGCCGTGATGATCGGGGCGCCAATGCCAGGCGCCTCCATCCTCAATACCAAGGTCCTGGTCCTCAACCGGTCTTACCTTCCGGTTCACGTCACTTCGGTGAAGCGGGGTTTTGCGCTTCTTTACCAGGGGGTGGCGCGCGCGGTCGACGAGCAGTATCGCACCTTCGATTTCGATTCGTGGCGCGACTTGGGCATCGAGGTACATCACGAACGCGTCGGCGTCGTAGGCGGCGCCATCCGGGTGCCGCGCGTGCTGCTGCTTAACGCATACGAGCGCATACCGAAGCGCCACGTAAGATTTTCGCGCTTCAATATTTTCGCCCGCGACAACAATACCTGCCAGTACTGCGGGCGCAGGCTGCCGCGCACCGAACTGAACCTCGACCACGTGGTGCCGCGATCGCGCGGTGGCACCTCGACCTGGGAAAACATCGTCTGCTCCTGCCATCACTGCAATCGCAAGAAAGGAGGGCAGACGCCGGAAGAGGCTCGGATGCTGCTGATTCGCAGACCGCGCCGCCCGGAATGGACGCCGTTCAGCGCCGAGATGTTCTCGCTCAGGCGCTATCGCGAATGGATGCCGTTCGTCTCCCAGGTCGATAGCGCCTACTGGAATACCGAACTACTCCAGGACTGACCCTCTTCGTCACCCCGGGGACAAAGCGGTCACCAAAGGTTCAGTCCGCCAGGTTCGGAGCCTTTTGTTCGTGTCTTTAGTAGCTTTGCGGTGATCCTTCGACCTTAGCGGGGAAACCACAAACTCTGGCGGTCGATGACGTCTGGTCCCGCGAGATGTTGGGGACTGTCTTGATCGCGGCTATGCTGTCATGGGATAAGCTATGTGAGGTGGTGGTGTGGTGGAGGCGATGCCAGCATGCGGCTAAAAAGCCTTGAGTTAGTAGGCTTCAAGTCCTTTCTCGAACCCACGACGATAAGTTTTGCCCCCGGATTGACCGCGGTGGTCGGTCCCAACGGATGCGGCAAATCGAACGTCGTCGACGCCGTTCGATGGATTCTCGGCGAGCAGGCGCCCACGCGCCTTCGCGGCAAAAGCGCCGAGGACCTCATCTACGCGGGTAACGATCAGAACCCCGCGGCCGGAATGGCCGAAGTCGCGCTAATCCTGGAGGCCGAAGAAGGCAGCCAGCTCCCCGAGCCATACTCTGCCCTTAGTGAAGTCGCGGTCACCCGCCGCGTTTATCGCTCCGGCGATTCCGAATACCTCATCAACAAAATTCCCTGCCGCTTGAAGGACATCACTGAGTTCTTCATGGCGGCGCAGATTCACAGCCGCGGTTACTCGCTTATCGAGCAGGGCAAGATCGAAGAGATAATCCAGGCCAAGCCGCACGAGCTTCGATCGATGATCGAAGAGGCGGCCGGGCTTTCGCTCTTCAAGGGCCGCCGTGAAATCTCCGAACGCAAGCTCGAGCGCGTCAAGGAAAATCTGGCGCGGCTCGACGACGTGCTTGGCGAAATCGATCGGCAACTGAACTACGCGCGCCGCCAGGCCAAAAAGGCTGAGCAGTACAAGATCATCCGCGCCGAGTTGTCGGAACTTGAAAAGCTGACCGCTGCTCGCCGCCTCATCACCGAGCGCGACACGCTGAGCGCGGAGACATCGCGCGCCGAAGACCTCGCAAAGTCGATCGCGGCTTCGCGCGCCGAGTCGATGGAGGCGCAAGAGATCGTCGAATCCGCCGCGGCCGCTGCACAATCGACGCGCGGCGAGCTCTCCGGCGCCGAGCGTGAGCTTGAAAACCTTCATGCCGGTGCCGCGCAGCGCGAGCGCACGCGTGAATTTCTAACGCGCAAGCTTCACGACCTCGATGCGTCGGAGCCGGGAATCATAACCAGGCTGTCGGAGCTGGAAGGCCGCGCTACCCTCGCTCGCGCCGCTCGCGCCGAAGCTGGTGCGCGGCTGGCGCGCGAGACCGCACCCGGAGAGTCGAAGAGCGAAGGGGCGCTGGCGGAACTGACGTCGCGCCTTCGCGCCGCGGAAAAAGATCTCAGAGAGACGGAAGGTGATGCCGAAAACCTGAAGGACGAACTCTCGGAAATCGTGCGAGAGGCGGCTGTCGTTCGGGGCCGGTTGGCCGATCTGTCCGGTGAACGAGCCGATCTCCAGGACAAACTCACCGCATTCGATACGGGCAATTCGGGAACCCTTCGCTTGCAGGCGCTTGTTTCCAATGCGCATGCACTTCTCAGCGCGGCGGAACAGCGGCTGGAAGCATGCCGCATCGAACTCTCCACGCTCGAAACCGCAGAGCGCGAAGCCAAGGAGCGCGAAATCGAAGCACGTGCGACGCTCGAGCACCTGGCGCAGCGAATCGCCGCGTTGCGCGCGGCGTTGGCATCAA
This sequence comes from Binataceae bacterium (SeqCode), assembly GCA_052146355.1. Classification (GTDB taxonomy): domain Bacteria; phylum Desulfobacterota; class Binatia; order Binatales; family Binataceae; genus JAFAHS01. The sequence continues at coordinate 45,321 of JBKQNE010000153.1, read as the reverse complement.
AAACCGAAGCGCAGTCAAATCATCGTTCTTCGGAAATGGGCCAGCGGCTCACGACGGTTCTCGAATCGATGAACGGCGACGGGCCGGCGACGCCGCCCGCGTGGCTGCGCGATGTACTCCGCGCGCCCTCTGAGCTGGCTCCTGCCCTCCAGGCCGTGCTGGGTGGAGAGCTCGAGTCAGTGGTGGTCGAATCGCCCGCGTTTGCGCTCCGCGCCATTGAAATTCTCAAACGCGATCATGTCGGCCGCTTGAGCTTCATCCAGGAACCCGATGCTGCCGTAGCGCCGCATCCTCCCATCGAAGCTCCGGGAGTCGCGGGCCGGCTCGTCGATATGATCGAAGTCGAGCCGCGGTTCCACGCGCTCGCTGAAGCTGTCCTCGGCCACGTCATCGTTACCGACGATTTGAACGCCGCGATGGCGGCGTCGAATCTGAACGGGCGCGGCACGCTGTTCGTGACGCGCGAGGGAGATGTGCTCAACCCGGGCCGGATGATCGCCGGCGGAAGCATCATCGACAGCGGCGCCGCAATTCGTGCCGCCGACACCATCGCGCGGGAAGCCTCCGCGCACGAACTGGCGCAAGCCGAGGAAGAGCATCGCCAGGTCTCGGCACGCTTCGCGGAGCATCGCGCCTCGCGCGAGAAGTCGGCGCAAGCCTTGATGGAATTGCGCGCGCGCATAAAGGAACACGAACACGAGTCCGGAGAACGCCGCGGCGCGGTGGCGCGCGCCGAGCAGGAATCCGCGCTGGCGGAGGCCGAAGCGGCGGGCGCCCGGCGCAGGCTCGCCGAAATCGCCGAGGTTGTGGCGGCTTCGAACGCGCGCCTTGCGGAACTGGCGCATGCCGAACAGGATTCGCGCACTCGCCTGGCGGCTCTGCGCGAAGAGTTCGATGCGCGTCGCTCTGTCGCAGAGCAGCTGACCACCGCGGTCGCCGAGGCTGCTGCGCACGTGGAAGCGCGCAAGTCCGAAATCGCGGCGATGGAGCGGGACCTGCGCCACGCCATCGAAACCTCCGCGCAGATCGAAGCGCAAATCGAAGAGAATCGCGTGAGCCTCGAGCGTTCGCGTATCGAACGAGCGGACTTTGAGCGCGAATTGAATACGCTTGCCGAGCAGCGCGAAGCTGCCCGGCTTCGCGAAATGGAGTTGTCCGAAGCGGTCGAGCGGATGCGCACGGAATGCGCCGAATGCGATCGCGACCTGGCATCAAAGCGTGAACGGTTGACTGCCGTGCGCGAAGCTCTCCAAACACTGGAAACCGAAGCGCGCGAATCCGATCTGGCGCGCGAGCGCGCTCGCACGCTCAGTGAAGAGCTGGCGCGCAGCTTCCGCGAGAAATTCGAAGCCGACTTCGATTCGGTAGCCGCCGAGATCATCGTCGCGCTCGACGGGCGCGATCCGGTGCAGGACGATACGCGGCTTCACGAATTGCGCACTCGGGCCGAGCGCATCGGCGAGGTGAACCTGGCCGCCGACAGCGAGGTCAAGGAACTGGGAGAGCGCTCGCAGGTGCTGGGGACTGAACGGGCCGATCTGGATGCGGCGCTGCAGGATCTGACCAAAACGATTACGCATCTGAACCGCGAGGCTCGCAAACGTTTCGCCGAGACGTTCGAGGGCGCCGCGAAGAACTTCGAAGAGCTGTTCCCCAAGCTGATGCGCGGCGGCAAGGGTCGCCTTGAACTGATCGAGGCTACCGACGTGCTCGAAGCGGGCGTGAACATCATGGTTCAACCCGCCGGCAAGAAGGTGAAGGAAATCGCACTGCTTTCGGGCGGCGAGAAGGCGCTATCTGCGATGGCGCTGGTGTTCTCGCTGTTCCTGCTGAATCCGAGCCCGTTCTGCGTGATGGATGAAGTCGATGCGCCGCTCGATGAATTCAGCCTGGCGCGGTTCACCGATTTGCTCACCGATTTGAAGACGCGCTCGCAGTTTATCGTGATCACGCACAATCAGCGCACGATGCAGCGTGCCGATCAGATCCATGGCGTCACGATGGACCGTCCGGGGATTTCGAAGATCATCTCGCTGCGCATTCCAGAAGCCGCGTAACCTACACTTCGCCTCTGACCGTCGCGTCTTTCAACTGCGGCTACGGATTGCGACGGTTGTATGAAACCGAGTAGATAGCGGACCTCGCCGCGGGCATATCGTCGTCTCCCAATTCAATCCCATCGGTCAGATTGACCGGATCAAAGATCATTTTGCGCTGGACCGCTTCGTTGTCCGCCCTGAGGGCCTCGATGGATAGAGTCCCGAGTGCCACTTGAGGCCGGCTGTCCGGCCAGGTTTGCGACGGGTCGGCCGTCGAGTCACCGGGCTCGGCAAGCTGAGCGACAAGCTGAAATAAAGCTGCACCTTTCGCCAGCCTTTCCGCGAGCTCCTCGGCCAGAAAGTCAGGGGAGCGCGTCGCCGCTTCCGCGGCGGTCAAATATTGTTCTCCCGCTGAAGGACGTATCTGGTAGCGCGCGTAGCGAACCGCAGCCGCAGCGTTGATAAACCGAAATGCATCCACCCCGTAGTACGATTCGGTGGCGAAACTGACCGGCGTTGGCTTGGGAGCCGTGGCGAAACGCATGGCCTGAGGATGGGCCACCAGGAACTGTTCGAAGGGCGACGGTTTTAGCGCATTGGGGCCGCTGGCGACTAACGCCGTGATAAAGCCGAGGAACTCCTCGGCGCTGGACACGGGAAAACCGTTGTAGGAATGGCAGACGACATCCGTGATGGTGCCGCCGGGAAGATGGAACTTGATAGCCATCCCTCGCGGGCTGGCATTGGGATCGGTGTCCGGTATCTGGGGAACTCCCGCAAAATCGGAGAAGCGAACCGTCGCCTTTACGGGGTCACGCTGAAGATGGAGCGCCCGCGTCAACGACGCCGCACTCGGCGCGGGAGAAAAGGTTCCTTCGCAAACGATGCCCTTGGCGTGAACCGGACGATAGCCCGCGTACACGCCAAACAACTGGTGCATCGCATCGACGATCTTCACGTAAGTCTGTTGCGCTTCGTTATTACCTGCCATGACGAATCCTTTCTTTGACTTCCGGTGGGGTTAGGGTGTCCGAAAACAATTCTCAGTGTTGGAAAACAGCGCTCGTCAATAAAGATGCCTTCCGCCATCGACCCGAATACATTCTCCGGTGACGAAATCGGTTTCGATCAGAAACATCACCGTCTTGGCGATTTCCTCCGCGCCGCCCCATCGGCCCAGCGGCGTCGCCTCCATCACCTTGGCGCTATCTTCGGGTGTCAGGTCCGGCGGCGCCAGGATGGGGCCCGGCGCGATCGCGTTGACGAGAACTTCGGGCGCAAGGTCGAGCGCAAGGCTTTGAGTCAGTGCGGCCACCGCTGCTTTCGATGTGTAGTAGGGTGTGTACCCCGGGTAGTGCGGACGTCCGCTGACCGGAAGCCAATCGGCAAAATTGATGATGCGACCGGCGCCGTTCTTCTTCAGAAACGGTGCGGCGATCGTCGAGAAGAGAAAAACGCTCTCCGCGTTTGTGTTCAGTGCAAATGTCCAGTCGGCAGCGGTCGGATTGGGTGTCTCCTTGTATACCGCGGCCATGTTGATCAGGATGTCGAGACGCCCGAGGGACTCTATCGCGGCGTTGACCACGGCGGCGATTTGATTCCGGTCGGTCGCCTCGGCCTGAAGCGCGAGGGCTTGCACGCCCTTGGCCCGTGCCGCGGCCGCGGTCTTGTCCGCCGCATCACGGGAGCCGCGATAGGTCAGCACAAGGTTGCATCCGCGCGTCGCAAGGGCATTCGCCACCACTTGTCCGATGCGCGCGCCTCCCGTGATCAGTGCGACTTTCTTGCTCGCGTCCAAGGTTCTCTCCTGTCCCGGCTTGGCGGAGATCGGACTACAAGACGCAACGGGAGTCTATCTCTTCAGGTGGCCCCATCGACCTTCGATAAATTGGTCTCTTGATTGGAACCCCTCGAAGCCTTAGATCGCGGGCATGAAAATCTACGACTGCACGTGGGCTCCCAATCCGCGGCACAATGCGTTATTTCCTAAAGAACATAGCACCCATTTCGTCCCTGACTTTGACAGTACTTTGACACAGAAGGCGCCAGCTTTACGGTTGGGGCCTTTTCTTGTTCCGGGCTTCGGTGCTCGTGCTGCTAACAATTTCGCGGGTATTTTGACGTACGGAAACCCACCAAAACGCAGGATGTAGACACTTCGTAGACACTAAACACGTAGATTCATTTAGGCCGCACGTAATCTGCGCAGTCGCATTCGCTGTGGTGTCGCGAGTCGCCAGTCGAGGGATATCGCCTGTGCCATCGATGACCGCACGCAAGTTCGTGGCACAGCACCATCGGAGACTGCGTAACGCCGCGTGGTGAACCGATTTCCTTTTCCTCTCGGTTGCAAACATCGCACATCATTCGGCGTCTCTCCTCACCTAGGGACTGCGGTCCCTTCCAGCAATCGCGGCGCTGAGTTCACGAATCCGGTCAAGTAGAAGGTACCAAGCGAGGGGCAGGCAGAAAATCAAAAATGCGATCAAGGCGGAACTACGACCGCCGTTGTCAGCTTCTTCCGCCGTAGTCAGGAGCGTCGCCTGAAAAAGTGGCAGCTTCTCATAGCCCACTAGGTTCTTGGGGTCACAACTCTGCACAACGTACCCGTCAGGCAGAGGGGGCTTCTCCACAATCGATTTCACACCAGGGAAGAAGTGGTTTGAATTCTCAACTGGCGTCAGTTTGAGTGGATTCTCGATTGGCGTCGGAGGTGGCTTGGCTTTCGACAGATCATAGCCTTCGTCGCGCAATTCTTCGTCAGTTAAGCCTTCGGACGCATTAGGACCGATCGAGGTCGGCTTGACTATCTTCTCGCAGTCCGCGACCAAGATATGAAGCCGCTGGTTCGCTTCAAACGCTTGCAAGCGGTAATAGCCCGCAATCAGTCCGGCCACTACTGCGCCTACGGCGATCGACCATTTCACCCGCCTTTTTTCTTTAGGGAGCATCCTAAACTGCCGCCCGCTTCCGCTTCCGCCTGCGTTGCGGGGGAGGACACATTTACTTCGACACAATCAAAGGGCGCAAAAATTCTGGTACCGGGGCGCCGATCGCGGTCGTCCCATCGCGCCGCACGACGACTCCCGCTACTCCACGGAATTCGCAGTTTTCGAGTCGCATACCGCCGATCAGAATGTATCTGTCGGTGATCTTAACGTCGATCGTGTCACCCTCTAATTTTCCGAACACCACGCTCGTTTCGGAGTCGGGCCGAACTTTATAGAGGAATTCTCCGCTGCTGCGCTTTGAGACGGCGACGATACCCGCCGAAGTCTCGTTCATGTCGGTGATTCCGTTCGCCATCGGACGGTTTTTTAGCACCTCGAACATGGGCTGCCCATCCACCTCAAGAACAACGCTGATGAGAGGTGGTTCACCTGTTTCCAAGATGAAGTACCGTCCTTCGAAAGCAAGCGGAATTGACAACTGACCAGTGAATTCATTTCCACCAAATCGGCTCATGGTCGCGAAGTATATCAGGAAGTCAAAACACCGAGAACGCAGTCGCCGCCCGGTCGTCCGTCCTTTGCCCCCGACCGCGCCGGCGTCAGTCGTTGGGCGGCGATGCAGTTAACCGGACATCGCACCGAGGCCGTCTGTCGTCGCTACGCGATTACAGACACGGTGGTGTTGAAAGAGGCCGTCGCGAAGCTGGCAACGTTTCACGCGGCCGAAGCGCCGTAGAGATTTCCAAACGAACACAACACAGGCGCCGCTCTTACCGGGGCGGCGTCTTTTTTCGTTCCGCCGACTTTGACACTTTGACAGAACTCTGACAGAACCCCCGTCCAAACGCGGGTAAACCGGGGCACGCGGAAAGCAGAAAGCGCCCTACTTTGCGGACTTTCGCGGACACACTTACCCTATTCACGAGAACTCCCAATCCGCGGCGGCTCAGAGTGATTCTCGTCGACAAGCGTATCAGCATTCCATGCGTGCAGGTCGAACTGGCGCGAAAAGAAAATCGCACGCCGGAGTTCCTGGCGCAGCCGCTGCCTTGCGAGATGCCAGCAGTGGTGGCATGAGATTCTTCCCCGTTCGTCGCTTCGCTTTTCAGGGCTTCGGCTCGGAACAGACTCTGCGCAGAATGACAGAGTGAGGCCCTCACGGCGCATCGGGACATTGGAGGCGTCATTGCCATGCGATTGCTCTACGTCGATATCGATACGCTGCGCGCGGACCATCTCGGCTGCTACGGCTACCATCGCAACACCAGCCCGGCCATCGATGCGATCGCGCGCGACGCGATCCGCTTCGACTCCGTCTACGCCTCGGACACACCCTGCGGTCCCTCGCGCAGCGCATTGATCTCGGGCCGCTTCGGTATTCACAACGGCGTGGTTGGCCACGGCGGAACCGGTGCTGATCCCTTTCTCGAGGGTGCCGCGCGCGGCTTTCAGTCGCGCGGCGCCGCGACCAGTTGGGCGCGCCGGATGCGCTCGGTCGGAATGCATACCGCGACCATCAGCACCTTCGGCGAGCGTCATTCCGCATATCACTGGGATGCCGGCTTCAACGAGGTGATCAATCTCGGCACGATGGGAATCGAGACCGCCGACCAGGTAGCGCCGCTCGCGCTGGACTGGCTCGCGCGTAACGGTGCGCGTGACAACTGGTTCCTGCACGTCCATCTGTGGGACCCGCACACGCCATATCGCGCGCCCGCCGGTTACGGCGAGCCGTTCGCGAAAGATCCTGTGCCAGACTGGATCACCGAGGAAATTCGCGCGCGCCACTGGACCCTGCCGGGTCCGCATTCGGCGCAGGAGATGACCGGTTTCAAGCCCGACGAGTATGGCGTCCTCGGCCGGTTCGCGCGTCAGCCTCAGCAGGCGACCTCGACGGCGGAGATCCGCCGGATGTTCGATGGTTACGACGTCGGCATCCGCTATGCCGACGATCATATCGGCCGCTTGATGAACCGGCTCGCGGAACTGCGGGTGATAGATGAAACCGCCGTGATGATCTCGGGCGATCACGGAGAGACCCTGGGCGAACTGGGCATCTACTGCGATCATCATACCGCCGATGAGTGCGTCACCCACTTGCCGATGGTGTTGAAGTGGCCGGGGCGCGGCGGCGGCCGCGTCGATCGCGGCCTGCACTACCAGATTGATGTGGCCGCGACGATCCTGGAGCTGCTCGGTGCGCGGGTTCCATCTAACTGGAACGGCGCAGGGTTCGCGGACGCGCTGCGCCGCGGTGATGAAAGCGGCCGCGAATATCTGGTCGTATCGCAGGGCGCGTGGACCGCGCAGCGCGCCGTCCGGTTCGACGATTACATCTTCATTCGCACCTATCACGATGGCTATCACGCTTTTCCCGAAGTGATGCTGTTCGATCTCAAGCGCGATCCGCATGAGACCTGCGATCTCGCGGCGCAGCAGCCGGAGCTTGCGGCGAGCGCGCTCGCGAAGCTCGAGGAGTGGCACGACCGCCAGATGGTGCATTCGACGACAGGCATCGATCCACTGTGGACCGTCCTGCGCGAGGGCGGTCCATGGCACGTCCGCGGCCGGCTCGGCGAGTATCTGGAGCGGCTGCGGGAGACCGGGCGCGGCGAGTGGGCGGAGCGCATCGCAGCCGCTCACGCCGACGAGGTCAGCATCGCCCCTCCGCGCGGCGCGTTTCGCTGAGAGATCATCGCCCGGCAACCAAGCACGCGATTTGTGCCTGCAACCGAACTGGTAAAGACGGTCGACCGCACGCAGCATGTACAGCGCGTCTTCTCAGATCATGCTGTAGCCGCTGCCCTTGCGATCGAAAGCGATTCCGGCGCCTTTCTCGATCAGTCCATATTCCTTGAGCAGCTCCTGGCTGTATGTCACCCGCCCGGTGATTTTGCTCACTGGTTCGGTGACCAGCAGCAGGGCCGCGCGCACCATGTATTCGATTGGTTCGCCATCTTGCGGCGTCTGCACCAAATGGTGATAGACGGTGCCCGGTGTCGCCACGACTTCTGACGGTGAGAGGCAGGTGACGGAAATTCCGTCCTCGAAGACTTCCGACGCGAGCCCCTGCGTCATCCGCTCCATCGCTGCTTTCTCCGCGCCGTAGCACACGTGCCCCATCCTGATTTCGTCCTTCTTATATGGGCCGCGGCCCGGTCCGATTGCAGCCCCGGACGAAATGTTCAAAATCGCGCCGGCTTTGCGTGGAATCATGTCCTGCAGCACCAGCCTGCTCAGAATGAATGGTGCGTGGAGGTTGACCTGAAACGATCGCATCCATCGTTTGGGTGGAAAGTCCTTTACCGGAATGAAGTAGGTCAGCGCCGCGTTGTTCACCAGCACGTCACATGGTCCGTAAATTTTCTTCGTTTCGGCGACCAGCTTTTCGCACTCCGCTTCCGCCGATACGTCGCAGGTCACAGCGGTAGCTTCGTTACCCGCTTTCTTGATTCCCGCGATGGTGCTTTCCAACGAGCCTTCCAGCGGATGGTCGCCTTCATGAAGTGTGCGCGCGCTGCAGATAATTTTCCCGCCTTCCTGCGCGAACAACTCGGCGATCGCTTTTCCAATGCCACGGCTCGCGCCCGTGACGATGACGACTTTTCCATCCAGCTTGCCCATCTGATGCTCCTGACGATTTGGCTGTGTACTTTCCGCTTCGCGCGATGCGAACCAGGCTTTTTTATAGTCGGTATCGATGGCGCTCGGCCACCGGAAGACTATGCGCGATTCTTAAGGGTCGAAATTCTCTGCGGTTTCGGATCGATACCGTGGCTGTTATTCTGAGTTCGCGCCTTTTTACCGGCGCCTTTTGAGGTTCAACCGTGTCTCTCGATCTCAATACCGTTGCAATCATCGCGATCGCGCTCGTCCTGGGCAGCGCATTCGTGTTCGTCGGCGTTCTAGTCCAATGGAGCCTGCGCAAGGCCCGCCCGTCGCTTCCAAAGCCGGAAGGTCCAGCCCAACCCGTGATGACGGGTAGCGAAGAAGGCATTTACGAAGAGCACGAGGAGGCTCCGCCCAGTCCACAGGAACCGGCTGCAGCTCCAGAACCCGCGGCTCCAGTCACACCTCCCCCGGCGCCGCGCGCGCCCGTACGAATCGGAATCGGGCTTCGCAAGACGCGCGAGAATTTTCTGGGGCGGCTACGCGCTGCGATTACTGGAAGCAAGAAGACCGATGAAATCTATGAGGGTCTTGAGGAAGCTCTAATCGCCGCCGATGTCGGCGTCGAAGCGAGCATGAAGATCGTCGCGGCGGTGCGAACTCGCCTCGGAACCGACAGCCGCCCCGACGTTATCCGCGATGCGCTCAAGGCGGAGATCGAACGGATTCTCGAAAGCGCCGAACGCGAACCAGCCAACTCCGGCGATGCTCCCCTGGTAATCATGATGGTCGGTGTGAATGGCGTCGGAAAAACCACGACCGTTGCGAAGCTCGCCGTAAGGCTGAAGGCCGAGCGCGGCAGCGTCATCGTCGCGGCCGCCGACACCTTTCGCGCGGCGGCGATCGAGCAGCTCGAAGTATGGTGTAATCGCGCCGGCGTGGACATGATCAAACAATCGCAGGGCTCCGATCCCGCGGCAGTCGCCTTCGATGCCGTCAAGGCGGCCGTCGCGCGCCAGGCCAGGTCAGTGCTCATCGACACCGCAGGGCGGCTGCAGACCAAAGTCAACCTGATGGAGGAACTAAAGAAGATCGCGCGGGTGGTCGGGCGCGAGTTGCCCGGCGCTCCGCACGAAACCTGGCTGGTGCTCGATGCGAACACGGGACAGAACGCACTCAGTCAGGCGAAGGTGTTCGGTGACTCGGTACCGCTGACAGGAGTCGTGCTCGCGAAACTCGACAGCACGGCCAAAGGTGGTATTGTCATCGCGATTGCGGAACGGCTCAAAGTGCCGGTACGGTTTGTTGGCCTCGGCGAAGGCATCGAGGATCTTCGCGAGTTCGATGCGCGCGAGTTTGTGAACGCGCTGTTTGAGGCCGGAGAGGGTGAGGCGGAAAACGCAAGCGGTTCTTATGCTGCTTGACAGGCTCGTTAATAAAACTAAAGTAAAGGTAGAAGTTTCGCTATGTCGACCCAGATCGATGTATTAAAGCAACTCGATGAGCGCATCCAGGCATCGGTAAGCCGTATTCAGCAGTTGCGCAAGGAAAATGAGCAGCTTCAGCAGAAGCTCGTGGAAAGCGAGCACCGGGTTTCCGAGGCTGCCGCACAGATCAAACAGCTCGAGCAGGAGCGCAAGCAACACGAGAGTGAGCGCGGTGAGGTGAGAACCAGGATTGAAAAAATCCTCTCTCGCTTCGATGGAATAGAACTGGGGTAGTTGGTGGTAAAAGGCGTCAACGTCGAAATAATGGGCCAGAACCTGACGGTTGCCAGCGATGCGGGCGACGAGTGGGTCAAGGATCTGGCGCGGACGGTTGACGGCAAGATCAAGAACATCCGGGCCGGGACCCAGGCGGTCAGTTCAATCCACCTGGCGATCCTGGCGGCATTAAACTTCGCCGACGAGCTCGAACGCCTCCGCCACGAGCATGAGGCATTGGTCGAGCGCATCCAGGCGATGAACAAGAGGCTGAGCGCCGCGATCGATGGCAACGAAGGATGACAGCCATGATCGCATGCGCACATGCCCATGAGGGTCCTGATTTAATGATACGGGGGCGGGGATTGGGTTTGGTGACTAGCCACAACGCGAGGCTCGCGACAGCGCGGCCCGTGAGCGGTTTTGTCGGTGCAACGGCGGATCGGCCCGGGGCGCATCATGATGCGCTACTCGGTGCGCCGCCGGGGCAGGCTTCGAATCAACACGTGAGCGTTAAGTGGTGGTTGAGTAGTTGATCCCGCTCCCGCCATGGCAAATACCATGGCGGACAAAAAGAAATACCTGCGCGCGGTGCTGGGAGAGTGCCGTGCAACATTGACGCCGCAATTCGCGCGATCTGCCTCCGTTGCGATTCAGCGCCGGCTGCTGGCCTCTGCCTGCTATCGCGGCGCGCGCGCCGTCATTCTCTACGCTTCCATCGGTAATGAAGTTGCGACCGACCTAATCGCCTCCGATGCGATCGCGGCCGGCAAGGAGGTCTTCTTTCCCCGCCTCGATAGCGGCCACGCGATGCTCGCGGTCGCGCGAGTGCGCAATCTCTCAGATCTGACACCCGGTGCGTTCGCGATTCCCGAACCGCCCCTCGATGCCGAAACCGCATCGCCGGCGGCGTTGGCGGGCGCGATCGTCTGTGTTCCCGGGGTGGCGTTTGGACCGCAGGGCCAGCGGCTGGGCCGTGGCGGAGGCCATTATGATCGTTTCATCGCGGCGTTGCCGCCTGAAGCGATCACGGTGGGTCTCGCGTATTCGTTCCAGTCGCTGGATCGGGTTCCTGAAGAACCGTCCGACCAGCGGCTCCAATTCATAGTCACCGAGTCCGCTTTGCTGCGCACGGCTGAACCGCACGTTCATGCCGCGCACGCCGAGGCGGGCCGAGGAGGTACACCCGGGTGTATTTAATAGCCGCAATTCTGGCATTCGTGGTTGGCGGCGCGGTCGTTTTTGTGTTGGGCCTGATGCGGCGTCGTTCGGACGCCGTTGATCTGCAAGCCGCGCGCGCTCAGGCCGAGGAAATAGCCAGGGAAGCACAAACCAGAAGCGAACTGATCGTTAAGGAAGCGGAGGTCAAGGCAAAAGACCTCGTAGTCGGCGGGCGAGCTGACGCGGAGCGCGAAGCGCGCGACCGCCGCCGCGAGCTGCAACAGGCGGAGACCAAGCTCGAATCGCGCGAGGAGGCCTTCGAGAAACGGCAGGAGGCGTTCGAGCGCCGCGAAGGCGACCTCAATCGCCGCGAGCAGAGCGTCCGCACGCGCGAGAAAAACATCACCGAGAAGGAAGAGGAACGCCAGAAACTCATCGACGAGGCGCGCACCAAACTCGAAGCGGTGGCGGGCCTCACCCGTGAGGAAGCCAAGCGCAGCCTGATGGACGAGATGATCGGGCAGGCGCGCACCGACGCCGCGAAGCATATCCGCATTGTCGAAGAGGAAGCGCGCGAGGAAGCTGATCGCCGCGGCAAGCGCATCGTGTCGATCGCAATCGAGCGGCTGGCCGGCGAGTTTGTCGCCGAGCGCACGGTCGCGGTAATCGCGCTGCCGACCGACGAGATGAAAGGCCGCATCATCGGGCGCGAGGGCCGCAACATCCGCGCGATCGAAGCGGCCACCGGCGTCGACATCATCATCGACGACACGCCCGAAGCGGTGGTCATCTCGTGCCACAATCCGATTCGCCGCGAGATCGCGCGCGTCGCGCTGGAGCGGCTCATCTCCGATGGCCGCATCCATCCGGGCCGAATCGAGGAGGTCGTGCGCAAGGCCGAGCAGGAGGTCGAGGAATCGATCCGCGAAGCCGGCCAAAAGTCGATCATCGAGGTCGGCGTGCACGGCATCCATCCCGAGTTGGTGAAACTGCTCGGCATGCTCAAGTACCGCTACAGCTATGCGCAGAACGTGCTGATGCATTCGATCGAGGCCGCCTTCATTTGCGGCGCGATGGCCGCGGAGTTGGGCCTCAACGAAAAGCAGGCACGCCGCGCTGCGCTGTTGCACGACATCGGCAAGGCGCTCACGCACGAGGTCGAAGGCTCGCACGCGCTGATTGGTGCGGAGCTGGCGCGCAAATACGGCGAGTCGGCCAAGATAGTGAACGCGATCGCGGCGCATCACGAGGAAGTCAAAGCCGAGACCATCCTCGCGCCGCTCGTCGATGCCGCCGATGCGCTTTCGGGCGCGCGGCCGGGAGCGCGGCGCGAAGTCCTGGAGAGCTACGTGAAGCGGCTCGAAGATCTCGAGCAAATCGCCAAGTCGTTCAAGGGCGTGGAAAAGTGCTTCGCGGTGCAGGCCGGACGCGAGATGCGCGTGATCGTGGAGCCGAACCAGATTTCGGACGAAGACTCGGCGATGCTCGCACGCGACGTCGCCCGCAAGATCGAAACCGACATGACCTATCCCGGCCAGATTCGGGTAACGGTAATCCGCGAGACGCGCTCAACAGAAATCGCGCGTTAACGAAGACTGTGAACAAAAGGGCGCGACCCAGACGGGCCGCGCCCTTTTCCTATTCCTCGCCCGTTCTTCTACGAGAGAGGTTAGGTGAGGGTGCCGGATCGGCGCGACGCGGGTGAAAGGGCAATCCGCCTCCATCCTTTACGGCCAATCAACACGGGTAGTATTATCAACCCAATGGCGACCACGCGCGAAGCGCTGCAGACCGCGATCGCTCTCGAAAAAGAGAGCATGTCTCTCTATGCGCGCTTGGCCAAAATCTTTGCCGGCGATTCCAAGCTGCAGGATTTCTGGTTCGGCATGGCCCGCGATGAGGCCCGTCACGTCGGCGCGCTTGATCTCGTGTGGACGGTGCTGGACCTCGAAGACAAGCTCGATGCGGTTTGTCCGATTTCGCTCGAAGATTCGACCATCGTGAAGCTGCGCAACCTGCTGAGCCGGTTCCAGCGTGAGGCCAAGCCGGGACTTCGTATCCAGGGCGCGCTTCAGATGGCGCTCGAAGTCGAGGAAACCGAGCTGGAAGATCTCGTTGCCGATCTGCTCAAGGCAGTTCAGGCCCCCGACGAGTACGAGCGCTGCCTTCGCCTGCTGGTCCACGATCTCGGTGAACTCGGCTACATGATTGAAAGCTACTGCCAGGATTCCTCGCTGCTCGCGCGCTGCGATGCGCTCTGCGATCGCCACGCCGAGACGCTGCGCCATTCCGCTGTTCGCCAGGCCAGCTGACCAATTCCGCTTTCCTTGCCTTAAAGCTTTTGCGGCGCATATCGTGTCGCACTTATGCGTAGTCGCCCCGGCACGTCGCGCATTCGAATCGTCCCTTTCGCGCTTTTAATCCTTCTCGCGTTGCCTGCTCTCGCGGTTGCGCGCGGCGGCGCGGCCGTTACGCAGTTCTCGCCGCGCGGAACGGTGAAGAACGTTCGCCAGGTGACGTCGAAATTCTCTTCCGCGATGGTGCCGCTTGGCGATCCGCGCGCGGTGGTTTCGCCGTTCGATATCGATTGTGTCGCGCAGGGATCGGCGCGATGGATCGACAGCTTCACGTGGTCCTACGATTTCAAGGACGATCTTCCGGCGGGCATCCGATGCAGCTTCAAACTTCGCAAAGGTTTGAAGACGCTCGACGGACGTCCCGTCGAGGGACGCGCAGCGTTCTCTTTCGACACGGGCGGACCGTCGATCGTCGAGTCCCGGCCGTGGAATTCCAACGAAAGCATCGACGAGCAACAGGCGTTCGTCCTGATACTCGATGCGGCAGTCGATGAAGCCACCGTAGTCAATCACACGAGCTTTTCCGTCGAGGGAATTCCCGAGCGCATCGGCGTGAGCATCCTGGGCGCTCGCGATCGCGCGATCCTCGCGGAGCGATTTGACCGCGTCATCGACAAACGCCCGTTCGTAATCATCCAGGCCAGGCAGCATTTTCCCAACGGTGCCAAGGTCAGCCTGGTGTGGGGACAGGGAATCAAATCGGCATCGGGAATCGCCACCAGCGAGGATCAGGCTCTTGAGTTCAAGGTCCGGCCCGCCTTCGAGGCAAAGGTTTCGTGCGAGCGCGAGAATGCCAAGGCCGGATGCATTCCGCTGACGGCGATAAAAGTTTTTTTCACCGCCGATATTTCGAAGGAGCTTGCGCAGCACGTCGTCCTAGTCGCTCCCGACGGCACCCGGCAGCAACCGAAGATCGACGACACCGATGCTATCTCCTCGGTGGAATTCACGCCTCCCTTCAAGGAATCGACGCAATATATGGTCGCCATTCCCGACCATCTCATCGACGACTCCGGGCGCACCCTGTCGAACGCGTCGCGGTTCCCATACCCGGTGGAAGTCGATCAATTTCCGCCGCTCGCCAAGTTTTCCGCGCGTTTCGGAATCGTCGAGTCGGCCGATCCGGTCTTGCCGGTGACGGTTCGCAATCTCGAAGCGGAAATACGCGGCGCCAGGCTCAAGCTGGAACCTGCGGGCAGTCATCGTGGCGGACTCGATGGTCTCGTGACGCGAATCGAGGCGCGGCTGTTTCGAATGACGGAGCCGGACCCTAAATCGATTCTGTCGTGGCTACGGCGCGTTGCTGAAGCCAGGCGAACGGAGTCCATCTTCGACGAAAGCTCCGATGCCGCCCAGCATGCGTTCGCGCTGCCCAAGCCGAACGGCGCCAAGGCCTTCGAGGTGATGGGGATTCCGCTCAAGGCCGGAGGCCTGTTTGTGGTCGAGCTCAAGAGCGAGCACCTCGGCGCCGCGCTGCTTGGCGAGTCGAAGCCGATGTACGTGCCGACGGCGGCGCTGGTCACGAACCTCGCGGTCCATTTCAAGCAGGGCAGGGCCAATTCTCTCGTCTGGGTTACGGAACTCGAGAGCGCCAAACCGGTTGCCGATGCGGACATCGCGATCGCCGATTGCAACGGCGCGCAGATTTGGGCTGGCCGCACCGACACCCGCGGCATCGCGCTCGTGCGCCATCTCGATGCGCTCGACAATCCTCCGCGTTGTGATTCCGGGGATGCCGATACTGACCGCGAAGCCGATTATTATTCGGGCCAGACCGATGCGCTCCGCGAACTATCGAGCGGCGTTCTGATCACCGCACGCCACGGCGGAGACTTCAGCTTCGTTCATTCGAGCTGGAAAAGCGGCATCGAGTCATGGCGCTTTCACCTGCCGACGGATTACCAGCCATCGCCGATTGTCGCTCACACCGTGTTCGACCGCGTGTTGCTTCGGGCCGGCGAGACGGTGCACATGAAGCACTTCATCCGCATCAAAACGATCGATGGCTTCGGGGTGCCGGAGGTCGACCGTCTGCCCGACACCCTTACGATTCAACATCTGGGCGACGAGAAGAACTACCACCTTAAACTAACCTGGAACGCCGACGGTACGGCGACGACGGACTGGAAAATCCCGGAGGATGCGAAGCTCGGCGAATACGATCTCTCGATGACGGTACGCAGTCCGGACCCCACGTCTCCGACTGGAGAGGCGGAAATCGCCCTCGAGCCGGGAAGCTTCAGAGTGGAGCAGTTCCGCGTCCCGCTGATGAAGGCGGCGGTCAAGCTGCCCGCGGATCAATTGGTAGGTGTCACGCAGGTCCCGGTCGACGTGAGCATCGCCTATCTGACGGGGGGCGTCGCGCGCGGACTGCCGGTAGTGCTGCGAAGCCAGATTACCCCGGTGCGCGACCAGAATTTTCCCGACTTCGACGAATTCACATTTGCGAACGGCCCCGTCAAGGAAGGCGTGTTCAAGTCCGAGTCCGAAGAAGGTGTCGCCGAAGAAAACCCCGGAGTGCATCAAACTACAAACCTCACACTCGATGCTGCTGGCGGCGCGCGCGGCGAAATCACCGGCATCCCGCGCGCGGACATTCCCCAGAGCGTTCGCGCGGAGATCGAGTTTCGCGATGCCAACGGCGAGATCAAAACCGCCGCGAATGACGTCACGATATGGCCGTCAAAACTGATCGCCGGCATCCGCACCGAAGACTGGGCGTCCTCGTCCGATCTCGTCCGGGCGCGAATCGCGGTTCTCGACGCTGCCGGGAAGCCCGCAGCGCATGTACCGGTACGGGTCCTGGCCTTGAGCCAGAAATACTATTCGTATCGAAAGCGGCTCGTGGGCGGTTTTTACGCTTACGAGAATACGAAGGAAGTAAAGCGGATCGGAAATCTGTGCGCCGGCAACACCGACGATCGCGGGCTGTTCTTCTGCGAAGGAAAATCCTCCGTAACGGGCGAGGTCATTCTGCAGGCGTCGGTGGTCGATAGTTCCGGCAATGCGAGCACCGTCCACACCAGCGTGTTTGTCCCGGGCGAAGACCGGATGTGGTTTGAAAGCCAGGACGACGATCGAATCGATGTCATCGCGGAAGAGCCCGAGTATCAGGTGGGCGACATCGCCCGGTTCCAGGTGCGAATGCCGTTTGCGGAGGCGACCGCGCTCGTGACCGTCGAGCGCGAAGGAATCATGGCGGCGTCGATCGTCCATCTCTCGGGCAAGAATCCCGTGGTGACGCTGCCGGTGCGCGACTATGCGCCGAACGCCTTCGTTTCGGTACTCGCGGTGCGCGGCAGAGTTGCGGGAATCAGGCCTACCGCCACGATTGATCTCGGCAAGCCCGCCTTCAGGCTTGGAATCGCCGGAATCCGCGTCGGATGGCGCGATCATCGGCTGGGAGTGATCGTTACTCCGGACCGAACCGTCTATCACGTTCGCGAAAAGGCGCACGTGAAGATTACGGTGCGCGCGCCCGATGGCGGCAAGCCTCCGCCGGGCAGCACGGTCGCGGTCGCGGCGGTCGACGAGGGCCTGCTCGAACTCAAGCCGAACGACAGCTGGAAGCTGCTCGACGCGATGATGGGATTGCGGCCGTACCAGGTCGAGACCTCCACCGCCGAGATGGAGGTCGTCGGCCGGCGCCACTTCGGCCTGAAGGCTATTCCGCCCGGCGGCGGTGGCGGCAATCGCGTGACGCGCGAGCTGTTCGACACGCTGCTTTTGTGGAAGGCGTCGGTCCCACTCGATGCCAACGGCGATGCGTGGGTCGACGTTCCGCTCAACGATTCATTGACGAGCTTTCGCATTGTTGCGATCGCCGCGGCGGCCTCCGGCGACTTCGGCACGGGCGCATCGACGATTCGATCGACCCAGGACCTTCAGCTCTTTTCCGGCGTTTCACCGATCGCGAGAACCGGCGATGCGTTCCCGGCACAGTTCACCGTTCGCAACGCCTCGGATCGTCCGTACGAAGTCGGCATCGCGGGCACCGTCGAAGGACTCGCGATGAAACCGCAGGCGATGACGATCGCGCTCGCTCCAGGCGACGGCAAGACCTTCAGTTGGAGCGTCGCGGTGCCGCGCGGCGTTACCGCACTCAAGTACAACGTCGATGCGACCGTTCCCTCAGGTCCGTCGGACCATCTGCGGGTTGCGCAACAGGTTATTCCCGCGGTGCCGGTTCGCACCTGGCAAGCGACGCTTGTGCAATTGGACAAACCATACAGCCAGCCGATCGCGATGCCGTCCGATGCGATCGCAGGCGAGGGCGGTGTTCAGATCCAACTCAGCCCGTCGCTGACCGCCGGCCTCGGCGGCATCGAAGCGTGGATGCGCGCTTACCCCTACGTCTGCCTGGAACAGCGCGTGTCCCGCGCGGTCGCGCTGCATGACCCGAATTTGTGGAAGGCGATCATCGCGGATTTGCCTTCGTACACGGACTCCGACGGATTGTTGAAATATTTCCCCTCGATGCGCGATGGCAGCGACGTGCTGACGTCGTACGTACTCGCAATCTCGAACGAGGCCGGTTTTTCGATTCCCGACGCCGCGCGTGCATCGATGGAAGCGGCGTTGGGGAGCTTCGTGGAAGGAAAGCTCTCGCGCAGCGAACCCTTCGTCGTGGTTGACCTTCCGATGCGTAAACTCGCGGCAATCGAGGCACTCGCCAGGTATGGCCAGGCGAGCGCGTCGCTGCTCAGCACGATTACGATCGATCCGAATCTCTGGCCCGACTCCGCCGTGATCGACTGGTGGAGCATCCTGGAACGAACACCGTCGCTTTCGCAGCGTGCGGCGCGGCTCGATGAAGTTCAGCAGATCATGCGTGCGCGGCTGAACGTGCAGGGCACGGCGATGCATCTTTCCAGCAATCCGCGCAACGATATGTGGTGGCTGATGGTGTCGCCCGAACGCGACATGGTTCGCCTGCTGCTGGTGCTGCTCGATGCGAACGCGTGGCACGACGATGTTCCGCGGGTGATGCGCGGTGCGCTCGCGCTCGAGCAGCGCGGCGCGTGGCCCAGCACGATCGCGAATGCCTGGGGCGTCCTCGCCATCAACAAGTTCGCCGCGGTGTTCGAACCGCAGCAGGTGGGCGGCGAGACCGTGGCCAGCATCGGGAGCGCATCGCAGCGACTCGACTGGTCGCACGATCCTAAGGGCGGTTCGCTCGGCTTCGATTGGCCGCCCGCGCAGGCCTCGCTCGACGTGGCACACCACGGCTCCGGGAGCCCATGGGCGCAAGTGAGCACCAGCGCGGCGCTTCCGATCAAAGTCTCGTTCTCGAGCGGCTATGCGATCGCGAAAACCGTGACGCCGGTCGATTCCTCTCATTCGGGCGGTTGGCGCCCCGGCGATTTGGTACGCATTCATCTCGCGATTGACGCGCAGACCGATATGACCTGGGTCGTCATCGACGATCCCATCCCCGCGGGCGCATCGCAGGTCGGAGTCGGTCTCGCCGGCGAGTCGCAAATCGCGACAGCCCGAGAGAACCAGAACAACGAAGGATATGTATGGCCGTCGTTCGTCGAGCGCGCTTTCGCCGGATTTCGCGCGTACTACGACTACGTTCCCAAAGGAAAATTCGAAATCGAATACACGATCCGGCTGAACCAGCCCGGTACGTTTCAGCTTCCTCCCACTCACGTGGAGGCGCTGTACGAACCGGAGATGCTGGGAGAGCTGCCCAACGCGCCTTTCGTGGTGGCGCAGTAGATGCGATATCGCGCGGCCATGGTTCTGTTGCTGGCGATGGTTCTTGCGTGGTACGCGAGCACGCCGCGCAAGGTTCCCTCGTTTGCCGACGTGCGCGCGAATTGGCGTCCCTCCGATGTGCAATTGCTCGACCGCCACGGCGATCCGGTCTATGAAATGCGAATCGACTCGCACGGCCGGCGGCTCGCGTGGACTCCGCTCGATGAGATTTCGCCGGCACTGCGTGACGCGGTGGTTGAGTCGGAAGATCACCGCTTCTATACCCATCAGGGTGTCGATGCGATCGCAGCGGCGGGTGCGGCCTTCAGGTGGCTAACCGGGCGCAGGGCGCGCGGTACCAGCACGATCGCGATGCAGCTGGCGGCGATGCTCGATCCATCGCTGAGCCGCGGCGCACATCGCAGGTCGGTCGTGCAGAAGCTCCTCCAGATGCGCGCGGCGCTGGCTCTGGAGCGCTCGTGGTCGAAGCCGGAGATCCTCGAAGCATACCTGAACCTGGTCACGTGGCGCGGAGAGATCAAAGGCATCGGCGCCGCATCGCGCGTGATGTTCGGCAAGGCCTCGCATGGAATTACCACGAGCGAGTCTCTGGTAATGGCGGCGTTGTTGCGCGCTCCCAATGCCGGACACGACACCGTATTGCGCCGCTCGCGCGTGCTGCGCGCATCCGGCGGTACTTCGGCGCCGTCAACTGCCGAGCTTGCCGCCGCGGTCGATCAGGTGTTCGCTTCGCATCGCAGTGACTTTGCGCGAATCACGCTCGCCCCTCATGTCGCCGCTCGTCTCCTGAACGGCAATCAGGCGGCATCGCGATGTGCGCTGGATAGAGATTTGCAGAGCCTCGCGCTCGAATCGCTCAAGCGTCACGTGGCAGAGGTGCTCGATCGCAATGTCGATGATGGCGCGGTGCTGGTCGCCGAAAACGCCACTGGACAGGTCTGGGCCTATGTCGGAAGCGCGGGAGATTTTTCATCCGCGCCATGGGTCGATGGCGTGCGCGCGATCCGCCAGCCGGGATCGGCGCTGAAGCCTTTTCTATACGCGCTCGCTTTCGATCGCCGGCTTTTGACCGCCGCCTCGCTGATTGAAGACACTCCTCTGGAGGTTTCGGAGCAGCGCGGTCTCTACCGCCCGATGGACTATGACAAGCGGTTCCGCGGATTGGTTTCGGCGCGCACCGCGCTGGCGTCATCGCTCAACGTGCCGGCAGTGCGCACGGTCGACCTGGTGGGAGTCGATGCGTTCGCGGAAAATCTGCGCGCGCTCGGCATCAACGGCGTCGTCGAAGAGGGTGAGTTCTATGGCGCGGCGCTCGCGCTCGGGTCTGCCGACGTCACGCTCTGGGATCTGGTGAATGCTTACCGGACGTTGGCCAATGGAGGGGTCGCGACACCACTTACTCTGAACCTCGAGAACGCATCGCCACTCGCGCCCCGGCAAATTTATTCGCGCGAGGCGGCATTTATCGTGTCGGACATTCTCGCCGATCGCGCCGGCCGCAGCGAAACATTCGGGCTGGAAAACAGCCTCGCCACCCGCTACTGGAGCGCGGTCAAGACGGGTACCAGCAAAGACATGCGTGACAACTGGTGCGTTGGATACACGGACCGCTTCACCGTGGGCGTGTGGGTCGGAAACGTTACCGGCGCGCCGATGCGCGATGTGACCGGGATCACGGGCGCGGCGCCCGTGTGGCTTGACGTAGTCGACTTCCTGCACGACCGCTATGGCAGCGGCGCTCCGGCGCCGCCGCCCCAGGTGATTTCACGTCCGGTGTCATTCGCGAATTCGGTCGAGCCCGCGCGCACCGAATGGTTCTTCATCGGAACCGAACCGGGGAGCACCGTCGCCAGGCTCGATGACCGCGCGCCGCGGGTAACATCGCCCGCCGACGGAACCATCATCGCCCTCGACCCGGATATTCCCGCCGATCAGCAGCGAGTGATCTTCCGGGCCGGGCGCGGTGCGGAGCGAGCGCGATGGGTTCTCGATGGCACCGCGCGCTGCAAAGTGAGCGACCCATGTCTATGGAAGCCGACGACCGGTCCGCACTCGCTGGCGCTGGTCGATACCTCCGGACGAACGCTTGACCACATCACGTTTGAAGTACGCGGCCATCGGTCAGAAGATCCACCGAGCGAATCGCAGTAGCGGCGCACGTAGACAAGGACGAGTCGCGCTACGGCGCATCCGCCGGTACGCAGCGAAATATTACGATCTTGTCTGAAGTGGTGGTCACGGAAGTTGTGTACGTCGATGCCGCCGCGGTGAATGTCGTTACGTGCGACGCGAGATTTGCGTTGGCGTTGAAATTTTGCGTGGGAACCGCCAGCGCAGCCGCCGAACCCACGCCGGACACCGACAAAAATTCGTATTCGTAAAGATTGTAGGCGACGCCCGGCGTCAGCCCGCTCACCACCGCCTGCAGCTGGAAGTTGGTCATCCACGCCGAAGGCGGCGCATTGGTACAGCTCTTACCCCGGTTACTTTTTCCAATCTTGGGGCTTTCGTAGTCGTAACCCGCAATAGGGTCGTGCGGATTAGCGACTCCGTTCGCATACGTCGGCCCAAGGATCGTCAGCGCGACAGGCAAGGTTTCCGAACCCAAGTCTTCGGGGCCCGCGACTGAAAATGCATAGTTGTGCGGCCCGACGATCGACACTGGGGCGTAGCCGGAGCCTCCTGTGTAGGTGTCGATAGTGGCGCTGCCCGGAATCACGATCGAATAGCCGTGTGCATTCTTTCCGTTCGCGCCTACACGAGTGTTGGCAAACGAATCGAACGTGTATCCGAAGACATAGGGCGTGCACCCTGCAGCATCCGAGCCCGCGCCCGGAGGGATTCCCGGGTTCGATGCAGGTTCGCCGCCGGAGAACGTGTAGTTGCCATGATCGTCGATGTACAGCACGTCATCGGGATAATAAGCGGGATCGTCGATCGCGTGGTTGGTGCCGATCTTTATTACCGTTGCTTCGTGATCGTACTGCGTGCCGTCTCCGCCATTGACCAGCACCGCGACCGTCACCTGGCGGCCGCTGATCACTTCGTTCTTTACCCACGACATGTACTGCTGGTAGCCGGCCATCCCCGCCGATTGTCCCGTGTAGTCGAAGGTGGATGCGTTCAGCCGGGAATTGGAGAGGCACTGCGCGGCGTCGGCATAGGTGTTCGGACCGCTGACGCCGGTTCCCGGGTCTTCGATTAGCAATTGGGCGTTGTAATCGGCCTCGCCCTGATGGGCCGCGCAGGCTCCGTTCGGACCGGTCTGCGATAGTCCCGAGCCGCACACCAGCCGCGCGTTGAATTGTGACATCCACTGGCCGTTGCTGAGTCCCGCCTGGATCATCGACACTTCGCCGCAATAGCCGTTGTTGTTCTCCCATTGATAGAACGGCGCGACGGTCTGTCGGGGATAGATGTAGTACACGGTCGCGGGGGGAGTGGTGCCGTCCACCAGCTTCTGCCCGCACGCGGGCTGAACGGCGCCTGAGCTTGCGCTTCCACCGCTTCCCCCGCACGCCGCCAGCGCGGCCAGCATCACCGCAGCCGCTACGGTCAGCGCGAGAAACGAATATCCGCCGTGAGGCCGTGACGACCTGGTCAAAGTCCGCGCCACCTTTGACTTGCCGATCGCGCGATCATGGGTCGGTTCGGCCTTGCGCCGATGCTGCGAACAGCCTTCCCTTCCGAGGCCAAAAACAATGCGGTCCTCCAACCCCGAGCGGTTTCCATCATCTAGTGAACGGGGGCAATCTCAACGGAGTTAATCTGCGAAATCTACGGATTCCTGCCGTGGGT
Source organism: Binataceae bacterium (SeqCode) (assembly GCA_052146355.1). Taxonomy (GTDB): domain Bacteria; phylum Desulfobacterota; class Binatia; order Binatales; family Binataceae; genus JAFAHS01. The sequence continues at coordinate 21,979 of JBKQNE010000153.1, read as the reverse complement.
GGCGCGGGACGGGCCGCTTGGATATATTTGCCGAAGCGCTGAGGAGTGGCCAAATTGGCAAGGCACCTGACTCTGGATCAGGGGATTGAAGGTTCGAGTCCTTCCTCCTCAGCCAACCTACCCATCCAAACCTGCGGTGGGTGCGCATCGACGGACGGTCCCATCGTCTAGTGGTTAGGACACCGGCCTCTCACGTCGGGAACGCGGGTTCGACTCCCGCTGGGATCACCAGAAGTCTTTAACGACCCGCACGAATGCCAAGGCACGGATTCTCGTCACTGATTGGCTGACGGCCGAAACGCTACAAGCTGCGCGATTCCCCATTGGCCGGCGCCATCGGAACTGGCTGCGTAAGAGACGGTCGTTCCCTGTGCCTGCTGCCAGGCTCGCGTGATCAGGTCCGGGTATCCGCCGGTGGTATTTTGCAGTGCAACATCCATCTGCTTTGGCGGCGTCCAGGTTGGGTTGCTGGAATTCATGTAGAACGCGAGCAGGTAGTCGCCGGTATAGCCGGTATAGTTCGTGGTGACTTGCGGGGGCGTCCAGTTGGTTCCAAACGCGGCGGCGCCGGACGATACGTCAACTCCGGAAGTATTCGCGACAGATAACAGCTTTGCCGTGTAGGTGGTCGTGCCCGTCCACGAGAATGTGTAACTCGTGTTGAGTCCCTCGCCCGCCGAAAACGTGTGATCGTAGATGCGCGAGCAAAGATTCCCGCCTTTCGTTTCCGTGGTGACTACCGATGCCCAACCATCGGGTGCGCTGATCGTTGCGCAGGCCGTATCGGAATTGAGCACAACATTCACGACGCCCTCCAGGCCGTCGAGACTCGGTGCCGTCTTTGGAATCGTGAGCGTCACGTTGTCGGCGCTGCCGTTGCTGCTCGCCAGCATCGAGTCGTTGCCGGCAGATGCGCCCACCTGCGCTTTCGCCTGGCAAGCAAGCCCGAGCACGAACACCACAACAATAAACGTAGTCTTTCGCATTTACGGCAACTCCACGCGGCCGGAATTTTTCGCTGCGGGCGCGCTTCGGGCCTTATTCAGATCGCGCGCAGAGCCGGTAAGAACGAATGGGTTCCACGAGTGCCGCGCGCGTCAGCCTGCATCCTCGCATCGGCTCTTTCTCGGCAATCCGACCCGCCTCTGCGATAGACGCAGAATATCACATTTGAGCCGTCTCAGCAGCTTCGAACGACGTCGCGATCGCGAGCACCGCAATGAAACCGGCCAACTCGCTGCGCGTCGGGAACGCGGATTCGACTAACGGCGGGATCCCGAAAATAGGATATCATTTGACCACGACAGCCTTTTCAGTCGACTCTCTATCCGCGGAGAAGCGAGATGAGCCGACTGTCCACTGAGCCATTGTCCAGACGCCGATTTCTGCGACATCTTTCGCATGGTGCGGGCGCCGTGGCGTTCATGAGTGCGTTTCCTGCCATCGGCCATGCCGCGCAGGCTGCGCACGATGAGATGATTGTTCGGCTTCCGCGGCCGTTGGATTTGGAGACGCCGGTCGCGTATCTCGATTCCTGGATTACTCCCAACCCGGTGTTTTTCGTGCGCAGCCATTTCGGCTCACCCGCGATCGTCGAAAAGGAATGGAAGCTCGAGATTGGCGGTCTCGTCGACAGCCCGCGCACCCTGACTCTCGCGGATCTGCGCAAGTTCGAAATCGTAAGCTTACCGGCTACCCTTCAATGCTCCGGCAACGGGCGCGCGTTCTTTAATCCAACCGTTCCCGGCGTGCAGTGGCAGCGCGGCGCGGTCGGCAACGCGCTCTGGAAGGGAGTGCGATTGAGCGACGTGGTCAAGGAGCTGGGTATCAAACCCGCCGCCCATCATATGGCGATGCGCGGGTATGATTCTGCGCCGATGCCCACGACGCCCGCCTTTGTTCGGAGCATCCCAATCGAGCGCGCACTTGATCCGACTACCCTCCTGGCATTCGAAATGAACGGCGAACCGCTGCCCGCGTTGCATGGCGGACCACTGCGAGTCGTGGTGCCGGGCTGGGCGGGAGATCACTGGTACAAATGGCTGCGGCGCATCGATTTTCAGGAACACGAGGCCGACGGCTTCTACATGCAGACTGCGTACAGGATGCCGGAACCACCGCTCCCGCCGGGCGCCGTATCATCCGCACCCGAAAATTCCAATCAGCATCAACCCGGTCAAGTCGTTGATCGCCCGGCCGCTGGCAGGCGCGGTCATGCAATCCGGCGATCATCTGGTTTCGGGGGTGGCCTTCACCGGCATGGGCCACGTCGTCGGCGTCGAGGTATCGCTCGATGACAGCCGCTCGTGGAATCGCGCGGAACTCGACGGCAAGCAAACCGATGGCGCATGGCAGCTATGGCGCTATCCGTGGAAGGTATCGGCTAAGGGTTCGTACACCATCGCCGCACGCGCGACAGATTCCTCGGGCCGAGTGCAGCCGGAAACGACTCCATGGAATCATGGCGGCTATCTATGGAACGGCTTCGATCGCGTTCATTGCGAGATCGCGTGATCGCAACTTTCATTCGACTCATCATGCCGCTCGCGATGTCCGTATTGCTCCTGGTCCCGGCGCACGCGTCCGCCGAGACGAATACGCCTGCGCCACCGCAAGCCGAGGAGACTCAACTTCAAGATCATTGCCAAATCTGTCACGACCGCGGAATGATTGCGCAGCAACGACTGACGCCCCCACAGTGGCAGGCGGAAGTGAAAAAAATGCGCGGCTGGGGATCACCGCTCCCAGCCAATCAGGAAAAACCCCTGGCCGATTATCTCGCCGCCCAATATCCCGCCGGCGCCGCACCGGCCACTGCTCCGGAATCTTCCAGCATCGCGTTACTGAGTTCGATCAAGCCGCTCGCCGATCCCGCCGGATTCCACGGCGATGCATCCACCGGTCAAAGCCTTTTCACCGACGCCTGCGCTTCGTGCCACGGAGACAGCGCGCGCGGCGGCGAGCAGGGACCGAACCTCGTTCAGCGACCGATCCTGTACCGATTCACCGACTTCAAAGAGGTCGTGATGAAAGGCCGCCGCACGATGCCCGCGTTTGCCGATGTCCTCGACCCTCCGCAAGTCGACGACATCGTCGCATGGCTGCGAACACTGCAAACGCAGTGATCGCAGGCCTAACGGTTAGCTGAAGCACGTCCGGCAATCCGTCGGCGTCAGCAATAACAGCGCTGACCGACCGGGGATTCCTGCGTCGATGTCGACGGCGCGGAAGTACGCGTCGTCCGCATCGGGAAGATAGCGGTCGCATGGGAACGGCATCGCGCGCTCTTCCGCCGTCGTGCCCCATACGTATGCGATCGAGCTCGACCTTGCGGTCATTTGCTCCTCAAGCTCGATAGCTAGAAGGCGTGGTTCAGGTCGTGGCGATGGGGCCTGCCGCGGGGGCAGCAGCTTCCGCATACCATCGGCGTCGGTTCTTCCTCGACGATACGCGAGATGCGGCTCTCGTATTCGGCCGGTGAGCTGCTCAATTCGATGGCGTGCAGTACTTCCTGTTCAAACGCGATGTGCGTTGCCAGTGAATAGAGGGGCGCCGCGTCCGGCGCGACCGTCTCGCACTTGCTGCACTTGAACAATCCGGAAGATTCATCTTCGGCGAGCGGAACCACCAGCCATCGGCAACCCTCCGCCTCCAGCCTCTGCAGATGTTCGATGAATGCGCGCGTGTCTTTGAGAACGGCGTCCTTGTCCCAGGTCGACATGACAGCCTCAGTTCATCATCCGTCGCACTGCCGAGACAACCGGTATCTGCCTGAAACAAAAGCTACGCAAAAGCTACGGATGATGAAGACGCTGCGCCAGGTCGCCGGCGCGGATTGGCGCAGCGGACCGGATATCAGAAAGAGTGCGAAAGTTTCAGTTTCTGAGGCGAAAGTTTCAGTTTCAGATCAGGACGCCGGTGTCGATCATGACGACGCCGGCGTTTTCCGCCGCCGACCGCGCGCGGTAGACGCTCAGCATCCTCGCGACCAGCCGATGTGGATCCTTATCGTACAGAGCACGGGCGCCGCTGTTCTTATGGCACACGCGCAGCACCTCCCGGGCGATCTTGCTGACTCCGCCGATCCCCGAAAGCACGCCGATGATCTTGCCTTCGACATACGCGATCGCCAGCTCGCCGAGGGTCCCGGCATGGCCGCCCGCAATCACTACCATCTCGCAGCTGCTGATATTGATCACTTCACGGCCCATCAGGCCCGCGCCGGTAAATACCAGCACGTCATGATGGTGGACCGGCGAATCATATTTCGAGACGTGCTCAACCAGGCTGAGGCCCGGCGAGATTCCTATGACCAGCGCCCCTTCTTGTCGCGCGCCTCGGGCTGCCGCCAGCGGCACGCCACCACAAGCTCCCGTGATCAGCGTACATCCGTTGATTCCGATGGCTCGTCCCAACTCGAACGCTTCCGCCAGGTGACTCGCGGAGGCATCGTGCGTTCGGCCCATTACGCCGATCGTAATATTGCGCTCCCGTTGACTGGGGGAAGTGGGCACTTTCCTGACGGGCCCATTCACTCGAGGCCGGCGGGAAAGCGGTTCGATGCTCTCTTCGCTGGTCGGCGCAACGCGCTTCCTGGAAGGCAGAACGGTCGAAATGGCCATAGACACAGACCTCCCGTCCGAGCGTTTAAGCTAACATGGGTTTTGCTTTCCTACAAGTTGTCAAGATGGGCATTTCTCAAACCAGGAGGGAGGCACCGCCTTTCATATGGCGGTTGTTCCCCTGGAGTTCGTTTTCGGTCGTTGCTCACCCGCGGGATTACGAGATTAGTTCTGGGGGTGAAGCCGCCGATGGGAGAATCGGAGCTCGCCCTTGATGAGGCCAGGTTCCCGGACAGGACCTGAAGCTGAAGTCGCTCTCATCCACGGTTCCGCCGCAATGGTCGTCCGGAATAAATGGTCCAAAACCGCAGTCGCCGCCACCATCCGTTTGGGGTCCGCGGTGCCGATCATCATGATGCTCGCCGCGGGATGTGGGAGCAGTTCAAACTCCGGACCCTCCGCCACCGGTACCGCCACGCCGTCGCCTAGCGATTCACCGACCCCCTCACCAAGCGCGTCGCCGACCCCATCGCCAAGCGGCTCGCCGACGCCCTTGCCAGGCACCGGCTCGCTCAGCGACCTTCAGCAATTTCTCGCCGCGACCTACGACGACGCAAACCGCTGCTATCCACCCAGCCCGCTTTGTGCCGGTTCCTGCTCGAGCACTGATCCGAATTGCAATACCGGCGGAAAGGGCACGGGAAGTTACACCCTGACGCAAAACACCAATGCGCCCGGGGGCACCGATGGCACCAGTGCCGCGCTCAATGTCGAGCCGAGCGCCACTCCAACCGCCGGTGCGCTTCCCAGTTTCGATGTGCTTTATTTTTTGAAATTGGGGCCGCTCGGCTCTTCCACGCACTTTATCTACCAGTTCAACCTCTATACCAACCGGCCGCCGGCACGATGCCCGATGCGCTCGAATTCGACACCGTCCAGTACATCAACGGTGTGGTTGACAACCTGTCTTCCCAATGCTTCTTCGGAGCCGGGGTGCGGAGCTAACGCCTGTCAGTGGCAGATTTGGGGACTCAACCCGCAAACCAGTCAACTCGGCTGGATCGATTCCGGGTTGGGGTGCACGCCGTTGGCAGCCGACACACTGCACCAGGTGAGCTGGAGCTATTCAGCTATCCTACCCGCCGGCGCCAATCAGGCATCGCAGACCGATTACGAAACGCTGACGGTGGATGGCGTCGAGATGCCACTCAACCTGTATGAAGCCACCGCAACCAGCAGCCAACCGGATCATCTGGTGCTGCAAATCCAGCAGGACGCTCACGCGCCGCTAACCGAATGGATCGATGCGGTAACCTTCACTTGGTCTCCTTGAGCCCACTCTGAGGGCCCGGCTGTCTCGGCTCAGTGCCAGGCTTTGGAGCGAGCCCGGCCGCTCCAAACACTTGCGCTCGGTTTGTCAAATAGCTGCTCATCGTCAAATTCGGACAAATCGAAAAACGGCAAAGCGGGGTAAGACTTAAAAATAGCGGTTTTGGCGAGCTTAGAGATGGGATTTGTCGATCGCGCTGTGTTATAAAACTACGGCCCCGGCGATTGGCACGTTGAGACTTGTTTAACGAAGGGACGTCGAGAAGACTCAATCGCGGTCAAAATCCGCGACGAAGGAATTACCAGCTATGACACGATCTTCGAGAATCGGATTCGTCGCGGTTGCACTCTTGCAGGTTCTATTGCTGTTGGGCATCAATGCCTGCGGCAGCTCCAGTTGATCGTCACCAGTAAAGAAGAAGACGCCCACTCCCACCGCGACTGCGACCGCTACCGGAGCGGCGACGCCCACCGCCACCGCGACTGGCGGGGGAACGCCGACCGCCACCGCCACCGCGACCGGCGGCACTCCCACTCCCACCGCGACCAGTACGCCCCTCGCCGCGTGTCCGAGTCCCAGCTCACAGCGTCAGCTCGTCGTCACCAACAACAGCACCCAGCCGATTTGGATCGGAGGCGGAGGCGGCGCCCTGCGCGCGGTTTGCGTTGTTAGCGCATCGGTGAGCTGTCTTCCCGCGCAATCTTCTATTATCCCATCCACCGGCGCCTGCATGTGCGGCCCCAACGCTGGAACCCTGGCGTGCCCGGGAACTTCAACCCCCAGCACGACCAATGGCCTCAATTGCTCATGCACCAGCGCGGCGCAATGTGGCACCGGATACACGTGCTCCGGCAATCCCATGGCCTGCTATTTCTCGCTCCCCGACCCGAACTTCTCTTCGGGTCCGGCTAGCAATCCCTGGGACCTCCCGCCCAACGGAGGCACCGCCCAGTTCTGTTTGAACCCGGCCTCGGTTACCACCAAGTTCGGCACGATAACCTCGCCGGTCAATCGGTCGGGCGGCGTTTTCGCCCGCACCGGCTGCAACGCCGATGGCACCGGGTGCGCCACCGCCGATTGCAGCGCATCGCCCAACTCGGACTGCGCCGTGGGCGGTAACAATCCGGCCACCATCGCCGAGTTTACCCTGCAATCGTCGGCAACCGATTTCTATGACGTCACACTGATCAACGGCGCCAACATCGGCGAGCAGATGGGCCCGATTCCCACCGCCACCCAGACTCCCGGCGGCGTATCGACTCCTTACTGGTGCACGACTCCCGGTGGAAGCTGCGCCTTCAATTTTGGCCAGTACATCAAGGCGGTTCCGCTGCCTGCCAGCAGCACCACCGATTATACGACCCTGCTGATGCAGACCTCGATGCAATGCACCACCGGGCCCACCCTGCCGCCCACGGGATGCCCTACATTCGAGGACTCGGGTGGCAAATTTTACACCTGCAGCGGAACGGCAGTCCCCAACGCCGGCACCTGTTACAAGACGTGCAGCTCAAGCAGCCAATGCCCCACCGGCTTGCAGTGCCTGGAGGCAGGGGACGGAAATTCCTATTGCCAATGCACGGCGCAGAGCCAGTGTCCCACCGGACAGTTCTGCGGAACTCAGTTCGTCCCGGGTTTGGGAGGTACGCCCCCCTTGTCGCCGGTGGTCTTCCTGCAGCAGTGCGGAAGCTTTGCAGGGTGGTGGACCGCCGACGATTTCTGCGGGAACGCTGACGCCGTCATTGGTTCGCCCACCAGTCCGGTCTTGAACTGCAATGGCGCCATCCCGGCCGGCAACACGAACCTCGCCAGTCTGTTCGGATGCACCGCTGCGGGATCGAACGGAAACGTCGCCAACGCCCAATCGTGTTACAATTCGGGCCAGACCGGCGGTAACCAATGTTGCGGATGCGCGACTGATTCCTCGAATCCGCTTGCTTCACTTTGGCCGAGTAACGCGACCGATACCTGCAACAACAACAACACCACTTGGGCATCGAGCGTGCAGCCGTGGCTGGCCAATCTGAAGCAGGCTTGCCCGACCGCGTACAGTTATCCGTACGACGACGCGACCAGCACGTTCCAGTGTCAGGCGCAGGGAACCCCGAATCTCCTCGGCTATAGCATCGTGTTCACTACTCTTCCGGTTCCGACTTCGGAGTAAAGGGGATGTCGGTCCAACCTTGAAGGGTCTGTGATGGCGCTGAGCGAAATTCAGCGACCATTACAGACCCTTCACTGGGACCCATCGCTCGGTCTGTGCCAAAAGAGTCCGCCTGTTTTCCGCTTCGGCCCTTGCGGCGTTGACCGTTGTGCCTCAAGGAACAATTAAAAAGCATCGCGGGGTTTTTTGGTCCAATGAGGTCGCGACTTCCGCTAAGATATCAGGTAGCTGACATCGGTCTGGAATTTGGCACCAGTCGGACGAAGTCATGAAAAAGTCATGAAAAACGAAAGCACGAAAATCAGCCGCTCCCCGCGCAACCCGAAACGGAACTCTGCGCGCGGCGGTATCGTCCTCTACACCATCCTGGCCGGCGCGGCCGCGATCGTAATCGCGATGCTCTATGCTGCGGCGCCGTTGCGCGCCGATACTCCGCCGCCCGGCGGCGATCCGATGGCGAACGTCAAAGGCGTGATGGACCAGACTATCGCGGTCTTCAAGGACCGCCAGATCAGCGCGGCTGATCGGCAGCGCCAGCTCCGCACCATCGCGGAAGCGCATTTCGATTTCGGCGGGATGGCGCGATCGGCCGTCGGATATCATTGGAAGAGTCTGAGCGACGACCAGCGCAAGGAATTCGTGCCGCTGTTCACAAACTTTCTCGAGGACGTCGCCCTGACCCAGATCGAGCAGTACTCCGTCCAGAAGGTGCAGCAGGAAATTCAAACCTCGGTCATCCTGTTCGACCGGGAACTGGTATCGAGCGATGGCGCCGAGGTGTTCAGCACCGTTAGCGTGCAGGGACAGGACAAGCCCCTCAAGGTCAACTACATGATGACCCTCGTCGACGGTCAATGGCGGATATACGACATCAATGTCGACGCGATCAGCGTCATCGCCAACTATCGCAACCAGTTCAACCGCGTTCTCAACCAGCAGGGCTACGATAAGCTGATCAGCCTGATCAAGCAGAAGTCGGAGCAGCTCGGTTCGACCCTCGCCAGCTAGTCGCGATGATTCTCAAAATAGCGCGTCTCGGCTTCCCGTCCGTCAGGATGGCGGCGCAGCCGGTCGCTGTCGGTAAAATCAAAACACGGGAGTTTCAGACGCTCATCGATGACATGATCGAGACGATGCATGAATATCGCGGCGTTGGTGTCGCGGCGCCTCAAGTGCATCTGCCGATTCAGCTCGCGGTCCTCGAAGTGGAGAACCATCCGCGCTATCCCGATATGCCCACGGTCCCGCTCACCGTGCTGATAAATCCTGCGATCACCATCATCGATCGGTCAACCGTCGAGGAGTGGGAAGGATGCCTCAGCATCCCCGATTTGCGCGGGATGGTTCCGCGCTTCAAGGAAGTGCGCGTAAAGGCCCTGGGACGTAAAGGCGAGGCGCTCGATTTCGTCGCGCGCGATTTCCACGCGCGCGTCATTCAGCACGAGACCGATCACTTGAAGGGCGAGGTCTATCTGGACCGGATGCCCGATCTGCGCCACCTGGGCTTCCTCGAAGAATGGCAGCGCTTCCTCCTCCCGAAGAAAGAAGAATAATCCGCAGATTGCACAGATTTCACGGATTCGGAAATCTGTCTGCAGAATCTGCGAAATCTGCGGATTTCTCCTTACTTAGGCGGGTAGGGCAGGTTGGGGGGCAATTTCCCCGTTGCCTTGACGGTCGCGATCGCTTTGCGAAGGTCTTCGTTCTGGGCCGCGAGATTCTGCTCCTCGGTCTGAACCTTCGCCAGTTCGCCCTTGAGCTGCGTGTTATCATTGCTCAACTGCGAAAGCTCACGGTTCATCGCGGCGATCTCCTGCAGCATATCCTCCTGCCTGACGCTGTTGACGCTCCACCATATGAAGAATGCGATCGCCGCCGCGATCGCCACTACCAACGCGCCTGCCAATGCTTTGCCCATCATCCACCTGCACATTTAAGGATAGCCGCAGGATGTGAAGACGTGAAGCTCGATGTTCGCGCGGACGCAATAATTGCCGCTTGCATTAAGTGAATTGACTTCCTGTACGCCGCATTCTTACAATGCCCGTGAATTCGGCGTTTTCGGGCCCGGGTGCTGCTGGGGGAATTTGGCCTGATGCCGGTTCGGTTCGCTTGCGGCTGCAACCAGGGCAGCGCAATACCCTGCGGCGCAAGCGGAAAAGGGTAAATGATAGAGGTCCAAGGCCTTACCAAGTACTTCGGCGCGACTCGAGCGGTAAATCACGTCTCCTTCAAGGTCGAGAAGGGCGAGATCATCGGTCTTCTGGGTCCCAACGGATCCGGCAAGACCACGATCATGCGCATCCTGACCGGCTTTTTTCCGCCGACCGCCGGCCGCGCTCTGATTGGCGGACTCGATGTCGCCGCGCACTCGCTCGAGACGCGGCGGCGAGTCGGGTACCTGCCGGAAAACATGGTGCTCTACCCCGATCTGAGCGTCACTGCCCTGCTCGAATTTGCGGCGCGCGTGCGCGGGCTTGATTCGAAAACGACGCGCGATCGCATCGACTATGCGATCAAGACCTGCGGCCTGACCGAGGTGCGCCGCAAGCTGATCGGCAAGTTGTCAAAGGGTTATCGGCAGCGGGTCGGCATCTCGCAGGCCATTCTCAGCGATCCCGAGGTCCTCATTCTCGATGAGCCGACGGTGGGACTCGACCCGCGCCAGGTGGTCGAGATTCGCGACTTGATCCGATCGCTCGCCGGGCGCTCTACCGTGCTGCTCTCCACCCACATTCTGCCCGAAGTGACGATGACCTGCCGGCGCGTCGTGATTATCGATCGCGGCAACATCGTCGCGCAGGACACGCCGGAAGAGTTGACGGCGAAGCTTCAGGGCAGCGATCAAACGCTGATAACCGTCTCCGGACCGGCCGATCAGGTAAAGGCCGCGCTCAGCGCAGTGCCCGGGGTGGATCAGCTCGAAGAACGGGCTGGGGATGTGGGCCAGCCGGGCGCGTGCAGTTTTGCCGCATTCTCCAATGGTCATGGCGACGAAGTTCGTTCCGCGCTGGCCGCCTGTGTCGTGCAGCACGGATGGGGCCTGCTCGAAGTCAAGCCGATGGCGCTCAGCCTTGAAGATTTGTTCATGCGCCTCGTCACTAAGGAAGAGCGAGTTTAGACGGGGGCGCGCTGCGCTTCGCGTATCGAGGTTTAACCATGTCTAACGCAGCCACAATGGAGGCTGCTCGTTCCGCCACCGAAGCGGAACGGGTCGCGGCGCGAGGATTGCGCACCGGTTTTTCGGTCAGCCGGATGCTCGCGGTGATGCGCAAGGAGTTGCGCTCATATTTCGCGTTTCCGCTGGTCTATGTCGTAACTGGCCTATTCGCATTCATGGCGGGTATGTATGCCTGGACCGACCTCGATTTCTTCGAGACCATCGCGTTCGCCAAGGACATCATCCAGAACTACTGGCAACTGCTGTTCTCCGATATGCGGTTCTGCTTGCTCCTCTTGCTGCCCTTTGTGACGATGCGGCTGTTTGCGGAAGAACGAAAGCTCGGCACCATCGAGCTGCTCTACACCTATCCGCTTCGCGATGGCGAAATACTGGGCGGCAAGTTCCTGGCCTGCGTCTCCATCCTGCTGATGATGCTGGGGTTGACGCTGCTTTATCCGGTGTACATCTATTCGATTCATCGTTTTCCGGTGTTCCCTCTCGTCTCCGGTTATATCGGCCTCTTCCTGATCGGATGCGCCTTCATCGCGTTCGGCTTGTTCATCTCGTCGCTGTGCGAAAGCGTGGTCGTGGCGGGAATCGCAACTATCCTGCCGCTGCTGTTCTTCTGGGTCCTGAACTGGAACGAGGCGGCTTTCGAGGGCGAATGGCTCGATACCATTCGCGCGTTTTCGCTGTGGGATAATTTCGGCGGTTTCGCGAAGGGCGTAATCGATCTCGATCACGTCACCTATTTCATTTTCTTCGTCACGTTTTTCATCTACCTGACGCTGCAATCGATGGAGGCCAGAAAATGGACCGGCCGCAGGTAGATCAAAACCGCGAGCCGCATCGCGGTTCGCTGATCAAGGATTATTTGCTCCTCATCTACACCGTGATCGCGTTTGCCGCGGTGCTGATCCTCGCCAACGCGATTATCACCAACCACAACGTGCGATGGGACCTGACGCCGAACCAGCGCTACTCGTTGTCGGACTTCGACAAGCGCGTCCTCGGTGGCCTGACCCATCCGGTCAAGGTGATGGCGTTCGTGCGCACCGAGGACCCTGCCTACCTCGAGCTGGCCGAGCTGCTGTTCCAGGCTGCCGCCTTCACGCCGCAGCTCCAGTACCAGGTTATCGACGTCAACAAGGCGCCCGGACTCGCCCGCCAGTACGGCATCTCCAGTTACGGCGAGGTCGTGGTCGAATCGCAGGGGCGGCGGCGCGATTTTGACAACGCACGCTCGGAGCTTCTCATTCCCGCGGTTCTCCAGATTTCGTCGGACCAGTCCAAGCACGTCTACCTGACGGTCGGGCACGGCGAGCGCGATCTGTTCAGCAGCGATCGCTCGCTGGGCTTTTCGGAGTTCCGCGGGATGCTCGAGCAGAACAATTATCAGATCGATAACGTCTCCCTCTTTGCGGGCAGCGTGCCTGACGATGCGAAAGTGCTCATCTCGATCGGCCCGCAGAAGGATTTTCTGCCCGAAGAGCTGGTCGAACTCGGCAAGTACCTGGCAAGGGGCGGCCATTACCTGCTGATGCTCGATCCCTATGGCTCGCCCAGCCTGGCCAACTTTCTTGACCAGTACCACATGGATTTCACCGACCAGGTCATTGTCGATCCCGCTTACCGCCTGACCGCGGGCGAGATACTCACGACGCGAATCCCGCTGCATTCGGAAGACAGTGCAATCACCCGCTCGATGGCCGCCGATGCGGTCATGTCGCTGGTGCGCGGAATCACTCTCACCGGCGCACCCGGGGCTGCGGCGCCCGATGGTCTGATAATCGCCGGCGCCACGGAGTTGCTGCGCTCATCGCACGAGAGCTGGGCGTCGGGCGACCTGAAAGCTCTCACCACCGGCATCACCGAGTATCAGGAAGGGCGCGACACCAAGGGACCCGTCGCCGTGGGCGCCGAAGTCGATCTCGTGCCGAGCACGAATCCTCACATTCCCATCCAGCAGATGACGCGAATCGTCGGCTTCGGCAGCTCCGCGTTCGCCTCGAATCAATTCATCGAGATGCTCGGGAACCGCGATCTCGCCGTCAGCGCCATCAACTCGCTGGCTGGCGACGACATCCTGATCGCGAGCCGCGAGCGGCTGAACAAGTCCGAGACCGCCGGGTTTTTCGTCACCGCTGAACAGTCGCATAACTTGCGCAATCTCGGTGCCGGCCTCGAGACGCTCATCCTGTTTACGATCGCGACCATCGTCTTCGTGCGCAGGAGGTTCTTCGTGTGAGTCCGCGTTCGGCCATCATCTTCACTGCGCTCTTTCTGGTCCTGTTTCCAATCTACCGGTATGTCGATCGGCCGCCCGAGTCGGCCGCCGCCAAGGTCGAGGAGCAGGAGGAAAGCCTGCTTAAGCTCAACGCGATCGACTCCCTGACCTTGACGCGCGGCAGTGAGACGCTGCGCTTTCAAATGACCCCTGACGGCAAGCTGTTCCAGTTGGTGCAGCCGCAGGGCGCCTTCGTCCCGCAGGACCTGATGCAGGCGCTGGCGTCGCTGCTCGTAAGCGCAAAGGAAGTCGAAGTCGTCTCTGAGGACATCAACGATCTGGCGCAATTCGGACTCGATAATCCCAGGAGCGAGATGACCATAGTCCCCACCGGCGGCACCGGCCAGCCGGTCCATCTCTACTTCGGCGCCGAGAATCCAACCCACACCGCCATCTACGCGCGCATCGAAGGCATCCCGAAAGTCTTCCTGCTCGGCCGCAACCTCGAGTACTACGAGTCCGTGATGTTCGAGTGGGTAGAAGGCAAACAAGGCAAAGGCGCGTAATTTTCAACGCCGAGAAATCCGCAGATTTCACAGATTAACCACAGGGTGTCATCCTGAGCGAAGAGAGCAACGCGAACGAAGTCGAAGGATCTCGGACAGCTTCGCGTAAGCGAAGCCGGTACCGGTTCCTCGTTCGCGAAGCGCTCCTTTTGCAATGCGCCCCTTCTGGAGTAGGGCCGGCGTCCCGCCGGCCTGACACCGTGCCCTCGCTAACCACCGTCCGGTGGATGGTCACCGAGCAATGGCGCGTCCGGACATTTCACCACCAAGGCACTAAGGCACCACGCCTGAGAAAATTCCAAATCCGCGAAATCAGCGTAATCTGCGGATTCTCCCTCTGACTGGTCTAATGCTCGTGATCGTCCTGCGAGGCGGGAGCTTCCATCTCCATAATCTTCGCCGCCAGGTCCACGCGCGAAGCAATCCCTTTCTCCGTCACCACCGCTTCCAGCGCACGAACAAAATGCTCGTAATATTCCCCGTGGTCATTGGTCCCGTCGCGCTCGTGTACCCGATCCGATACGTCCACTTCCCTGATCAGCCGCGCGCGGAACTCGTCCCACGTGAAGAATCCCGCTTCGCTGAGCCGCAGCGCAATCGCAAAGGCCCGCGCCTCCCACGGAGCGCTGAACACGCTCGCTTCCTCGATACCGAGTTCCGCAGCCAGCTCGCGAAAGCGCCGATCGCTCATCGATGCTTGCCCACCGGCGCGATTTTCGCCACGCCGATCATCGAGTCGCGCGTGATCAGCGCTGCAAGCTGGTCCTCGCTCATCTTCTCGGTTCCCGCGGGACGCTCCGGCACCACGATATAGCGTTGCTCGGCGCTCGAATCCCAGACCCGCACTTCCACGTCGTCACCGAGTTCCAGCCCGAAATCGCGCAGCACGCCGCGCGGATCGCTGACCGCGCGCGACCTGAAGGCAAAGCTCTTGTACCAGACCGGCGGAAGCCCGAGCATCGGCCACGGATAGCAGGAGCACAGCGTGCACACGACCATATTGTGAATGCGTGGAGTGTTCTCCACGGCGACCAGATGGCCCCCTTCGGGTCCGGCGATTCCAAGCTCCCGCGATGCGGCCGCGGCATCGGTGAGCAGCCTTTTTCGAAATGCCGCGTCGCTCCACGCGCGCGCGACCACCCGCGCGCCGTTGCGAGGCCCAACCTTGTTTTCGTAAAGGTCGACGATCTTATCCAGCGCGGCCGGATCGACGAGACCCTTTTCGATCAGCAATTGCTCCAGCGCTTTTACCCGCGCGGCCGGGCCGTGCTCGGTATTGTCGTGACTCATCGCTTCCGCTTCTTCGTTGCCGGCTTCTTTGCGGCGGGTTCGAGGTAGTCTTCCCACAGATCGATCATGACTCGTTCCCGCATGATCCGTTCGCGCGCCGCCTTGCCCCACAATTCCCGCGCCGTAAATTCGACCGAGTAAACGTGCTGCCGATTTTCGCCCGCGTGATACGCGTTCGTGTCGGGGAAAACGTAGCTTCCATAGTCGCGGCGAATCATCCCGATTTTGCCGCGCACGTAGCGGGGCGATCGCGTATGTCCCGGTGGATTGATATTGCGCACCCGCACGCGATCTCCCGCTGCGAATCGGGGACGCGACGCGCGCGATGGTTTCGGGGGCGGCACCGCGGCGGGAGGAGCGACCGAGGAATGGTCCGGCTGCGGCAGCGCGCCTATTTCCTCGCGCGTCACGATGCCGTGTTCGACCAGCAGCGTTTCCACCGCCTGCATCCACCGCTCGTAATACGGCGACGCAAGGTAGCGCGCTGGCGGGATCCGTTCGATCGCATGGCGGAACTCATCCACATTGATCTTCGCGGTTCCGAAAAGCGCGTTCACCAGGCCATACACGCGTGCTTCCCACTCGGCATGAAACACCGGCTCGTTGGCCTCCGGCTCAACCGGCCCAAACCCTTCCATCCCGCCCATGTCATGAATCCCATTCATCGCGCCGATTATCCTTGAGGCACCTGTCAGCGCGCAACATTTCTCCATCCTTTCCGGCGCCATCGACTCATTCCGTCATCCCGAGCCCGGCGGCGTGCCCACAAGCCAACTGCGACTGCTGGCGTTGGACCCTGCTGCGGTAGGCAAATGCTGATAGTTGCGCCGCAAGGATCCGTTTTCTGGTCCCCCTTCCCGTGCCTGCCCTCCGCAAGGCTTCTGGAGGCGGGCGGGAAGGGGTTAGGGGGTTAGGGGTTAGGTCGATTGCTGGGATTCCGATGCGCCAGACTCGCGCCATATTCCTCGCTCAGCATAAATTCATCAGCTCCGAGGCTGGCGCGCTGTCACACAAACAACTTAAGCAACCCGTCCGTCATCCTGAACGGAGTCTGCGGAGTGAAGAGCCTGGACTTGATCTATTAATTCTGAATTTCGTCGCGCGGCGAGACGAGTTTGTCTCCAGGTGTCGTTCGCCAGCTCATCTCGCGACACAGCACATTGTGTCATCCCGACCGGAGGCTGCCGGAGTGGAGGGATCGCGGTGCGTCCTCGCGCCGCAACCGCGGCTCTCTCAGGTAGCAGCGGAACTCGCTCAGGGCAGCCGCGGAGACGGCCTCTTTGGATTGCGGGCGCAAGCCCGCGCTGCGGAGCCGTAGGCGACGAATTTGATCTCGCGCGGCATTCCTTCGCCGCGTGACTTCCTTACTTGCCTTGAGCGGAGACGAATAAGCTCAGGATGACCAATCTTGATGCGATGTTCGTTATGGGACACGACACTAGTGTCACGAATTGGAAGTTCGT
The DNA here is from genome assembly GCA_052146355.1 of Binataceae bacterium (SeqCode). Classification (GTDB taxonomy): domain Bacteria; phylum Desulfobacterota; class Binatia; order Binatales; family Binataceae; genus JAFAHS01. Next base: position 5,214 of record JBKQNE010000153.1, on the reverse strand, counting down.
TGAAAATGTCGCCCGTCAGCGGCTTTCGGGATAGCTTCACCCAAATGACAAAAGCCGCTTCGCGTGAGGGATTTTGTTCTGGTCCCCCTTCCGGTGCTGGAAGGGGTTAGGCGTCGCTCCTTTTCTGTTGCGAACTTCCAACTCACGACACTACGGTCTCCCCGACAGCGCGCGAGAAATCAGCCAGACATAAGCGACGACCGTGGGATAAAACGTCAGCGAAAACCCAAGCGCGCGCGCCCACGACGACATCAAATAGCCGATCCAGAACAGAACGCGGCCGGCGGCAAAAACGATCGCCAGCGCGGGAATGATGGAAAGTTGCTCCCGCGGCAGCGCAAGCGCGAGACCCAGCCACGCGATCGATGCCAAGACGACCTGCTCGAGCGTGTTCTGGTTATAGCGAAGATTGACTTCCAGGCTTCTGCTGCTCGGCGTGCGGCTTCCATCGATCGCGTCGGCAGAAAAGAATCTGCGGTTCGCGACTGCGCCAATGCCCACGAGCAAACAAAGCGCGGGCAGCAGCAACCATCGCACCGCGAGCGCAAGCCGTGCGGCCGTGTCGTCAGCGGCAGGTTTGAAAAATGAAGCCGCGAATCCGCTCTGCCAGAGCGCGAAAAGCAAAAGAGTCGCCCCCGCCATCCCCGCAAAGACCAGAACTTGTTCTCGAACTAGCGACATCGAGGGTTCAGACTTTGATATGGGCATACGCGCCTCGTCACTGCTGATCTATGCCGACTCTGACAAAACCGCAGAACCAGGGCAAAAACCGAACGACCTGAATTGCGAGGTCGCCGATTCACTTTCTTGGCGAACCATGTGAGTTTTAGGCGATGCCGAACGGCGAAAACCAGTCCTGGCCCGCCGACTTGCGCGCCTTCGGCGTGATGGCGTTGTTCTGGTCGCTCTATCTCGCCTGGCAGGCGATGGCGGGTGACTCGTTCGGCGACTACGTGTCGCCGGCGCACGCGGTAATCGGCGGCAACGTCTTCTACGGCCCGCCAGCGCAACTGGTGCTGCTGATCGAAGCCGGCATCTTCTGGGTTATAGCGGTAGGAATGATCACGGCCCGGCGATGGAGCCTCGTACTCAGCCTCTTCTACATGTCAGAGATGGTCATCAGCTGTTTCGTCTTCATCCTCGCCTACATGAACAGCCGCACCGAACTGGCCCACGTCCGCCAAGCAATCTACCAGGGCCCCCCGATAGTCCTGATCACGCTCTACCTATGGATTCGCTCCCGCGACCTGATCTTCGAACCGATCGGACATGCGAAGTAATTGCGTCCCGTCGAACCCTTCCCGGAGGGTCAGTTGCCTGTTCGGTTCCCGCCGCTGACGTGGACGATCAGATCGGGATTGTTGGCGACCGACACTACCGGGATCGATTCGTCCGGCGAAGTGGTGACGCCGATTTGGTAGCCTCCGTTGATCAGGTTCGCAATGTTCGCGACCGCCGTGCTGAATCCGGCGCCCTGATCCTCATCCATAGGAGGCACAATAAAATCCGCCCCACCACTCGCGGCTGCAATCGTGTCGAGCGTTGACGCATCCGCTGAGTCGATATTGGGTCCTTGCGTGAACGGTCCCTATAGCAATTTGTGGTTGTCCCCACCTCCCTGGCTTGCCGATCCCGATCGCATACACCGGCACTCCGGAACGGCGGAGGTCGGTGAGCAGGGTCTCCTTTGGAGTCCCGCTCATGTTGTCCATTCCGTCGGTTACCAGCACGACCGCGCGTCGCTCATATTTGCCTTTTCTCAACATGCGCAAACTCTGCTCGACCGCGTCATAGAGAGCAGTTTGCCCATAGGCACGGAGCATGGTGAGACGGTTCTCGGCGACCTTGTGCCTGGTCGTCAGCGGTTGCAGCAGATAGGGCCTGCCAGTGAATGCGAACAGAGCCACTTGGTCGCATGGACCGAGGCCTTCGATCAGCTTGCCGAGGTCGCGTCTGACGGTTTCCAGCTTGGGTTGCATGCTTCCCGACGAATCGATCGCGATCACGATCGATTTCGGCTCGGCGCTGGTGGCCTCGTGAAGATAAACCACCGGACAGGGCTTTCCGCCACACAAGGCTTGGAAATCGGATTGCTTTAACCCTTGCACCAGCTTCTGGTCGGTTCCCATCACGGTGGTGGTCAGCAACGTGAAACCAGGTTGTGAGCTGATCGCCGGCGGGGTCGCAGCACTACCTGCCGCACACACAACTGGCTCGGGTAACTCCGCCGCAGCTGCGAGGAGCTGGGATGAGACCACCTCTTCGCGAACGATCGCGCCGGGCTGATTCGCGATCGTTACCGATAGCTTCGTGGCCGTCGGCGGCGCAACCAGGCCTATCGTGTAGCCGCGGGCGAGTCCGTTTGCGATCGTGGTCACCGCGTCGGCGAGAGAGGCTCCCTTGTCGCTTTCTACCGGTTTGACGAATAGGGCCTTTCGGCGGCCGCTTCCGCCGACCGACCGCGATGCCCCTCGGGGCTGACCGAATCAGCCGGGACGCGCGATTATCTTTTACCAAACGAACCCAAATAAGGCCCGGAAACATTGGACTTATTTGGGTTCGCTCAATTAAGCGGCACCAACGGGCCGTGCTCGGGAGCCGTTGGTGCCGCGACTCGGGCTAGGCTTTTTTATAGGCGCGTTTGCCCATGATCCAGGTTTCATCCACGGCGCGATCATCGCTGGTGGTCATTATCGCAAAGAGCAAATCCGACGCTTGTTTCATCGTCTCAAGTCCTGCCCCACCGAGAATGAGCGAGCTGTGCCACGCTACCGCCGACGGGCCGGCGCTCCAGTCCAGCGCGACGAAATCCGCCTCCTTGCCGCGCATGAAATTTCCGATCCGGTCATCAAGGTAGAGCCCTTCCGCTCCGCCCAGAGTGATCGACCAGAATGCCCGGTAGGACGACAGCTTGTTGCGCTCGGCCTCCTCGAGATCCTGCTGGTAGGGATCAACGCTGCCGTCGAGCCGCGTATTGTTGCACATGCCGACTTTGTACGCCTCGTCCAGCACGTTGAGCATCGAAAAGCGATTGCCGCCGCCCACGTCGGTGCCGAAGTTCAGTTTGACGCGGCATTTGGGATCGGTCGCGCGTCCGAGGCGGAACAATCCGCTGCCAAGGAAGAGATTCGAACACGGGCAAAAGGAGATCGCTCCTCCGGAGGCGGAGAGCCTGCGCAATTCATCATTCGAAAGCCACACACCGTGGCCGCCAGAGAATCTGGGTCCCACCAGATCGTATTTTTCGTACACGCCCAGGTAATCGTGGCAGTCGTTATGCTGCTGGACCACGCCCCGAATCTCGCTGGGATTTTCGGAGATATGCGTGTTCACCCAGCAGTCGGGATGTTCCTTTTTTAGGCGCTGACAGGCCGCGAGCAGCTCATGCGTCGCGCCGAAGGCGAAGCGGGGGGTAATCGCGTAGAGATTGCGGCCCTTGTTGTGATAGCGGGCGATCAGGCCCTTGGTGTCACGATAGAATTCCTCCGGAGGAGTCATGAACTCCTTTGGAGCATTGCGGTCGATGCCGGGCAGTCCGCCGATCACGCGCATGTTGCGCGCGATGGCTCCCTCGAAGAACTCCTCGGTCGCAACGACCGAACTCGTGGTGAATGCCTGGCAGGTGGTCGTGCCGGACGCGAGCAGCGCGTCGTAAAAGTGCCGGGCGGCGTCCTTTGCGTAGTCGCGATCCCGGTATTTGAGTTCCTCCGGGAAGACGGAGAATTGCAGCCAGTTCAGCAGCTGCTCGCCGAACGCCCCCAGCATACGCGTCTGCGGGAAATGGATATGCCCGTCGATGAACCCAGGCATGATGATCCTGTCCTTGATGGTCGTGATCTCGATGCTGGGATATTTTGGCGCAATTTCCGAGTAGGGTCCGAAAGCCACGATGAGGCCGTCTTCGACCACAAGGAGGCCGTCCTGAAAGAAACGGGCGGATTCATGCTCCTTGCCGACGTGTTTCCATGGGTCGTCAACAAAGTCGAAGAACGTTCCGCGGATGGCTGTTTTCATAGGGTGTCCTTTTTTATGGATTGGTTGAGGAGTTTTGTGGATTGGTTGACGGGTTGTTTTGTTACCAGGGGAACTTTCCAACCTGGGACTGAGGAATCTCGGCTCCAGCATCAATTTGCTCCAAAGACGCCCTGGGTGGGCGCGAAAGTTGTGAAAAAGTTGTTACGATCGGAAAAAGGCCCGAGCAAAACGAGCAGCGAGCTCTTCCAGTCACGCGGTCCTTGCGCGTGGCGGGGCACCCAGCGGGGGATATCGCTGCTCAGAAAACCTGGAAACGGTAAATGCCGGCTCGGTCTACGGTGATAGAAACCGATGCTGCCGATCGACTGTGCGCCGACGGGCAGCAGGAGGCGTAGAATAGAGCGTACCGTATGTGGAACGCGAAATCTACGCTATGACGAAGTCCGACGGAGAAAAGGAGTTTTATGGTGGCAACGGCAAGAGTCTAACTACGCGTCAGATCGAAAGCCGCGGCAGCATCGGTCATTCCCGCACGCGGCTACGCCGTGCGCTTCGCGCCTGGTGCGCTGTCCTCTAGGCGCCGCCCTGAGCTACTAATTCTGAGTTTCGTCGCGTGGCGCGACGAGTTTGTCTTTCAGGTGCCGTGGGAAGGTGGTGTCATTCCGAGGCTCTTTTCCGAGGAATCCCGTGAGTGTGAGAACCTTTGAACTCGATCGCCGAGACAGCCTCTTTGGGTTGCGGGCGCAAGCCCGCGCTGCGGAGCAGCCGCGACGAATGGGAATCCCGACTCCGGGCAGCCCAACGGACCGCGATCTCCACTCGTCGCCGTGCGCTCCTCACGAAAGACTCGGATCGTTTGGTTTGACTCTGAGTAAACTTTTTTAGACTTGGATATGTTTTGCGCGAGTGCGTACGCTCTCGTACATGGCCGCTACTCTTCCGGCATATCTATCCGCTTTTCTTGCCGCCGTCGCACCGCTCCTCGCATTTAGAGGACGGCCGCTTCTCCGAATGACCAGAAGGACCATCGGAGCTGACCGAATCAGCGCGAAGCCAAATAATTTTTTACAAAACAAACCCAATTTAGGCCCGGAAACACTCAACTTATTTGGGTTTGCTTAATTAAACGGCACCAACGGATCGTGCTCAGGAGCCCTTGGTGACGTCGAAAAGAATGGTGGCGACGGTAGGAGTCGAACCCGACCCGCAGGGCAATGACGGGGCTAAAAAGGAAGATAA
>JBKQNE010000152.1:0-27669 GCA_052146355.1 Binataceae bacterium (SeqCode) | reverse complement strand
CCGGCAACCTCCGGTATGATTGACACAAATTTCTCCATCCCATGCTCGTGTCATCCCGACCGATGTGGAGGGATCGCGCGCCGCTGGGGCGCGCACCCGCCGCTACCCTGAATTCGCGCGGAAGAGTCACCCTCGAAACCACGCTTCGACAATCAGCGCACACCCGCTGGTCCCGGTATATCGACGGTTGCAGGGTACCAAAATTTGCCTCAATAAAGAGACGTTAACCCGGATTCGCACTTGTTAAGTACGATCTGCTACTATTACACTAGTTCAGGACAACAAGGTGTCTTATGAAGCTTCGACCCGCTGTCATCGCAGCGTATGCTGCGTCGGCGACGTTGTTCGCATTGGTTTGCTTCACGGCCGTTCACGCACAGGAAGCTGACGATTCCGGGATAGACGACGCGAAGACGCCTCCGGCAATCACCCAGGTTGCTGGCACCTGGACCGGCACCGACACCGGTTCGTTCGAGGTGGGTGGTGGTCAGCAGCCCGCTTCGGGTCCCATGACCTTGGATCTCTCCCAAAATAAGAAAACCGTCGATGGCACCTTCACCCTCACGACCACAGATGAAACCCCGGGCGGATCGGCCGCCGGAAAGATCACCAATGACACCCTGATGCTGAGAATTCACGCAACGATGGGCACCACGCATGATTGCACGGCGGCGGTCGTAGCAACCGTCGACGGCGACACGATGTCAGGCACCTTCCTGGTCCAGGGGCCCCAAAAGTATTGCAAAGCGAAGGGAACGTTCGACCTGGAGAGGCAATAGAATTACACAGAGCCTCCATCATCCTTGTGTCATTCCTCCAATCCGGCAGCCTCCGGTCGAGATGACAAAAGCCTCCCGTTCTTGTGTCATCCCGACCGAAGTGGAGGGATTGCGCCGTCCGCGGCGCGCAACCGCCACTACCCTGAATTCGCGCGGAAGAGTCACCCTCGAAACCATGCTTCGATAATCAGCGCACACCCACTGGTCCCCGCATATCCCGTCTCTTCGCGGATAATCCCGCCGCTTCCCGGTATTTTCGTCAGGCACACTCGCCTGTTGGCACGCGCTAAACTTTAGACTTCGACGCTGTGCACGTGGAATTCACCAGGCATGATCGAACCGACCCGGTTGACATCGATGATGCGGACATGGATTAATTATAGTGCTCATGAAGGATTGCAGAAACCAGAAGGCTTGGGCGGCTTGGCGTTGGTACGCTGACGCATTCGCCTGCGCGCTGGTTTTGTAATCCACCACAAAACCGAATTCCGAAGGGCCGCGGGCGAAAGTCAGCGGCCCTTTTGTTTTGTACGAAATGGCCTGCGATTCAGGAAAGAAGGCGCGAAACAACGACTTGGACTATGGGAGCGAAAGGAAAAACTGACCGGTTCCCCTTCCCGTGCGGGAAGGGGTTAGGGGTTAGGTCGGTTGTTTTCCGCTCGCAGGGCAGGCTCCGACCCCTCCCGCAACCGAGCGCGTGAGGGAAGAAGAGCTAAGGGGAACGACGACGATGTACCCGACTGAAAGCGAATTCGAGGAGCTGCGCGGACAAGGCTACAACCTTATCCCGGTCTCGCGCGAAATCGCCGCCGACCTCGAAACTCCCGTCTCCGCATTCCTGAAAATCTCGCGCGGCGACTACGGCTTTCTGCTCGAAAGCGTCCGCGGCGGAGAAAAGTGGGGCCGCTACACGTTCCTGGGTTCCGAGCCCTCGATGGTTATTCGCGCCCGCGCCAACCGGATGGATATCATCCGGCCCGGCCGCGGCATCGAGGTTCGCTCCGTCACCAACGCCTTCGATGAACTCCGCAACGAAGTTCAGCGCCTGCGCGCGCCGCAACTGCCGGGCCTGCCGCGTTTCTTCGGCGGCGCGGTGGGATTTCTCGCCTACGACGTCGTCCGATGCTTCGAGCGCATTCCGGAGACGGCGCAGGACGACCTCGGCGTGCCGGATCTCTACATGATGTTCACGGACACGATGTTGATGTTCGACAACGTGCGGCAGACGCTGCGGATCATCGCCAACGTCGCGGTCGATGAATTCCAGTCGACGCGTGCAGCCTATCGCAGCGCGGAAGTGAAAATTGAGGAGATGATTACTCGCCTGCGCGCGCCCGCCGTGCCGCCGCGCCTGGAGGGTCCGACCGCCGTCGCCAACGACGCAACCATCACCTCCAACATGACGCGCGAGGGCTACATGGCTATGGTCACTGCGGCGAAGGAATATATCGCCGCCGGCGATATCATCCAGGTCGTGCCCTCGCAGCGCTTCGAGTCTCCCCTCACCGCGCATCCGTTCAACATCTACCGCAGTCTCCGAACGATCAATCCTTCCCCGTACATGTTCTACCTGCGGCTCGGGGACCACACCCTTGTCGGCGCATCGCCCGAAGTGATGGTCCGGGTCGAGGGGCGCGAGATCACGCTCAGGCCCATCGCGGGAACCCGGCGGCGCGGCGCCACCGAAGAAGAAGACAAGGCGCTCGAGCGGGAATTGCTCGACGATCCCAAGGAACTGGCCGAGCATGTGATGCTGGTAGACCTCGGGCGCAACGATGTCGGCCGCGTCTCCGATATCGGTTCCGTCAAAGTCACCGAATACATGGTGGTCGAACGCTATTCGCACGTGATGCATATCGTGTCGAACGTGGTCGGCAAGCTCAGCGAGTGCTACGACGCCTTCGATGCGTTCCGGGCGACCTTTCCGCAGGGCACCGTGTCGGGCGCGCCGAAAATTCGTGCGATGCAGATTATCGACGAGTTGGAGAGCGTGCGCCGCGGCGTCTATGCGGGCGCGGTCGGATATTTCAGCTTCACCGGCAATACCGACACCGCCATCGCGCTGCGCACGCTGCTGATCAAGAACAATCGCGTATATATCCAGGCCGGGGGCGGCGTCGTGGCCGACTCCGATCCCGGGGCGGAATTTGAGGAGTCGGTGAACAAGGCGCGCGCGATGGTGCGGGCGCTGCAGGCCGCGCGCGAATTTGAAACACCGGAGACGAGGTGAACGGCGATGGCGGAACAAAAAACCAATCTGCTGATGATCGATAACTACGACTCGTTTACCTACAACCTCGTGCAATACCTGGGCGAGCTGGGCGCGGACGTTACCGTCAAGCGCAACGATGCGATCGATGTGGCGGGGGCGCGCGCGCTCAACCCCGATGCGATCGTAATTTCGCCGGGACCGTGCACTCCCAAGGAAGCTGGCGTGTCGATGGCGATTTTGCGCGAGCTTTCCGCCGAACTCCCAATCCTCGGCGTCTGCCTGGGTCATCAATGTATCGGAGAGGCCTTCGGTGGCCGCGTGGTGCGCGCCAAGCGCCTGATGCATGGCAAGACCTCGCCGGTGATCCATGACAGCAAGACGCTCTTCGAGTCGATTCCGAGCCCCTTCGATGCGATGCGCTATCATTCGTTGCTCGTCGAATGGGATACCGTGCCCGATTGTCTGGAGGTGAGCGCGCGCACGGCAGAGAACGAGATCATGGGCTTTCGCCACAAATCGCTGCGCGTCGAAGGCGTGCAGTTCCATCCCGAATCGATCGGCACCGCGGAAGGAAAGCACCTGCTCGCGAATTTTCTAAGGAGCGTCGCGGCGTGAGTTCACTTCGTGCGGCGTTCGAAGACCTGCTCGTGCGGCGTTCGCTCGATGCCGTCACGGCAGAGCGCGCCTTCGGCGAGATTCTCGATGGGGAGGCGGCGGAGGCGCTGATCGCCGGCTTCCTCATCGCGCTCAAGCTCAAGGGCGAATCTGCCGCGGAGCTGAAAGGTTCCGCGCGCGCGATGCGCGCGCGGACCCGCGACGCACATCTTCGCGAAAAGCATCTGCTCGATGTGGTCGGCACGGGCGGTGACGGCTCCGGCAGCTTCAACATCTCCACCGGCGCCGCGCTCATCGCGGCGACCGCCGGCATTCCGGTCGCGAAGCACGGCAATCGCGCGATCAGCGGGCGCGTCGGCGCCGCCGATGTGCTCGAACAGCTCGGTGTGAAAATCGATATCGACCCCGAAGGGCTCGCGCGATGTCTCGGCGCGGCTGGCATCTGCTTCATCTTCGCGCCTGCCTATCATCCTGTCCTCGCGCGCCTTGGTCCCCTGCGCCGCGCGCTCGGCACGCGCACTATTTTCAATCTGCTTGGTCCCCTGTGTAATCCCGCCTTGGCGCGGCGTGCGGTGGTCGGCGTCGGCGACCCTGCCGTGTTCTCGCCCATGGCGGAAGCGCTCGCATCGCTCGGCGTCGATCATGCGATGGTCGTGTGCGGTGCAGACGGAATGGACGAGATTTCCCTTTCCGCTTCCACGCGCGTCGCGGAGCTTCGCGGTGAAGCGCCAATCGCGGAATACGAGATCGCGCCCGAGGACTTCGGCATCAATCGCGCGGCGCGCGAAACGCTGGCGGCGAACGATCCGCGCCACGCCGCCGCGATTCTCCGCGCCGTGCTTGCGGGCGAGCCGGGTGCGGCGCAAGATGTGCTCGCGCTGAACGCCGGCGCCGCCATTTACGTTGGCGGAGAAGCGAAATCGTTGCACAGCGGCGTGCTGAAGGCCCGCGAAATAATCGCCTGCGGCGCTGCCATCGCGACCATCGAAAAGCTCGCCGCCGCAAGCCAGGGTCAAATTCCATGAGTTCAATTCTCGACAAAATATTTGCCGCCAAGCGCGAAGAACTGGCCGCAACCCGCGCCCGGATTTCCTTCGCGGATATTCGCAAAGCTGCCGAAGATGCTCCCGCCGCGCGCGATTTTGTCGCGGCGCTGCGCGCGCATCGCCCGGCCATAATCGCCGAGGTCAAACGCGCCTCGCCCAGCAAAGGCGACATTTTTCCGGGCCTCGATCCTGCGGCGGTGGCACGCGACTACGCGGCGGCCGGCGCCGCCTGCATCTCGGTGCTGACCGATCAGCATTTTAAAGGATCACTTGAAGATTTGCGCGCCGTCCGCGCCGCGGTCGATTTGCCGCTGCTGCGCAAGGACTTCATGTTCGACCCGTACCAGGTTTACGAAGCACGGGCCGCCGGCGCCGACTGTATCCTGCTCATCGCCGCGATGCTTTCCGACTCCCAGATGCACGAGCTGCGCGTGATCGCGCACGAACTCGGTACGGCTGCCCTCGTCGAAATTCACAATGACGCTGAGTTCGATACCGCGCAGAAAATCGGCGCGACGCTGCTGGGCATCAACAATCGCGACCTGCACACTTTCGTCACCGACATCGCGGTTACCGAACGCCTGCTCGCAACTCACGGAAACGATGCGTTGATCGTGTCCGAGAGCGGCATCGATTCGCCGGCGGATATCGTTCGCCTGGACAAGGCCGGGGCGCGCGCCTTTCTGATCGGCGAAAGCCTGCTGCGCGGCGGCAAGCCGCAGGCAAGGCTCGCCGAATTGATGGGATCGTTGAAGCCTAAAGAGGCGAGGATTTCGCGATGACGCTGCGGGTCAAGATTTGCGGCGTCACGCGCGTCGCCGATGCCGAAGCGGCGATCGCCGCCGGCGCGGATTTGATCGGCCTCAATTTCTACGCGCCCAGCCCCAGATGCATCGATCTGGAACGCGCGTTGGGGATCCGCAATTCGATCGGGGCCCGCGCCAAAGTCGTCGGAGTGTTCGTAAATGCGGACCGCGCCTATGTTGATGATCGCCTGCGCGAAGTCCGCCTCGACATGATTCAATTTCACGGCGACGAAACGGACGACGCGCTCGCGGGATGGCCGGTGCCTGTCATCCGCGCGGTCCGCGTTCGCGGCGGCGAAGCCGCAGCCGCCATTTCGTCCGCGCACTCCGATTACGTTCTGCTCGATAGTTTCCATCCGAGTCTTTACGGCGGCAGCGGTGTCGCCCGTCCGCTCGAAGACTTAACCGGCTTGGACCTCTCTCGCGTATTCATCTCCGGAGGACTGAACCCCGCCAATGTCGCCGAGGCCGCTGCCCTCCGGCCCTATGCGGTCGATGCGGCCAGCGGCGTTGAGTCGGCCCCGGGAGTCAAGGATCATCCGAAGCTCAGGAGCTTTGTTGCCAATGCAAAATCTCCCCGATAGCCGCGGCCATTTCGGTGAATACGGCGGCCGCTACGTCGCGGAAACGCTGATGCCCGCGCTGTTCGACCTTGCCGAAGCCTACAAGCAGGCGCGGCGCGATCCGAAGTTTCACGCCGAGCTGGGAAAATATTCGCGCGAGTACGTCGGGCGCCCGACGCCCTTGTTCTTTTGCGCAAACCTCACCGACAAGCTCGGCGGCGCGAAGATTTATCTGAAGCGCGAAGACCTCTGCCATACCGGCGCGCACAAAGCCAACAACGCACTCGGCCAGGCTATGCTCGCGGTGCGGATGGGCAAAGAGAGAATCATCGCCGAAACCGGTGCGGGCCAGCATGGCGTTGCCACCGCAACGATGGCCGCGCTGTTCCGCCGCCAATGTGAAGTCTTCATGGGTTCGGTCGACGTCGAACGTCAGGCGCTCAACGTGTTCCGCATGAAGCTGCTGGGCGCCAAGGTCCAGGCGGTCGATGCCGGCAGCAGGAGCCTCAAGGATGCGATGAGCGAGGCGCTGCGCGATTGGACCGCGACCGTCCGCAACACTTACTACCTCATCGGTTCCGCCGCGGGACCTCATCCCTATCCGATGATCGTGCGCGATTTTCAGACCGTGATCGGCAAGGAAGCGCGCAAGCAGATTCTCAAGCACGAAGGCCGCCTCCCCGATGTGCTCATCGCGTGCGTCAACGGCGGTTCCAACGCGATCGGCCTGTTCTATCCGTTTATCAAGTATCCCGGCATCCGCATGATCTTCGTCGAGGCCGGCGGCCTCGGCCTCAACGGCTCGCAGCATGCGGCCACGCTCACGAGCGGACAGACCGGTGTGTTGCACGGTAATCGCACGCTGCTGCTGCAGGACGAGCTTGGCCAGATTCGCGAAACTCATTCGATTGCGGCGGGGTTGGACTATCCCGGCGTTGGCCCCGAACTCGCCTACTTGAAGGAAAGCGGACGCGCCGAATATGGCGCCGTCACCGATGCCGAAGCGCTGGAGGGGTTTCAGCTCCTGTCCGAGACCGAAGGAATAATTCCTGCGCTCGAAAGCTCGCACGCGATCGCCTATGCCGCGAAACTCGCTCCCACGCTGCCCAGGGAACAGATCGTCGTGATCAATCTGTCGGGTCGCGGCGACAAGGACATGAACACCGTGGCGCGCGCGCTCGGCGTCACGCTCAGAGAGGGAGCCTGAAAATGGCGCATCGCGGAAGAATCGCCCGGAAATTCATCGAGCTGCGCCGCCGCAACGAAGCCGCGCTAATTCCGTTCATCGTCGCCGGCGATCCCGACATGGCATCGACCCGCAGGCTGGTGCTGGAACTCGAATCGCGCGGGGCGGATTTGATCGAACTCGGCGTGCCGTTCTCAGATCCGATGGCCGATGGCCCCGCCAATCAGCGTGCGGTCGCGCGCGGCTTGTCCACGGGCGCCTCGCTCGCGCGAATCCTCTCGATGGTTACCGACCTGCGCAAGGAAACCCAAATTCCGATTATTCTCTTCGGATATTACAATCCTTATCTGCACTACGGATGCGAGCGGCTTTGCCGCGATGCGGCGACGGCGGGCGTCGATGCTTTTCTCGCGATCGATTTGCCGCCCGAAGAAAGCGCTGAGCTTCACAAGCCCGCACGCGCCAACGGACTCGATTTGATCTACTTGCTTGCCCCCACGACCCCTCTGGAACGCAGCCGGCAAATCGCGCGATCTGCCAGCGGCTTCCTGTATTATGTATCCGTCACCGGCGTGACCGGCGCGCGCGGATCGGTCGGCGGCGACGTCGAAGGCAAAGTGCGCGAATTGCGCTCGGTGAGCGATCTGCCGATCGGCGTCGGCTTCGGCATCTCGACCCCCGATCAGGCCGCGAAGGTCGCATCGTTTGCCGATGCGGTCGTGGTCGGCAGCGCGATCTCTATGGTCATTGAAGAACACATCCCGACCGGCGACGTGGTTGATGCGGTGGGAAGCCTGGTCGGATCAATGAAGGACGCGATGCGCGTCGCCCGCAGTGGCGCATCGATGCAGGCGGCGAATTAGATCAATGGCTCAGGAAACTCCAGAACGTCCCGCCGATCCGGCGCGCACCGCTCCGCAGGCCCCTGCCGATGAAATTTGGAGCAAGTGCCCGACTTGCAAAGAGATCTCATTTCGCAAGGAAGTCGAGCGCAATCTCAACGTATGCCCCAAGTGCGCGCATCATTTCCGGCTGACCGTCGGCCAGCGGCTCTCTATAACCGTTGACCGCGGCACCTGGCGCGAGATGTTCGAAGAACTTGCGATTGGTGACCCGCTCGGGTTCGTCGATTCGCGCCCGTATCCGATGCGGATGGCGCAGGCGCGCGAGGCAAGCGGCCGCAACGATGCGGTCGTGGTGGGCACGGCGAAGATCGAAGACAAGACCATCGCGCTCGCCGTCATGGACTTCGAGTTCATGGGCGGCAGCATGGGCGTCGTGGTCGGCGAGAAGTTGGCGCGCTTGTTCGATTTCTCCACGCGCAAGGGCTTTCCCGTCGTCGTCTTTGTCGCGTCGGGCGGCGCCCGGATGCAGGAAGGCGCGCTTTCCCTCATGCAGATGGCAAAGGTCTCCGCCGCGATAGCGCGGCTGCGGGATGCGCGCCTGCCGTATATCTCGGTGATGTGCGATCCGACCGCCGGCGGAGTGGCGGCGTCGTTTGCGATGCTGGGTGACCTGAATATCGCCGAGCCGGGCGCCCTGATCGGATTTGCCGGTCGCCGCGTCAGCAAGCAGACGGTGAACCAGGAACTCCCTGACGATTTTCAGCGCGCCGAGTTCCTGCTCGCCCACGGCATGCTCGACGCGATCGTGCCGCGCCATCAGCTCCGCTTCACCCTAAGCCGCCTGCTCGCAATCCTCGCGCGCCCCCGCGCCGCGCGAAAAGCCAGAAAGTAATCCACAGCTATCCAGCGAACTAACAGGTTGGAATTGGATTTGTAACACGCGAGCGGGTAGGCTCTCGCGCATGCTGCCGCCGCCATATTCGTCTGCTTTTCACGCCGCCGTCGCGCCGCGTCTCGACCGGCGATGTGGGGCTCAACACCGTCCCGGACCTGGAGACTGCCAACCCGGGTTCAACCCGGATAAACGCAGTATTTTTTAGGGGTATTCGAATCCTCACGGAAGAGTCTCACTACTCGACGCGACCCTCGACGACATCTATCGACAGCCTCGATTCGCCGGCGGGACGCCCGCGTCATCGATCTCCGTTGCTGGTTGCTGCCGTTCTTCCGTGCGCGCGGGCTCGGCGGTAAACTCCGGTCTTGTAATGGAAGAGCGGCTCAATAGAACCCTCGATTGGCTGTTTTCGCTGGAAGCGCGCGGCGAAATTTACAAGCTCGAGCGGATGGAGAATGCGCTCGCGCTTATCGGCAACCCCCATCGCAAACTGCGCTCCGTTCATATTGCCGGCACCAAGGGCAAAGGCTCCGTCGCCGCGATGCTCGATAGCGTGTTGCGCGCGGCGGGCATGCGATGCGGCCTCTATACCAAGCCGCATCTGGTGAACCTGGCGGAGCGAACCCGGATCGACGGCGCCGAAATGCCGCCGGCGCGGATGCTCGACTATATCGAGCGTCTGCGCGGCATTTACGATCGCGCCGGCCTTGCGCTCACGTTCTTCGAGTTCACGGTCGCGATCATGTTCCTCTATTTCGCCGACGAGCACGTCGATCTCGCGATAGTCGAGACCGGGCTCGGAGGACGGCTCGACTCGACCAACGTGGTGACGCCGATTTTGAGCGTCATAACGCCGATCGGTTACGACCACATGGAGTACCTCGGCTACACGATTCCGGCGATCGCGGCGGAGAAGGGCGGCATTATCAAGCCCGAGGTGCCGGTCGTGATCGGCGCGCGCGATCATGAAGCGCGCGCGACGCTCACCTCCATAGCGGCGCAACGGCGGAGCGCCACCCGTTTGGTCGATCGCGATTTCTCATTCAGGTCGCACGCCCCGGCCCATAGTCTCGACTATCAGGGGCTGGCTCTTTCGCTAGACCACCTGGAACTCGGGCTGGCTGGGCCATTCCAGCACGAGAACGCAGCGATCGCGCTGGCCGCCGTCGAGGAACTGCGCGCGCAGGGCATCAGGATTCCCGAAGACGCGATTCGCCGTGGCCTCCGCGAGGTCTACTGGCCGGGCCGGTTCGATATCGTCTCGAGGGATCCGATGGTGATCCTCGACTGCGCGCACAATGAGTTGGCGATCTCCGCGCTGCTCGAGACGATCAGCGTTGAGCTCAATCCGGAGGTCCGGCCGCATCTGGTCTTCGGATGCCTCGCCAGCAAGCAATGGGAACGGATGGCTGCGATGTTGGCGCCGCGCGTGGCCGACGTGACCTTGACCCGCGCCAAACCGAAGAACCCGCTTGATCCCGAGGAATTGTTGCCCGCTTTCGCTGCGCAGACGCGCGCGCGCATCGAGCGCGATCCGATCGCGGCTATCGACCAGGTCCTCAGAGCAACCGCTCCCGGAGAAGTGGTGCTGGCGACTGGTTCTGTGTATCTTATCGGCGAAATCTACCCGTACTTTCTTGCCCGCGACGGGAGGAGAGGTTTGTTTCCTGAAGCACGGGCCTAAATCGCTCTACATCGCGCTACTTTCGGCGCTACTGCTGCTTAGCGTCCGAGCGGTCCTTGCCGCGACTCTTCCTGGCGGCGGAACCACTTCCCGCTCGGAGGGCTCTCAGCCGGTAAACATCACCGGCCACGAAACCGTCTACGACTCCAAGGCCGATACGTTCACTGTCATCGGCGATGCGGTGATGACGCAGGGCGGCAGCGTCCTGAAAGCCGATCAAATCAAGCTCTATCGGGCGCAACGGATTGCTGTCGCGACCGGCCACGTTCATCTAATCGACCCCGACGTGGAGATGTTTGCAACCAACGCGACGCTCGACATCGCCAAAGAGACGCTCGAGCTGGACAACGCCACAATCCAGGCCAAGAACACGACCTACCTGCTGCAAGGCAAGAAAATTCGCAAGCTCGAGGGTCAAAATTACGAGATCACGAGCGGATTCTTCACCACTTGCGGATGCGTGAAAGACCGCGCGCCGGACTGGGCGATCACGGGAGACAAGATGTCCGTGGATATCGGCCAGACCGGAAAGGCCCAAGGCGCTTCTTTCAACATCCTGGGCTATCAGCCCTTCAAAGTTCCCTCTGCAACTTTTCCGGCCGACACCAGTCGGCATAGCGGTCTCCTTTCGGGCCGCTACGGGCAATCGGGACTCCGTGGCTTCCAGTGGCTGCAGCCCTACTATTTCGCGATCGACAAGAGCTCGGACGCCACCGTCGCCTACGACGTCGAAACGAGACAGCGGATCGGCGGCCTGGGCGAATACCGTCTCACCAATGGGCCCGACGACTACTTCTGGGTGGACGGTGCTTTCTACGATGAGTCGATACGGAGCCAGGCAAATCGCGTGGGCGATATTGTCGACACCCAGGTCGCCGATCCGTTTATCCCGCTCGACCGCTTCGGGATTATTGGAATGACCCGTGAGCATATCACCGACAACCTGATGGTCTACGGTGATACGGTTTCAGTCAGCGACAGCTTCTATCTGCGCGAGATGGATCAGTGGACGCTCTCGAACGGATTCGGCGGTAACTGGTCATCGATGCGCGATGCGATCTCGCATTGGGGCCTGCTCGACGAATACGAGAACGGCTACGCGCAGATGCAGGGTACGTGGCATCAGGATCTCATTCAGGCACCCCAGTACGGGTTGCAGGAGATGCCCAAGCTTCTGCTGAGCGGGACGCAGGACATCGGGAACGGCCTCGCCTTTGCCGACTACGATGCGCAAGCGGTCAACTACGTCCGCGAATCGGGCCTCGACGGCCTGCGGTTCGCGATGACCCCGAGGGCAACCATTCCGTGGCGGCTTGGCGACTACCTTTACGGCTTCGGTACGGTAGGGGTGCAAAGCAACATCTACGACACTTCCGGAAACACGATTGCCATCACACCGGCCGGACAACCATTCGCAGGGCTGCAACCGAAACCCAGCGGAGCGCCCGCGGTCCTGCAATACAACAACGCTTTGTCGAACGGACCGCTCGCCCACGGTGGCTTTCAAGCGATCGGAGTTCCATACCTTTCGACAGGCGCTGCGACCGAACTCGAACGGGTGTGGGACATCAACGGCGACACCGTCGAAAAGCTGAAGAATACCATCGAGCCGTTCGCAAGCTACGCATACGTGCCGCGAATCTATCAGGGAAACATGCCGCTGTTTGATCAGTACGATCGGGTCAATGCGCGCAGCCTGTTCACCTACGGCTTTACGACCCGGCTCTACGCGAAAGTTACTCCGCAGTCTTCCGACTTGCCGCCGAACACTACCGAAGCCGACACGACGAATGCGATGCCCTCGGTGAACACTTTCGACGAGGAATCGTCGCCCTCCGAAGCATACGGCCCTGGCGGCCCGTCGACCTACAGCCGGGGCGAGGAAGTACGCGAATTGCTGCAGCTGACGCTCCAGCAGGCCTACGACGTGTCGCACGATTTGGGGCCTTTTGGCGACCGTGTCTCGGACCTTCAAGCAAATCTCACCGTCTATCCGACCACGATCGCGTCGCTGGGATCGCAAGTCGACTACAATCCCCGCGACCACGCCGGATTCACCTTTGCGAACGTGTATATGGCCTTCCAACCGCCCTGGTCCACGATCTCCAACATTTACATGGGCAAGGCGCTGCAGGGTGCCTTCCTGCAAGCTTCCTACAACTACGTCAATCCGCAGGTCGCGGTCTTGCAGACCACCACCAAGAATGCCAGCCAGTTCGCGTCGATACGCGCCTACAGCGACGTCTACGACGTCCTGGGTATCTATGTCGGGCCCAGCTACAACTTCGCGTCGAATGAATTGATCGACGCGCAATATGGCGCGCGGCTCAAATCGCCCTGTGACTGCTGGGCTGCGGACATGGGCCTGACCCAATCGATCAATCCGAACGAGGTCCAGGTGCAATTTCAATTGACGCTGGGCGGATTGGGCTCAATCGGCCAGAGCCCGTTCGGACGCAACCCGTTCCAAACCAATGGTATGGCGGGCAACCCGTGGGGCGTGCTCCCGCACTGACACGCTCGCGCGCGGCTAGAAGTACAGCAGGATAATATCGGCCGCGACCCACAGCGCCACGGCGATAAGCAGCGGCCGATCGCGCATCAGCAACCGCGCTGGATCGCCGCCTTCATTGTGCTCATCGATCAGGTAGAGATAGCGCAGGACTCCAAACGCGACGAACGGCACCGTGAGATACAGATGCGTGGTGCCGAGCTTGGCTTCGACCTCCGCCGATGCGGTGTAGATCATGTAACTTACCAGCGTCGCGCCGGCGACGATCGCGATCATCTGGTCGATCAGCCGAATACTGTATTGCGCGAGCGCACCGCGATGCGCCGCGGCGCCATCGCCCATCGCAATCAACTCATGCCGGCGCCGCGCCAGCACCAGGAACAGTGCGAGCACGAAGGTGATGAAGGCCAGCCAGGGCGATACCTCCGCATCGATGGCAACTCCGCCGGCAAACGCGCGCAGCACAAAACCGATCGCAACCGCGATTATGTCGACCACGACGTACTGTTTGGCCCATAGCGAATATCCGAACTGGAGCCCGACGTAGAGCAGGGCGATCGCGACGAACCCACGTCCCAGCGCGATGCTTAGTAGCAGCGAAGCGACACCCAAGCCCAGCGCGAACCTGCCGGCTTCAGCGACCGTCAAATCGCCGCGGGCCAGTGGGCGCTCGCGTTTTTCGGGATTCAGCCGGTCGGCATCCCGGTCGGCGATATCGTTGAGTACGTATGCCAGGCTCGAAAGGGCGCAGAACGTTATCAGCGCCAGGCCCGCAAGCATTGCGTCATGCAGGACGAATAGCCGGTGGCTGAAGACCAGCGCTGCAAGAACCAGCCCGTTCTTGATCCACTGCCAGGGGCGCGCGAGCGCAAACAACGCGGCGGCTCTGCTCCGCGCCACGCCAACCTTATCCACCGCGGCGTTCATCGTGATCGGTTGTACCGGCGCGCGGATTGCCCGCGCAAGGTGGGTCCATGGCTTGGATTCGGTCCGGGGCGGTGCGGCGTCCCTGAACGATCGGTCTTGACCACGCCCCAAAAGTGGGAAAGACAATAGCGGTCATGAATAATTCCACGCAGGAAAAAACCGGACCGAACGCCACTGTAGATCTCGCGGGACTGCGCAGATTCATCGCCGACCGCAACCTCGGCGACCCTTCCCAGCTCCGCTCCGAGAACATCTCGTTCGGCCATTCGAATGAGGTGCATCTGGTTCACTTCGATGGCAGGTCGTGGGCGCTGCGCCGGCCACCGCGCGGACCGCTGCTGCCGACCGCCCATGATGTGATCCGCGAATACAGGGTCTTGAGCGCCCTTCAAAATACCGCCGTCCCGGTGCCGCGCGTGTTCGCGGCATGCGACGACCCGGCTTACATCGGCGCGCCGTTCTATCTGATGGAATATATGCGCGGTGACGTAATCCGCGCCGACGCGACCCAGACCTTCGCCAACACGCCCGAGCGCCGGCGCGCTGTCAGCGAGGCGATGATCGATCTGTTGGTCGCGTTGCAGGACGTCGATTGGAAGGCGGTGGGACTGGAAGGCTTTGGCCGCCCCGATGGCTATTTGCCGAGGCAGCTCAAGCGATGGACCGATCAGCTCGATCGCGCGACGCAGATCACGACGGCAATACGCCCTTTGCCGGTGATGACCAAAGTACGCGAATGGCTCGAGAAACGAATTCCAGATTCGCCGCCCGCGACCATTGTCCACGGCGATTTCAAACTCGACAACGTGATGTTCGATCCCAAAGCCGCCGGCGCGAAGGTCATCGCCGTCTTCGACTGGGAGATGTCTACCATCGGTGACCCGCTCGCCGACCTCGGCTGGCTGCTCTCCTATTGGCTGGAAGCATCTGACAACGAGGGACGCAAAGGAATTACCTCGGCGGTCACCACGGCGCCCGGATTTATGACGCGCCGCGAGATGATCGATCGCTACGAGTCGAAGTCCGGACGCAAGATGGCAAACTTCGCCTTTTACGAGGCGTTCGCGATCTTCAAACTCGCGATAATCATGGAAGGCAGCTATTCGCGCTTCGTGCGCGGCCAGACCGACGATCCGCTGTTTGTCGGACTCAAAGATCGTGTGCCCGCGCTGGCGGATGCAGCCTGGGCGGTGTGCAGCTCGGGCGCGAAATAGCGCACGGAGGAATCGATTATGAGCGAGTACCGCTTCATTCAGGTCGAAGATCCCGAGCCTGGTATCCGGCGTATCGCGCTCAACCGGCCCGACAAGCGCAACGCGCTCTCCAATGCTTTGCGTGGCGAACTCTTCGATGCGCTTCGCAAGGCAGATACCGACCCGCCGATCGGCGCGATCATTATCAAGGGCAACGGCAAATGCTTCAGCGCCGGCTACGATCTCGCGCAGGCGCCCGGCGAGCCCCTGCCTCGCCATGTATCTCCCGGCGAGGGCATGTGGCCGCGCCATCTGGTCGACGGATGGTTCGAGATGTGGGACATGGCGACTCCGGTGATCGCGCAAGTACATGGATTCTGTCTGGCCGGCGGCAGCGAGCTGGCGACGGCGTGCGATCTCGTCTACGTCGCCGAGGACGCGCAGATCGGCTACCCGCCGGTTCGATCGATGTCCACGCCCGACTGCGCTTATCATCCGTGGCTGATGGGCCTGCGCAATGCGATGGAGATGATGCTGACGGGCGATTCGATCAACGGCATCGAAGCCGCGCAGATGGGATTTGCCAATCGCGCGTTTCCCGCCGCGGATCTTGAAGAGGCGGTGCTGAACGTCGCGCGGCGGGTCGCGAAAATTCCGCGCGACCTTCAGGCGCTCAACAAGCGCACGGTGCATCGCGCGATGGAAGTGATGGGCGCGCGCGCCGCCATCCGATCGGCGACCGAAATCCAGGCGCTGTGTTTTCATCAACCGTCGTCGCGCGAATACATGAAGAAGATGCGCGAGAATGTGACTCGCGCGCTCGACGAACGCGACTCGAAATTTCAGGACTATCGGACTGCCGAGCCGCGCAAGAAGTAGGGCACTCACTGAAGGATTTGCCAGGCGGACCTGATGTTCTGTTCAAGTTGTGGAGCTGAAGGTCCCGACGGCGCCCTCTTTTGCCGCAAATGCGGTTCGCCGCTGGCAGGGCCCGCGGCACCGCACACGGTCGTAGTTGTTGCAGATATAAAGAGCCCCGGGTTGGCGGCGGTGCTTTCCTTTCTGTGGTGTGGGCTCGGCCAGATTTACAACGGCCAGATCGGCAAGGGCATCGTGATGATGGTCGCATATGCCATCTCCGTGTTCATGATCCATTTCTTGATTGGTCTGCTGACCACGCCTGTCTTGTGGATCTGGGGATTGGTCGATGCATACCGGACTGCGGAACGGATCAATCGCGCCGCAGGCATCGGCTGAACCGGAAGAATCCTGCGACTCTCTCTACGAATAGCGTTACAGTGTAGTCGATGGACGAGGATCGTTTGCTTCTCGAACTTGCGCGCTTCATCGAGCGCGTGACCGCGATCGCCCGCACCGGCCTGGCATTCAAGCCCCATGTATACGACGCGGAGCGTTACGAAGAGCTGATCAATGAAACCGCACGGATGACCGCAACGGCGATGGAGGCCGGCCCGGACGCGGCGGAAGCAATTCGGCGCGGATGGCGTGATGCAGTGATTGCGGGCTACGACGGCTACGTAACGCCGGCAGTCGGCTGCGGAATAATCGCTTTCAACCAAAGCGACGAAGTGCTCATGATCCAGCGGCCGACCGCGAAATGGTGGTATCCCGCCGGCTTCTGCGAAGTCGGAGTCTCGCCCGCCGAAAACATCGTTAAGGAAGCGCTGGAGGAAACGGGTCTATTCGTACGGCCGGCGCGGCTGATGGCGTTAACCGACACCCGCAAGGCAGGAGAAGTCTGGCGCCATATCTACTCGTTGCTCTTTTACTGCGAGATTCTCGGCGGCGAACTCCGGCGCCATCCAGATGGAAGTGCTGGACCTTGGCTTCTTCCCGCTCGATGCGCTCCCGCAACCGCTGCACGGCAAAGATCGCAAATGGATCGAGATCGCGCGCGAGTTTCATTTCAAAGGGCGCGTCGAACCTTTCTTCGATCCGATTTGATTCTGTAAGGACGGATCAGCCCGGCCCCTGACCCCTTGGAGAAGCGGGCAGGTGCCTTCATCATACCGCGGCGCGGCGGGCGACGCGGCTGGCCAGCAGAAACGCGGCCACCGCGAACGCGATCGCGATTGCAGCCGACGGCTTGAAGTGCGTGGACGGGTAAAACGAAACCGGCTGCGCAAGGTAAAGTCCACGTCTCAGTGCTGTCATTCCATAGGTCAACGGATTGAGGCGCATCGTCCATCGAAGCCAAGTGGGCGCTCCATCGGCGGGAAAGAACGCGCCCGACAGCAGCCAGATCGGAATCAGGATCAGGTTCATTATCGCGTGAAAGCCCTGCGTCGACTCGATTCGCCACGCGATCACGAGCCCGATGCTGGTCAGCGTAAACGCGATAATCGCCATCATCGCGGTCGTCACTGCGATCGCTTCAAGGTTCAGATGAATTCCCGCCAGCGGCGCAAGTAACAGGAAGATAATTCCCTGCGCCAGCGCCAGTGTCGTGCCGCCCAGCGCCTGACCGAGCACGACGGTCACGCGCGAGATCGGCGCGACCAGCACACCTTGCAGGAAACCTTCGTGCCGATCCTCCACAGTCGAAATCGTCGCAAAAATCGCGGTGAACAGCAGTACCAGGACGATTACGCCGGGGTAGAAGTACTGCGCGTAGTTCATGTCCGCAGGCATCCCGCTCGGCCGAAATGACGACTTCAATCCGGCACCGAGCAATAGCCAAAAGACCAGCGGCTGAAGGATTGCGCCGGTCACGCGGCTGCGCTGGCGCACGAAACGCGAGATTTCGCGCCACCATAAGGTTCCCGCCTGCAGCATCACTCCGAACATCGCGTGTGCCTCATTTCTCGTCCGCCGGCGCCGGTGTGGTGAAAAATTGATGGCCCGTCAGATGCACGAACACATCTTCCAGCGTCGGCTTGCCGAACGACACCGACTCGACTTCGTCGCCGAACGCTTCCACCACCTCGGCTACAATCTCGTGCGCGCGCGGCCGTTCGATCCGGAGTGTTCGGTCGACGAGCTGGCTCTTCAATTTCAGCCGCTGCAGCAATTTGCGCTGCAGCAGTTCGGGCGCGGCACTGTGAATGACGACGACGTCGCCGCCGACGCTCGCTTTGAGGTCGCCGGGCGGCGCCATCGCGACGATCCGGCCGGCGTCGAGAATCGCAATCCGGTCGCATCGTTCGGCTTCTTCCAGATAGTGGGTTGTCAGCACGACCGTGACGCCTTCGTGCTCGCGCAGGTGCGCAAGGTAGTTCGAAAACTCTCTGCGTGCGGCGGGATCGAGACCGGTGCTGGGTTCATCGAGCAACAACAGCTCCGGCTTGTGCAGCAGGGCTTTGGCCAGCTCGACGCGGCGCTGCAATCCGCCCGAAAGCGTTTCCACCAGGTCGTTCGCTCGCGCCGTGAGGCCGAGCCGCTCCAGTGCCTGTGCGGAACTCTCGCGCAGTTCGCGGCCATAGATTCCGTACAGATGGCCGTGATGTGCCAGGTTCTCCGCGACAGTCAGCTTGCCGTCGAGGCTCGGATGCTGAAAAACGACACCGAGCTTGCGCCTGACCGCCAGAGTGTCGGCTGCCAGGTCGTAACCGAGCATCGCGGCGTGGCCGGACTGAATCGGCACGAGGGTGGAGAGCAGCTTGAACAGGGTTGTCTTGCCGCCGCCGTTGGGCCCGAGAAATCCGAAGATCTCGCCGCGCGAAATCGCGAAGCTCACGTCGTCGAGCGCGGCACGGTCGCCATAGCGAAAGCCCAGCGCGCGCGCTTCGATCGCGACTTCACGCTCAGAGACTCGCGCGGCAACAGAATCGACTGCTGAGGTGGAACTCATAGGTGCAGGTTCAGAGCTTGATTATCACGCGTGCAGCTTCCGCTCGCAAACCGGTGGAGGCTTAGGTGCACCGCGAAATCTCGGGTTCAGCTCCCGACGACGCGGGAATGAGATCCTTCGCTTCGCTCCGGATGACCGAAGCGCAGCGGGCGGCGCTCTCTTTGGTCAATTCGTCACCGCGCCGCGCGAGGCCGATGAAACCAATTGCGCGTACTTCGCCATCACGCCCGATTGGTAGTGTGGCTGCGGCGCGCGCCAGTTCTCCAGCCGCTTTTCTATATCGGCGTCGCTAAGTTCCACGTCGACGCGCCGCTTGGCGATGTCGAACGAAATGATATCGCCGTCGCGGACCGCGGCGATTGGTCCGCGGACCGCCGCCTCCGGCGCGACGTGACCCGCCATCAAGCCGTGCGTCGCCCCCGAAAAACGGCCGTCGGTCAGAAGCGCGACCTGATCCCCCAATCCCTGTCCCACCAGAGCCGCGGTGACACCCAGCATCTCGGGCATTCCGGGAGCACCCTTGGGTCCTTCGTACCGAATCACCACTACGTCTCCTGCCTTGATGTTTCGTGCGGATACCGCTTTGAACGCGTCATCCTCGGAGTCGAACACGCGCGCGGGCCCGCGATGATTCATTCGTTCGTGGCCGGCAACCTTGATCACGCAACCTTCCGGCGCGAGATTGCCCCTCAGAATTACGAGCCCGCCCGTCGCCTTGAGCGGGTCTCTGATGGTGCGTATGACTTGTTGCCCCGGCGTTTCTGACGCTGCGTCTGCCTCTTCGCCGATAGTGCGTCCGGTGACAGTGCGCTCGTTCGGGTGCAGCAGGCCCGCATCCTTGAGCCGTTTCATGATTAACGGAATTCCACCTGCCGCGTGCATATCGGGAGCCATGAAGCGTCCGCCGGGCTTGAGGTCTGCGAGCAGCGGTGTGCGGGAGCTGATGCGATCGAAATCGTCGATCGACAGCTCGATTCCGGCCTCCAGCGCGATCGCGAGCAGATGCAGAACCGCGTTGGTCGAGCCGCCGGTCATCGCGACCGCCGCGATCGCATTCTCGATCGCGTTGCGCGTGACGATGTCGCGCGGGCGTACGCCGTTCTTGAGCAGATCGACGACGATCTGCCCTGCGCGATAGGCGCCAGCGGGCTTGTCCGGATCGGTCGCGGGAATCGAGTTGATACCCGCGGGCGAGATGCCGAGCATCTCGGACGCGGTCGACATCGTGTTCGCGGTGAACTGCCCACCGCACGCGCCGACTCCCGGGCAGGCCACGCTTTCCAGCTTGCGCAGCTCTTCTTCGGTCATCTTGCCGGCGGCCTGCGCGCCAACCGCCTCGAACACGTCCTGGATCGTGACGTTCTGGTCGCCGTAGCGGCCTGACTGAATAGACCCGCCGTAGATCATCAGCGACGGCAGGTTGAGCCGCAGCAGCGCCATCACAGTGGCGGGGATCGTCTTATCGCATCCGGAAATCGCGACCAGGCCATCGAACAGATGCCCGCGCGTGGTCAGCTCAATCGAGTCGGCGATCACCTCGCGGCTGACCAACGATGCGCGCATCCCATGCGTGCCCATCGAAATGCCGTCGCACACTGCGATGGTGTTGAACTCGACCGGGGTCCCGCCCGCATCACGAATGCCCCGCTTCACGTGTGCCGCGAGATCGCGCAGGTGATAGGTGCAGGGCATTATTTCGATCCAGGTGTGGGCGACGCCGATAAGCGGCTTGGCCAGGTCTTCGTCGGTATAGCCGACCGCCTTCATCATCGCGCGCGCCGGCGCGCGCGAGGGACCATCAAGGAGAACGCTGCTCTGCGCTCTGAGCGATTTGTTCTGTTCCACCATCTGTAACTTCCTGCACGTGGCGCGATACTGCCGCCAACGCAGCTTTTCATGTCTTATTACAGCGGCGCGGGAGGATAAACGGCCTGCCCGGCATCTGCGCTTCCTCATCCGGGGAAACGCTAGAGCTGGTTAGCGTGGCCAAATGAGGGCTTTCAATTCATCCAGGGTAGCGATAGTTCCTTCGGCACTCGCGGGTGTGCCGGCGCGTCGCAGAACTGTGCCGCGTAGTCCGTGCAGCTCCGCTGCCCGGACGTATTCGATGTCGTCGTCCACGAACAGGATTGATGATGGCTCGAGGCCGAGCAGCTTGATCGCGACCCGGTACATTCGCGGATCCGGCTTGAAGCATCCAAGCTGCGACGAGATGATGAATGGGTCGAAGAAGTGCCGCAGGCCGAGCATCCGATAGACGCGTTCCAGGGAAGGCCACGCGTTTGAGAGTATGCCCAGCTTCAAGCCCGCACGGTGCAATTCTTCGAGCGCGGCTAATGTATCGGGGAAAAGACTCTGCTTGAGGTCAAACACCTCTGATTGCGCAAGTCTTTCGATCACTTCCGAAGTCGCGTCGAGACCAAGTTCACTGAGCACGATCGCGTAGTATCGCCGGAACTGCGCGATTTCATCGTCTTCGGTCTCCACGTAGTGATGCGCATCAAGAAATTCCATTCCCCGCGCTTGTGCGGCGTCGAGCCGATCCGGCTCGATTGGCGAAGACAATCGGTCGAGCAGCGTGCGCATGGCGGGCCGCGGCCACCATGTGCCACCCATCGGCTCGAGCAGCGTGTCTCCCGAATCGAACAGCACGGCTTTGATTGTGCTACCGGCCAAGATCGCTCCTCAGGCTGGCGGCTTGTTGCAGGCGATTAATGCTGTTCAACATTGTTGAAGAGGGGCCCAGGGGTTGCAGTGTTAAGAGTTTCTTCGAGCGAAGCGTCGGCGAGTTTGGTGCCCGCAAATCAACTCGTTGAGCTTGTCAACGTAGGCTTTGTGATGTTTACCATGATGATATTCAAGTGTCTCCGCGGGAATGTTCGGCTTTAGCGCGTCGATATTGTATGGAAGTTCGGGAAGTCCGAAAGCCATCTGAGAGACCGTCCTTTCGGGCTGGAACCGCCAAATGCGATCGATTGCTCGAGACTGTGTGAACCGCGATTTTAGAAATTGGTGGTCGCGCCCAAGGCAAGTACGCAATGAGTCAATTCCGCAAGCCGGGGGCCGCTTGGCTGAATCCATCGACCGTTCTCAACTGGTGGGCAAGAGCTGCTGGTGTCCTGACTTAAATGTTCCGTGCCCCAAAGAACAGGCCTGTCGGGTTCCTGCCGCTCGCTCAATTTGCTCCGTCTGCGCCGATGCCATTTTGCTCATGCCGTGCGCTGATGTCTCCGGGCGGCCCTGCGTCTTGTCGCAGACACGGACCTCGGCGATAGGCTGTGACCAATCGATCATCGTCGTTATTGATATAACCAAACGTCGGTATCTTTCAGTGGCTTTGTGCATCGCGTCGATGTAACCTACGAAAGTCGGGATCGACATGGAAAGTCGAGTCCGAATTTGATCCAGCCCAACTGTGGCCCTTCCGCTCGCCTTTGACCACTCTTCGCTAGACCAATCAAAAGCATTCGTAAGCAAGGCCTGAACGAGGTCCGCTATGTATCTTCCCATTTCAATGGGAAGCGTGAGGCAACAAAAGTGGCAATTGACGATGATGCGGGAACTGCAGGGCTGGAAATCAAACCCTCAAAAGCAGAGCTGATCGCAGAGCTGACATGGGCCAAGCTATATACCAGGGCAATGCACAAGGATCTGGGCGAGATCTCCACGGCCATTAGGAAGAATCAACCGACTACCACCGCACCAGAAATGAAGAAGAGTGCGGAGAAGTTGCATGATCAGCTGAAGAGCGCCAATCGTACTGTAGGCGAAATCGGCGAGCATGCTGGCGTCAGGCCCATGCCCGAGAAAACGTAAACAGGTCCTGAGGCTGGTACCAGGTCGCAAGCGACCTCGGATCTTTGCGGTAGTCTTTGAAGTTAAGTTCTGTCGGACTCGGTTGCGGGCCCACGAAGCGAGCGCTCAGTAACCTGACACTGGCTTCGCAGGCCGCAGCACCCTTTGCGAAACAGCTATTTCCATTTTACAAACACACTCCGGGGTTCTTCGCACGATTCTTTCGCGGTAGAGCCTTGTTCCCGATCTTTGCGAGGGGTGCTGTCGTTATCCAGGATCCTTTTTTCGGATCGGTATTTTGGGTTCTTTACATAACCCAATGGAGAAGCCCTGCCGTGGCTTTTGCATCTTGTCCAATGTATTGTTGATGAGTCGGGATCGACATAGGAATCGAGTCCGAATTTGATCCAGCCCAGACCGCGGTTCTTCCACTCGCCTTTGACCGCATTCCGCTAGACCAACCCCAAAGTCCAACCAGCAAGGCCCGCGGAGGCCTGTATGTACCTTCCCATATCTCTGGGGGGAGTCGTGACGATTGTTCTGGTACTTTGGCTGCTCGGCGTCGTGTGACGAATTGACGGCATCGAAGACTCCGGTTCGATAACAATACCCGGGCCGGTGGGACTTAAGTTGGACTAACTGAATAATTGCAAGGAGACCGCTTATGTTGCTTCTGATTATTGTGTTCCTTTTGCTGTTCAGCGGAGGTGGATTTTATGGCTACCGCAACGGCTATTATGGGGGGAGAGGGATGAGCATGGTGAGCATCCTGATCATCGTCCTGATCGTCTTTCTGCTGGCAGGCGGCGGGTTCGGGCACGGAATATATTTTCGCTAGTCGATGTTTTCGGGCAATGACATTTCAGTGCTGGTTCCCGACGAGGCCGGAACCAGGCATTTCGCTGATGAAGCAATCTGCCAGAGCGCCTGAAGGCGCCGCGGTCGGTGGCGAGGGCCTTTAACCAGCAAAGTTTATTCAGGAGATAGGGTTATGAATAGTAAAAAGAAGTTGATGGCTATGATACCGGCGATGGTGTTGGGAATCGGCTTGGCGATCCCGGCTCTCGCGCAGGACGCGAGCGCTCCGGTTTCGGCCAGCACCTCGATGGATCGGGCGGGCTCCGATACTACGGGCGCTGCGAAGAACGCGTATACCGGAACGGTTACGGCGTTGAGCGATACGAAAATCACCACCGAGGTGAAAGCAGCGTTTGCCAGTGGCAAGGATATTGAGTCCAACCATATTCATGTCAAGACCGTCGCGGGCATCGTGACGCTTCGCGGCCGCGTACAGAGTCCGGACATGTCTTCACGGGTTGAGTCGATCGCGCGAAATGCGTCGGGCGTTCGCGGCGTTAACAACGATCTGCGAGTGTCCTCCGTTCAGGACTAAAACCAACGAGAGTAGTGCCGAGGCACTTCGCTTATCCGCAACCAGCAAAGCGCTCGAGGGCGCCGCGGTTGGTGGCGATAGCGGAGTACTCCTCGGCACCGCCTTCGGTTGGCCGGCGGACATCGGTCATTGGTGATCCGCCGTGCATGGTCCTCTGGTCGCGGAGCGAACGAACAGCACTGCATTATCGGCGAGTCGCTCAGCCTGCAGGCTTGATGCAGGCGATTACCGCTTTGTCGGTGTCGAGGAGCAGTACATCGACGGGCTTAAATCCGACCTTCGTCAGCATCTCCACATAACGAAGCACCGGTATTCCATTGTCTCCGATGGGGTTCCGGTCACGAGGACGGCTTTCGAGGAATTGCCGATGATCGTAACCGAGAAGAGTCGCCGCCCTTGACCAGAAGCGCTCCCAACTCTGCGGGTCGTAGTTTGGATCGCTCCTGCTCCATTCTTCCTTACGCCACTCTTCGACTCCCGCGACGAACGGAGCTTCCGCTCTAGCCGGCTCCGCGAACATGAACGCCCCGCCGGGCCGAAGCATCCCAAATACGTCACCAAACAGCTCGCCAAGGCGTTGGACATCGAACCAATGAAGGGCGGTTGCCGCGGCGATCGCGTCGTAACCGCGAGGGAGTCCCTCGTGCCAGTTCGCATCCCACATGTCGTGGACGAGTGTCTGACCCGCAATTCCAGCGCGACGATTCAGTGCCCCGCACAACGACAGCATGAATGGATCGCGATCCACGCAATCCACCCGCGCTTTCGGAAAGCGATTGTGAATAAACCGCCCGACATCGCCGGGTCCGCAGCACATATCCAGGACCAGCAGTTCTGCGTCCCTGCCAAATGGAAGCGCCGCTGCCATCAACTCCAGTCCGCGGTTGCGCGTCTCGCCTCCTTGGGTGGCTAACCACAATTCAAGCCATTCATCGAGGTTTTCGTTGCGCAGCTTTTCATCTATCTGGGGTTGCGTCAGGACTGGATCGGCCATTTCCTTACCTCTTCGATTCTTTCTGACCTCTTCGCAGGTTGCAGGCAAGTTTCTTCATCGTAATCTTCCGCCATTTCATAACCGGCGCGTCGCGTGACCACGAGTGACCCAGTCTGTAGGGCTTGGCTGATTTTTGATAAAGATCGACCCGATACCGCCCTTGAAGGCCACGCGCGATCAGAATCGTTTCGAAGGCGACTGTGATGACCGATCTGCCGGAACACGTCCTCAGGAACCGCGCGCTCTGGGATGACGAGTTGGCGGCGAAGTTCGCCGCAGCCGGCGAAGAAGCCTGGGCCCGCAACTCGCCGGTCTGGGGGATTTGGCACATCCCAGAGTCGGAGCTGCATATGCTCCCCGACGACTTGAACGGAAGCGACGTGATCGAACTCGGATGTGGTACCGCATACGTCTCGGCATGGCTTGCTGGGCGCGGCGCCCGTGTAGTCGCAATTGACAACTCACAGGCACAACTCGCCACCGCGCGGCGTCTCCAGCGGCAATACGGCATTGATTTCCGGCTCATCCACGGCAACGCCGAGTCGATTGCCTACCCGGACGCAAGCTTCGACTTCGCCATCTCAGAATATGGCGCCTGTTTGTGGGCCGATCCGATGCGATGGGTTCCCGAAGCTGCGCGCCTCCTGCGTCCCGGCGGCCGCGTGGCTTTTCTGACCAATTCGTTCCTGGTGATGCTATGCATGCCGCCGGAAGACGACGCTATTGTGACCGATCGATTGTTGCGGCCGGCATCCGACCTGTATCACCTCGAATGGCCCACCGACCCCGGCGTTGAGTTTCATCTATCGCACGGCGAGTGGATCCGACTGTTCAATCGCTCTGGATTCGAGATTGAAGATCTTATTGAGATAGTGCCAGGGCCCGATGCAATCAAGCGCTATCCGCCGGTCACGCTTGAATGGGCACGGAAGTGGCCGTCCGAAGAAGTCTGGAAGGTCCGCAAGCGGATTTGATTTCAAGTCATCGTCTCCGGTCTTGGCTCTCCGTGGATCCCTATGCCGATTGTTACAACCACGTTATTTCTCGTTGCCAAGGCACATTTACACCCGTTGCCGATGGCCCTCGTACGCATTTTGTGCGCGTAATGAGTTTTCGAATTTGTCTTTAGGATGACCCGCCGCAGCCGAGAGAATCAAAGCCATCCGAGCCGGAGTCCCGGTTCAACCATCCTTTGCATCGCTTGTCTCGATTCGAGCCGAATCATGCTTCTCGCCTGCGCCGGGATCACTCCGGAGTGAAGCATGCAAAATCCCGAACCGGCAAAAGCAACCAACGATGCTCCACCTATTCTGGTGGCCCGAGACATCGTGAAGAGTTTCGATGAGATCACGATTCTCAAAGGCATCTCGCTGGAGATCGCCCAAGGTGACCTGGTTTCGATTATCGGTCCCTCGGGATGCGGCAAATCGACATTCCTGCGTTGCTTGAACCTGCTCGAGGTCCCGGATTCCGGGACCGTCACCGTCGACGGCATTACGATTACTCGAACCGGCGGGAATCAAGAGTGGGATGGAGCCGCCGCCGCGTCGGCGCGCGCGCTGCGCACCCAGGTCGGGATGGTGTTCCAAAGCTTCAACCTGTTTCCCCATCGGACGCTGCTCGACAACGTCATGCTCGCGCCGATGGTTGTAAAAGGCGAATCGCG
The DNA here is from genome assembly GCA_052146355.1 of Binataceae bacterium (SeqCode). Taxonomy (GTDB): domain Bacteria; phylum Desulfobacterota; class Binatia; order Binatales; family Binataceae; genus JAFAHS01. Next base: position 747 of record JBKQNE010000152.1, on the reverse strand, counting down.
GAAGTCTGCCGAAGAACGGGCATTGGAGTTGCTGACCAAGGTCCGACTGAGCAACTTCGTCGAACGCTATCCCGCCCAGCTCTCCGGTGGCCAGCAGCAACGCGCCGCTATCGCACGCGCCCTGGCGATGGCGCCAAAGGTAATGCTCTACGATGAGCCGACGTCAGCACTCGATCCGGAATTGGTGGACGAGGTATTGCAGGTAATGCGTGACCTCGACAAAGACGGAATGACTCAGATTGTCGTGACGCACGAGATGCGGTTCGCGCGCGAGGCGTCTGACTACATAGTATTTATGCAGGGAGGAGAGATCGTTGAGATCTCGGACGAGGACGAAATCTTCGATAATCCCAAAGACCCACGCACCCGCCAGTTCCTGCGGCGCTTCGCTCCGGAGGCGCGGCCGTCATGACGCGGCGACGATGGCTATTTTGGCTGCTCGCGGTAGTCGTGATTTGGACCAGGCCCGCGGCGGCCCAGCAACAACAGGTACTGCTGTGGGGCGCGGATGCAAAGTCGGATGCTCCGTACGCTTTCGTCGATCCCGCCGACCAGCAGAAACTTGTCGGCTTCGAAAAGGAAATCATCGACGCGATCTCCGCGCCATGTGCAGAACGACTGGTAGTGGGCGGTTTTCAATTTCCGTCGGCTAAAGCCGCGATTTCTTCAAGCGTCCAGACATGATCGCTGATTCCTGCTTCCATCGCTGGCGTTACCCTTAGCGTCTGATGGATTCTAGCGAAATTG
>JBKQNE010000151.1:0-2925 GCA_052146355.1 Binataceae bacterium (SeqCode) | reverse complement strand
GGGTTCAATTCCCCCCGCCTCCACCAGAATTCTGTAGGAAATTCGGGCCTTTTTCCCAAGACCCCCAAGGGGTCCGGTTGGGGGGTCCGGTTTTGTCGCCAACCGCCGCCTTTCGCAGGATCTTTGGACGGGCCGCGATCAGAGGCCCGAGAAAGTCCTTGCGGATGTACCTGCCGTAGCTCTGCTCGATCATTTGCACAGATGTTCCGCAGTACTCGGCAAGCCCTTTCAAGTTGGCTCCCTCCGAAAGCGCCCAGGCGATGAATGTGTGTCGCGTCATGTAGAACTTCCTCGGCCGAATCCCAAGGCTGCGAAGGCACCTAAACCAGATACCCTTCGACTCGTCGTCGACTGGTCGTCGTGCCGCTCCTCGCTTCGGCCACCAAGTGTCCGTCATCGGCTTGCCTTCCGGGCTCAGGAAAAGGAATTCCGAGCCATCGGAATGAAGTCTTCGCGGCAGTCGCTTCAGAAGATCGACGACCCATGGGAGCATCGGAATCTCGCGAGTGGAACCCGCTGTCTTGGGTGCGTTATCCTCGCCCTCGTCGCGGCTTCGCGATATCGAGATGATGCCTCGCTTCAGATCGATGTCGTTCCATCGCAGCGCAGCGGCCTCGCCGTGGCGCACGCCGGTTCAAAACAGAAAAAAGAGCCATGGACACCAGTAAGGCTCGTTCCCCGCGAACCACGCCAAGACGGCGTCGCGCTCATCGGAGTCAAACGGATCGGGTTTGGTGCGATGCGCTCGTGGCCAATCCAGGCGTGGGAACGGACTCGTATACCCTTCCCTTTCCGCGTCGCGCCATAAAGATCGAAGATGCCAGTCAATAATGTTGCGAACGGCCTTGATTGTGCGCGTCGTTCCTCGTTGCGTTCTCCCGCGCAGCAGTTTGGCGCGGAACGCTTCTAGGCGGCTTTTCGTTATCTCTTGAAAGAGCGCAGCTCCCAATTCCGGCAACACGATCGCTTCGAAGCACCGCCGATGTCGCTTCGCCGTTGACAGTCGAACGAGAGGAGGAGCTTTCCTTTCGATCCACTCCTCGTAGTAACTGCGGAGCGTCCTCAACTTCGGTGCCGGACTTGGCGTGGGCATCAAACGTGGCGGACAGTCACCCAGTACTTCCAGCAGGGCTCGGTGAAGCTCAGCACCATGGCGTAAATTCTCTTCAATGAGGGGCGCTTTGGCATTCACCAGCCGACGGTTGCGGCCTTGTGAGCCGTCGTCGCGATATCGCGTCGACACGGCGATCTCCTGCCCCTTCCAGTAGATCCGAAAGCGGAGGTAACCGTGCTGGTTGGTGACGACTGTAACGCCCACTTACTGCCCCAAATTTCTTCCGCCTGGTTCAGCCAATGGGAATGCTTCCACACACCCATGATTGCCTTCGAGCCACTCTATAAGTGCATCGCGTTTCCATCGAGGTCCCAGACCTGGTCGTCGAAAGAAATGCACGCCTTCTCTAAAAACGCCACGGGCCTTCATGTTCTTCAGCGTTTTGGATTTGACTCTCAGTAACTCGGCGGCTTCCAAAGTGGTGAGATATTCAACCACGTCAACACCTCCTCGCAGGCAAAAGAGGAGAGAGAGGCGACCCAAGAGAGCTAAGGGTCGCCCGCTCGGAATCAAAACGGAGCCTCCGATTCGAGAGAAGCGACCGACTCTTCAACCTTGCCCATTTCGGCCTGTTCTGCCGGCGGCGCTCCGAGAAACTGGACGCGACTCGCGACGATCTCAGCGCGGTGCCGCTTGTGACCGTCAATCTTGGCCTCGTACTCGCGGTTGCGTAGCCGCTCCTCGACAAACACTTGTCGGCCCTTCTTGCGGTACTGATGGCAACTTAACCCGAGCTTTCCGATGACGACGACCCTGTGCCATTCGACCCGCTCTTGACGTTTGCCCTCTTTGTCGACGTAAGGCTCATCGGTCGCAACCGACAGGTTCACGACCGGCATCCCAGCGGGCGTGTAACGAATTTCCGGGTCTTGCCCAAGATGCCCGATGACCATAACTTTGTTGAGCGACATGAGTTAACCTCCTGTGTTGTGCTCCGTGCCGGGGGTAGCGGCCTCGACACGGAGCCTTTGTTTACTGCTGTCTCGAAACCCTGCTTGCGTTCCACGTAGTGCCCTCGGCAGCCGCTTGGCCATGCTCCTTCATCAGCGCTGCAAAGCATGACCAATGAAACACCGCGGTGCTCGCCCACAGGTGCGCCTTGAGATAGTTCTCGTCGGTCCTCACTTTCTGACCGCAACGGCCACAATTTCCCTGATACATCGTCCTTCACTCCCTACATTGAAGTGTTGTTCTCCTCGTCGAACACCCGCGCCGAAAAATCCCTACTCGCCGCCTTGCCGCACTGGTCACCCCTGGCAATAGAGCGAACGATCCTCAGGGTAGTGGAAGGCGCGCTCGCCCGGATGAATCGCACGCTTGCAGCGAGTGCAATTGCCCTCGAACCTGACGGTGATCCAACGCGGATTGCACTTGTAACGAGGCATCGTCATCTCTCCTTTCGCGCCCGCTTGCCGTCGGCCAGGGCGCACATCGCTTGGGCTTGGATACACAGCGCCATCTTTCCCCGCCGCCCTTCTCGCAAACATCTGGAAGGGCGACGGTGGGAAAGGGACTCGATGCGGCGCGCAGCGCCGCCACCAATGAGCACCGGCGAAGCCATGCAATTCCAGCGTGACCGAGCGCAGCGGTCCTGACTGACGGGCGCGACGGAATTGAGCGTAGCCGGCGCAAGGCGAGGCGCGGTTGGTGGCATTGCTTTCATGGCGTTAGCTCCGCATGCCCGGCACCGACTCGGGACTGAGGCCGATTGTGGCGGTCGTGTCTCCGGAAGAGCCGGAGACAACGCCGGCAGAGTCCGTTCAGATAGCTCGCGAGCGAGTCAGTGAATGCGTCGTCCTGGCCCTGCGGCA
>JBKQNE010000150.1:0-11343 GCA_052146355.1 Binataceae bacterium (SeqCode) | reverse complement strand
CATTGCGAGGCCGCTTATAGCGGGCGAGGGTCCATACCATCATTCCGAGGTTCTTCTCCGAGGAATCCCGTGGGTACGAGAACCTTTGAACTCGATCGCCGAGACAGCGTCTTTGGGCTGCGGGCGCAGCCCGCGCTGAACGACGATTGCGCGGCAGCAACCTTGTCGTGCGAAAAGAGCTGATACCGAAACAACGTGCGACCAACCCGATCTATGAGGCTTTCATGAGAACCATCCGCCTTCGTATTCTGATCCTGTGCGCGGTCTCACTGGCTATTGGCTACGCAAGCGTCACCGTCTGTTCGGCCGCTTCCGCGTCCGATCCTGGCGTGCCCGATTACATGAATGTGATCGTCGGTAACGAGACGCCATCCAGCCAGACCCAGGTCGCGGACCAGAACGTACTCGCTCTCGACCTCGCGATGTTCGGCATCTACGACGATTCGCTGCAAAGATCCCAGGCGAATTTCATGGCACAGCACCCGATTATCATGGCGCTGTTCAGCAATCAGGGCGGCAGGCTCATTCTGTATCGCCCCGGCCAGCCGCCGCTGGAAGCTCCCCAGGTTCCTATTCGCTATCAAATGCTCAAATCAGTGGGACATTCGGCTCTTGCGATCCTCGAGCTGGCCGGGTCGCATTTGGGCACGGTTGCCGACCATTCGTGGGTTGCCCCGATGCAAGCCTTTCGGGCCGCCAATCAGTCCGCGCTCGACTCCCTTGATGCGACCGACCTGAGCGCGGAAACCCGCGCGAATCAGGCCGACATAATCAAGAGCAATATCAAGTTCATGGATGCCTGCCTCAGCAAGGGCACTTATACCTTCGCCGATATCCAGGCCTACGCGCAGGAAGTGAAACCCTGGCTGGCAACGAATGTTCATTGGGCTGCGGCTACCCAGGTCGAACATTGGATGAAGGTGGTGAAGGACTGGAAAGAAATGCTCGGGTCCGACTGGGACCGGACTTACGGCGTCAGCAACACCCTGTACGTAGCACGTCAGAATAACGTCCTGTTCAGCGTGCTCGCACAGTTTTTCGGCAAGGACGCGATGAACACCCGGCTGTTTCTGTTCGAGACCTCGGCGTTTGTAACCACTCCCGATCAGATGCTCAATGTACTCATTCGAACCGTCTCCGATCGTTCGGTAGGCATGCTCGCTTTCGGCAACTACTACCTGATGGACTACGAATTGATAGGCGGTGACGGCCGCGAGGCGATCGAGGCCCAGGACCAGAAGTACGGCGTGCCCGTCTATCTGCCGCCGCTGATGCCGTTCCACTCCTGGGAGTGGCCCTTCAGGATCGATCCAAACCAGGGCGAAGGTCCGAGAACGATCCAAGAGATCAAATAGCCAAGGGCATCAGGAAGCCCTCTGCGCGGCTTCATCCGTCCGAATCTGGTGGTTGCTGCGCGCGGACGCGCCGCGATCCCTCCACTCCAGCAGCCTCCGGTCGCGATGACATAAGCCTCGGTCCATCTTTCCTGTCATCCCGACCGAAGTGGAGGGATCGCGCGCCGTCTGCGGCGCGCTACCGCCGATGCTCGAAGCTTCCACCGAAAGGCTCACCCTCATAACGCGCACGCGTGCCTTCCCGGCCGGTGCAGTTTTGCGCTAACAGGGTTGAGAGGGCAATGAGCCGCGCGCAGGGCTCGTTCGCCGGCTTGGGGGTTTCATCATGGAGCACAAGGGAATTCTCTCCGGAATTCGCGTCATCGATTGCGGCACCTATATCGCCGGGCCCGCATCCGCCACCGTGATGTCGGACTTCGGCGCCGACGTGATCAAAATCGAGCGGCCACAAGGTGATTTGTGGCGCTTGTTCTCGCGGTTGCCGGGCACGGCCAAGTCGGATCTCGACTGGTGCTGGATTCTCACCAGCCGCAACAAACGCAGCGTCGCACTCGATCTCGGCAATCCCGCCGGTCGCGATGCGCTTATCGACCTGGTGAAAAGCTCCGACGTTTTCGTCACCAACTACCAGGCGCAGATTCTCAAAAAGTTCCGCCTCACCTGGGAGGACCTGCGCCCCCTCAACGATCGGCTCATCTATGCGCATCTGACCGGCTATGGCGATCGCGGTGACGATGCGGACGAGCCGGCCTTCGATGCGCTCGCGTATTGGGCGCGGTCGGGCCTCATGATGAGCGTGGTGGGGCGCGATGGAACGCCGGGCGGGGCGCGTCCCGGCATGGGCGACCATCCCACGGCGATGTCGATGTTCGGCGCGATCATGCTCGGCCTCTATAATCGCGAGCGGACCGGACACGGCTCGAAAGTCGGCACATCGTTGCTGGCGAGCGGCGCGTGGGCGAACGCCTGCGACTTGCAGGCAAAGTTTCTCAAGGCCGTTTTTCCTCCCCGCGTCGTCAGCGGGCCTCCGCCCAATCCGCTCGCGGCCGGATACATCACCAGCGACGGAAAACTGTTCCTGCTGGTCCAGCTCGATCCTGACCACGAATTTCCCCGCCTGTGCGAGGCGCTCGGAATGCCGGACCTCGCGACCGGCGAGCTGTTCTCCAATGATGCGGGCCGCAGCCAGAACGCCGCTGAGCTGCACGCGATACTGCAATCGCAATTTGAATCCCGCGACATCGCGGGGCTCCGCAAGCTGTTCAAGCAATACGACATCAAGTGGTCGCTGCTGCCTCTCCTCGATGACGTCGCGGACGATCCGCAAATGCGAGCGGCCGACGCCGTCATCGAGATGGACCATCCGACCAGCGGCAAGATCGAGACGATCAACAGCCCCGTGTTCATCGAAGGCGCCGAGAAGTGCAAACCGGTAGCACCGCCGGAGATCGGCGCGCACACGCGCGAGGTACTGCGCGAAATCGGCTACTCCGAAGCGTCAATCGAAAAGATGATCCAATCGGGCGCCGCCACCGCCGCAGGTTGAACTTGCCGCGGCCTGACCTTAGTACTGCGGTGTTAAGCGAGTTGGAATCAGGGGGTAAAAGGGAAATCCCGGTTTAAACACTTTGAAGGGTTAAGTCACGATTTACTTGTCGGGCTAAGGGGGAACATGGTCATGTATCATACCAAACTTGCGGGATGCGCGGTGCTGGCTCTCATCACCGTGATCGCGTCGTATGGTGTCGCGCAGGCCGCGAAAGCGAAATATGACACTACGACGAGACTTCTCTTTCCATTCGTTACCAATCAGGCCGGTTTTGACACCGGACTATCCATAGCGAACACCAGTGCGAATCCATTCGGCACGCCAACTCAATCCGGCACTTGCACTCTCACTTTCTATGGCGCCGCCGCACCTTCCCCGGTAACAACGCCTGTCATCGGCGCGGGCACGGTCTTTACAAGTTTGGCCTCCGTCCTGGCTCCCGGCTTCCAAGGGTACATGATCGCCAATTGTAGGTTTGGTTTTGGCGAGGGAACGGGATTCGTTTCGGATCTTGCGGCAAAAGACGCGTTCAGCAGCTACATTGCTGAAGTGCTGCCCTTGGCGACACCTCTGCAGAGTAATGAGGTATCGACTACGCCCTAGCCGACATCAGGATTCCGATTCCCCGCTCGCGCCCGTAGGTCACGATGATCGTATTTGTGAAACGGGAATCCGTTAGCGCGGTGCGGCGGCGAAGAATTCCAGCACTGCGTCTTTGTAGCGCTGGTCCGATGGGGCATTCAGATGATGACGCCCCTCTAGCATCAGCAGGCGGGCTCCCGGAATCATCTCGGCGAGCGGCTTCGGATCGCCGATCGCGTCGTCTTTGCTACCGACCACGATAAGCACCGGCGTCCGGACTTCTTTGAAGCGCACGGGTGGAATCGGCGATCGCGCGCCCATCATCAGCGCGGCGAGCGCGACCAGATCGCAACCCTGCGCACTGCGAAGTCGCGATAGGCGCGTGCCACTGGATGCGTAATCGAGGCGGGGTCCGCAGCGAGATACGCATCCGCGATTGCTTTTCGATCCTTCGGATCTTCGACGCCATCGTCATACGCGACGCCGCCGAGCACGACCGCGCGAAACCGTTCCGGCTTCCAGAGCATCAGGTCGATCGCGATGCTCGCGCCCATCGAATAGCCCATCAGCAAGGTGCGCTCGATTCCGAGATGATCAAGCAGGCGGACGACGTCGGCGCCCATGTTCCGATAGCCGTACGCCTCGCTGGTGTGTGGCTTGTCGCTCGCGCCATGCCCGCGAACGTCGGGCGCGAGCACCCGATAGCTCTGCGACAGCAGGGTGATCCATCCAGTTTCGCCCCAGTTGTGCCGGGCACTCGAAGCGAAACCGTGCACGAGCATCACGGCGTCGCCGGCGCCGCCATCGTCGTAGTGAATCCGGACCCCGTTCGAATTGAGGTAGGGCATTTTTTTGGGAAAGCCGCACGAAGATGATTCCAGCTGCCACGATGATCGCGACCGCCACCGTTAGAAGGAAACTGGCCTCATCTATGCTGCCGTTGCGGTAGCGAACCCATACTCTGAGCGCCGTGATAGCGCCGACCGCTGTCAACGCGATCCTGATGAAAGTTTTGAATAGAGGCCGCACTATTTTAATGACGGAAGCGCGCGTTGTTCGCTCACGGCGTCGGCAGGGCTTTGGGGAGGTGGGGTTTGAGGGCGCGGGCGAGCAGGCTGTCCAGCATGCGGTCGGAGACGCACCGAGCGAGGCGAACGATGATCGCAGCGTCGCGGCCGACGGTATAGCGAGTGCGAGGCCGCTTGCTGATGATCGCGTCGGCGATGACTCGTCCGGCCTCCGCGGCGGGCAGCCCTTCGCCTTCGCGCGTGAACCTCTGGGCCTGTGCGATGACGGCTTGCATGAGCGCGTCGTAGCGACCGCGCTGTTCCGCGGTCATGCCGCTGCTGATGCGCTCGGCGGCGATGACAAGGCGACCAGTCATCGCGGTGGTGACCGCGCCCGGTTCGATGACGACGACTTTCACGCCGAAATCGGCGACCTCGCGGCGCAACGCATCGCTGACCGCCTCGAGGGCGAACTTGGAACCGGCGTAGGCTCCGTAGCCTGCCATCGCCACCTTGCCCCCGACCGAGCTCACGTTGACAACCGTCCCGCGGCTCTCGATGAGCGTGGGCAGGAGTGCTTGCGTCATCGCGACGTGGCCGAAGAGGTTGACCTCGAACAGGCGGCGCCACTCGGAGAGCGGCAGCGCCTCCACGGGCGCGTTGACCTGGATTCCGGCGTTGTTGACGAGGGCGCGCAGCGGACGGCGGTCGGGGTCGTCGACGATGCGCTTCACGAGCATCGCGATCTCGGCCTCGTTGGTGATGTCGAGTCGGCTCGCCTCCACATTCGCGGATCGGATAGCGTCGGCGTCGGCATCCCGACGTACGCCGGCGAGGACGTGAAAGCCGCGCTCGGCGAGTTCGCGGGCGGTGGCGGCGCCGATTCCCGTCGAGGCCCCGGTCACCACGACGAGCGCATGACGGAGGGGGATGTTTGTTTGAGTTAATACCAAGAGCGTAGTCGCATCATATTTTCTCCTCCGGCAATTTCAAGTTGCAGCCAATCGCACGCCGGACTCTGACCCGCATCACGAGACTCCCGCCCGAGCGTCCAGCTCGGGCGGCTGCGGCGCAGGAACCCCGGTTACATTTAATTGGACAGCGCGGGCCGGAACCGGCAGCAATGCGCGAGAAGAGAGCTGTCGCCTGGGTTAATCGTGGGTATCTTCTATTCGCCAACAGAAAAATCGAAGACGAATGCGCCGTTTTGATCGAGCAGGGGAGCAACGAAATCTTTGAACGCCTGATGGGCTGGATCGTAGAAGCTTGGATCCGTGACTACCGGCTGGCCAACGTAGTAGTTACGGTCACCCTGGGACTTGAATGTGACAATGAAGCCCTGCTCAAAGCACTGGTCCAAACCTTCGCCGCTGATGTCCGATCCGGTTTCGATGGAAAGGATATATGTACTTCCGTTCCGTTTCGCGAGTGTTTTCAGAGCCAGGAATCGGTTAATCACTTCTTGCTTCTGCTCAGATGAGACCTCTCTGTTGTACCTGAATAAAACTATGTGCCGGATCAGCCCGGGCTTGTAGTCCGGAGCCGTGAAGCGCTCAACGCCCACCATCGCGAGCTCTTGCTTGATTCGTTCCGCGGTAGAACAAGGGTCGACATTCTGTGGGGCAGGGCTTGTGCCGCCGCAGGCGGCTTGGGACATCAAGGTAACCAGGAATGAAAACAGGACAAACCTTCTAATCAACCTCATCGGCACACGACGGAAAGGTCAGAGTGGTCGATCACTGTCCTCGACAAGCGCCGTAATACCCGCCACCACCAGGTACTGTCATCGGATTGGTGGTATTGCAGATCTTCCCCTTGACCATGTGAAGGTCAGCAGTGGCTATGTTGCTGCCGCATGGATCACCCACTGCACAACTTCCGTCTGTCAGCGTGCCTCCCAGGACACTTGGTTCATACCCAGCGTAGTAGTCTTGCGTTCCGTCTGCGTTCGCGGGAATGAATTGGGGAGTTTTGAACTTGCCGGAAGGTTCACCGCGATTGTATCCCTGAACATAGAGATCTGCCCTAACGGGGGTGTCGTTGAAGTGTCCTCCATCAGGTCCTGCATCAGGCACGAACTGGAAAACGTAAACTGCGTTTCGCGGGGGGACTACTTTGGGCGTACCATTTTTATCGGGGACAATGCTGGTCCCATTTATGATTGCCCCTCCCAAAATATGCAAACCTTGGCTGGTCCAGAAAATAGCCGAGGATTCGTTTCTTTTGGCCGTCGCTAGAAGTTCGGTACGAAGTGCCGTCGCTTCCGGGGTAGTGTAACTGGGGACTTTCGGCGGGTCGTTTCCGTTGCCCAAATATTCGTACAGTTCATATGTAGCTTTGGTAGCCGGGTCGGGAGTCATTGCGTTTTGACACGCGTCCGCCTCCGCATTGTTTTTCGACTCCAGCCAACAAGTACACTTCTTCAGATCGTTTGACCCTACCCAACAGGCCGTCGGCTTGGCTGTGTAGAATGAATTGGTCGCGCTCGCGCAGTTCGACTTGCAATTTGTTTTCGCCGCCTTGGTCGCTGCGTAGACCTTAGTGACCTTACAAAAATTGTTGGGGGTGGCGCCCTGAAAGGCAGTGACCATTGACGGATAAAGCGCGGCGTGCGCTTTACCGGTCGGGGTAAGTGAGAATTGTCCAGGTGAGGGATTCGTATCTTCCGCGTGTCGGAACGCATAGACGACTGGCGTGCAGGTTTGCGCCAAGGCTGGGGAAGCAAAAGAAACGAGAAATCCGAAAAGGATCAATGCACAACCCGCAGATTTAAACTTGCTCATCGCGATTCCCCGGTTCAGGTTCATTTCATCACGGGTGTATTTTGTAAATCGTCCCACTGTTCGAGGGCCCGCCCGTAACCGTGGTGCCGTAAAAAGTGCCGTCGGAGGTTACGACCAGACTCGAGTTGGGGTTCTGTCCATCAGTACCTCCGGCAAAGCTGTACAAGAGGCTCAGGCTCCCCGCTGGAGTGATACGGAAGAAAGTGCCCAAGTCGAAGGTACCGCCATAATAACTAGTCCCGTATAGATTTCCGTCACTTCCCACGCGGAGCCGACAGGAAGGTTGACTGCCATCATCCGGAGCACCCAAAAAAGAATAGATAACGGTAGTAGCACCGGAACCAGGGTCATATCTGAAGATGGTGCCGAGCCCAGCTGCTTCCCCTCCCCCGGTGGACCCATAGAGACTCCCATCGGCCACATTGCGAAGCTTCACTCCAGGATATTCTCCATCTGACGGCCCACCGGCGAAGGAATGAAGGGTCGCGTAGCCGGACCCATCGTCAGCAATTCGAAAGATGGTGCCGAAATTAGCCGTCCCGCCATAGTAGGTAACGCCATACAAGTTACCGTCAATGTCATCGGACAGGCCCGCCGCAGGGTTTTGTCCGTCGGAACCGCCGGCGAATGAATAGAGTACGGTCTGCACGCCTGCCTGAGTTATCTGGAAGACGGTACCCAGGTCATTTGCCCCACCAGAGTTAGTGGTTCCGTAAAAGTTCCCATCGGAATGCGGGGTCAAGCCCTGAGGATTCGTTCCACTACCATTCCCGCCGAAGGAATACAGGTTCGTTTCATTTCCATCCAAGGTGATCCTGTAGAAGGTACCACCGCCAAACGTTCCACCGGCCGTCGTGGTCGCGTAGAGAGCGCCATCGCTACCCCGATCCAGACCCGAAGCAGGATACTGTCCGTCACCGGGACTGCCAGCGAATGAATAGAGTACAGTATGGACGCCTGCCGGAGTGATCTTGAAGACGGTTCCCAAGTCATTCGTTCCACCATAGGTAGTGGTCCCGTAGAAATTGCCGTCCCCGCCTGCGGATAGGCCGGAATCTGGATATCTGCCATCAGTCCCGCCGGCAAACGCATAGAGCGTTGCTTCAGGTCCTGTCGCACAAGCGACATTTACATCAGTGATGTTGGCATTCGCTATTGCACCGCTGCCGTTGGCCAGAGTACAAACCTGACCGGATGGTGGTGTTGCAAGAACAACGGAGTACGTACCGCCGCTCAAGGCAGTGACCCCGAACTTGTATGATCCGTTGGACGATACTGTTATCGGGTCCGACTCGTTATTGACGAGTGTCAAACTACCGTCGGAAAGGCCCGATACTGTCCCGCCGACGGAAAACTCAGTCGGACTGCCCCCGCCAGAGGAACTGCCGGAGCTGCCGCCGCATCCCGCAAGTTGCAAGGTGAGGAGGCCTACGAGAATGAAGCCAAAGAGCTTTACGACATCCTGGCTGACATGCGCACGAAGCTCCGTTGCGGTCTTGAAGATGGAGAATTCCCTCGCGGTAGGGTATCGATTTAGTAACAGAGATATATAGATATATCCTTCTATTGATCCATAGGGGGTATATGGTCGTATACGCACGTATCCCTCCGGATTCAGACAAGTTAAGCGTCTTGGACCGTCGGCGGCCCCAGGGGCCGTCCCCGATTTGAGCAACCCTGCATTCCCCCGGTTGAACTCGTCGCCCGTTCGGACTCGCGCGTGCCGAGTAGACTGATTTCGTTCCTCCGGAAAGTTCCGATTCATCTCACTGTAAATTGACGGGCCCGGAGCTGGTGATTTTCAGTTTCCAGTTGGCAATCTCAGGGTATGCGGTCCCCACGTTCAACTCGTTCGTGTAGTTGATCAGTCTCTGGGTGTCCGGACCATTGGCGTCCTGGGCGCGCTCGCGCAGATAGCTAGGAGGTATGCTCTGGTAATACAAAGTGGCCTGCACTTGCGCCGCGTTGGCCAGCGCTCCCGTGAGCGCTAGCTGATAACTCACTACGCTGCAGCCGCATCCTCCTTGATAGCTCGGGTCAGCCCCGGTGCCCACCGGAGCAAGGATACCGGCGTTGGGACCGGTGGGAGAACTTCCGTTAGGCTGAATTCGGTTGTCCTTAACCTTGGTATTGAGAGCGAGGAAACTGGTGGTCAACTGTCCCTGAGGATCAAGCACCCTCTCCTCGTAGATCTGCACCTGTTGGTCGCTGGTAATCGGATTGCCAGTCCAGAAGTGTGGTTGAATGGTCTGCTGGGTCGGGCTGTAGAACTCGGTAACCAGTGGGTTGCCGGCAGTGTCGGTAATCACGCCGTCAGTATTGGTCCCGCCTGATTCCCACAGGACCTTCCCGGCACCGTCGAGCACCTGGAAATCCAGGAACGCGCGCCGGAAGCTCACTCCCGAAGGGAGTTTGTGACCGGCAAGATTCTGGATCTGAACAGCTGCCAGAAGCTGTCCGCCGCTCTTGGTCGCGGAGTTGATGGTCACTTGGGCGGTCATGGTCTGCGCGAGAATGACCGCTCCCGCAACCGCAGTTTTCTGCCCTAAAGCGGTTTTTTGGTCCTCGGGCGGTAACAACCCGTCGTACTGGTACAGCCCCAGATCGGTCCGAAACTGATCGAACATTTCGAGTGCGAAGGGATTGATGCCGAGGAGTTGATGACGCGCATAGAATGTACGGTTCTCGAGAATCAATTCGTCAGCCGGCAACGATGTTGGTGGACCAATCTCCGGTACTACGGGGAAGGTGCTGTCCTCGATGTTGGCGATCTGGAACGCCAGCGTCGCGCCGTTGAAATTATCGGGCATATGGCATTGCTGACATGGTTGTGCAGCAGCGAAGGAGCTGTTGAGCCACTCGAAGTAGGTGGTCTGCTCGTAGTCGGTCCCGACCTGATTGCCGTTGGCGTCGTACACCGGGAGCACGATGGTGTGGCACGACTCGCACAGGTTCGCCTGCTGCATCTGAGCTCCAAACACCGGAACCATTCCGACGGAGTTTTTCATCGGCCGCGGAATTACATTGTCTCCCACCTTCACGTCGGAATCTCCGGAGGGATATGGACCATAGACTTCGTTGGCAGGGCCGAGGAGAAATTTCCCGGTATAATTGGCGGGATCGTCCAGACCCGTGGCGCTCATGTGATGGCAAACGTTGCACGAGACTCCGTCACGCGCCAGCGCTCCGTACGGTGAGGTGGGATCGTCCACTATGTCGCGGGTGAATAGCGTGCTGGGGTCGTTTCCTTTGTCGATGTGCAACTGCCGCTGTCCCATTACTCCGTGGCAGGAAAAACACGTATCCTGAACGAACCCGGGAGGGTTGGGCTTGCCTTGTATGTTGGCATGTATGGTCGACTCGCTTTCCAATTGGGCGAGGAATATGGGGTCGCGGCCCGCGAGCGCCGTCAGCGAATAGCGCCATTCGCCATAGGTCGACAGGTTGTCCGTGGCCGGATTGGTCGGCGATGAGTCGGGCGGATAAAGCATGTGAGTGGGCATTGGGGCGTTGTTGGTAGCGTCGTGGCAGCTCTGGCATTGTTGGGAAGTAACGAACAGCGAAGGCCCCCCCGCCGCAGCAGGTGCCGAGTAGTAGTAATCCGCCGACTCGGGCACCATGCACGGTACCGTCGGGGCAGCGGCGAGCTTCTTCACATTGGCAAATATCGAGCTGGGCAGCCGGTCGGTGAATCCCGCGGCCGGATTGGGCTCGGCCTGCGTTAGCCAATTCATCGCGTTCAGCACGAAGCCCGGAAGCATCTCATGAGCAGACACCGATCTGACCGCGCCCGTGGAGGTCGATCCTGCATCATCAGATTGTGTCGATTCGGCCGCTCCCGCCGAGGTCCCCTTCTTCATGTGTATGAATGTTAGGGGGGAGAAGGTTCCGGTTCCGGGGACGTTATAGTTTGCCGAGGCATGGCAGCCTATGCAGTTAATGCTAGTGTCGTGTCTCGTAAATAAGTGCAGCGTTACGGATGCTGCGTCTGAGCTGGTCGGTGGTTTTGGTCCAGCGGAAGGGTTGGGCGTGGTCGTTCCAGTTGGCCAGGAAGCGGGTGATGGCCT
>JBKQNE010000149.1:0-2729 GCA_052146355.1 Binataceae bacterium (SeqCode) | reverse complement strand
AGATTTTTTCCGTCTGCTGCGGGTTGATGCCCGGACCGGTGTCGGCAAAGCTCATCTCCCAGTCGGGACCGCGCTCGGCCAGACCCACGGTCAGCGTTCCACCTTTGCCGGTCGTTTTCATTGCGCGCACCGCGTTTTCCGAGAAGTTCCAGAACACTTGTTTAAGCTTGTCGCCATCGGCCAGCACCCAGGCTTCGGACTTCTGAAAGCTGCGCTTGAGCTTGATGCCGGCGTTCTCGGAGGTGAGGCGGTGTTCGAGCAATGTAAGCGTGTCCTCCAACAACGGAACCAAATTCACGCGCTCGAAACGGTACTGCTTGCCCCGTGAGTACGCCAGAAAATCGGTGACGATATTGTTGAGGCGATCGGACTCGCGGGTCACAATCTGCAGGAGGTGCCGCTCCTCGGGATTCAAGGTGGGCGCATCCGACAACATGCTGACCGAGCCGGCAATGGAGGTCAGGGGATTGCGGATTTCGTGAGCGATGGCGGCGGCCAAGCGGCCCACCGCCGCCAGGCGATCCTGCATGCGCACCTCGCGCTCCAGTCGCCGGATCTCGGTCAGGTCGTCAAAGGAATAGACAAACCCCAGGTCACCGCGCGCGCTCACGTTAAGCGCGGAAACCAGCACCCGAAACGTCTTGCGAAAACCGTTGGCTGTAACATAGCGGACTTCGGCATCGCCCCGGGCCACGCCGAAGTGGGGCAACGGATCCTGAAACAGATCGCCCACGGAGCGTCCGTGCAACTCGGCCTCGGAGATCTCGAGCAACTGCTGGGCCGCTCGATTGATCAGCGTGATGCGCCCGTCGAGCCCGGTCGTGATCACACCGCCGCTCATGGACTGCACGATGTTCTCGTGAAGGGCCTGCAGATTTTCGAGCGCGCCGCTGGCATCCTTCAGTTGCACATCCACCTGGCGCAGCTTGCTCATCAGCAATCCCGCCAGATAGGCGATGGCGAAGTAGGCAAACAGGTTGACGAAGATGACTACCCGCAACGCCTCCAGCTTGGGATGCGAGTTCGCATACGAGGGAATGACTAGGTAATAATCGAGTTCGAGGATGGTTCCGAAGAGGATGAAGGCCAGAGCCGCGCTCAGATATCCCCAGCCTCGCGGCAGCAGCATGCAAGCGACCACGATGACCAGGGGGTAGAGGAAATTAAGCGAGCTGTCGATGCCGCCGGTTAGATGGATAACCAGCGTGACCATGGCTAAATCGGCGAGCACCTGCAGAATGGCCTGCAGGCGGTGTTCCCTCCACACCGAAACCAGAAAAAGGAAAAACAGCGAGAGCACGAACCACAGCACCATCCCGGTGAGAAAGGGCATTATGGGCAGAGGGCTGGGCGTGAGGCGCATGACGGCGAGTTCGATGGCCAGCAGGACCATCAGAATCAGAATGCGAACCTTCACCAGCCAGGTCAGCCAGTTTCGTTCATCGGAGATGGAGGGCATGAGTTGGGTTTTTCGTCGTTCGTCGTTCGCTCTCCGCTGTTCGTCGTTCGCTCTTCGTCCTTCGCCAGACGAGCCGCGAATAGCGAATAGCGAACGACGGTTTTTCTATCCCGCCAGTTTCGAGATCATCGCGAACAACGGCATGTACAGAGAGATCACTATGCCGCCGATGGTGACGCCGAGACAGCCGATGATCACCGGCTCTAGCATGGCCAGCATGTCTTTGGTGGCGGCGTCGACTTCGTCTTCGTAGAAATCAGCGATCTTCTGCAGCATGGAGTCCATGGCGCCGGTGGCTTCGCCCACGCCGATCATCTGGGTCACCATGTTGGGGAAGACGCCGCATTCGCGCAGGGGATCGACGATGGTGCGGCCTTCTTCGATCGCCTTGCGCACCTTCATCTGCGCCTCTTCGAGCACGGCGTTGCCCGAGGTGCGGGCGGTAATGGCCAAGCCTTCGAGTATAGGAACGCCGGAGGTAATGAGCGTGCCCAGGGTTCGGGTGAAACGGGCGACCGCGATCTTGCGCAGCAGCATGCCGATGATGGGCATCTTGAGCATCATGGCGTCGAAGTAATAGCGGCCACGCGGGTGCTTGCGAATCTGCTTGATGCCGAAGACGGAGGCGATGCCACTCCCGATAATGATCCACCAGAAGGTACCCACAAAGCCGCTGACGCCGATGACAATGCGGGTCGCCAGCGGCAGCGCAACTCCCAATCCGACAAAGAGGTTGGCGAAGATCGGCACCACCCACTTGAGCAGAGCGCCCACGATCAGCATCGCGAGGGAGACGACGGCCACCGGGTAGATCAACGCCGACTTGACGGCCGAGCGCAGCTTGACCGCCTTTTCCACGTAGATCGCCAGGCGCTGCAGGATGAGGTCGAGAATACCGCCGGTCTCGCCCGCCTCGATCATGTTGGTCGTCAGGTCGTCGAAGACGACCGGATGCTGGCGCATGGCATTGGCCAGCGTGGCGCCACCTTCGACCGTGGTCCGGACACTGAGCAGCGTTTTTTGAAAGCTGGGGTTCTCCTGGTTGGCGCCCAGAATCTCCAGACACTGCACCAGCGGCAGGCCGGCGTCAATCATGACGGAGAACTGGCGGAAGAATACCGCCACGTCCTTGACCTTGACCTTGCCACTGCCAAAAGTGGGCAGAGAAAATTCTTTCCCCTTCTCCCGGATCGAGCCCGGCGTGATGCGCTCTTTGCGCAACTGTGAGGCTAGTCCGTCTTTGTTGGGGGCGACGCGCTCTCCCTGGATT
>JBKQNE010000148.1:0-22999 GCA_052146355.1 Binataceae bacterium (SeqCode) | reverse complement strand
CGCGCCGGATGGGCCACCGGCGCGCCCGTCCACGATAGGTCGCGCTTACTTGGAGGGCGTTCCACCCTTATCGGTGCAGCCCTTTTCGTCCTGTTCCATCGTAAAGCCTTTGCCCTTGCACGCATTCTGCCCCTTGCAATCGTTCGAAGCGGCCTTGCATGCGCTCTGGCCCTTGCAGGAGTTGCCGCCCACACACTTCACTTGTGGCGCGGGCTTGCTGGAGTCATCCGCCATCGCGGTGGCGCCAGTGAACATCAGGGCGACCGCCGTTGCGAGAACCGCGCCTGCCAGTGTCGATTTCTTCATACGCCAATCTCCTTTTTCCATCCCTGCCGATGCCGATCATCGGCGTTTAAGGTTGCGGCGTGGAGCGATCTCCCCCAATGTGCGGAGACTACTACACGCTCACGCTGTATGTCTAAACCGCATCCTGAGGCCGAATGTTCCGTCCGCAACACCGTTTTTTCAGGTAAATTCGCGCCAAGCCTGACCAAATTACGGCACATCTGCGCCTAATGGATTGAACAGAATTGAATATGGCGGGAACTTTCTCGTCTGATGCGAGATTTTATTTGATACGGATGCTATGGTCTTGACCTTCCATTATGGCGGCCAGACGAGCGAGCGGCGCGGAGAAGCGGAAGCTGTTCGAGGCGGAGGCCCTTCCGCACCTCGACTCCGTATACTCAATGGCGGTGCGGCTGGCGCGCAACGCCGACGATGCCAACGATCTGCTGCAGGAAACGATCCTGCGGGCATGGCGGTTCTTCGAGCAATTCCAGCCGGGCACCAATTGCCGCGCCTGGCTGATGACGATTCTGTTCAACAATTTCCGCAACGGGTATCGACGCACCTCCCGCGAACAGCCCGCGTCGTCGGCTGCCGAATTCGAACATCGACTGGAAGCCAGCAGCCTCGCCGACGACTCGAAGCAGGACAATCCCGAAACGACAGTCGCGGGACGAGCGATGGATCGCGAGGTCGAGAGCGCGCTCAATGCGCTGCCGGACGAATTTCGGTCGGCGATGTTGCTGGTCGACGTCGAGGAACTCAGCTACCAGGAAGTATCGGCGGCTTTGGAAGTGCCCGTGGGCACGGTGAAATCGCGGGTTTCGCGAGGGCGCGCGATAATGCGTCAGGCCCTGCAAGCTTACGCGCGTGAAAGAGGAATAATTCGGTCTTGACTCGAATAAACTGCAAGCCTAACTCCGAAACTCGATGCCGCTTGCGTGGGGCTCGGCGAACCGACTGTGCGCCGGCGATTCGAGGGGCGTGGGGCGAACGTTAAAACGTTTGGATTGCGGCACTTACATAGAGAACTTTCTCTCCGCGCACGCGGACGGCGAGCTCACCGGCGACGAACTACGCGCCGCCGAGGAGCATCTTGCCGGATGCGCCGAGTGCCGCGCGCGGTTTGAGGAAGAAGTCGCGCTGAAGAAGCTGCTGCGCGAGCATCTGGTCACGCTAAAGACGCCGGCCGCCGTACGCGACCGTCTTCTGGCCGCCCTCGATGCCGCTGCGTCCGAGCAGGCGCCCGCGTCGCAGGTGACGCCGATACGCGGTGGCTCACGTGCAGGCTGGATACGGCCACGGGTATGGGTGCCGGCCGCGATCGCGGCACTGTTGGTTCTCGGCCTGATTGAGCGAAGAACGTCGTCTCCACCGGGGAGTCCCGTCCAGCAGGAGCAGCAGGCCTCCTCCACGCAGCAGCCGCAGGCATCCTCGACTCAGGAGCAGCAAGCATCCAGTCAGCAGCCACAGGCCTCCTCCTCAACCCAACAGCAGGAAGCATCCACCGAGCAACCGCAGACCCCTTCCCCGCAGGAACAAGAGGCGTCTGCTGCCGGGTCGATCCCGATGTTCGACCTGGCGGTGCATCACTTCGACCACTTCCAGAACAAGTTCGAGCCCAACGTCCCTTCGGGCAGTCCCGCCGATATTTCGGACGCTTACATGGACCACAAGATGCCGGGATATTTGTGGAACTTTGGCCCGGCTGGCTATCGCCTGGTGGGTGGACGGCTCGAACAGTTGCCTGACGGGCGGATGGCCGCGTTTACTTTCTATCGCGGCGATGGTGGCACCATCCTGTGTACCTACACGCACGCTCCCGGCTTCAAGCCGGCCGGCGCGATCCAGGAGATGGGCTCACACGCCTATTACACGTACAAGGGCTATTCGATCTGCCTTAGCAAGTACCCGCACGGCGATTTCATTTGTCTCCTGGTGAGCCGGCGCCCGATGCCCGAATTCATGGAGACAATCGCCGCCTCACTCGACTGAAGAGGAGACCGTCGCAAGACTGCCGGACGGCGCCCAATGTCAGGGTGTCATCCTGAGCGAAGTGAGCAACGCGAACGAAGTCGACATGGCTTCTGGCCTCCGGACAGCTTCGCGCAAGCGAAGCCGGTACCGGTTCCGCGTTCGCGAAGCGCTCCTTAGTTTAGCGATGCTTCCCTGAACAGAACAGGGGGCGCGACACCTCACGAAAGAGTCCGGCACCGACGGAACGGCGGGGTTTAGCGGCGTTCGGCGATTGCGGCGATCCGATCGATTCGATCCGGGGCGACGCGCTCATTGGCGTCAAAAAGATGGAGCTGATGAGGTTCGCCCTGCTGCGGAATTTCGATCGGATAGTTGCCGGTAAAGCAGGCGTCGCAGAATTCCTCGCGCTTCGTTCCAGCCCCGAGGAACGAGTAGAGGCCGTCCCAGCTCAGATAGCCCAGCGAATCGGCGCCGACGTAGCGGCGAATCTCTTCGACGGAATGCGATGATGCCAGCAGCTCCTCACGAGTCGGCGTGTCGATTCCGTAAAAGCACGAGTTGGTGGTCGGCGGCGCCGCGATTCGCATATGCACCTCGCGCGCACCCGCCTGCCGGAGCATCGGGATGACCTTCCGCAGCGTGGTTCCACGCACCAGCGAATCTTCGATGAGCACGACTCGCTTGCCGCGCAACAATTCTGCCACCGGATTGAACTTGAGCTTGACCCCGAAGTGCCGGATGGACTGGCGCGGCTCTATGAAGGTTCGGCCGACATAGTGGCTTCGCACCAGCGCCATCTCGAACGGCAGCCCGGATTCCTCGGCGAAGCCGAGCGCGGCGGCGTTTCCCGAATCGGGCACCGGAACGACTATATCGGCGTCGGCCGGGCATTCGCGCGCAAGCGCCCTGCCCTGCGTCTTCCTGACCTGGTAGACGTTGCGCCCGTAAAGCAGGCTGTCCGGCCGCGCGAAATAGACGTACTCGAAGACGCATCGCTTCGCCGGCGCCGCTACGAACGGCTTGATCGATCGCACGCCGTTGCCGTCGATGATCAGCATCTCGCCCGGATCGACTTCGCGAATGTACTCCGCTCCGACCAGGTCGAGCGCGCAGGTTTCGGAAGCAACGATGGCCGCGCCGTTGTGGTTTCCCAGCACCAGCGGCCGGAAGCCGTGCGGATCGCGAACCGCTATCAGCGAAGATTGAGTCAGTAGCACCAGGGAGTACGCGCCGCGCACCTGCAAGAGCGCTTCAACTATGCGCTCGACCAGTGTGGGAGCGTGCGAGGCCGCGATCAGATGGATAATGACTTCGCTGTCCGACGACGATTGGAAGATCCTGCCGTTCGCTTCGAGCGCATCGCGCAGTTCCGCGAAGTTGACAAGGTTGCCGTTGTGCGCGAGCGCGAGACCGCCCTGGTACTCGACCGACAACGGCTGGCAATTCTTCATCGAGGTCGAGCCGGTCGTCGAGTAGCGGTTGTGGCCGATCGCGCTCGTGCCTTCGAGCTTGCTGATGATGTCGCCCTTGAAAATATCGGCGACCAAGCCCATGCCGCGATGAGCGATCAGCGCCTTGCCGTTGGAAGAGACGATTCCCGCCGATTCCTGCCCGCGATGCTGCAATGCGTGCAGCCCGAGATAGGCGAGATTCGCGGCCTCCGGATGCCCGTAGACTCCGAAGACCCCGCACTCCTCGTGGAAGCCGTCGAGGTTCGATTCCTCGACGTACAGCGCGTCGTCCTCAGTCATGGCTGGCCAGCCTCCCCGGCAACGCTTCTTCGTACGTTTTCTGCAAGCCGCGCACGTCCTCGTCTATGACCGGTAACAGCCGAAGCCGCGGCTCGGCGATTACTCGTCCTATCGAGCGGCACTCGAGTCCTCGACTCGAAAATATTTGCGTGACTTGATCCACGTCTTTGGTCGATGCCGAGAGCACAACAGTCGACGCGCCTTCTCCAAACAACTCCGCGATGCCGGTAAGTCCGTTCGCCGCCAGATCCACTTCAGCGCCAAGCAAACCGCCAGGATTGAAACAGGCTTCGGCCATCGCCACCGCCAGCCCGCCCTCTGCCAAGTCGTGCGCTGATCTTATCAACCTCAGTTCGGCTCCGGCAACCAAGCCATCCACAAGCGCCGATTCGCGATCGAGATCGATCGGCCGCAGCGACCCACCTCCGTCTCCGAACTGCGCCGCGTACTCCGTGCCTGCCAGCGCCGGAGCGGCAGTGCGAACAATCAGAATAGCATCTCCGGCACCCTTGAAGTGCGAAGTCACCTGCCTGGAGACATCGGTCATGATGCCGACGACGGCGATAGTCGGCGTGGGCGGAATCGCGCGGCCTTCGGTCTCGTTGTAAAAGCTAACATTCCCGCTCACCACCGGAGCACCGAGCGCGCGCGCCGCGTCGCCCAGGCCGCGCACGCCTTCGGCAAATTGCCACATGATTTCGGGCCGTTCCGGGTTTCCGTAGTTGAGGCAATTGGTAATTCCCGCCGGACGCGCTCCCGCGCATGCCACGTTGCGCGCCGCTTCCACAACCGTCGCGACCGCGCCGATATACGGGTCCAATGCACACGCACGCGGATTGGAATCGACCTTGAGCGCGATTGCACGCTTGCTGTGCTTGAGCCGCAGCACGGCCGCGTCGCTGCCACCCGGTCCGGCAACAGTGTTGCCCTGGACCAGAGAGTCGTATTGACGAAAAACCCAGCGCTTGGAGGCTACGTTCGGATTCTCAAGTAATGCTTTAAGTGCGACGGATGGCTCGGGGTGCCGATGCTGCAAGGCCGGCGCCGCATTCCTGTGGACGATGGGCGTTGCCGGGCGGTCGTAGAGCGGCGCTTCGTCGGCGAGCGCACCCACGGGAATGTCCGCAACGACCTGCCCGCGCCATCGTGCTCGCCATCGTTGATCGGTACTGACTTCTCCAATCACGACGCCGTGCAGATCCCATTTTTCGAAAATCGCCTGCAGCTCGGCCTCGCGCCCGCGCTGGGCGACGATCAGCATCCGCTCCTGCGATTCGGAGAGCAGAATTTCATATGGCGTGAGTCCCTGCTCGCGCAGCGGAACCTTGTCCAGATCGAGATCGATCCCGAGGCCGCCGCGGGCCGCCATCTCGCTCGAAGATGACGTGAGTCCGGCGGCGCCCATATCCTGGATGGCGACGATAGCACCGGTCTTCCCCGCCTCAAGGCACGCCTCTATAAGCAATTTTTCTGTGAACGGATCGCCGACCTGAACCGTCGGCCGTTTCGATTCGCTCTCCGCGTCGAATTCAGCGGAGGCCAGCAGCGATGCGCCGTGAATCCCGTCTCGGCCGGTCGCAGAGCCAACGTAAAGAACCGGGTTCCCGACGCCGCTCGCGCGCGCGCTCATCAACTCTCCGGTTCGCGCGAGTCCCAGGCAGAATGCGTTGACGAGGATGTTCCCATTGTACGACGCATCGAACATCACTTCGCCGGCGACCGTCGGCACGCCTACGCAATTTCCGTAGCCGCCGATTCCGCCGACGACACCGCCCAGCAGATAGCGGGTGCGAGGATGATCGAACGACCCGAACTTGAGCGAGTCCATCGACGCGACCGGCCGCGCGCCCATCGTGAAGATATCGCGCAAAATTCCGCCGACGCCGGTCGCCGCGCCCTGGTACGGCTCGACGTAGGACGGATGGTTGTGACTTTCGATTTTGAAGACGGCGATCCATCCGTCTCCAACATCGATCGCACCGGCATTTTCGCCGGGCCCCTGCACGACCAGCTCGCTACGGCTCGGTAGCGTGCGCAGATATTTTCGCGACGACTTGTAGGAGCAGTGCTCGGACCACATGACCGAAAAGACGCCCAGCTCGGTGAAAGTGGGCGTGCGTCCGAGAATGCGCTCGATGTTGCGAAACTCGTCGGGGCTGAGGCCGTGCGCGCGTGCCTGCTCCAGATCAATCCGCGGCTCACCGGACAACGAAACCGGGTTCTGGCTCATCCTGCGCTCTCGACGATAGACCGAAAGATCTTGAGGCCGTCGGTCCCTCCGAGCATCGCCTCCACGGCGTGCTCAGGATGCGGCATCAGGCCGAACACGTTGAATCGATCGTTGGCGACGCCAGCGATCGCATGCATCGAACCGTTGGGATTGGCCGCGTCGCTCTCCTGCCCGTCAGCATCGACGTAGCGCAGGATGACTTGCCCGCGCTCTTCCATTTGTCTGAGTTCCGTTTCGGGCGCCATGTACAGTCCCTCGCCGTGCTTGATGGGCAGACGCAGCACCTCGCCCTGATGGGTCGCGCGGGTAAACGGAGTGCCGGCATTCTCGACGCGCACGTTGACGCGGTCGCAGACAAAGGACAGCGAGCGATTTCGCGTGAGCGCGCCGGGCAGCAGATGCGCCTCGCACAGAACCTGGAATCCGTTGCAGGTGCCGATGACCAATCCGCCGTCGGCGGCGAACTTCGCGACACTCTCCATAATCGGCGAGAACCGCGCTATGGCGCCGCAGCGCAGATAGTCGCCGTAGCTGAATCCGCCCGGCAGCAGCACGCATTGCGCGCCGCGCAGCGACGTTTCCTTGTGCCAGAGCATCGACGCTTCCTGGCCCATCACGTCCGCGAGGGCCCAGAGTGCGTCGTTGTCGTCAAGCGAACCGGGGAATCTGACTACGCCCCACTTCATTCGCCTTCGACCTCGAAGGTGTAGTCCTCGATCAGCGGATTGGCGAGCAGCCGTTCGCACATCTTGTGCGCCTGCTCGCGCGCATCCGCGGCGGATTTGGCGGCAACCTCGAGCACGATGTATTTGCCGATTTTGACGTTCGAGACGCTTTTGAAACCGAGACTCTTCAGCGAATGTTCGACCGCGCGTCCCTGCGGATCGAGAATTCCCTTACGCGGCGTGACGAAGACCTTTACCTGCAAGCGCCGATCCTCCTCCCCGTGTCGAACTGTCGTGAGGAGAGACCCGCAGGACCGGTGATTGGGCTCGCTCCCAATGCGCCTCGCCCGCTCTTTTGCGGGAGAGGCCGCGTAGCGCGGCTCTTGATTCCTTTTTCAAGAGCCGTGACGCGCGGATGAGGGTGCTGCGTCCGATCGTGGTCGTACGAGAAAAGAACCGACCTAACCCCTAACCCCTTCCCGCGCGGGAAGGGGGACCAGAGCCGGTCGAGCGCGAGCATCCTCCGAAGGTCATTCGTATCAAGGTCTTTCGCAGACCTGTTCAATTCTCCACCCTGCGCAACATCTCGTGGTACGCCTCTTCCACTCCACCCAGGTCGCGCCGGAAGCGATCCTTGTCCAGCTTCTGCCGGGTCTGCTTGTCCCAGAACCGGCAGGTGTCGGGGCAGATCTCGTCGCCGAGCAATATCTCCCCCTTATGGCGGCCGAACTCGAGCTTGAAATCGACCAGCAGCACGCCGCGTTCATCCAGAAAGCGGCTCAGGACTTCGTTGACCTTGAGCGCGAGCGATTTGATCTTCGCGATCTCATCCTCGGTCGCCCATCCGAATTCGACGGCATGCTCCGGGTAGATGATCGGATCGTCCAGAGCATCGGACTTGTAATAGTACTCGACGACGGGCTTTTTCAGCGCCAGCCCTTCTTCCAGACCGAGCCGCTTTGCCATCGAGCCCGCTATGATATTTCGCACGACGGTTTCGACCGGAATGATATCGAGCCGCTTCGAGAGCATCTCGCGATCGTTCAGGCGTTTTACGAAATGCGTACGCACACCGTTGCGTTCGAGCAGCGTGAAGAACAACTCAGACATACGGTTGTTCACCACGCCCTTGTCCTCGATAGTGCCGCGTTTCTTGGCGTTGAACGCGGTCGCATCATCCTTGAAATACTGGATTACGAGGTCAGGATCGGCCGTCGTGTAGAGCTTCTTGGCCTTGCCCTCGTAAAACATATCGAGCTTCTGAAGATTGGCTTCCACAGCATTTACCCCGCATTTATTTCAACTACCTGACCCAAGTGAAAGCGACAACGAATAGCTCCCGCCGATTATCCACAATGCTCGTTTTCTATTCACAGAGGCGGGCCGCGACTGTGCGTAGCTGCCGGCTCATCGGCCCGGCTTAGGCGCGAAACGCTCGACCAATTCCGCAGCCAGCCCCGCGTATCCGCGTGGCGAAAGACCCTTCAATGCTTCACGGCCACCGTCTTTGAGGGGCAGCGCCGCGACGAATTCCTCTATAACGCGGCGATCCACCTTTCGGCCTCGCGTCAGTTCCTTGAGCTTTTCATAGGGACGCGGGAACCCATGCCGCCGCATCAGGGTCTGGATTCCCTCCGCGACCACTTCCCACGCCTGTTCGTCGTCCAAATCCTGGTTGATACGCCGCTCGTTCACCTCGACCCGGTTCAGTCCGCGCTCCACCGAGGCAAGCGCGACGACCACATGGCCAAAGGCGGTACCGATAGCGCGCAGCGCGGTCGAATCGGTCAGATCGCGCTGCCATCGCGAGATCGGAAGCTTGCCCCCGAGATGGTCCAGCAGAGCGGACGCGACGCCAAAGTTGCCCTCGGCATTTTCAAAATCGATCGGATTTACCTTGTGCGGCATCACCGACGAGCCGGTCTCGCCCTTCACGACCTTCTGCGTGAAGTAGCCGATCGAAATATAGGCCCACATGTCGCGGCAGAAACCGAGCAAAATTGTATCGATGCGCGAGACGATCGCGAACATCTCGGCGATGAAGTCGTGGCTTTCGATCTGCGTCGTCAGCGGATTCCACGCCAGGCCCAGGCCCTCGACGAAGCCGCGCGAATGGGCCATCCAGTCGACCTCGGGCGCCGCGAAATGATGCGCGTTGAAATTGCCGACCGCGCCGTTGCACTTGCCCAGGTATTCCTGGCGGCGGAGTTGCGCGAGCTGGCGTTCGATGCGCGCCGCGAAAATCGCCAGCTCTTTGCCGAGCGTGCTTGGCGTCGCCTCCTGCCCGTGCGTCCGTGAAATCATCACCAGCGAACGGTAGCGATGCGCCAGCTCGGCGATGCGGCCGAGCGTCTTCTCAACCTGCGGAATAAGCTCGCGCGCCGAAAATTCCTTCAGGATCAGGGCGTAGGAGAGGTTGTTGATATCCTCGCTCGTGCAGGCGAAGTGGACGACTTCAAGCGGGAGCTTCGCATCGAGTGTGGCCAGGCGTTCCTTGAGAAAATACTCGACCGCCTTGACGTCGTGATTGGTCTCCGACTCCAGTTCCTTTACGCGGCGAGCATCGTCGACCGAAAAAATTTCATAGATCGCGCGAAGCTTGTGCTGCGCAGGCGCGGGCAACGGCGTGATCGCATCGAAAGATGGATTCGCGGCCAGCGCGAGATACCATTCGACCTCGACGCGAACGCGGTAGCGGATAAGTGCAAACTCGCTGAAGTAGCTGGAGAGGGAACGCGTGCGCGAGCGATAGCGCCCGTCGATCGGTGTTACCGCCATCAAAGCGGCGTCGATATCGGCTGACTTTGATGCCACCGGAACTCGCGAACTTCTCTGTGTCTCAGTGCGTATCGATTATCGCCTATAGCCCGCTGCCGAGATAGAGGCGCACCGCGCGACCACTTTTTTCACTGGCCGGTATGGCCAAAACCGCCTTCGCCGCGAGTGCTTTCCGCCAACTCGCCCACTTCTTCGATTTCCGCACGCACGACGGGAGCGATGATGAGTTGGGCGATGCGATCACCCGGATTAATTTCGATGGTGCGATCGCCGAGGTTGACGATCAGGACTTTGACCTCGCCGCGATAGTCCGCATCGATGGTGCCGGGCGCATTGATCATCGTCAGACCTTCATTGATCGCGCGGCCGCTCCTCGGGCGAACCTGCCCTTCATATCCGGGCGGAATCTCCATCGTAAGACCGGTAGGAATCGCGCGCCGCTCTCGTGGCGCGATCAGGATCGTGCCGCTGACATCGGCGACAAGGTCCATCCCGGCGGCATGCACGCTCTGATACGCCGGAACCTTTGCCGTCGGCCGAAGTCTTTTGATTTTGATGACTACGTTCAGATGATCCAAGATTCCTCCGGCACCCGTTCGGCGGATCGGGCCACGGCCTGGGCTCCAAGCAGCCAAGCGCTCATGCCTAAATTTTAGGCAAACCCAAATAAATGTAGGAAAATCAAGGATAAATTGGGTTTGTTTTGTAAAAAATATTTTTTGAGCTTCCCCCGGTTCGGTCAATTTTGACGGTCTGTCACTCGAAGTAAGCGGCCGCGCAACTTCGCGGAGCGGCGCGATGGTGGCATGAAAAACGATGAATGTGCTGAGCCGGGATCGGACATGTGCGGAAGCCTACGCGGCCCCGCATTACGTATCAACGTCTCGGAAGTTTACCCGTCCACAATTGGCGCGCTGTCCACATTGGTTGCAGTCGGTGTTTTTCGACAGCCTCCAGCCACGGGCAGGAACGCTTGCGATTCAATTTCCTTCTTTATTTGCTGAGGGTGCGAGCACGCCTAGCCGAGTGTCGCGAAGACGCTCGCGTCGAGTTTGCGGCCTTTGAGATCGCCGAGCAGCGCCATCGCCATCTTCCTGGGTTGAAACCACGAAGATGCGAGTTCGACGATCTGATCGTTGGTAACGCTGTCGATTCCGCGCGCCAGCTCTTCGAGCGGGACCTCGCGTCCGAAGTAGATCTCGTTGCGCGCCAGCCGGTTCATCCTACTTTCCGTGCCTTCAAGCCCCAGCAGCATGTTGCCTTTGATCTGGCTCTTCGCGCGCGCCAGTTCTTCCGGAGTGATCCCGTCGCGGGCGACCTTGCGGATTTCCTTCAGCGTGACTTCGACAACTTCATCGAGCCATTCCGGATTCGTTCCCGCATACACCGCCGTGTAACCGCAATCCGCATAAGCGCTCATGAAGGAATAGATGCTGTAAACGCGGCCGCGCTTCTCGCGGACTTCCTGAAAGAGACGCGACGACATGCCGCCGCCCAGCGCGGTGTTCAGCACGTAGCTCGCGTAGCGAAACTCGCTCACCTGGCTCAAGCCGGAAGCCCCGATGCAGATATGCATCTGCTCGAGCTTCTTTTCGTGGTTCAGGACTATCGGAGTCTCGGACGGAGGCGCGATTTTCTCCCGGTGGCCGTCGCCCTGGGCTCGGCCGAAAAGCCGTTCGCAGTCGCGCACCAGCCGGTCGTGATCCACCTGCCCCGCCGCCGCGATAAAGATGCGGCCCGCGCGGTAGCGCTCCGCCATGAATGACGTGAGCAGCTTGCGGTCGATGCGATTCACGGTCTCCACCGATCCGAAGATCGGCAGCGAGAGCGGATGGCCCTTCCAGAAGTTCAGGGTGAAGATGTCGTGGATGAAATCGTCGGGCGTGTCTTCGGCCTGCGAGATTTCCTGCAACACGACCTGGCGTTCGCGATCTATCTCCTCGGATTCGAAAAGCGATTCGAGAAAAATGTCCGCGAGCAGCTCGGTCGTCATCGCGAGGTCCTGCCCGAGCACCTTGGCGTAGTAGCAGGTGTATTCCTTGCCGGTGAACGCGTTGAGTACGCCGCCGACCGCGTCTATTTCCTCGGCAATCTGCGCGGCCGTGCGCTTGCGCGTGCCCTTGAAAAGCAGATGCTCGATGAAATGGCTGACGCCATTGTCGATCGGATCTTCGTAGCGCGACCCGTTTTCGACCCATATGCCGATGGTGGAAGAAACCACCTGCGGCATCGACTCGGTCAACACACGTAGGCCATTGCTCAGGATGCTGCGTGAAACCATCTTGATACTGCCCCGATGGGAAGGTTATTTGGCGCGGGCGAGGTCCTGCTTGGCCTCGCGAAGCGAGAGCCGGATCTTGCCGCTGCGATCCACGTCGAGCACCTTGACGTCGATTTCGTCCCCTTCGTGAAGGACGTCTTCGACGCGCCGCACGCGTTCGTCGGAGATCTGCGAGATGTGCAGCAGCCCGTCGGTCCCGGGCATGATTTCCACGAACGCGCCGAACTCGACGATCTTGCGCACTTTGCCCTTGTAGATCCTGCCCACTTCCGGCTCGGCGCAAATCGCCTGGATCGCCGCGATCGCCTTGTCCAGCGAGGCGCCGTCCGCCGACGCGATCAGCACGGTGCCGTCGTCATCGATGTCGATTTTGCAGCCGGTCTCCTCGACCAGGCCGCGAATCACCTTGCCGCCCGGGCCGATCACTTCGCGGATCTTGTCGGGCTTGATGTGGATGGTCACGATGCGCGGCGCATAGGCCGAGATGTCCTTGCGATGCGAGGGCAGCGCCTTCTCCATGACGGAGAGGATGAACAGCCGCGCGTCGCGCGCCTGGTGCAGCGCCTGCCGCAGGATGTCGCGGGTTATGCCGCCGGCCTTGTTGTCCATCTGGATCGCGGTGACGCCGGCCGAGGTGCCTGCGACCTTGAAGTCCATATCGCCGAGATGATCTTCGTCGCCGAGGATGTCGGTCAGGACCGCGACTTTGTCGCCTTCCTTGACCAGTCCCATCGCGATTCCCGCGACCGGCGCTTTGATCGGTACGCCGGCATCCATCAGCGCGAGGCTTCCGCCGCACACCGTTGCCATCGAGGAGCTGCCGTTGGACTCCAGCACCTCGGATACGACGCGAATCGTGTAGGGGAAATCGCTCTCATCGGGCAGCACCGGCGTGAGCGCACGCTCGGCCAGCGCGCCGTGGCCAATCTCGCGCCGTGAAGGAGCGCGCAGGAACTTCACTTCGCCAGTGGAGAACGGCGGGAAGTTGTAGTGCATCATGAACTTCTTGAAGCGCTCGCCCAGGAGCGCATCGATCTTCTGCTCATCGGACCCGGTGCCGAGCGTGACGGTCGCGAGCACCTGGGTCTCGCCGCGGCTGAACACCGCGGAGCCGTGGGTGCGGGGCAGGACCTGCACTTCCGCGCTCAGCGGCCGTATATCGGTCGGCTTGCGATCGTCGATACGGCGGCCTTTGTCCAGGATTTCCGAACGAACCCGCTCGCGCACCAGCTTGTCGCCGGCCTCGGCCAGTTCGGCCGCGCGATCGGGGAACTTTTCGCCCAGCGCCACGATCGCCTTGTCGGTCAGCGAATAGAGCGCGGTGTTACGATCTTTCTTGCCCGAAATCGCAAGCGCCTTTTCGATTCCATCACCGATATGGGTTTTGACGGCGGCGAGCAGCCCAGGATCGATCGTCTTGGGGACAAATTCGCGCTTGGGCTTGCCTGCCAGCTTGCGCAGCTCTTCCTGCATCTCGAAGATGGGCTGCATCGCTTCATGAGCCGTGAACAGCGCTTCGACGATCGTATCTTCGTCAGCGACCTCCGCGCCGCCTTCGAGCATCACGATCGAGTCGGGCTTGGCCGCGACCATCAGCGAGATGTCGCTTTGCTCCAGGTCGCTGAGCGTCGGGCTTATCGCAATCTTGCCGTC
Source organism: Binataceae bacterium (SeqCode) (assembly GCA_052146355.1). Classification (GTDB taxonomy): domain Bacteria; phylum Desulfobacterota; class Binatia; order Binatales; family Binataceae; genus JAFAHS01. The sequence goes on along the minus strand of JBKQNE010000148.1, from coordinate 9,376 downwards.
GATTCGCCCCATCCGGAGCGCCGCGACCGGGCCGTTATGCGGCACGTCAGAGACCTGCAACGCGGCGGAGGCCGCAATCAGAGAAAGTGCGTCCGTGTCGTTATCGCGATCGGCGGAGAGCACGGTAATGATGATCTGTGTTTCGCGATCGTAGCCCTTGGGGAACAGCGGGCGCATCGCGCGGTCGATTAGGCGCGAGGTGAGGACTTCTTTTTCGGACGCCCGTCCTTCGCGCTTGAAGAATCCGCCCGGGATTTTCCCGGCGGCAAACGTCTTCTCGACGTAGTCGACGGTGAGCGGCAGAAAATCCACCTTGTCCCGGCCCTCATAGGCCGAGGTTACCGTCGCAAGGACGACCGTCTCGCCATATTGGGCGAGCACGGAACCATGGGCCTGCTTTGCGAGCCGGCCCGTTTCGAGCGACAAACGCCGCCCAGCTAGATCAATTTCCAGTTTTCGAGACATTGTTGTGACACCTGAGGGAGCGACTGGGCCGCGAGACGACTACGGATTTGGTCTCCGCCGGGCACCTGAACTGGTGCACCCGAAACCTGCCGGGCGGCTGGTTCGGGTCCGCGTCTACCCTACAAACCAATTGGGGTGACGCGGCCATAATGGATGCGGCCTATCTCCGAATGCCGAGTTTCTCAATCAGCCCTTTGTAGCGGGCGAAATCGCGGGAGCGCAGATAATCCAGCAGCCGGCGCCGCTGGCCTACGATCCTGAGCAGTCCGCGGCGCGAGTGATGGTCCTTCGCGTGGGTGCTCAGATGCGAGGTGAGCTGCTCGATTCGTCCCGAAAGCAGAGCGACCTGTACTTCAGGTGATCCGCTGTCAGTTGGAGTCCGAGCGTTGCCTTGGATTATTTCCCGTTTGCGGGCGAGCGAGAGAGGCATCAGGAGTTCTTACTTTTCCCTATCTTCCTTTGTTAGCCCGCCAAACTAACAGAGGGCCACGGACGAGTAAAGCCGGACTGCTGCCGTGCACGCATTATTCGTTGAAAATCCTTTCAATTACGGCGGTTACGCGCGAGGTTGCGCGAGCGACCGCTATCAGCCGTCCCTCATGGTTCAGCACTTTGAAAAAGCCGCCGCTTGAGGGCGCCACCATATCCAGCGCGGTCGAGTCTCCATTGCGAAGACGGCGCTCCAGTTCCGAATCGATCGTGGCCCCGGGCATGTCCGGTATCGCATCGCCGGGTGTGATGATGCCAAGCGCGCTTTTGTCATCCGATTCGAGCGCAACGAGGATTGCGTCCAGCGGGGACGCATCTTCGATCGAAAATCCGCTGCTGCGGAGCCGGCGAAGCTCATCGAGATACGCCGCCAACTCGAGCGCCACTCCGATATCGCGCGCCAGCGAACGCACGTAACTTCTCCAATTTGCAACCTTCAGGGGCGGTTAATCGAAGCGGCCGAAGCCGAGGGTCTTTCGGTAAGTTGTCAGCAGATCATCTTTCCATCGCTCCAGAATGAGACCGAGTTCCATGAGTCCCTCATAGCGGTCGTGGCCCACTATCAACTTGAAAGCGTGCAGTAAAACCCACGCGGAGTTCTCACCAAAACCCAAAGTCGCCAGCGTTTCTATGGTTCCTCGCGACCACTTATTGAGGCTTTCCTGCTGCCAATCCTTTCGCCATTCATCCCGATGCTTGTAGTAGTTAGCAATCGTATCGACCGCGAATACCGACGTCACATTTGTGCCGGCGATCATGGGATTGGACCTCGTCATCACGCTGTCGCGGCTGCCATTGTGTCCTAACAGTTCAGAACCGTGAGCGCTTTTGTAAGTGTCGTGAAGCGAGCTGCAAGAGTCCGCGATTTGGGTCACGTAAACCTGTGCGGCTACGAAGCCGAGGCCCAACAGATGCTCGATTTGACCTTGCTCGTCCCATGGCGGCTCTGTTTCCGGAGATCCGTCCCACTTCTTCTCCATCTGTTGCAACCGGGCTTTGGCGGTGCCGATGGCTTTCCCGAGAGCCACCAGAATTGCTGTCACATCAAGCGAAGGAGCCTCCATTAGCCTCAATGCCGCCTGCATGATGACATCCGTGAAGGCGGCATTTCGCTTGGAGGTTCTCTTTTTCATGCGAACAACCTATGTCCTTCCGCCCAGTAACGAAGGCGCGGCCGTTCTCTACCCGAAACGTGAGGAACGCCCCGACCCTTTCGCTCCAGTGTCGAGGATGCCGATCTTTTCGTGATGAGAAACCTGATGCGCTTAGTCGTCGAGCCCATCTTTCCGGCGTCGAGCCCTGTTATCCTGTCGCGTCGCGTCGCGTTCGTATCCGGCGGCGATGCGCCGAAGCATAGCGGCTGTCCTCGGCCAACGAGTGGCGAGCGCTGCAGCATAACCGCTGAACTTGTTCGCGAGGTCACGTTCTCTCTCGCCACCTTCGGTGAGGTCACGCTGTACCCAGCCTCGCTGATTGTAGAGACCAACCTCGATGCCGCGCTCCAGGTCCTCGCTCATGCAATCCTCCAGAACCTGTCGTACGGCTTCGTGAGGCCAATGGCCATCAGTTCCTGGCGGGGAATGCGCGAGCATTCGGCCGATCGCGCGATCGCCCGGTTTGAGGCGGCCGGCATCAGTGGTCGCCGCACGCACCTTTCCAACCCAATCCTTCAGTGCCATAGCGTCGATCCCGCTGGCATCGGCGCCCGGGACGACTCCCCATGACTGAAGCAAGTGATGGCTGCGCTGAGCGTGCGCCTGCTCGATCTCGGTGGGCTCCGCTTTGTCCTCGGAATCATCGGCTCGGTAAACTCTTGAAACCACTTCCGCGAAGAATTCAGGGGAGCGCGCAAGTTCGTTTTGAAGGGCAGTGGGCGCGAACTCGTGCGGATCGAAAAGCGGAAGGAAGGCCCATTCGAGCCGTGCGAGTCGAGTTTGGTCGAAACCACCGGCGATTTGCAGGATCTTGAAGATCTCTCGGAGTTGCCACGAAAAATGGTCGGATGGCGCGATTGTCTTTTGCGAGGAGAGCACGGCTTCGAGCGCTCGCGCCTTAAGATCGCTGCTGGCGGTAGTGTGGGCGAGGATCTCCACGGCGTCGTAGGGTCGCGAGTATTGAATTAAGTTGTGTATGGCATACGTCAGATCGGAGTCGGACCAATCCTTCGGGTAAGCGCGTACTCCCTTCCAGTAACTTGCTTCCGTCTCGGGGCCGTTCGACTCGACGAGATCCCAAGTCGCACGCGAGCAAGGCAAGCCGAAGAGAAGATCGGCCCGCTGATCTGGGGTTAGGCGGAGGCCAGCGTCAGCGAGCTTGGCGCGTACCCAATCCCACCCATGCCGTTCAATTCTCCCAACGACAAAGCCCAAAGCGAAGTCCCGCCAGACAGGATTCGAAGACGCGAGGTGTCGTTCTAGCAACTCGTTCTCGTCGTCATCGAAGGCAGGCGCCAGTCCCGACATCCGGGCAAGGACATAGGGATTCTCCACGCGCGCAACGAGTCCGTAGATGCTGTGAATTCCACCCTTGTCTCGCAGCAGCAGAACGGCGTGACGTCGTTTCTCCCCAAGTAAGGCATTGGCCTTCTCCCAATCGGCTAAATACCCCTCGGGTAACTCGGTCTCGTTGCCGAACAACCAGATACACCGTGACTCAAGATCGCTCGGTTCGAATGCACTGTAGAGAGCGTCCAGTTTGGCCAATCTCTCCGCCGGCAGGACCCACCGCTCTCCGCGAAAAGACCTATGGCGCGATAGCACACTGCGCAGCGCGTCCCAGATCGCCAGACGGTCCTCGATCGGTACCTCCACCTTCGCGAGCGCGGACAGTCGGTCGATGATCAATAGGTACTCTTCCCCGGGCAGATTTGCCGCGAGGCGGATCAGTTTAGCCCAGCGCGCGCCATCTGCGCCGGCCGCTTCGATCATGAGGCGGATCATTCGCACTACGTGACGTACGTATTCGCCTCGAGTGACGGGTGATGCCCTTTCTGTAGCCCAGTCTCGCCAGTGAGGCCGCGACGTGTTCGTGGTGATCTCGCTTGTCACCAGCTGATGTAGGAGATCCCAACCGATTTCGGGCTCTCGCTCCATCAACATCTCCAGCACTCGCAGTCGCTCCTCCAGCGTTGCGCTTGTATGTGGGCGGCCCGGAAAAAATATCTCGCGCAGGCTGGCTCGCGGTCGATTCGTGGTTTTTCCTCCGGGGTCAAGCCGCGACAGCTTTGCGAGCATCAGTGTCACGGCCGCGAGGTGTTCGCGACTCCATGCAATCGTCTCAAGCGCCCAAAGCAATCCCGTGTGAGGAGGGAAGTTGAATAGGTTGTCGTCGTCAGGTGCGAAAAGTTTCAGAACTGGAGCCGCGTCTTTGAGGCCGGCCTCGACCGCGTCCAGAAATTCATCCGGAGCCGCCTCTGCGAGTAACTTGAGCAATGGCGAAAGGGAGGCCCAGACGCGCCAGTCTCCGTTTGCAATTTCCAGCAGCTTCCGCACTGTGAGAGCCGCGTACGTGTCAGCGGTCCAATCGCCGATCTGGACGCCGGAACCACGCGCACCCATGATCGCGAGCGTCTCGGCGATGCCTTCGCGCAGGTAGTCTGAGAACTCCCGTTTGTGCCCCATCATCTCTGCCATCCAGCGCTCGTTGACAGGGAGGTCGAACTTCGGATCAGCAGTGCCAAGGATTTTCAGAGCATGCTCTTGGAAGCGCTCCATGTCCTTGGGCGTCAAATACTTCGTAACCAACGGCCATGCATCTTCGATTGAAACCAGGTAGCAGACGCCAGCCGCAGTCCTAACTGGTGGATCACTCTCCTGCGACCAGCGGCTCAATCGTCGGCCGAGCTCGTCGACGGAACACTCCGCGAGTTCGGAAACGACCCGCAGGTCATTGTCGTCACGTTCGCTCCATTTGCCGGCTAGGAGCAGACCCTTGACCGTCTCGCCCTCTCCAGGGCGGGCCCACGAGGGTATTTGATTTTCAGGTCGCAGAGCCAAGGTTCTTCGAAGTGCTTTCACGCTCCTTCGCGCAAGCAGGGCAAGTTCCCAAGCACGCTCTTCTCCGATGCCCGCATTCGCCAGAACCTTGGCGGCCCGGTCCGCCTCTAACCGGGGAACCACGATAGTGTCAGAGGCCTCGTTGTCTGAGGTCCCGAGTGGCACCAGAACGCGGTGCCCTCCCGCGATCGCTTGAGCAACGGGGAAGTTCGCCCCCGGAGCGGGAATGAGAATGAGTGATTCATCGGAGTTACGCAGCTGCTCCCACGCATCACGTTCATGGACCACGATCAGGCGGGACAAGAGTAGCTCTTGGGCTTCCTGGGGGAGCGCCAGTACGGTGGCTGCTACGACAGCGACCCCTCGTCAGCAGATTCGGTTTTTACGGCTGCGGAACCTGCGCCGGACAGAAGCCATTCGCGGACCTTTTGGGCGGCTTCCTCGCGACCAGCCAGCAACAATTCTGGTGAGATTGCAGGATTCGTTTCCTGTGACCACGACGCCCAATATGACTCCAGGTCAGTTATTCCCGGGGGATGCTTTCCTATCAGGATAGAAAACCAGGTATGCACCGCGTGCGCGCGTTCTAGCCAAGTCTCCAGGTCATCGGCATCATAGGCTCGAACGTCCTTCCACCTTCCCTCGGCGTGTTTGGCGTGTGCCCACTCATGTTTTGCAGGCCAGCGGCGCGCGGTGACTGCAACGTACGAGTCGTTGGCAGGAATAAGACCAGCGGGAGGGTCGACCCTGTCCGCATAATCTTCATTGGCCTTGCGAGTGGGGTTCCCGCTGGTGCTTAGTTCCCAACCCGAAGTCCCCTTGGGGACGAATGGATTTCCGCCCGAAGAAACGACGAAACCGTCCCAACCTGAAAGACTTACGCCTTCGCCGGCTCGAAAAGAAATCTTCTGGACGGTGGGGTCTGTGGCCAGTACCAATCGACGGCTTAATTGGGGCAGGCTACCTTGAGCGGTCCGGCGGCTGGCCCATTCAGCGATGTCTTGCGCGTCGGCAAATGTTGGACTGGCCATTTGACCAGTAATGATAGACCGCAGCCGCGGTGGGGCAAGGGCGGCTCTCGACTAGCATCGCCAGGGATTGGCAATTCCGTACATTCGTTCACTCAATCGAGTAGCGTGGCGGCGGTCGCGCACGCCGCCGCGGTTATCGATACGGCCAAGGCGATAAGCATGAGAGGCGATGCAGTTTTGGTCACGATGGAGGTCTCCGGGTCATGCGAGACGGTTGCCACTCATCGATCAGACGAAACCGGATTCGGTCCATCCCGCCTTATTCCGGCTAGTCCCACGAATTAGGAGAACCCCATCGGCGATTTAGGACAAGCGGCCCGAAGTTAGGACAGCACCCCCGGGCGCCCATTATTCGTTGAAAATCCTTTCTATTATGGCGGTTACGCGCGAGGTTGCGCGGGCTACCGCTATCAGCCGTCCCTCGTGATTCAGCACTTTGAAAAAACCGCCGCTTGAGGGCGCCACCATATCGAGTGCGGTCGAGTCTCCATTGCGAAGACGGCGCTCCAGTTCCGAATCGATCGCGGCGCCGGGCATGTCCGGTATCGCGTCGCCGGGTGCGATGATGCGAAGCGCGCTTTTGTCATCCGATTCGAGTGCAGCGAGAACCGTGTCCAGCGCGGACGCATCTTCGATCGAAAACCCTGCGCTTCGCAGCCGGCGGAGCTGATCGAGATACGCCACGGACTCAAGCGCCACTCCGATATCGCGCGCGAGAGAACGGATATAGGTGCCCGTCGAGCAGACGACCTCGAAACGGATCGAATCGGCGCCTTCGGCTTCGAGTCTTAAAGATCGAACTTCGATCTCGCGCGGCTCCGGAGGTTCAACCTCGACGCCTTTGCGCGCCAGCTTGTAGAGCGGAACCCCGCCGCGTTTTATCGCTGAAAACACGGGCGGCGTCTGAACGATCTTGCCGGTGAACCGCGCCGCCACTTTCGCCAGGCATGTTGCTGTAAGTGGCGGCGCCGGCGCCGTGCGCACCACGGAACCATCGCGGTCCAGAGTATCGGTCTCCGCCCCGACCTTGATTAGCCCCGCATAGCGTTTGTCACCGCCCTCCAGAAAGGGCGCGAGCTTGGTCGCTTCGCCGATGAGGATGGGCAGCAGGCCAGTTGCGAACGGGTCGAGCGTGCCGAGATGGCCGACGCGGGCGGGTTTGACGAATCGCTTGACCCTGCGCACGACTTCCGCCGAGGTAATTCCGGCGGGCTTGTCTATGAGGACGATTCCATTCATCGCGGAATCATCCAAGATAGCCCACGGCCGCGGGAGATTTAAGATCCCTTTTCTAATTTGGATCTCGCGTCGGCCGCAAATTCCTGATCTTGAAATTGTTCGGTCCCCACGGCGGCAATTGAGGCCTGCCAAAGATATTACCGCGATTTTGCTCCAGCGTCGTGGTTGTTTGTGTCATTCCCGCGCGCGTGTCGCGCGCGCGAGGAATCCCGAATCCTATTCAAGGCAAGGTTGCGCGCGTGGTGCAGCTGCCATCGCTTGCGAGCTTGCCCTTGGACCAAACGTGATCCCAATTCAACAGACTCATATCCCGGCCGTCGTAGGGAGTCACTCGGACACATCGGCACTCGGCATCTGTCAGCGGGACGTTCAACACCAGGTATTCGGTGACCACGGACTGTTCCAGCGCCTGGGCGGCGGTGAGGGCAACGTCGCCTCCTTCGCTTGCAAGGTAACTATTCTCCACCGCGTAGCCCAAGCCGGAAAAGTCTTTTCCAATCCCGTACAGATTAAAGAGAACGCTGGCCCCCGTTGTGTTTTTGGGGTTGTTCAGGAAGGGACTGCCTGTAAATTGAAAGATGGTCCCACCGGTGTCGACCGCGTTCTGCAAAACCAGCGGGACAGATGTACTCTTTTGGTCGGAAAAATTCTCGGAAGCACAGTACACCCGTTGGGCAACCGGATAGGTGTCGTCGAGATCGGGCGTCGGGCAGTCGTCGGGCGTATACTCCATTAGGGCCGCGAGGTCCGAGGTTGCATCCGCGAATACATTCGGCCAACTGGCGATTGTCGGCCTCAATTGGCTGGGCGCCGAGGGTCTGCAGCGCATTGCCACCAGGTCGTTAGTATTCGAATCGGGGTCATCGCCGCCTACGAAATGCGCGTCGTCTATCGCCGGCAATGGTGGCTGGTACAGTATGGTAGCGGTCATGAATGCGCGGGCCATGATGAGTTTATTTTGGTACTCTGTCGTTCTTCCGATATTTTTTACCGTGTCCGCGGCCAGTGTGGTGGGAAGGAAGAATACTCGCGTGAAATCGCTGTTAACAACAAAGCCGCTCGTGGGATCGGAAACGCGAGTGTTGTCGACGACCGTCGCGGGGGCCGGCGGAGGCGGTGGCTGGGCCTCGGCGGTAGAACCTGAATTGCACGATGTCGTACCAAGCGCCATGGCGACGATAAGCGTGGCGAAAAGCGCGGTCGGCGCAAGCCCGGTACTTGCCCGTTCCTGCTCCCCGATCACCAGCATCGGTGCCGCGCGTTTCTCTATCTGACGACACATTGCACTCGCCCTCCCTCGCTTGGCTCAAAATGCAATTTCTGTTGCACCAGCAAGCTTCGCGCCACTATCTTTTTTCCATTCGCTCGCGCAAGGCGTGTAGCCGATCGCTACATCTTGGTATCGAAGCTGATCCAAAAGGACCACCGACCTTGCTGGGGATGCGTCCAGGAATGATCGTCGAAACAACATGTGGCGAGCGAATACGAAGATCCCAAAATAATCCATCGGCGTAGCGGTCGTTGAGACATCTTCGCTTGTCCCCAAAACCGCCGGGGCGACGAAGCTCGCCGGCTTCCGCCTTCAGTGAATCGACCGCCCTACCTTCGTGCACATAACGCCAGCGCTTCGAGGCCAGACCGGTTGCGACCGAGATAAAAAGGGGCGGGGGACCGGACCTCGATCAGGTGAGGCCAGTCCCCCGGCTTCAGGTTTGGGTGGGGAACACCTAAGCCGTTCGATGTGCCGCGCCTTTCGTCTTCGCGCGCTGGTACCGTTGCGGCCCATCGGCGGCCAGAAGCCCGATTGATGGGGCTGGTAGTCGACGCGCGATGAATCGCTGCGCTGATTCCAGCCTGAACGATCGTTTAACTTAAACGACCGTTTAGTTGATAGAATTTTCCCGGATGAATTTCAAGGGGTGTTTACGTCAAACCGACAGCTGTGGAGACCACCGAGTAATTCAGCGGTAGTGGGAACGAATGCTGATGCGGGATTTCCATTCGTCGCCTGCGGCTCCTCAGCGCGAGCCGCGCCCGCAGCCCAAAGACGCTGTCTCGGCGATCGAGTTCAAAGGTTCTCGTACCCACGGGATTCCTCGGAGAAGAACCTCGGAATGATGGTATGGACCCTCGCCCGCTATAAGCGGCCTCGCAATG
>JBKQNE010000147.1:0-4654 GCA_052146355.1 Binataceae bacterium (SeqCode) | reverse complement strand
GAGCCAGGATGAGCATCACGAACAGGAGCCGGAAGGTCGCCGAGGGCACGATGAACATGTCGATCGCAGCGATGCCGAGTGCTTGGTTGCGCAGGAAGCTGCGCCAAGTCGGCGATGGCGAGTGCTGCCGGCGCAGCATGTACTTCGCGACGGTGGCCTGACTGATCTTGATGCCGAGCTTGAGCAACTCACCGTGGATGCGCGGCGCACCCCAGAGCGGATTGGCGAGGCACATCTCGCGGACCAGTTTGCGAGTTTCACAGCCTACTGGCCTTCGCCCTGACCGCGACCGCCAACGCCAGTAGAACCGAAAGCCTTGGCGGTGCCATTGGACCACGGTGGCCGGCTTCGCGACCACCATCACCTCCAGGCAACGCGGCCACACCCGGTAGAGCCAGACCCACAGGAGCCGATCGATGGAGCAGAACCTCAGACGGAGGGACCGTTGGCGATTCAGGATCGCAACCTGATGACGAAGCGCGATGAGCTCTAGTTCCAATTCCGCGCGGCTGCGGAACCGGCAAGCAAGCCAAGAGAACCCTGCCGAGATGAGTGCGAGCATGCCGGCGACATTATGGGTCGCCGAGCGAAATCGCCAGAGTTTTCGCTGCATTCGGAATTTTCAGCAGGCACAACTGAATACCAACGAACGAAGCGCCTAATATAGTCATCCGCCGTTCAGAAGGAGGCCTCGCGCTCGGCGAGCGGCTCGAGAGCCGCAATGTTGTGGTAATTCGGCCGGAGTACGACAATCACCGGCTGTCGAGTGAATCCGATCTTGCCCGCCTGGGCAGAACCTTGGACGAACTCGTTGGAGAGCCGCTGTTATGAGAAGCCTCTGCCTGTGCGGCGTGTTGACGCTCTTGGCCTGTCTTGGCCGCGGAGAGGCTTCGGCGCAGGACACTGCCGCAGAAGAGGCGTCGCGCCGCGCTATGGTGATAGCGCAGTTGCCGCCGGATGCGGCGAAAGTTTTGTTCGGACGTGAGAGCACGCCGGCGGCCGGGCCGCCGCAGGCGATCGGGTCCTATGAACGCGGCTGTCTAAGCGGCGCCATCGCACTGCCTGCCGACGGGCCGAACTGGCAGGTCATGCGCCCGTCACGCAACCGCGCCTGGGGCCACCCGCTCCTGATCGCCTTTCTCGAGAGGTTGGCGCAGAAACTGCCGGGTGAGGCCGGCTGGCCGGGGCTTCTCGTCGGTGACATCGCGCAGCCGCGCGGCGGACCGATGCTGACGGGCCATGGCTCGCACCAGATCGGGCTCGATGTCGATATTTGGCTGACGCCAATGCCAAATCGGCGGCTCAGCCCGGCCGAGCGGGACGACATCTCGGCAACAGACGTTGTCGCGGGTGATGGGATAGATATCGACCCGACGGCCTGGACGCCGCAGCATCGTCTTCTGCTGAAGGCGGTCGCTCGAGAGCCCTTGGTGGAGCGCGTTTTTGTCAACGCGGCGATCAAGCGCGCGCTGTGCCGCGAGGGCGGGCCGGAGCGGGCCTGGATGGCAAAGATTCGGCCGTGGTGGGGGCACAATTACCATTTCCATGTCAGGCTTTCCTGCCCGAGCGGCAGCCCTCAATGTCGTGGGCAAGCACCGCCGCCGCCGGGCGACGGCTGCGGCAAGGAGCTCGATTGGTGGTTCACCGAAGAGGCGCTTCACCCGCCCCCGTCACCACCCCGAAAACCGCTGCTGCTTGGCAACCTGCCGCCGGCCTGTGCCGCGCTCGTCGCTGCGCCGGCCGGACAAGCGCTGCAGCTTCGGGGCGCAGCGCATTGAAGCAGTCAGGCCTGCGGGGGGCCCTTTGCTGGGTTCGCCTGCGCTGTCGCTCGTCAAAATTTCATCCCGGGTGACGAAGCCGCGCGAGTGTGCTAACCGCACCGCGCGATGTTGGCGTGGCTCACTCGTATTTTGCTCACCTTGCGGTCTTTTCTCGAGGCTCGCGCGTTGCGTGAGGCGCAGATTCTCGCCCTGCGCCAACAGCTGCTGGCACTCAACCGCAGACGACCGCGCGTTCGGCTGCGGAACATCGACCGTCTGATCCTGGTCTGGCTTTGCCGAATGCTCCCGTCGCTGTTGGACACTAGTCATCGTTAAGCCGGAAACCGTACTCCGATGGCATCGACAAGGCTTCGGCGCCTACTGGCGCTGGAGGTCTTGGCGGCGCAGCTTTGATACGAAGCCTTGAGAACCCGCGCTCAGAAACCGTAGCCGAGCGGCGGTTGCATCTGATTGGCGGGATTGAGACCGCGCGCGCGTGTTGAGCCCCGATAATTCCGCATCGCATGGCGTTGATGACGCTCCTGATACCGCTGAAGCGCCCATAGCGCGAGATTCAGCGCCCCTATGACGGCAGGGTTCATTTGCGAGCGAGTGCCGGTTGGCGCGCCATAGGATCCTTGGCCTCCCGGGCCATACCGCCCCTGTCGGGCGTAAGCCCTGTCGCGCAACTGTCCCTGGCGCATGTAATCATCCAGAGATCCGACACTGGGAGGCGCATCGTCGCCCTGAAAGGCAAATGCGCGATCCACCGGGAGCGCGGTGAGGCCCAGGGCGAGGATAGCCGCTATTAGCCTCAGCCCGGGCGCCGAACGCTGACGTGTACGCCGCAGCACCGAACCGGCAACCGCGACAGATGTGCTCATAGCCAAGCCCCCCTCTGACCTCACACACCTAATACGTACGATTCGCCAAATCGTCTACAACCGGCTGAGCTTTTTCTCATTGCTATCCGCCACGGTTCTTTGGATCGACGATAGCTTGCGCTTCAGCGGGAATTTTCAGCTACCCGCGCCGCTATGGGAAGATTCTCGGCCGCGAGCGACCCTTGGACCGTAAACTAAGAACCAAGAAGGGAAGCAAATCGCCAAAGAGATTCAGCCAAAGTAGGCCGGATTTCACCATAGACCGATGTGTTCCGCTTTTGGCCTTCCTCTCTTCGAAATTCGTTGCGATCTAGCGCGTTTCAAGTCACGCCGGTAATTTTCGCGGAGGACCAGTCAGTGGAGGGCAGGCAAAGGTACACCGGCCGCCGCTCCGGATTTAACGCGAGGTGCGGGTCAACGGCAAAGGAACGCACGGCTCACGCGCGACCGGACGGCGCCACAATGCACGCGTTGAATCGAGCGCCAGTTTAACCGGCGTTGGCGTCACGGTAGACTCACCTCACGCTGGGAAACGGGCGGCACGTCCATGGACGAGCGCTACGAGCCAAAGAAAATCGAACCGCACTTTCAGACCGAGTGGGAGCGCGCGACCGCAACGGTGTTCATCCAGGTCAACGGAAAGGTACGCGAGCGGCTGCAAGTTCACGCCGGCGCCGACGCGGACGAGGTCAAGGCGCTCGCGCTGGCGAGTGAGGGCGTCAAGCGCCATCTGGTCGGCCAGCTGCCGCACAAGTTCATTTTCGTGCAGGACAAGTTGCTGAGCATCGTGGTGTAGCGAGGCTCGGCCGCCCATGATGGTTATTGGCCGCGGATCGCGAATATGAGTGGGTGAAAACAGATGCGCCAACTATGCAAGCCGACGTGCCGACGTCGCCGCCAGACATTCAGGATGGATTTCCCAAAAAGTGGTCTGCGTCAGCACGCCTATGCGCAGCTTCTCCGGGTCCCCTCCAAATAGTGCGTACGGCGAACAGATCCAGCGAAGCGACGGATTCTCACGGATCATCCGCCGGATCAGCGCGCCTCGATGCCGACCCCATGATCGATCATCTCAACATCGCGGACCAGCCGTCACTGTCCTCGGTCCTTTGTTCAGCCCCTTGCTTAGGATCTCCGATTCCAATGTGCTTAGAATGAGCTGCATTCGCAATAATGGACAACTACAGCCCGTCCAGCTTTGGTGTCGCGCATCGATAGCAGCGACGGGCTTCATTTCCTTGAAAGTCCGAACAGAATCGCGGCTAATGGACTTACTGTTCGCCCGCTGACGAAGGTATGAGGCCATCGATAGACATTCATGCTCACGCGATCGTTCCCGAAGCCGAGGCAATCGCACGCAAGGATCCAGGATGGTCTCGCGCGAACGAGGAGACGGCGCGAGCGACAGGAGCGGCGTCGACTGAGCGGAATCGTATACTGATGACAACCGTCTATCGTCAGAAATTTGCCGACGTCGAAGTGCGGCTGCGCGCGATGGACGCGATGCGAATAGATATCCAGGCAGTCAGCCCCGCGCCGCTCTATCACTATTGGTCCGATCGCGAACTCGCGAGCAAAATCGTGACAAGCACGAACGAGGGGATCGCGGCGTTATGTGCGCGGCAGCCGAATCGTCTTGTGGGCCTTGCGATGCTCTCGATGCAGCATCCTCAGCTCGCCGTCGTGCAACTCGATCACGCGATACAGACGCTGAAGCTCAAAGGCGCGATCATCTCGACTCACGTGAACGAGCTCGAACTCGCGCATCCCCAATACTATCCACTCTGGAGCAGAGCGGAGGAGCTGGGCGCACTGATGTTTATGCATCCGGCCGGATGCACCCTCGGCGAGCGGACCTCGCCCTTCTACCTTTCCAATCTGATTGGCAATCCCGCTGACACGACGATCGCGCTGGCTCATCTCGTGTTCGGCGGCGTCTTCGATCGCTTCCCGCGCCTGAAATTGTGCGCGGCGCACGGCGGCGGTTATTTTCCATTCTACGTGAGCCGC